>DASXCQ010000067.1:0-18442 GCA_036491115.1 Pseudonocardiaceae bacterium
ACCGAGGGCGGCTTCTCCACCGAGGGCAACGTCCCCAACACCTCGGGCGTGACCCACGGTTTCAGCTACGTGGCCACCAGAACCTCACCCACACCGATCACCTGCACCAACACCGGCTACTGGACGACGCCCTCCGGCTCGCAAGGGCCCACGGCGCAAAACCCCACCGGCAAACCCGACACCCCGCCCGCGCTGACCGGCGCCACCGAGGCCGACACCGACGCCAACGACGTCGCACTGCAGTTCGACCAGGAGATGCTGACCACCGCGCAGGGCACGCCGGACACCAGCCGGTTCTCGGTCACCGTGGACGGAGTCTCCCGCACCGTCACCGGCGTCTCGATCACCGACGACTCGCCGCCACTGAACGCGATCGTCGACATCACGTTCGACGGCGCACCACTGACCGCCGGTCAGACAGTCGCCGTCCTGTATCGACAGCCACTCACCAGCGGCACCCCGGCCCTGCAGGACATGGACAGCCTGCAGACGGCCAGTTTCGGTCCCCTCTCGGTACCGGTGTTCTGACCCACCACCGGGCGTCCGGCACCTGCCGGACGCCCAGTGGTGCTGTCGACCCGCGAATGTGCGCTGCTGGCCGCCCTGGCCAGGCGGCGCCGTAAGGTTTCTCCCGGGACGAACTGCGGGTACCGGCGTTCGACGACGAGGGGCATCGAGATCGTGGACACCTACGTGCAGTCCTACGGAAGAAGCTCGGCCGGACCGTCATCACCACCATGCGGGACGCGGCTATCAACGGAGGTCGCCTCCTGCTGGGAACGGTGACCCCGTCCCTCCCGACCACCAACTGCCAGCCGGGCGCATTCGCCGCACGACACCGGACTGGTCATAGAGCTTCGCCGCACCAAGCACAGCGACGCGCGTCGATGACGGTCGCAGTGTGCCCTTCGGCGATGAATCGGATCAGGCCAGCAGCCGTTGCCTGACCAGAAACAGGCCCAGACCAATCAGGACGATGCCGGCGAGGCGTTCGGCGGCTTCGCGACAGCGTTCGGCGATCCGACTACCCAGCAGCATGCCCAGTTGAGCGACAGCGAAGGCTTGGGCGCCCACAGCCAGGATCACCGGGATCAGCGGCAGGCGCGTCAGACCGAGGCCGAAGCCGACGGCCAACTCGTCCAGGCTGATACTGAGGCCCAGCCCGAGCAGCGCGACACCGTGGGCGCTGATGAGCTTGTCGGCCTTCTCATCCTCGCCATCGGTGTCGCCGTGCAGCAGCATCCAGGCGCCGATGGCGATCACCGCGGCGGCGGCCAGGTAGTCGGCGGTGTCACCGATCGCGTGGGCCACCGGCGCGCCAACCGCGACGCCGATCAACGGCATACCGGCCTCGAACACCAGGAACAGCACGGAGATCCGCCACCGCACACACGCCGGCAGCTTGCCGGTGGCGCCGATCGCGGCGGCGACAGCGAAACAGTCCAGCCCGAGCGGCAGCACGAACGCCAGGAGCGTGAGGACCGGCATCAGCGTTGCTCGGCGTGCCGGTCGGTGACGATGGCGCGGACCTCGCGGACGGCGTAGAACACCAGGACGTAGCCGGCGGCGGGGTCGGCCCACCACCAGCCCAGCGCGGCGTTGCCGATCAGTCCGGCCAGTACCGCGGTGGCGAGGATGCCGTCCACCAAG
Source organism: Pseudonocardiaceae bacterium (assembly GCA_036491115.1). Classification (GTDB taxonomy): domain Bacteria; phylum Actinomycetota; class Actinomycetes; order Mycobacteriales; family Pseudonocardiaceae; genus DATEPR01. The sequence continues at coordinate 1,651 of DASXCQ010000067.1, forward strand.
GTGACGCGGCCTTCGGTGCGTAGCACTGGGTTGTCCAGTGCCGCGCCGGTTGCGGCCTTGCCGGCGGCCAGGGCGAACATCACGGCGGCGGTGATCGCGGTCCAGCCGATCCCGGCCGGGCTGTGACCGGGGTGGTAGCCAGTGGCCAGCACGATGCTGGATTGGACGGTGAGGTAGACCGCCAGTAGGGCGAACGCGACGCCGATCAGGCGCAGCGCCCGCTGCTGTCGGCCGGCGTGGGTGTCGGACAGTTCCCAGAGCACCACGATCGAGGCGCCGATCTCGATCAGCGAGTCCAGGCCGAACCCGGCCAACGCGACCGACCGCGCGGCCAGCGCGGTGAAGGCAAGCACCGCCAGGCCCACCACGTTCCAGCCCAGCGTGGCGTATTCCAGGCGAACTCCCCGACGCAGCAGCGCGGTCCTCTCGACGCCAGGGTCCGAGGCCGGCGGGGAGGCACTCACCGGATCAGCCCACTACTCCCACACTGTGCGAACCGGGGACTTATCCCTGGTCACGGGCGCGTATCGGGGTCATTGTAGCCCTGGCCGCGCCCGTGTGGTGGTGGTCGTCGTCCTGTTCTGGGGTAGCGGGTTCAGTGATCGTGACTGCGCCCCGGTGATCTCCTGGTCGAGTGGCGATCACGATCGCCGCGCGGGCGGACCGGATCTTTGTGTCAGGGTTGATCAGAACGCGGTCGGTCCGGCCGCTGGAGCCGTGTCGGGGTCGATCGGTGCGGAGCCGCCGGTGAACAGCACCGGGTCGTCGACCATGGGGATGCCGCCACCGGTGACCGTTTCCCGGACACCGGCCATCGGCTGGTCGAACACCGAGCCGGTGGGCGGGGTCGCCTCGGCGAAGACCGGTACCGCCCGGTGTTGGCCGGCCAGGATCGAGGTGGAGATGTAGTCGCCGACCATGACGCCCTGGGTGGTGGCGGCCAGCCAGTCCAACTGCATCGGTCCGGCCAGTGTCCGCGGTGTCGCCCAGTGCCGGCCCGCGTCGCGCGACGACGTGAAGCCGACCTCCAACTGGCAGGTTGCCGCGGTGCAGTCGGCCGACGGGTAGAAGTAGTAGGTCAACGCCAGTTGGGTGCGCGGTCCCGCCGAGTCACCGCCCACGCCCAGCCCTGGGATGAAGTGGTCGACACCGCTGCCCACCGGGTCGATGGGAATGCGCTTGACCGGTGACCAAGTGGTGCCCTCGGTCGACGTGCTGAGCACGATGTCGTTGGCCGCGCCGTCGGGCTCGAACCGGTTGTCCTGCCACACCACGTAGACCGTGCCGTCCTTGCTGACCTCGGCCGAGGGCAGAGGTGAGGTGCGGATGTCGCCGGCGACCTCATGGGTGCTGATGGTCGCGATGAGTGTGGAGGCGTTCCAGGTCAGTCCGCCGTCGTCGGAGGTGAACGAGCGAATGCCGCCGGGGCGGGTGATGCCCTCGAACGGTACGACGACCCGGCCATTGGGCTGGACCACCGGCTGGCCACCGAGGCCGTGCACGCCGTCCGCCGTTGTCGCGGGCAGGCTCCAGGTTATTCCGCCGTCGGTGGATGTGGACATCTGCTCCAGGTCGCGTAGGCCGGCGTTGTCGAACTCGGTGTAGCAGTGGCCGAAGAACGGGCTGGCCGGCGTGTTGTCGCAGGCGGTCCAGTTCTTGTCGAAGAACGTGCCGGTCGCCGCGACCGATACCGGCGCGCCCCACGTGCGCCCGTCGTCGGTGGACCGGCTGACCATGACATCGACGATCCCGCCACCCAGTTCGTGCAGACCCAGCCACGAAATGAGCCAGGTGTGGTGGCGGAAGTCGAACGCGACCGACGCGTCGCTGCCGCCCACGAACGGGCCGGGCGGTGTGGCGGCGTCGGTGGTGGCGGGCAGGAATCCGTGCGACCACGAGTGGCCGCCGTTGCGGGACACCGCGAAGCCGACGTTGCTCGCGCCGCCGTTGGCGATCCGGCCGACCTGGAACGCCGTGACCACTGTCGAACCGAACGCGTAGGTGTCCGGCTCGACCTCGGTTTTGTGCTGGCCGGTGGGTGCCGTCGTGCTGGTGAACGGGTCGTCGCTGACCCGGACGACCCCCGACTGGGCCGCCCCCGCGGTTGTCACGAAGGCGATCATCAGGATGGCCGTGCAGACCGACAACAATCCGCCGAATCGTGCGGAGATCATTCGCATCCTCCCTCGGACTCATCGCAACAGCAGCGTTTGTGCCGCTCCGGCCATCTTTCGCGCCCTCGCTCGACCAAGTCCACGAGTGTCAGCCGAATGCCGGCGGGGGTTCTGTCAACGGTCATTCATCTCGTGGTGGTTCTTTCGGCCCAACACTGCCCGCACACTGCACGTGGCTCGCTCAACCCCCTATGTGGCAACCCGTTCGGGTTCGGAGGCCGTCATGCGCGGTGTCAAGTCATCCGAGTTGTCAACCGTTGTCATTGTTGGTCTGGTGGGATTGGCCTTATTGCTCGGTGCGGCGGCAATCGCGTCGCCCAACCGGACCGCGGCGGCATCGGTTCGTCCGGCGGTGGCGGCCGCGGCGCATTCCGAGCGGCTCAAGGTCCATCCCGCCGACGGCGTCGACGAGGACGCGGACGGCGAAGGTGCCGCCGTTCGGGAGAACCCGACCGGTGACGAGGAGGAGCGCGAGGCGACGGTGCCGCACGCGGGCGCGGTCACCGCGAGTTGCGGCGTGGAACGGTGGTCGGTCAAGACCGGCACCGACGCGGACACCGCCAAGATCAACCTGGCGTCGACCACGTCGACGTCGATCGCCTTCCTGGGCGGCCTTGCCCAGCCGGCGTCGCTGCCGGCGAACAACCGGATCACGCCCACCGAGACGACGGTGTTCCAGGTGCAGGCGACACTGGTGGAGTACAAGCTGGAGACCGATTCGGACTTCCACCTGGTGCTCTCCGATGGCACGCACACGATGATCGCGGAGATCCCCGACCCGGCGTGCGTCGGTGCCGGCAGTCCACTGGCGGCCGGGATCGCGAAGGCGCGCAACGAGTTCACCGCGAAGTTCTCGCCCACCGCCAGCTTCCAGACCGCGAACGTCCCGGTGACCATCACCGGCGTCGGGTTCTTCGACTTCCTGCACGGCCAGACCGGTGTCGCACCCAACGGTATCGAGCTGCACGCGGTGCTCGACGTGCAGTTCGGCGCCGCCACCAGCACGGTGACGGTGTCCAACCCCGGCGCGCAGACCAGCACGGTCGGCCGGTCGGCCAGCCTCCAGATCGCGGCGACCGACAGCGCGGGCAGCGCGCTCACCTACAGTGCGACCGGCCTGCCCGCCGGACTGTCGATCAACTCGACCACCGGCCTGATCTCCGGCACGCCGGCCACGGCCGGCATGAACAGCGTGGCCGTGACCGCGCGCGACGGGGCAGCGCACAGCGGGTCGACCCAGTTCACCTGGACAGTCGCGGCAGCGGGCACCGGCGGCACCTGCACGGCAGCGCAACTGCTGGGTAATCCCGGCTTCGAGACGGGCACCGCGGCACCCTGGGCCACGACCAGCGGTGTGATCAGCAATCGGACAACGGAGCCGGCGCGCACCGGATCGTGGGACGCGTGGATGGACGGCTACGGCACCACCCACACCGACACGCTGTCCCAGGCCGTCACACTGCCCGCGGGCTGCACCACGTACTCACTGACGTTCTGGCTGCACATCGACACCGCCGAGACGAGCAACACGACCGCGTTCGACAAGCTGCAGCTCCAGGTGCTCAACGCGGCCGGCTCGGTGCTCTCGACCCTGGGCACGTTCACCAACCTGAACGCGGTCACCGGCTACACACAGCACAGCTTCTCGCTCGCCTCGTTCGCCGGCCAGACGGTGACCCTGACCTTCACCGGAGCGGAGGACTCCATCGACCAAACATCCTTCGTGGTCGACGACACCACGCTGAACCTCGCCTGACGGAATATCGCCCAACCCCCAGGACCCGCACGGTCGATGGCCCAGCAAGGGCGGCCCTGCGCTTCGGCAGGGCCCGCCACTCACCGAGCCCACCAGCGCCGCCTCCGGTTGACACGCCAGGCATCCAGCCGTTCGCACACACCCGGCCGCCGTGCCACCGCAGATTCTGCATCTCGACATCGGCGTCGCCCAGTACGCACGGCAGCCTGACGACCGAACTCCTTGCAGGCGGTACGCACCGACCACGCCCAGGTCCTTCCAGCACTCGACCGATCGGGCCGCTGACCGCGGGTGGACGAGCCGCCCCCGACGGTCCTCGCACGGGGACCAGTCGGGGGCGGGAGCCACAGGCCCGCCGCCAACTGACCAGCCGGCCGGTCCCGGTGGTGCTCGTGCTCGCGGACCTGTCCCTCGTAGCCGTTCGGGGGCGGTCGCGTGTTGCCAAGTCCCGCGTTGGTGCGCCGATCGATGGTGGCTGGGTCAGTTCCACACGTCGGTGATCGGGGTGGCGGTGGCGCTGCTGCCCAGGTGGCCCAGCCCGTAGGAGTCCTCGACAGTGCGCAGGACGGTGTAGTGGTTGATCTTCTCGGTGTAGTTGCCCGGAGTGACGTGCGCGCCGACGAACAGCGTCGGGATCTGGTTGGACATGCTGCTGTCGTCCTCGTCCCAGGTCACCACCAGCAGACTGTTGTTCGTCTTGGCCCACTGTGCATAGGCGTCGATGTGACTGCGCAGCCAGGTGTCACCCTGCGCGATCGTGCCGTCGTGCATGTCGTCGAGGAGGTTCGGGATCACGAATGACAGCGTCGGCAGTGCGGCGAAACCGGCCGTCGTCGTCGGGAAGTGCGTGAACTGGAGGTTGGTGGTGGCAGGCAGATCACTGAAGTTCGTCCATGGACTGTGCTTGCGCGCGTATTCACCGGACGTGCAGCCGGTGAAGCCGTCCGAGGGCATGCTCTCGGAATATCCGGTGAACGAGAGGCCCGCGCCGCGTACCTCGTTGCCGAGATTGTTCACCGAGAACGTGTGCGGGCAGGTGTCGCTGGTCAGTCCCTGTGTGGCACCGGAGAACAGGGCGACATAGTTGGGCTGGCTCGGGTGGGTGATCGCGAACGAATCGGTGAACGAGGCCCCCTGTGTGGCGAGGGAGTTGATGTAGGGGGCCGAGGAACTGCCGATGATGTCGCTGAAGGAATGGTTCTCCTCCATCACCACCACGATGTGATCGAACCTGGGCGGCACGATCGCCGTGGCGCCGCCGGTCGGCGCGACCGTACCGGACACGAGTGCTGCTGTCCCGGCCGCGACCAGGCAGGTGCGGACCAGGCCGGAGGTGTGGAATGCGTGGAAAACGCTGGCGGCTCGCAAGGTATTCTCCTCCTCGATCATCGATCTGGGACTTGAGCGGCACGCCAGTTGAGTATGTCGGTGGACAATGACCGGTTCGGCCACGATGGCGCGAACATTGACTGTATCGGAGTTGACCGCTGAGTAACCACCTGCTCTCGTAGGGTGTCCGACGGGCACTTGTTGTCCAGTCCGGGAATCGCCTGGTCAGCCGGAGTGTGTACGAACATCGGCTGTCGGTTGTCGGCACCTGGCAGACCGGCACCCGCGACGCCTGACCCGACGCACGCCGCACCGCGCCATCCTGGGGAATGACGCGGTGGGCGACCGGCCGGCTACGTCAGTTGATGATGTGGCCGACCAGTGGGGATGCCGCGCACTGGGTCGCGGCGTCATTGGTGTAGTTGACCGTCGCGGTGGTGGCGCCGAAGGAGTTGCTGGCGTTGAAGAACTGCACCGTGTAGGTGCCGGCCGTCTCGGTCGTGGGTGCCGTGCTGATGGAGAACGACGTGGTGTTGGACGACACCTGCTTGGCGATCGCACCGCCCTTGGCGCCGGTCGACACGGGGTCGGCCAGGCCGGTGAACGGATTGCCCGGGTAGAGCAGGAGTTGCGCGGACTGCGGCACCGGCAACTGCCAGGTCGAGCCGAGCTGACCGTCCGCGTGCGCGGTGAGCTGCACCCAGTAGGTCTGGCCGCTGGACAGCGCCGGCACCGGGATCGTGATCGCACACGTGTGGCTGCCCGGCGATGGTGCCGGAATGGGCAGCGGGACCGGGGTCACGCCACTGGGATAGGGAACGAACGGCGCGAACCACGTGTGGCCACGACCACCGCGGGCGCCCGCGAAGGCGTCCTCGGACAGATAGACCGTGCCACCACCCAGATCGTCGGTGCGGGGGTCGACCATGATGCCCTGGGCGAACCGGAAGTTGCCGAACCCACCCGGCGGGTTGGCCGGGTCGACCGGCCGGGTGCAGGTGGTGGTGCAGTACACAGTGGCCTCAGCCGACCCGGCAGCCGGCATCTGCCCTCGTGTGGCGTAGATCCGCGAGGTGTTGGTGGCGACGTCGTACTGGTAGACCGTCGCGTTCGCCGCTCCCGGCGAGATCGCCGCGTACACCAGGCCCGCCGCGCTGTGCTGCGGGTTGGCGTCCACGCCGACGGCCGAGCCGAAGATGAACCCGAACTGGCCGATGTTCAGCGGCACGGTCGCGCACACCTGGTTGTTGGCCGGGCAGGTCGAGATGTTCTTGACCACCGTGAAGCCCTGGTTCTCCGGCAGGTAGAGATCGTCGCCGATCATGCCCATCGAGCCGTTGATGCCACGGCCGGCGACGCCGGCCCGCTGCTCGGTGGTCATCGCGACCACGTCCACGGTCTGGTTGCGGGGGTCGTCCTCCGGGTTGTTGATCCGGCGAACGAAGCCGTCCAGCAGTCCGGCGACGTACAGCGAGTGCTTGCACGTGGCGGCCGCGCCGGGCTTGCACGGTCCGAGGGCGAGGCCGTTGGCCTTGTCGCCGCCGAGTCCGGCATTGGGCGCCATGATCACGCCCGAACCCGCCACCAGGCCACCGGCGCCGCCGTCCGCGGAGGGGTCGAAGGTGAACCGGATGACACCAGGAGACAGGTGGTCGTTCTGTGCCACGTACAGGTAGTGCTGGTTGGTGGTGCCGGGCACGACCGAGTCGTCGTACGCCGTCTGGCCGCCCGAGCCGAGCAGCGTGCCGTCGTCGCACGTGGCCGAGTTGTAGGCGTGCAGGCCGGGTGCCTGGGCCACCACGTCCATCCGGCACAGGCCCTGGGAGTGGTCGGCCGCCCAGACGTGCCCGCCGTCGTCACTGGGGATGAACGTCGTGCCGCCCTTGGGTGCGGTCATGCCGTAGGCGTAGAGCTGCGGTGTCACCGTGCTCGGCGGTGGCGGTTGGGTGCACTGGATCGTCGCGGTGCCGGTGCAGTCCGCGGGGGCGGTCAGCGTGGCGTCGCCCGCGATCGTGAAGATGTGGCCCTTGCCGACCGGCGGGTTGACCAGGATCGCGAACGTCGGGTCGTCGCCGATGAACAGGTCACCGTTGTGCGGGTTGACCGCGAGCCCGAGCACGAAGGTGTAGGTGGACACCGTCTCGCCAGGGTTGAGCAGCGACTGGTACGGCGTGACCTTACTGGAGACGACGTCCTGGAACCCGGTGTCCGGGTGGTAGCGCAGCACGGTCGCGGCACCGTTGCGCGGCGAGTCCGCGACGTAGATGTACCGGCCGGTGCCGTCCGCGTTGTTCTGCACGGCCATGCCCTGCGGGAAGTTCGTGGTGATGCCGCCGACCACGGACGCGCCGCAGCCACCGGCCTGGTTCACCGGCGGGTTGACCACGGTCGGGTCGGGCGAGCCCTCCGAGGGCGCGCAGTGCGCGACGTCCTTCAGCATGGAGACGCCGTTGCCGCCGAGTTCGTCCAGGTAGAGGTCGTCGGTGCCGTCGGCGTTGTGGAAGTCTCCGATGCCGAACCGAACGCCCTTGCGGGGGTCGGTGGTGGTGGAGATCGTCTCGATCGACTGGGCGGCAGGAGGCTGGTCGACGAAGTTGATCCGCTCGATCTTCTTCGACCGCTCGAACGCGAGGTACAGGGCCGTGCACGGGCCGGTGACGGCAGCATCACAGGGGCCGAGCGCGACGGACGAGTTCTTGAAGTTGCCGGCCTGGTCGGCGAAGAAGCCGACCGTGTTCAGGCCGCCCAACAACGTGCCGCTGTTGGCCACGATCGCGCCCTGGCCGCCGTCCGCGGTGGGGTCGTAGGTCAGCCGGACCGGGCCACCGCTCTTGCTGGACATGTCCGCCGCGTAGACGAAGTACGTGCCGTCCGCACGCTGCTTGCCGACCACGGCCTGGGTGGGTTTCTTGGACTGGACGTCACAGGTACCCGCGTTCTCCACGAAGCCGCCGTCGGCCGTGGGATCGATGCGGCACAGCCCATTGCCGCTGGCATCCCAGAAATGGCCGCCGTCACCGGACTCCAACCACACCCCGTTGAACGGGAAGGTCACGCCGGACACTGTGGTCGTACCCGTCGCGGCGGACGCCGCCACGGCGAGACCGGCAATCATCAGCAGACACGACACGACGATCGAAACGTGACGCAGCGGTCTCCGCCGGCAGCGTGCTCTCGCCGATAATGGTTCTCCCATTGGTGTTCCCCTCACTGAGCGGCCAAGGGCTCCCGTCCTGGCCGGCCAGCGCAGCGTCGCATCAGGACACCACTCGGATAAGAGCACAAAGACTCTCCGACAAAGGGACAACGTCAATACAGTCCGGTAACCCGGCGGACGTATCTCGCACGCTACCACCACACAGGGGGTCTATTCTTAGAGAATTTTCCTTAACTTCCAATAAAGCCGCCCACGGTTCCCGGACGCCTACCGGGCGTACACACCACCGGGGGGCCGCGAGATGTACCCGCGCGGCCCCGCTGTCGGCCTCAGTGGCCGTTCAATGCCGGCAGCGCCGCGACACCCACAGCGGCCCGGTATTCCTGGCCGCCGGGCAACTGGGCCTGGTCCCTCCACCGTCGGGCGGGTCCTACGCCGCCACCACATGCCCCACCTGGCCGCGATCACCGGTCAACCCGTGCGTCGCCAGCACTCCACCACCCGCTACCAACGACACGCACCCGGCGAACTGCCGCACGTCGATGTCAAGAAACTCGCTCGGGTACCCGAGGGCTGGCGGGTCCACGGCCGCGGCGAAGCCGTCCGCGGGCGCGGGATCGGCCACGACTACCCGCACGTCGCCATGGACGATCACTCCGGCTGGCCTACGTCGAGGCGCTGCCCGACGAACGAGACGCCACTGTCGCCGGGCTCCTCTACCGCGCGGTGAGCTGGTTTCGCGCTCAGGGCGTGCGCAGGTCATCCACCGATCAGCCGCTTGACCACGTGACGATCATGCGCATGCTCAGGCCGTGCGCGCGCGCGAGTGGGCACGGTAGCGCGGCGAGCGTGATCCAGCTCCCGAGCGACAAGGTGACACCGTCACTTGATCTTGTCGCTCACGATGACGGCAGGTCAGATGTTGTCGAGTGACATAGTGAGATCGCCGACGAGCACCAGGTCCGGATGCGGACGCTGCGCGGCGAGCCGTCCCCTGGCTGGCGGCCGTTCTGACCGAGCCCGGGACGATGAGCGTCGGGTACGACGTGCTGACCATCTCGGTGAGCTGATGGACCGGAGTATGGGCCGGTCAGCCGCATAACACCGGGACGTGATGGCTGATGCTCACCTGGTTGTGGGGGGAGTTCGATGGCCCGGCCCAGAATGGCAAGGTCACGCTTGCGCACACCGAGTTCGATGACGTCATCGGCCACCCGATAGGAGAGTACGACCAGTCTCGGATTGAGCCTGAACGACTCGTGGCCGGTCACGCGTCTGCCGGACTGTCCGATGGCGGTCCTGCGGTTGACCGTCACGGTCGGCTCCCGGTGGAGTCGGGGGGTCCAGGCGCCGGCGCCCTGGGCCAGTCTGAGGTTGCCATGCCGCCATCGTGAGTCCTCGCTGCGAACGTGACGCAGGGCGCACGGGATACGGACTTTCCGGCCCGCCTGGAATGCTGCGATGCGCTTCCAGTTCAGTTCGACCGTTCGGCGCCGCCTCACCCGCTCGCTGATCAGGCCACCGAGCAGGTCTGCTGCCTGTTCGGCCAGCCACTCGAGGATGAGCATGTGTCGATCCGTCTCTCCTGTGCGCAACCCTCAGATGACCATACGGCTCATGCAGAACGTTGCTGAGTCTCAGGAGATTGCCGACGAGTGACGAGTCCTGACGTTGACGCTGCGCGGCGTGCCGCTCGGAGAGCGACCGGTGGAAGTCGGAGACGTATCGCAGATACCGGCCGGACTGCAATGAGCCGGCCTGGCCGATCGCCGCAGTTGCAACCGATACGGCTTCGTCCACGTTGCCCGCGCTCAGTGCTCCGGCAGCGCTCACCACGCCGATGAACGCTCGTGTCCTGGGTGGTGTGCGGAGCAGATCGATCGCCTGCTCGGCGAACCGCTGCGTCTCCTCGGCCTGGCCGGTCACGGAAGCAGTGCGCTGCCTCGCCGCGGCGCCGCCCAGGGGCACGCCGAGCACGCCGACGACGACGCCGAGCGCAGCCATCGACGTCACCACGATCCCGATGACCTGACGGGGTGTCATCCCGATGGACGTGAGCATGCCCAGGGCGCGGCGTCGCTCGCAGGTGTTGAGCACGACGGTGTTGAAGACGCCGAGCGCGGGCGACCGTGCCCAGCATCAGCGGGATGAGCGAGGCGAGTTTGCACCCACCGCCCACGATGGTCTTCCCGTGTACGTAGGGTGGGCCCCCGAACCGAACCACCCCGGCTGATCCTGCGTGGCGCTCAGGCGCCTGGCCGGGTCGGCCGTGGGCCTTCCGGGGAGCGACGTCCAGACCCCGGTATGTCAGGCCGCTGCGTCCAGCCTGACCGTCCGCAGGCGGGCCTCGAAGAACGCCGCCGCCGTGATCGACCGGTACTTCAGCGGATTGGCGGCCCATCGCTGGTCCGGTCGCAGGTCGACGTCGGCGCGGGGGTAGATGAACAGCGGGCTGGAGTACCGGCTGCGGCCGGTCGGGGCGGCGGGGGCGTCGATCCGGTGGACGGCCGAGCGCAGATAGCCGCCCGTCAGGTACTGCAGCATGTCGCCGACCTGCACGATCGTGTGCCCATCCGGAGCGATGCCCTGGATCCAGCCGCTGCCGCGGAGCTTGACCTGGAGGCCCTTGCCTGCCGGTCCGCCTGTCCCTGGGAGCACCGGATCGCGACGGTGCTCCTGCCCGACAGCGGCCACGAAGGTGTCGTCGGCCAATCGTCTGAGCGTCACCGAGCACTCCGTCCGTCCGCCGGCTCCCGACGGCCGGTCTCCGGCGACAGTGTGTCGACAAGTTCTTTGGTGGCTCCTGGGAGCTGCCGAGCCCAGGAATCTCCCAGATTGCATCGTCATCCTGGGTGCCAACCACACGACCACGGATGATCGGGAGGTCTCTGTGCCCTTCCCCGAACCGGCCCGACCCCCGAGGGCATCACGTATCGGGAAACCGGGCGGTCCACGTCGTGAGCGCTGTGTCGCCCAACCTGGTGACAGATCGCCGTGTCGGCGGCGAACCACGACACGTCAGCGCGTGTTGCAGGGCTTGTTCGCGGTGGTGCTGGTCTTTGCCGCCGTGGTCGGGGGTTCCATCGGCCTGGCCCTGGCCGCTCCCGGTCCGGACACCATGTCGACGCGGCTCGCCGACTGGGGTCGTGATCACGGCCTCGGCGGTGTCGTGATGTGGTTCGAGCCGGAGCACGATAAGCAGGGCCGGCAACGATCCGGTGGTCCACCCTAGAGTGGGGTGCCGCCTGCCCAGGGGCCAGTTGGGTCAGCCGGCCCGGTGATCGAGCGCGTACTGCACGGATTGGGCGTAGCCCTCCGAGGTGTAGGTCGCACCGGACACCGAGTCGACCCGGGCGGACTGGGTGGCGAGCACTTCGCTGCGGAGCACGGGGGTCGCCAGGGCGGCCAGCCGGACGCTGCGTTCCGCGGCCGAGGGAGTCCGCAGGGCGTGGACGTCGACGATCCGCCCGTGGTCGAACCTGACCGCCACCTGCACGGGTCCATACGGTGTTGGCACAACGGCCCCGTCAACGGTGTGCGGGCCCGTGCCGGCGGGTGACGTACTCGTCGACGGGTGCGGCTCGGGTGTCCCGGTCGACGTCGGGTCGGAGCCGGACGGTGCGGAGGGCGGGGTGGCGGGCGGCAGCGCCAGTGGGGGTGGTGCTGTCTGGTCGATCGCGGCTTTCGCGGCGACCAGCAGACCGATACCGGCCAGCAGTGCCGACAGGCCCCGTACTCGCCGCGAGCGGGTCGAACTCATCTCAGGGTGAACTCCTCGGTGTGGATCTGGCGTGGTGGGATGCCGAACCGACGCAGCGATGACAGCACGGTCGCGGTCATCCCTTCCGGTCCGCAGACGTACACGCTGCGCTGGCGCACGTCCGGCACCAGGTGAAACAGCGGGCCGGGGGCGAGGGGATCCTGGCGCAGTTCGCGGCGTCGCCCGACCAGGTAGTGCACCAGGAGCCCGTCGTGGGCCATCGCGTCCAGTTCGGCCCGCAGCGGGATGTCGTGCCAGGCGCTTGCCCGGTGTACCAGGACCACGTCGGTCCGTTCCCGCAGGAGTTGTTCGGCCAGGGCTCGGATCGGGGCGATCCCGGAGCCTCCGGAGATCAGCAGGACGGGGTCCAGGACGCGCCGGTCCGCGGTGAAGTGGCCGAATGGACCTTCGGCGAACACCGGCACACCACGGTGCAGGTGAGCGGCCGCGCCGGAGTGGTCTCCGGCGTCCTTGACAGTGATCCGCATTCGGTGTTCCCCGACGGGGGCTGACAGCGAGTACGGGTGAGCGGTCCAGAGGTGCCCGACGGTGACGAAACGCCACAGGAGGAACTGGCCCGGCAGGGCGTCCAGTTCGGTCAGTCGACGGCCGCGCAACCAGATGCTGACCGCGTCGGGTGTCTCGCGGACGACCCGTTCGATGGTGATCGCGTGCCGGAACCATTGGCGTATCGGTAATATCAGCCGCCACCACACCAGAGTGGCAGCCACGATCGCGTAACCGCCGATCCACAGCGCGCGTGCGATCGGGTTGGTGACGAAGTCGCCGCCGCTGGAGAGCTGGTGGAAGAACGCCAGGGCGACCGCCAGGTAGGCCGACAGGTGTACGACGTACCAGGTCTCGTAGGACAGGCGGCGTCGTATCAGGTACGCACTGGTGGTGGCGACCAGGAGGAACAACGCCATCCCGGCGAGCGCGGTGAGCATGTCCGGGTAGGTGGTGACGATCTCCAGAATCGCCGACCAGGGTGCGTGCCGCTCGGTGGCACCAAGGCCCGTGGTGACCAGCAGTACGTGGGCGACGATGACCAGCACGACATTCGTGCCCAGGCCGCGGTGCCATGCCGCCAACCGGTCGAATCCGACCGCGCGTTCCAGCCAGGGCAGTCGCGCCAGCAGCAACAACTGCACGAGGGCGAGGTATGCACCGACCAACCCGGCGACCCGCCCGGCCGCGGTCAGCACGGCACCGGGCGAATCCAGGGGTGTGGTGAGCGGGTCGAACCACCAGAAGCCGCACACGCCCAGCCCTCCGCCGGCCAGGACCAGCCGCACCGCCCAACGGGATGCTCTCCGCCGGGTATGCAGGACGATTCGCCTTGGCCTGGCGGGTGCGGTGTCGTGCATGCGGCCCAGTCTGTCGCCAGTTTCTTGGCGATCCGTTGGAATGGCCGACGCCCACGGCACGCATGTGCCGGCGTCTATCCGGTGTGGCGCCTCAGCCCGCCGCGTCCGGCCCATGGGTTGACCGTCTGGGATGGACGATGTCCGGCTCGGGCCGCGGATGAGGACGTGAGGTGGTGCCGCTCCGGCAATTCTTGGCGATTTCTGGGAGGCCGGGGTGCAACCTGACGATGGCAACGGCGCTGACGGTCGGTGCTGGTCACAATGGTGGGATGGACATCCCGGAGCAACGTCCCCGCGTGCTGTTGGTGGAGGACGACGGGCAATTGGTCGAGTTGCTGCAGCGGCTGCTCGTGCGCGGTGGCTACGACGTCGAAGTGGCGACCAACGGGCAGCGGGCGCTGCACCTGGGCCTCACCGGCTCCTACGACGTAGTGCTGTTGGACCGTGGGCTGCCGGTGCTGGACGGGTTGGACCTGCTGGCCCGGCTGCGGGCGAACGGGATGACCACGCCCACGTTGGTGTTGTCCGCGCTGGCGAATCCGGCCGACCGGGTCACGGGTCTGGACGCGGGCGCTGAGGACTATCTGGGCAAACCGTTCGACATCCACGAGCTGCTGGCCCGGCTGCGGGCTTTGCGGCGGCGTCATCTGGACTCGGCGCGGTGCCTGCCGCTGCCCGGCGGTGTGCTCGACCTGGACACCCGGCAGGTCTCGGTGACCGGTGGGCGGCGGGTGCGGCTGTCGGCGCGGGAGTGCGCCCTGCTGGCGATGTTGGCCGGCCGGCCGAGGAAGGTGTTCTCCCGGGACGAGCTGCGGGTGCTCGTGTTCGACGACGCCGGTGTGGAGACGGTCGAGACGTATGTGCACTACCTGCGGCGCAAGTTGGGCCGTGGCATGGTCGACACGGTGCGGGGCGCGGGCTACCAGCTCGGTTCGGTCCGATGACGGGCCGGGTCAGATCGGCCGACGAACGAATCGTGCGGCGCGCGACCCGGCGGATCGGGCTGCAGACGGGCGCAGCCGTGGCGGTGGCGGTGTTCGGCCTGACGGCCATCGCGGCGTTGGTGGTGTTGCGTGGCCAGCACACGGCCGAGGACCAGTTGATCACGACGACCATCGAGCAGGCGGACGACGTGACCGATCCGCCGGCGGGGGTGTGGTTGGTCATCCGGGACGGCGGTCACGTGGACGTCGGTCCGGGTATACCAGCGGGGCTGCCCGACCGATCGCAGCTCGACCTGGTCTCCGCGGACGGGGTGGCCCGCTCGGCCGATGTCGTGGCCGATGGCCGCGAGTACCGGGTCGACACCCGGCGCCGGTCGGACGGCGATGTCGTCCAGGCGGTGCTGGACCTGAGTGCTGATCACGCGGAACGGGTCCGATTGCTGGAGGCGTATCTGGTCAGTGGCGCGGCCGGGCTGGTGGTCGCCTGCGTGGTCGGGGTGTGGTTGGGGCGTCGGGCCGTGGCACCCCTGGCGGCCGCACTGGCACTGCAGCGGCGGTTCGTCGCCGACGCCGGCCACGAACTGCGCACGCCGCTGACCCTGTTGAGTACCAGGGCACAGTTCGCTGCGCAGGCACTGGGCCAGGACACCGACGTGGCCACCGCACGGTCCGATGTCGACCGGTTGGTCGTCGACGCGGCACACCTGACCGGGATCCTGGACGATCTGTTGCTGGCCGCGGATCCCCGCCAGGTGCAGGTGGACGAGGTGGTGGTCGTGTCGGAGTTGGTGAACGACGCGGTGGAGTCGGCCCGGCTCTCGGCCGAGCGGCACGGCGTGGCCTTGGTCTGGACCAGCGAGGACCGTGTCCCCGCCGTGCTGGGTTCGCCGGCGAGCCTGCGCCGGGCGATGACAGCGCTGCTGGACAACGCGATCCGGCACGCGGACAGCTCGGTGTGTCTCACGGTGCGTGCGGACGATGGTGATGTCGTGGTCGATGTCCGGGATGACGGGCCGGGTGTCGCACCGGAGGTGATGGTCACCATGTTCAACCGGTTCGCCACGTCACCGGCTGACGAGCGGCTCGGTGACAATCGGCGGTACGGGCTGGGTTTGGCGTTGGTCAACGAGGTGGCGGTGCAGCACAACGGTGCGGTGTCGGTGGTCGACACCGGACGCAGGGGCGCGACGCTGCGGCTGCGCCTGCCGGCCGTCCGTGCCTCCCGCAGGGACCGCCGTGCCCGAGCGTGACCGGATGGTACGGGTCGAGGACGTCATGGGCCTGCCGGTGTCGGTGGACGTGCGACATCCCACGGGTGACGCCGGTTCGGCCGTGGCGGCGGTGTTCGCCTGGCTGCGCGAGGTCGACGCCCGGTTCAGTACCTTCCGCGCTGACAGCGAGGTGTCCCGCGCGGGTCGGGGTGAGATCGCGGCGGCGGAGTTCAGCCCGGATCTGTCCGAGGTCCTGGACCGCTGCGCGGACTACCAGCGGCGCTCGGGCGGTGCGTTCCGGGCGTGGCTGCCCGGCCGGGCACTGGACCCGAGCGGCCTGGTCAAGGGCTGGGCCGTGCAGCGGGCCGCTGACCTGGTGCGGTCTCGGGGGGTCCGGCATTTCTGCGTCAACGCCGGCGGTGACGTGGTGACCGGCGGCGTACCCGAGCCGGGCCGCGTGTGGCGGGTCGGCGTCCGCCATCCCGATCACGCCGACCGGATGTGTGTGGTGTTCGCGCTGGGGGACGGGGCAGTGGCCACGTCGGGCTGCTACGAACGCGGCCGGCACATCCTGGACGGCCGCACCGGCCGGCCGGCGACCGGACTGCTCAGCGTCACCGTCGTGGCCGAGGACCTGACCACCGCGGACGCCACCGCGACCGCGGCGTTCGCGATGGGCCCGGCAGGCGTCGCGTGGGCGGCCGGGCAACCCGGCTGCCTGGTGTTCGCCGTGGACGACGACCGTCGGGTGCACCGCTCCGCCGGCCTGGACGAGCTGACCATCCAGCCCGACCCGTAGCGGACCGACCGGGAGGGGTCCGAGGGCCGGTCTGCTACGCCGCCAGCGGCATCGTGGGCCGTTCGGGTCAGTAGCCGGGCATCGCGGGGACGGAAGCCGGTGCGGACGGTGCGGTGGCACCCGCGGGAACCGCGCTGTGCCAGCTGAGGTGACCCCGTTGCCGCCGCCCTGACTGCCGGCGTCAACGCCACCGCTCTGCGGTACGTACTGCTGAGCGCTGCCCGCTGCGGGCGCACTGTCGCCACAGGCCGCTGCCAGCCCAAGGACGCCGAGTCCGGCGGCGATCCCGGCGGCG
>DASXCQ010000068.1:0-104264 GCA_036491115.1 Pseudonocardiaceae bacterium
CGTGCGTCCGTACCACGACCGGCCCTACCGGGTGCTGGACGCTGACGGGCTCGCGCGAGCACTGACCGCCCGGATAGACGATCCCGCGATCCGCGCCTTGCCGCCGACCGGTGCCGTGGACCAGTTCCTGGACAGCACGGACGCCCTCGGCGACGCGCGGTTGCGGAGGGCGGCCGTGGAACGTCAGTTGGCGTAGGCGTCCAGCGGCGGGCACGAGCAGACGAGGTTGCGGTCGCCCTTGGCGCCGTCGATGCGACGGACCGGCGGCCACACCTTCGGGCCGGAGGTGCCTGCCGGGAACGCCGCCTCTTCGCGGCTGTACGCGTGGTTCCACTTGCCGGTGACCGAGGCCGCGGTGTGCGGGGCGTTGCGCAGCGGGTTGTCCTCGCGCGGCCAGATGCCTGCGCCGACCTTGTCGATCTCCGATTTGATGGCGATCATCGCGTCGCAGAAACGGTCGAGTTCGGCGAGGTCCTCGCTCTCGGTCGGTTCGACCATGAGCGTGCCCGCGACCGGGAACGACGTGGTCGGCGCGTGCAGGCCGTAGTCGGCGAGGCGCTTGGCCACGTCCTCCACCGTCACGCCGGTGGTCCTGGTGATCGGGCGCAGGTCGAGGATGCACTCGTGGGCGACGAACCGGCGGTCGCCGCCGGCGTGGTCGGCGCCGGTGTAGAGCACCGGGAAGTGGTCGTCCAGCCTGCGCGCCACGTAGTTCGCGGCGGCGATCGCGGTGAGGGTCGCGCGGCGCAGGCCGTCGGCGCCCATCATCCGCACGTACGCCCAGGAGATCGGCAGGATCGACGCGCTCCCCCACGGCGCCGCGCTGACCGGGCCCACCCCGGTGGCCGGGCCGGCGGTCGGCTGCAGCGGGTGGTTGGGCAGGTAGGGCGCCAGGTGCGCGCGCACGCCGATCGGGCCGACGCCGGGACCACCGCCGCCGTGCGGGATGCAGAACGTCTTGTGCAGGTTGAGATGCGACACGTCGGCGCCGAACCGGCCGAACCGGGCCAGGCCGATCAGCGCGTTGAGGTTGGCACCGTCCACGTACACCTGGCCGCCCGCGTCGTGCACGACGGCACACACCTCGCGCACCGTGTCCTCGTACACGCCGTGCGTCGACGGGTAGGTGATCATGATCGCGGCCAGGTCGTCGGCGTGCGCGGCGGCGACCTCGCGCAGGTGGTCCATGTCGATGTTGCCGCCCTCGTCGCAGCGCACCACGACGACCCGCATGCCGGCCATCACCGCACTCGCCGCGTTGGTGCCGTGCGCGCTGGACGGGATCAGGCACACCGTCCTGGCCCGCTGGTCCTGGGCGGCGTGGTAGGCGCGGATGGCCAGCAGCCCGGCCAGTTCGCCCTGGCTGCCCGCGTTGGGCTGGAGGCTGATCGCGTCGTAGCCGGTGATGTCGGCCAGCCAGGCACGCAGGTCGGCGTCGATCCGCAGGATGCCGGCCGCGTCCTCGACCGGTGCGAACGGGTGCAGCTCGGCGAACTCCGGCCACGTCACCGGTTCCATCTCGGCCGTGGCGTTGAGCTTCATCGTGCACGAGCCGAGCGGGATCATGCTGCGGTCCAGCGCGACGTCCTTGTCGGCCAGCTCGCGCAGGTACCGCAGCAGCGACGTCTCCGAGCGGTGCCGGTGGAACACCGGGTGGGTGAGGAACTCGCTGGTGCGCGCCAGCCCGGTCGGCGTGAGCACGTCGGCGGCGGCCGCGTCCGCCTGGTCGGGGTCGGCGCTGACGCCGAAGGCGTCCCACACCAGGCGCAGGTGGGCCCGGGTGGTGGTCTCGGCGGTGGTGATGCCGACGTGGTCGGTGTCCACCAGCCGCAGGTTGACCCCCCGATCCCTGGCCGCCCCGACGATCTCGGTGGCCCGGCCGGGCACGTGCGCGACGACCGTGTCGAAGAACGCGTCCGGGCCGACCTCGATGCCGGCGCCGCGCAGGCCCTCGGCGAGCGTCGTGGCCATCCGGTGGGTGCGGGTGGCGATCGCGCGCAGCCCGTCCGGACCGTGGTAGACCGCGTACATCGACGCCATCACGGCGAGCAGCACCTGGGCGGTGCAGATGTTGCTGGTGGCCTTCTCCCGGCGGATGTGCTGTTCCCTGGTCTGCAACGCCAGCCGGTACGCCATGGTGCCGTCGGCGTCCACGCTCACCCCGACCAGCCGGCCGGGCAGGTTGCGCTCCAGCCCGGCACGGACGGCGAGGTAGCCGGCGTGCGGGCCGCCGAAGCCCATCGGCACGCCGAACCGCTGGGTCGACCCGACGGCCGCGTCGGCGCCGATCTCACCCGGCGGCCGCAGCAGCGTCAGCGCCAGCGGGTCGGCGGCGACCACCACCAGGGCACCCCGCTGGTGCGCGGCGGCGACCAGGTCGGCGTGGTCGCGAACGGCGCCGGACACGCCCGGACAGGACAGCAGCACGCCGAAGCAGTCGCCATCGGGCAATCCGGCGGCGAGGTCGTCCACGGCCACTTCGATGCCCAGCGGCTCGGCCCTGGTCCGGATCACCGCGACGGTCTGCGGCAGCGTGTCGGCGTCCACTACGAACCGGTTCGACGGCGAGCGGCCGGCCCGACGCAGCAGCGTCATCGCCTCGGCGGCCGCGGTGGCCTCGTCCAGCATGGACGCGTTGGCCACCGGCAGGCCGGTCAGGTCGCCGACCATGGTCTGGAAGTTGAGCAATGCCTCCAGCCGGCCCTGGGAGATCTCCGGCTGGTACGGCGTGTACGCGGTGTACCAGGCCGGGCTCTCCAGCACGTTGCGCCGGATCACCGGCGGCGTGACCGTGCCGTGGTAGCCGAGGCCGATCATCTGCACCATCGGCCGGTTGCCGGCGGCCAGGGCGCGCAGTTCGGCGAGCGCCTCGGCCTCGGTGGCCGGTGCGGGTAGGCCGGTGTCGCTCGTGGTGTCCCGGATGGCGGGTGGGACGGCCCGGTCGGCGAGTTCGTCGAGCGAGCCGACGCCGACGACCTCCAGCATCCTGGCCAGTTCGGCGGGCCGGGGGCCGATGTGCCGGTCGGCGAAGGAGGTGCCGTGCTCGAGTGCGGCGAGTGGGATGCGGTCGTCGGTCATGTCGAGCCTCCGGGTGCGGCGGGCTGAGGCCGGCATGCGGACACACGTCCGCAACCGCCTCCCCCTCTGTCCGTACCCGCCGGGGCGGGTGCCTGAGAGCTTCGTCCGGCGAACCGGACTTGCACCGTCGGCGGGGTCGCGTGGACCCGCTTTCCAGAGGTGCCTCGCCCGCGCGGTCCCTGCCGCCTGAGAGGTTCCGGGGAGGAGTTGCTCCTTCGGCGCCGACCGGTTCGCACCGATCGGACTCTCCCGCACGGGGTCAACGGCTAACCCACTCAGCCTACCCCGTGCGGTCGGCGGGTCCGGCCGGCCGGTAGATCGTCAGGCCGCCGGACGACTTGCCCAGCCGCACCACCCGCGGCCCGTCGGTGACCTCGCCGTCCACCGACAGCCCGAGTGGACCGTCGTGGCCGGCCATCTCGATGCCGGATCGCGATGTCGCCTGGTACGCGCCGGACCAGCGCAGTGTCCTGGTCAGCGCGCCCAGCACGATCCGGGTCCTGGCGAACCGGACGGTCGCGTCCACCATCCGGACGTCCAGCCGACCGTCGTCCAGCCGGGCGCGGTGGGTGGGCGCGAAACCGGTGGGCCGGTAGCGGCAGTTGCCGGCGAACAGCATCCACAACCGGCGTGGCTCGCCGTCGACGTCGACCGATCGCGGCTCGGCGTGGCGCAGGACGTGCACCAGGCCCAGGGCCATCGCCGGCCACTTGCCCAGCTTGCGTTGCCACCGCTCGCGGAACCGCACCAGATCGACATACAGGCCGATGCTGGCGGTGTTCACGAACACCTCGTCACCGGCCAGCCCGAGATCGACCCGCACGGCGGTGCCGGCCCGGACCGCGGCGACCGCGTCCGCGACGGACTCGACGCCGATGTCCCGGGCGAAGTGGTTGAGCGTACCGCCCGGCACCACCAGCAGCGGCACACCCCGCCGGGCCGCGACCTTGGCCGCGGCGTTCACGGTGCCGTCGCCGCCCGCCACGCCCAGCACCGTGCACCGGGCGGCGGCCTTCTCGAACTCGCCGACGACGTCGGCGTTGGCGTCGGGTGTGATCCGCACGATCTCGGCGGCCGGGAGCCGTTCGGTGAGGCCGGTGAGATCCGTTCCGGTGCCTGCAGCCGCGTTGGTGACCAGGACGAGCCCGTCGCCGGTGGGCAGCGCGGGCGCCTCGCCGACCGTGGCCGACGCCGGGTCCAGCGGCGGGCGCGGCCACCACGACTGGGTCAGCAGCCCTGCCGCGACGCCGATGCTCAGTCCGGCGACGACGTCGGACGGGTAGTGCGCGCCGACCGCGACCCTGGACGTGGCCACGGCGGCGGCCAGCACGGCGACCGGGATGCCGAGCAGCGGGCTCTCCAGCACCACACCTGTGGCGAACGCGGCGGCCGACGCGGAATGCCCGGACGGGAAGGATGTGGTGCGCGGGGCGACGGCCAGCCTGCGGACCAGCGGCGCCAGTTCGATGGCCGGCCGGCGGCGACCGACCAGCTGTTTGCTCAGGATGTTGACGGTGGCACTGGCCAGGCCCAGGGCGGCGACCCCGCGTAACGCGGCCCGTCGGCCTCGCCGGGACCGGGTCAGGGCGAGCCCGCCTGCCACGCCGAACCAGAGTCGTCCGTAGTTGGCCGCCCGGCCCAGCGCGGGCAGGATGTCGTCGAGCACCACCGAATCCGTGCGCGCGACCCTGGCCATCAGCGCCCGGTCGGCCGCGCCGATCCACCGCCGTCGCCGCATCGTCCCAGCCTAGGAAGCCCGGCCGCCGGGCGCCTGTCCAACCAGTGGTGGCCTGGGTCCGGGTCAGCCGGTGCGGCGGGCCCTGCGGTGGCGGGCCAGTTCGTCCTCGGGCACCAGTTCGATGGCGCCGCCGTCGGCCCGTTCGGCCGGGAACTCGTGGATGGTGCCGCTGATCTCGCGCATGGCGCCGCTCACCGCGATGCCGAACACGCCCTGGCCGCCCTGCAGCAGGTCCACGACCTCCTCCGGCGACGTGCACTCGTAGACGGTGGTGCCGTCGCTGAACAGCGTGATCCGGGCCAGGTCGGCGACCCCGCGCTTGCGCAGGTGGTCGACGGCGACCCGGATGTTCTGCAGGGAGACGCCGGTGTCCAGCAGCCGCTTGACCACCTTCAACACCAGGATGTCCTTGAACGAGTAGAGCCGCTGCGAACCGGAGCCGTGCGCGGTCCGGATGGACGGCGCGACCAGCCCGGTGCGGGCCCAGTAGTCGAGCTGCCGGTAGGTGATGCCGGCGATCTGACAGGCGGCGGCACCCCGGTAGCCGACCAACTCGTCGGGCAGCGAGGAGTCCGGGAACAACGCTGCCTGCTCGCCGGTGGTACTGCCGGCCTGGTCAGGCATTTCGTGCACCACGCCTGCCTCCCCTCGTCCGGCCCGTTGCGGGCCGGTGAACGCGACCGGACATCCCCCTGATGGGGACACCGGTCACGCTCCCACGGCGGTGCGTGTCCCGATCGGGATCGCACCGCCGTGTTGCGGTGACATCGACGGTAGGACCGGCCGGCGGGCCGGTCAACGCGACTCGCGGGTGATGGCGAGACCAGAGCGTGCGGCTGCTAGGTGTCGGCGCCCCGGAAGTCCTCCGGCGAGACCGAGTCGAGGAACTCGCGGAACTTCTCGACCTCGTCCTCCTGCTCGTCGGGGATGATCAGACCGGCCTCGGCGAGTACCGACTCCTCGGCGTGGATCGGTACCCCGATGCGCAGCGCGAGGGCGACCGAGTCGCTGGGCCGGGCGGACACCCGGACGTCGCCGTCGAAGACGAGCTCCGCGTAGAACGTGCCTTCCTGCAGGTCGGTGATGCGCACCTGCT
This sequence comes from Pseudonocardiaceae bacterium, assembly GCA_036491115.1. Classification (GTDB taxonomy): domain Bacteria; phylum Actinomycetota; class Actinomycetes; order Mycobacteriales; family Pseudonocardiaceae; genus DATEPR01. The sequence continues at coordinate 5,913 of DASXCQ010000068.1, forward strand.
CCAGCTCGCGGCCGAGCGCGGCGATGATCTCCTTGAGCAGGTCGTGGGTCAGCGGGCGGGGTGGACGGACGCCCTGCTGCTCCAGCGCGATCGCCGTGGCCTCCACCGAGCCGATCCAGATCGGCAGATAGCGGTCGCCCTCGGTTTCGCGCAGCAGCAGGATCGGTTGGTTGGCCGGCAGTTCGACACGAACACCGACGACGCGCATCTCGCTCATCGTCATGCTCCATCCAGTTCCGGCGCCGATGAGGCTCGCACGATGGTTCGCTCGTTACGCTCCCTCACGGGTTATCGCCTCCTCAGCTCGCGCCGCCGACGACGATGCCGTCGTCGTTGACGCTACCCGCCGGGGGCGGGCAATGCTCGCCCCTCGCGCGATGATCGTCGTCCCGAACGCATCTTCCGACACCACCATGACCGATAAGGTGGGGGTTCTCAACCTCCTACCGGTGCCCGCAACCCAGCCTTGACCAAGAGCGTGTGCAGCGAGGCCGTCAGGGAGACCAGTTCGCTCAGCACTTCTTCGGCCCTGGCACGGGTGGCCGGGTCCCGGTGCAGCCGCAGCGGAGTGACGATCTGGGCCAGCAGGCCGACCTCGCGGTCGGCGGCCGCGCGGAACGCGCGCAGGTGCCTGGCTTCGATGCCGAACTCGGCCAGTGCGCCCGCGGTCGCCGCGATCCGCACCGCGTCCGGGTCGTAACGGCCCGCGGAATCGGCGGCGACCAAGCCGTACTGCTCCAGGTCGGCGAGCAGGTCGGCATCGACGCCGGCGTGCTCGGCCAGTTCCTCGCGGGACAGGCCGAGGCGGAGCGGCGGCTGCGGCACCGCGGTGAGCGGCCGCGCCGGCCGTTCCGCGGCGGCCAGCTGTTCCCGGATCACCTTCAACGGCAGGTACCGGTCGCGCTGCGCGGCCAGGACGTAGCGCAACCGCGCCACGTCCACCTCGCCGAACTGCCGGTAACCGGCCTCGGTGCGCGCCGGGCTGATCAGCCCTTCCGCTTCGAGGAACCGGATCTTGGAGATCGTGACGTCCGGGAACTCGGGGCGCAACTGGGCCAGCACCGCCCCGATGCTCCTGCCGCCGCCACGGGATGGCCGCGCGGCAGCCGTCACCGAGCTCCCTGGCCTCCAGTAGCCGGGCCGGTGAGGAACACCAGGCGGAACTTGCCGATCTGCACCTCGTCGCCGTTGGCCAGCACAGCCTGGTCGACCGGCTCGCGGTTGACGTAGGTCCCGTTCAGGCTGCCCACGTCGATCACCACGAACTCGCCGCCCTCGCGGCGGAACTCGGCGTGCCGACGCGACACGGTGACGTCGTCGAGGAAGATGTCGCTGTCCGGGTGCCGGCCCGCGCTGGTCGTGTCCCTGTCCAGCAGGAACCGGGAGCCCGCGTTGGGGCCCCGCTTGACCACGAGAAGAGCGGATCCGACCGGCAGCGCGTCGACACCGGCGACGGCAGGCTCACTGGCGGGTGCCTCCGCCGGCGCACCCTCGGCCTCGGCCAGGAAGTCGGCCCGGAAAACGGACGTCGACTCCGTGGCCTGCTCCGGCGGAACGCCGGGCCCGTCGTTCGTGCTCACCTGCGCTCTCCTCCAGGTAGTGGATTCGTCGTGACCGTCCCAACGTACCGTGCCCGACCTCTCACGATGGCGCAGGCTCCCCCACAGCTCCCGCAGGCGGCGAAAGATCGTCGTCACCCCTGTTCCGTGAGCTTCCGGTACGCCTGCGCGGTCAGCAGGCCGTCCACGGCACTCGCGTCCGCGACCCGGATGTCGATCATCCAGCCGGCGCCGTAGGGGTCCGAATTGACCAGTTCCGCTTGCGAGTCAAGGGTTTCGTTGCGTGCGACGATCTCGCCGGCCAGCGGTGAGAACACGTCGGACACGCTCTTGGTCGACTCGACCTCGCCGATGGCCTGGCCCGCGGTGACCTGTTCGCCCGGCTCGGGCAGCTGGACGAACACCACGTCGCCCAACTGCTCCTGGGCGTAGTCGGTGATGCCGACGCGCACCGTGTCCGGTCCGGTGCGGGCCACCCATTCATGCTCCTGGGTGTATTTCAGCTCCTCGGGTGTTGTCACGTGGGGCCGCCCTTCTCCGCGTTGCCGAGCCTCGTTCGCGCACTCCCTGCACGCGCAGAACCTACCCAACACGCTGTGATCGGCGATGCTGGGGACGCCGTACCGCGATCACGACCTGGGCCACGTACAGGGCGCCGGTCCACAGGTACAGGGCGGTGCCCCAGGCGGTGAACGCGTACCCGATCGGCCGGGCGATCTGGGCGGCCGTGGAGGTGCCCTGGGCGAGCAGCAGGAACGGGAACGCGTACAGGAGCGCGAACGTGGCCGCCTTGCCGACATAGAGCACCTCGGGCGGCGTATAGCCGGCCCGGCGCAGCAGCGGCAGGCACAGCCCGACGACGACGTCCTTGCCGATCAGCACCACGGCCAGCCACCACGGCACGATGCCGCGCAGTACGAACGCGACCAGGGTGGCGACGATGTAGAGCCGGTCGGCGGCCGGGTCGAGCAGGGCGCCGATCCGGCTGGCCTGGTTGAGCCAGCGGGCCAGCTTGCCGTCCAGCCAGTCCGACGCCCCGCTGGCCACCAGTACGGCCAGGGCGATCAGATCGGCGTGCGGACCGAGCAGCAGCCACAGGAACACCGGAACACCGGCCAGCCGCAGCACGCTCAGCGCGTTGGGCAGCGTCAGGACACGGTCGGGCGGTGCGGCGGCCGGCTCGACGGGCCGGCCTTCTTCGGTCGGCGCCGGCACGGGCTCGGCCTGGGCCACGTGGTCCCTCCCCGCCGTTCACATGTGGAAGCAGCGGAACAAGGGTGTCACACGGCGGCGGCGCCCGAGCGGTGGGAGTGGCCGCGCGGACTCCTGGTCCAGCCGCGACGCTGCAGGTCGGCGCAGGACAACTGCACCGCACGTCCCCGGTCGTCGACACCCTGCCACTTCGGCCGGCCCTCGACCGACTCGAGGACGTAGGCATGCCCCTTGCTCCACACCACGCTGCACGGCGCGGTGGGCAGTGCCGGGCCGTCGTCCGGCCGGGGCTGGGTCTGGCTGGGTGCTTCGGTATCGGGTCTCATCGTTGCCACTACCTCCATCGGGGTGTCGCGGCGCGACCTGGATCTGTTAACCCCGGACAGATTGTCGGCATCAACAGTTGCCGGACGGCCCGTTTCGGGTAGTCGCTCGACCACCGTGCGCGCCCGTTCGCCGAGAGGACTCGGCGCGACCGTGCCGCCGACCCGGTGACCGACCGCGACGACCGCCCACCGACAGCCACCGACCGCAGGGCGTCGGACACGACGACGTGATCATGCCGAAACACGGGTCGGCCCTCCGCCGAGGGACGGAGGACCGACCGCGCGGGTGGTCAGCGATGCCCGGAGGGCACCTCGTCGACCAGTTCGGTGGGCGACTCACCGGAGGCGTCCGCGGCCACGGCGGCCAGTTCGGCCCCGACGGTCTCGACCGGGCGCGTGTCCGGTGTGCCGGTGGCGTCCGTGGTCACCCGGTGCGGCGAGCACAGCAGCGAGGCCACGGCACCGATCAGGCAGGCCACGATGGCGAACCCGAACGCCACGGCGAGGCCGTCGGCGAACGGACCGGAGATCAAGCTCGGGAAGAAGCTCCGGCCGGTCAGGAACTGGGCCTGGCTCGCCGGCAGGTGGGTGAGCACCGGGCCGAGCAGCGTGGAGATCGGGTTGTAGCCCAGGAACGCGGCGAACAGCACCGCGACCGCGGGCAGGTGCGCCACCTGGTTGGCGGCGGCCGCGGGGACGCCGTGGGCCGTCAGGCCGGCGTCCAGCGAGCCGGGCAGGTGCGCGGACAGGCCGGCGATGATCAGGCTGAAGAAGATGCCGATGGACAGCACCATCGCCGAGTTCTGGAACGTGGCCGTCATGCCCGCACCGGCGCCGCGGGCGTTGCTGGGCAGGCTGTTCATGATCTCGGCCCGGTTGGGCGAGGCGAACATACCCATGCCGATCCCGTTGAGCACCAGGATGCCGGCGAACGCGAGGTAGTTGAAGTCGACCGGCAGCAGGATCAGCAACAGGAACGTGGCCGCCGTGATGACCATGCCGACCGCGGCGAACGCCCGGGTGCCGACCTTGTCCGACAGCACACCGGACAGCGGTGCGGAGAGCAGGAATCCGACGGTCATCGGCAGCATGTAGATGCCCGCCCACAGCGGTGTCTGGGCGAAGCTGTAGCCGTGCTGGGGCAGCCAGATCCCCTGCAGCCAGAGGATCAGGATGAACTGCAGGCCGCCTCGGCCAAGGGCCGCGGTCAGGTTCGCGATGTTGCCCGCGGTGAACGACCTGATCTTGAACAGCGACAGCTTGAACAGCGGGTTGGGCACCCGGGTCTCGATGATCCCGAACGCGATCAGCACCACGATGCCGCCGATGAGCATGGACAGCACCAGCGGACTGGTCCACCCCATGCTGTGGCCGCCGTAGGGCTGGATGCCGTAGGTGATGGCGACCAGTACCGCGATGAGGCCCACGGCGAACGTGATGTTGCCCCACCAGTCCATCCTGGCCCGCTGGCGGACGCCGGTGTCGCGCAGCTTCATGTAGGCCCAGATCGTGCCCAGCACACCGATCGGCACGGACACGAGGAAGATCAGGTGCCAGTTCACCGGGGCGAGCACGCCACCGATCACCAGGCCGAGGAACGAACCGGCGATCGCGGCGACACCGTTGATGCCCATGGCCATGCCGCGCTGATTACCGGGGAACGCGTCGGTGAGGATGGCGCTGGAGTTGGCCATCAGGAACGCGCCGCCGATGCCCTGGATGATCCGCCAGCCGATCAGCCACAGCGCGCCGGCGGTTCCTTGTTGCCAGGTAAGGGAAAGCAGGATCGACGACACGGTGAAGATGGCGAAGCCGAGGTTGTACATCTTGGCCCGGCCGAACATGTCGCCGAGCCGGCCGAAGCTGACCACCAGCACGGCGGTGACGACCAGGAAGCCCATGATCATCCACAGCAGGTAGCTGGTGTTGCCCGGCGCGAGCGGGTTGACGCCGATGCCCTTGAACACGTCGGGCAGTGCGATCAGCACGATCGACGAGTTGATGGTGGCGATGAGCATGCCCAGTGTGGTGTTGGACAGGGCTATCCACTTGTAGTGGGGACCGAGTTCGGCTGGGGTGCGCGCCTGCCTCCGTTGGCTGGGCGGTATCCGGTCGGCAAGTGACACGACAGTTAGACCTCCGAAGCTATTGCTTGCTCTAGGCTAACTAACCGGTTTGCCCAGGTACAAGCGGCAATCGGGATCACGTCTGGTGAGTAGTCCCACAAGTCGTCGGGAATAGGACGCCGGTCACGTCGCCGGCAGTACGTCACCGAGCACGGCCTGCACGTCCAGCTCCACCCGCAGCGTGGTACCGATCAACATGACCCCGGCCCGCACCACCTGGTTGAAGGTCATCGCGAAGTCCTCCCGGCGCAGGTCGGCCACCGCCCGGAAGGCCGCCCTGGTGCCACCCCAGTTGTCCACGCCGAAGCCGAGATAGTCCATCCGCAGCGGCACGGCCCTGGTCAGGCCGTTGAGGGTCAGTTCCCCGTTGACCTGCCAGGTGTCCCCGCCCAGTGGCGTCACGGACGTCCCGACGTACTCGATCACCGGGTGCTGGTCGACGCCGAGGAAGTCGGCCGAGCGCAGGTGGTCGTCGCGCATCTTGCTGCCGGTGTCGATGCTGGCGGCCTGGATGACCGCCCGGACGGCGGAGCGCTCGATCGGCCTGCCCACTTCGAGCTGCCCGCCGAACTCGCTGAACGAGCCGCGCACGCTGGCCATGCCCAGGTGCCGCGCGGTCACCGAGATCCGCGTGTGTGCCGGGTCGATCGTCCACAGACCCGGCCCCGGTAACTCCAGCCCGGCGATCCTGGCCAGCGCCAGCGTGCCCAGCCGGGCCGACCCGCTGGCGGTCACCATGGCGGTCTTGGCCACCGGTTGGAAACCGCTCGCGGTGACGATCGCCGTGTACGTGCCGCCGGGCAGCGGGTCGGTGGCCAGCCTGCCCTCCTCGTCCGCGGCCGTCCTGGCCACCTGGACGCCTGCCGGATCGGTCACCGTGAGGACGGCGCCCGGCACCGGCCAGCCGTCCGGCGTCCGCGCCAGTGCCGTCACCCCACGGCCGGCCACCTGTGGCGTAGCGGGATTCATCCGAGACCTCCTCAGCTTTCCGGGTGACCCAGCCGGACGTCGTGCCGGCCCTGGTCGCCGCCGGCCACCCGCAGCGCGCTGGCCACCGGCGGGTAGCCGCTCGCGATCACCGTGTAGTCGCCCTCCGGCAGATCGGTGAAGGCGTACTCGCCGGTGTCGTCGGTGGTGGTCATCGCCACGACGTTGCCCTGCCGGTCCAGCAGGGTGATCCGCGCGTCCGGCACGGCCCGGCCGTCGCCGACGGTGGCGACCCCGCGCAGCCGGGAACCACCCTGCAGCGCCACGTCCTGCTCGCAGCGGCCGGTGCCCGGAACGGTCACGCCGACCGCGACCGGCTGATACGACTCGGCGCTGACCACGAGCGTGTACAGGCCGGCGACGAGCTCCTCGAACAGATACCGGCCGTCCGCCCCGGTGGTCTGGGCGCCGACCACCTCGCCGGTGCCATCGGTCAGGGTCGCCGTCGCCGCCACGACCGGTGCCTCCTGACCGGCCACGGTGACGATCCCGGCGAGGCTGCTGGTGCCGCTGAGCACGACGTCCACGGCGACCGGGCCGCCGTTCACCGAGACCACGGCGGCGTGCGGCTGGTGCGCGCCCGCCGAGGCGATCAGCACGTACGAGCCGGACTGGGTCACCGGCAGGTCGAAACCGCCGTCCGAGCCGGTCACGTCGCGGCCGATCTGCCGGCCCGCCGAGTCGATCAGGGTGAGTGCCGCCCCGACGATGCCGCTCCCGTCGGACCGGCGGACCCAGCCGTAGACGCTGGGACCGTCCTGCTGGATCGGGATGAAGTCGTCGGTGGCCGATGCCATCAGGGCTCCCGCTGGGTTGGCTCCCACACCGTCGGCCACCACGGGATGGCCGTTGCGTTCCGGTTCGAATGCGGTCAGGTCGGCGAGCGGTGGTGCGTCCGCCACCGGCTGCGGCGCCGGGTCACCCGCTTCCTCGGCCATCCTGGCCTGGATGCCCGACTGCATGCGCAGCGGTACCTCGCGCATGAACAGGATGAGGAACCAGCTCACCGCGACCACGGCGGCGGCGGTGAGGAACACCGGGTGCATGGAGTCGGCGAAGCCGACCAGGAACGGCCGGGCCAGCCGGGGATCCAGGTGTTGCAGGAACGACGAGTCCTGCAGGACCGAGGTGCCCGAACCGGATGCCGCGGCGGCGCCGCGCCGGACCAGGTCGATCACCGGCGCGTTGGCCGGGTTGTTGATCACCGCGGGGTCGTGCAGCGCGTTCTGGAACGTCGACGTCGGGACGATCCGGGCGAACGCGTCGGCGATCTTGCCGCTCACCGTGCTGAACAGGATGGACAGGAACACGGCCGTACCGAGCGTGCCGCCCATCTGCCGGAAGAACGTGGCCGACGCCGTCGCCACACCCATGTCCCTGGCCGGGACCGCGTTCTGCACCGCGATCACCAGCGTCTGGATGCACATGCCCAGGCCGAGGCCGAACACCAGCATCCAGGCGTCCGTGCGGATCAGCGGCGTGTCGGCGCCGATCGTGTTCAGCAGCAGCAGGCCGGCCACCATCAGCGGGACGCCGATCACCGGGAAGATCTTGTAGCGGCCGGTGCGGGCGGTGATCTGGCCGGACAGGATCGACCCGATCATCAGGCCCAGCACCAGCGGCAGGATCAGCAGGCCGGCCTTGGTCGGCGACGCGCCCTTCACGATCTGCAGGTACAGCGGGATCACCGACAGGCCGCCGAACATGCCCATGCCCAGGACGAAGTTCGAGGTCGACGTGATGCTGAAGACGCCGTTGCGGAACAGCCGCAGCGGGATCAGCGCGTCGTCCCGCATCAGTGCCTCGACCACGACGAACATGATCAGTCCGACCGCGCCCACGCCGTAGCAGAGCCAGGCCCTGGGCGACGCCCAGCCCCACTGCTGGCCCTGCTCGGCGATGATCAGCAGCGGCACCAGGCCGACGGTGATGGTGACCGCGCCCCACCAGTCGATCCGGTGGTCGCGGCGGGAGTGCGGCAGGTGCAGCACCTTGGTGACCACGACCAGCGCGACCAGGCCGATCGGCACGTTCACCAGGAACACCCAGCGCCAGCCGTCGATGCCCAGGATCTCCGACCGGCCGGCCAGGAACCCGCCGACGACCGGGCCGAGCACGCTGGACGAGCCGAACACGGCGAGGAAGTAGCCCTGGTAGCGGGCCCGCTCCCTCGGTGGCACGACGTCGCCGATGATCGCCAGCGCCAGCGACATCAGGCCGCCCGCGCCGATGCCCTGGAACGCGCGGAACGCGGCGAGCATGTACATCGACGTGGCGAACGACGAGGCCAGCGAGCCGATCAGGAAGATCGTGATCGCGGCGGTGAAGTACGGCTTGCGGCCGTAGATGTCGGACAGCTTGCCGTACAGCGGGGTGGAGATCGTCGCGGTGATCAGGTAGGCCGTGGTCGCCCACGCCTGCAGGTCCAGGCCGTGCAGGTCGTCGGCGATGGTGCGGATCGAGGTGGCGACGATCGTCTGGTCCAGCGCGGCCAGGAACATGCCCAGCATCAGGCCGCTGAACACGAACATGATCTGGCGGTGGGTGAGCGAGCCGTCCGACGGCGGCGCGCCCACCTGCGCCGAGGGCGCCGCGTCCTGCTCGTGTTCGGTCGCGGTCATCGGTCCCGGTCCTCCTCGCGGCCGCGGGGCCCGCCACCGGACACCGGCTCGTTGTCGCGGGCCCGGTGGTCGGCCTCCATGTCGGCGTTCAGCCGGGCCAGCAGCGTGGCCAGGTGGTGCACGTCCGTCTCGGTCCAGCCGCTCAGGATGCGGGCCATGTTCTCGTTGTGGCGGCGCTGGTTGTCCAGGAAGGCGCGGACCCCGTCCTCGGTGGGCGCCAGGATCGACGCCCTGCCGTCCTCCGGGTCCGGCCGCCGTTCCACCAGGCCGTGCCGGATCAGCGCGGCGGTCTGCCGGCTCACCGTCGACGGGTCGGCGTAGACGGCCTCGGCGAGCGCTGTGGTGCGCCGCGGCCCGTCGGTGACCAGGCGGGCCAGCAGGCCGTACGCCGGGTACTCGATGCCCTCCCGGTTCGGTCCGCCGAAGCGGGCCATGCCCCGTTTGACCACCAGCACGAACCGCAGAAGTTGGTCGGCCAGCCGAATGACCGCCGTGTCTCGGTCACTGCCCAGATCGGTACTCATGAGGTGATCCATTGCATGTCGAACGCAAGTAGTTGACGTATACAACCATGCTCCCGGACGAGCCGCCAGACAACACTTCTCGGTGGCTCATCGGCAGCCGGTCAGGCCCCCTTGAGCTCGGGGAAGTCCTCCTCGCGGTACTCGCCGGGCACGGCGGCCGACGGGTCGGCGTGCACGTCGTGTTCGCGGCCGCGCAGCTCGACCCTGCGGATCTTGCCGGAGATGGTCTTGGGCAGCTCGGCGAACTCCAACCGGCGGATCCGCTTGTACGGCGCCAGGTTCTCCCTGGCGAACCGCAGGATCACCAGCGCGGTGTCCCGGTCCGGCGCGTGCCCGGCGGCCAGCAGCACGTACGCCTTGGGCACGGCCAGCCGCAGCGGGTCCGGCGACGGCACCACGGCGGCCTCGGCCACCGCGTCGCATTCCAGCAGCACGCTCTCCAGTTCGAACGGCGAGATCCGGTAGTCGCTGGCCTTGAACACGTCGTCGGCCCGGCCGACGTAGGTGACGTAGCCCTCGTCGTCCCGGGAGCCGACGTCGCCGGTGTGGTAGTAGCCGTCCCGCATGGCCTCGGCGGTCCGGTCGGCGTCGTCGCGATAGCCGACCATCAGGCCGGTCGGCCGGGCGGCCAGGTCGAGGCAGATCTCCCCCTCGGTGCCCAGTTCGCCGCTCACCGGGTCGACCAGCGCGACGGTGAAGCCGGGGATCGGCCGGCCCATGGAGCCGGGCTTGACCGGCTGGCCGGGCGTGTTGCCCACCAGGACGCTGGTCTCGGTCTGGCCGAAGCCGTCCCGGATGGTCACCCCCCAGGCCCGGCGCACCTGATCGATGATCTCCGGGTTCAGCGGCTCGCCGGCGCCGACCACCTCGCGCGGCGGCCTCCTCAGCTCGCTCAGGTCGGCCTGGATCAGCATCCGCCACACCGTCGGCGGGGCACAGAAACTCGTCACGCCGCAACGGTCCATCGTGGACATCAGTGTCGATGGGTCGAAGCGTTGGTAGTTGTGGATGAAGACGCAGGCTTGCGCGTTCCAGGGCGCGAAGACGTTGCTCCAGGCGTGTTTCGCCCATCCCGGCGACGAGATGTTCAGGTGCAGGTCGCCCGGCCGCAGGCCAATCCAGTACATTGTGGACAGATGGCCGACCGGGTAGGAGACGTGGGTGTGCTCGGCCAGTTTCGGCTTCGCGGTCGTGCCGGAGGTGAAGTACAGCAGCAGGGTGTCGTCGGCCTTGGTCACGCCGTCCGCGGTGAACGTCGCCACCGCGCCGGCCGAGTCCCGGTAGGGGTGCCAGCCGGGCACCGCCTCGCCCACCGCGACGCGCGTGTAGTCGCCCGCGACGTTGCCGAACTTGGCGGTGTCCGCCGAGCGGACCACGACGTGCCGGGCGTTGCCGCGCTCCACCCGGTCCACCAGATCGGCCGGGCCGAGCAGCGTGCTGGCCGGGATCAGCACCGCGCCCAGCTTCATCGTGGCGAGGATGGTCTCCCACAGTTCGACCTGGTTGCCGAGCATCAGGATCAGCCGGTCACCCCGGCGCACGCCCAGGCCGCGCAGCCAGTTGGCCACCTGGTTGGACCGGGCGGACATCTGGGCGAACGTCAGCCGGGACTCCGAGCCGTCCTCCTCGACGATCCACAGTGCCGGATTGTCGTTTCCGTCCGCGATGACGTCGAACCAGTCGAGTGCCCAGTTGAACTCGGTCAGCTCCGGCCACCGGAAGTCCCGGTAGGCCGTCGCGTAGTCCTCGCGGTTGGCCAGCAGGAAGTCCCTGGCGGCCAGGAACGCCGAGGTCGCGTTGGTCTCATCGTCAGCCACGGGGCCTCTCCTTCACCGGCGGCGGGATCGTCAACCGGTCAGGATGCTATCCCCCGACTCGTGTCCGGGTCGTCACCGTCAGCACCGGCCATCCGGACCCGGTCGCGGCCGTCCTCCTTGGCGGCGTAGACGGCGGCGTCCGCGGCCTGCAACAGGTCGGCCAGGGTGCCGTCGGCGTCCCTGCGGACCGCCACGCCGACCGACGTGGTCCGGCCGCTGATCGCGGCGGGCCCGCCCCGCTTGTCGGTGCTGACCACGGTGAGCCCGGCGATCCGGGCCCTGATCCGCTCCGCCACCCCCAGCGCGGCGGTGGTGTCGGCGTCGGGCAGGAGCACCACGAACTCCTCGCCGCCGAACCGCCCGATCACGTCGGCCGGCCGGGTCTCCGCGCGCAGCACGTCGGCCACGGCCAGCAGCATGTCGTCACCCGCCGGGTGGCCCCACGTGTCGTTGATCAGCTTGAAGTGGTCCAGGTCGACCATGAGCAGGCCCACCACGCCCCTGGCGCGGTCGGCCCTGGCCAGTTCCTTGGCCACCGCCTCCCGCCAGCCGCGCATGTTGAGCAGGCCGGTCTTCGGGTCGGTGCGCACGTCCACCTGGAGCTGCCGGATCTCGGTCAGCCGGTTGCCCAGCACGCCGACCACCACCATCACCAGCAGCGCGGGCGGCGCGTGCACCAGCAGGACGGCCGTCACCAGGCCGAGCGCGACGGTGAACGTCTCCAGGCCGTTGTCGTACCAGCCACCCACCGCCATGGACATCGTCGGCCGGTCGCTGTGCAGGGCGATGGCGGTGCCGACCAGCAGGATCTGCCCCGCCACGTACACCATGCCGGCCGCGCCCGCCGCGCCGAAGTCACGCAAGGTGTCGACAACGCCGTCGCCGGACCACGTCGGCACCCCGGCGACCGCCAGTATGCCGTGCACGCCCAGCACGCACGCCGCGATGACCGCCGTGCCGAACACGAATCGATACAGGGGCCTGCGGGCGACGAACCACCGCTGGAACCGGATAACCACGATGCACAGCAGCGCCAGCGGCAACGGCAACACCAGCGCGGCGGCGAAGTTCCAGATCGAGGTGAGGTCGACGTGGACGGTGTCCATCCGATTGCGACGGCTCTCCTCCTGGCGCCGCGACAGGAACATGTGGACACTCGCCAGGCCCAGCAGCAGGCCGAACCGCACCCAGTCGGTGACCACCACCACATGGCCGCCGGCCACCACGATCGTGACGGCGACCACAGTGCCCAACTCGACGGCCAGCAGGTAACAGAGCTCGCCCCGGGGTTGCGCCCACAGCGCCCAACCGCCCGGACGGCGCAAGCGGGCCAATCCCCCCTGCCGGAATTGGCTCGCACGAGCCACAATGTGGGCGGTCGCCCGGCTCCCGCGACCGGTCCCACCAGACCGGTGCGGCTGGTCGACCGAGGGGCGCCCCCGCACCCCGAACCGCCGAACACCCCGTGAGGGAGGTGTCGACAGTGTCGGACCGCGACTACTGACCGAGCCGGGGCCTTGAGCCGACGAGACAGCCGATGTGGACGGTGACCGACCGCGATTCCTGATCGCCATGGTCCCGCCCGCCTTTCCCGTACCACGATGCCGATCCACCGCCCCGCCGGTGGCCGACCTCCCGTGCCTGCATCCGCATATCGCCGGAGGGCATCGGTTTGTGCCACCTCAACGCGGTGGGTGGCTTACCACTTACTCGCCGTGTGTCCCGTGTGGCCTTCCACGGTACCGCCGATGCCAGAAATATGTCGCCGGAGCGGCCAGCGCCACCCCGACCACCCCCGCGATGACCACGGCCCCTTCGGCCGATCCGATGGCCTGGGCCAGGGCACCGCCCGCGGCGACGCCGACGCCCTGGGCGACCCGCAGGCCGGTGCGCGCCACCCCGTAGGCACTGCCGCGCAGGGCGTTGGGCGCCCAGCTGGTGAGGCTCGCGCCGACCGTGATCTGGTAGGCGCCCGCCGCCCCGGCCAGCGCCAGCACCACCAGTGCGCCCACCAGTGACAACGGCAGCGCGAACAGCAGGAGCAGCGCCACCGACGCCGTGGCCAGCACGCCGACCCAGCGCCGGCGCAGCACCGTCGGGACGAACCGGGACAACACGAACGCACCGACCACATAGCCCAGTGGGTCGGCCGCCAGCAGCCAGCCGACCGCGCCCGGTGGCGCACCGAGCTGGGCGGCCAGTGGTGCCGCCAGTCCTTCCGGCACCACCGCCAGACCGACCACCCAGGACAGCCACAGCAGCAGGCGCAGCCTCGGTTCGCGGAACACGTACCGCACACCGGCCGACCACGACGTGCTACCGGCACCGATGACCGGCACCGGACGCTGGTGCGCGAACAACCGCACCAGCACGGCCGCCACCGCGAACGTTCCCGCGTCGATGAACAACGCGGTGGAACTGCCGACGGCGGCGACGAGCAGGCCGGCGCCGGCCAGGCCGAGCAGCATCACGGTGTTGGTGGTGATGCCGCGCAGGTCCTGGCTGCGGTAGTAGGGCTCGTCCTGGGTGAAGACTTCCCTGGTCAGGGCGTTCTGCGCGGCCAGGGCGGGTGCCTGCGCCACGCCGACGCCGACCAGCAGCGCGCACATCGCGGCCAGCGGCATGCCGGGCAGGCCCATCACCGCGACGAACACGGCCTGTGCCACCGAGCCCGTCACCATCACGGTGCGTCGTGGATACAGGTCGGCCAGGTACGCCAGGCCCAGACCGCCGGCCAGGGCGGGCAGAAAGCTCAGCGCGTAGACCACGGCGGTCCACAGGGCGGACCCGGTTCTGCTGTAGACGGTCAGGGCGAGTGCCACCTTGGCCAGTTGGTCACCGGCCACCGACACGGCTTCGGCCAGCCAGAGCGCCCGAAACTCACGCACCGCGAGCACGGCGCCCATTCCTGTACCCGACGCCACCACCTCGCCCGCTGGTCCTTTCCGCATTGTGCGCCTATTTTCACCCGACAGTGTCGAGACATACTCAGAGTGTGTGTCCGAACCGGCCAGTCGTGCGTCGCATCCGGCCAGCTCAGGGCATGATGACGACGTGTCGCTGATGGTGAGATTCGGCGCGAACCGTCATGATGGGGATCCAACCACGCGCGAGGCGCGCGGGTGGACTGTCCTGAATGGAAGGAAGACGACGAGTGGCTCTCCCTAACCTGACCCCCGAGCAGCGCCAGGCTGCCCTGGCCAAGGCCGCCGAGGCCAGGCAGGCCCGCACGAGGCTGCTGAACGACATCAAGGAGGGCAAGGAGACCATCTCCGGCGTTCTTGCCCGCGCCAAGGACGACAACGTCGTCGGCAAGACCAAGGTGGCCCAACTGGTCAAGGCACTGCCCGGCTACGGCCCGGCGAAGGTCACCGCGTTGCTCGCCAAAGCCGGCATTCCCGAGGAGCGTCGGGTCGCCGGTCTCGGCCAGCGGCAGCGCGAGGCGCTGCTCGCCGAGCTGAACTGACCGACCCCGAACGACAGCGGCCGACCTGGTCGAATCCGTGGATTCGACCAGGTCAGCCGCTGTTCGGTGGTCAGGAGTTCAGATAGGCCAGCACGGCCAGGACCCGCCGGTTGTCGTCCGACGAGGGCGGTAGGTCCAGTTTGCTGAAGATGTTGTTGGTGTGCTTGGCGATCGCCTTCTCGGTGACGAACAGCCGGCCGGCGATGGCCGTGTTGGAGCGGCCCTCGGCCATCAGCCCGAGCACTTCCCGTTCGCGGGGCGTCAGCCGGTGCAACGGCTCGTTGCCGGCGTTGCTGGCCAGGAGCTGGGCCACCACCTCCGGGTCCATCGCGGTGCCGCCGCCGGCCACCCGGCGCACGGCGTCGACGAACTGCTCCACGTTCGCCACCCGGTCCTTGAGCAGGTACCCGACCGCGCCCCGGCCGTCGGACAGCAGCTCACGGGCGTAGAGCTGCTCCACGTACTGCGACAGCACCAGCACCGGCAGGCCGGGCACCACCGCCCTGGCCTCGATGGCCGCGCGCAGCCCCTCGTCGGTGAAGGTCGGCGGCAGTCGCACGTCCACCACCGCCACGTCCGGCCGGTGCTCGACCAGCGCCCGCAGCAGCCCCGGACCGTTGTCCACCGCGTCGATCACGTCGAACCCGCTCGCGGTGAGCAGGCGGATCAGGCCGTCCCGGAGGAGGGCAAGGTCCTCGCCGAGGACAACTCGCACGGCATCTCCATCGTCACGATCGTGGGCCCGCCGACCGGGCTGGTGACCAGCATCGTGCCGTCGAACGCGGCCAGCCTGCGTTCGATGCCGTGCAGCCCGCCGCCCACCGGCTGGTGGGCACCGCCCCGCCCGTCGTCGCCGACCATCATGCCCAGCCGCCCGTCGGCGTGGGCCAACCGGATCCACGCGCTGGTGGCGCCGCTGTGCTTGGCCGCGTTGGTCAGCACCTCGGCCACCGCGAAGTAGGCAGCCGACTCGACCGGCGCCGGTGGCCGGCCGGGCAGGTCCACCGTGACCTCCACCGGCAGCGGGTTGGCCAGGGCCAATGCCCGCACCGCGCCGTCCAGGCCCCGGTCGGCCAGCACCGGCGGGTGGATGCCGCGCACCAGGTCACGCAGCTCGGCCAGGGCCAGGCCGGTCGCCTCCCGGGCCTCGGCGAGCAGTTCGCCCGCCGCGTTCGGATCGGAGGCGAGCACGTTCTCCGCCATGCCCAGGCTCATGCCCAGTGACACCAGCCGCGCCTGGGCGCCGTCGTGCAGGTCCCGCTCGATCCGGCGCAGTTCGGCGGCCTGGGTGTCGACCGTCTCCGCGCGCGACTCGGTGAGCTGCGCCACCCGGTCGGCCAGCCGGCTCTTCTCCGGCGGACCCAGACCCCAGCGGACCAGCCGGCCGTAGGCACGGAACAGCGGCCGCGTGGTGAACCGGAACAGCAGCAGGCACGCCGCGGCCAGCAGCACGCCGACCGGGATGGCCGAGCCCAGGGTGGTCAGGTGCATGCTGCTGAAGTCCAGGTCGAGGTTCCTGGGCAGCAGCCCGATCAGCAGCGGCACGACCACGGCGTACCAGACGGCGCTGGCCAGGAACGTGATCGGCAGCAGGGCCAGGAACAGGCCAGCGGTGCCGTTGACCAGCACCCAGAGCAGGTCCCGCCACGTCGCCGGGTCGGTCAGCATCGCCCGCACCCTGGCCAGCCTGCCCTGTTGCGGCAGCGGCCGGTACGGCCGGGCCACCGGTATGCCGAGCTTGCTGGTCACCCACAGGCGGTGCCAGTCGGTGATGCCGCGCAGCCACGGCACCGACATCAGCGTCAACGGAATGCCGACGGTGACCACCACCACAGCCGCCGACGTGACCACGACACACAACACCGCCACCGCGACCATCGCCTGCAGTGACAGCGTGACGCCCCATCCGGCCAGCCGGACCGGCCCCGGCCGTCGCTCCCCAGTCATGGGACCATTCTGTCCTGATCACCCGGTGCCTGTCGGTGGTTCTGGCACCACCATCGGCCCGGGGCGCAGCGCCCGCCGCGTAACATCACGACATGTTCAGCCCGGCGTATCCCATCCACACCGAACGGCTCTCGTTGCGGCCGTTCAGCATGGACGACCTCGACGCGGTGCATGCCATCCAGTCCCGTGAAGACGTGACCCGCTACCTGTACTGGGGACCGAGGGACCGCGCCGCGGTCCGGGAGACGCTGGCGCAGCGGGTGAACCAGCGGCGCATCGACGAGTTCAACGACCTGCTCGCCATGGCCGTCGAGCTGCGCGCCACCGGCGAACTGGTCGGCACCGCGAACCTGGGCTGGGCCAGCGCAGAGCACGGCCAGGGCGAACTCGGCTACGTCCTGCACCCCGACCACCACGGGCACGGTTACGCCACCGAGATCGCCATCGCCTTGCTGCGCCTGGGTTTCCAGGAGATCGGCATGCACCGGGTGTACGGCCGGTGCGATGGCCGCAACACCGCGTCGGCCAGGGTGATGGCGAAGGCCGGCATGCGCCTGGAGGCCCACCTGCGGGAGAACGAGTTCCTCAGGGGCGAGTGGACCGACGAACTCGTCTACGCCCTCCTGGCCAAGGAATGGCAGCCCCGCTGATCACGAGGACAGGGCGGCCATGATCCCCTTCGCCTCGGCGACCGCGTCCTTCGCCTTGGCGAGCTTGTCCAGTCCCACGTGATCTCCCTCGACGACCCACTTCTCGGGGTCGTTGTACCACCGGGGATTTTCCTCGTCCGGAACGTCGTCGTATTCCTCGAACGTGACGTGGAACTTGAGTCCGTCGAACATGTCGGCCACCGTCTCGGCGATCGTCGCCGCGTAGCAACGGGCGCTGAGATGCTTCTTGTTGATCGTCAGGTGCACCCACAGCGTCGTCGACTGGGACGGCACCTGCGTCTCCAGCTGCAAGAAGTAGGTGTTGTGCGCGCCCTTCGGCTTCTTCCACGGCGCACTCGTCACGATCTTGACCGCGTCCGCCCAGAGCTGATCCTGGTGCAGCTCCAGCGCGCTCTTCTGCGGCGGTTGTGGCACCGGCTTGGGCTTGGGCTTGGGTGTGGTCTTCGGCTTCTGCGTGACCTTGGTCTTCACCTGATCCTCGACCAGGGCGGCGTACGGGTTGCCGGCTTTCCAGTTGGTCATCGCGCACTCCCTGCCGTCTGGGCCCGGACCGCCGCGGCGACCTCGGCCAGTTCTTCCTCGGTCAACTCGTCGGCGCCGGGAATGTTCTTGACGGCGTCCGCGATCGCCTCGTCGATCAGCCGGGTGGCGTCCTCGGGCGAGAGTTGGTCGATCGACGCCTGCTGGGCCGGCGCGTCCGGGTGGCTGGGCAGCCACTCCTCGATGAGCGCGTCGAGGTAGCCCTGGCTGCCCTCGGTGGCGTAGGTCGCCTCCCAGCCGGCACTCCACCGGTAGTCCAGTTGCTGGCCCAGGTACTCCCGCCACTGGTCGCCCCAACCCGTGGTCAGGCGCTCGACCTGCGTCTGGCTCAGCCAGCCGAAGCGGTCGGTGGCCGCGGTCCGCGCGCCCTGCTGCTCCGGGTAGAGCTCGTGGTAGAGCTGCCAGTACAGATCGGGCTGCCGCTCCAGGGTGGCCAGCAGGTCGGTCACCGGCGCGATGCCGTCACCGAACGACTCCAGGGTCTGCACGAACTGCTCGACCTGCTCCGACGGGACCCCTCCCGCCGCGCCGCGTAACGCCGTGGCCAACTCGTCGACGGTCAGGTCCGGCCGGTCCGCCGGACACGCCTGCGCCAGCGCGGTGCGCCAGCTCTCCAACGCCTGCTCACTGTCCAGCCGGACGGCCGACATGAACGCCTCGACACGCTCGTCCAATCCAGGGACCACGCCCACGATGCGTCTCCTCCCACTCGCCTACCGGCCAGCCTCACTCCCGCCGGCACCACGGTGTTGCGCGTCGAGGGAGCGATGACGGCCGGATTGACTGCGTGAAGCGGCAGTGGAGATCAGGAGCGGCCCCGGACACGGGCGGTGCCGGCCGGGGCCGATAATTGCCGGGTGCTCCACCCGCTCGACACCGTCCTGCTCGTCGCGTCGCTACTGTGCGCCGTCTGGTCCCTGGTGCTGCTGATGCTGACCCGGCCGGTGGGCAGGCGCTGGCTGCTGGGCGCGCTGGGCGTGATCGAGCTCGGGCTGCTGGTGCTCGCGGTGGCCGGGGTGGTCGAACTGGTGACCACCCAGCGGCACGTGTCCGGCGTGACGTTCGTCGGCTACCTGATCGCCGGGCTGGTGCTCCTGCCGGCCGCCGTGTGGTGGGCGTTGACCGAGCGCAGCCGGTGGGGCATCGGCGTCCTGCTGATCGGCTGCGTCGTCATACCTGTCATCATCGTGCGCATGAACCAGGTGTGGTCCGGTGGCTGAGCAGCAGCAACAGCGGGCGGCGACCCGCAGCGGGCCGGGTCGGCTGCTGATCGCGGTGTACGCGATCTTCGCGCTGGCCGCGACCGCCCGCTCCGCGGTGCAGATCGCCACGAAGTTCCACGAGGCGCCGCTGGCCTACGTGCTGTCCGCCGTGGCCGCGGTGTTCTACATCGTCGCGACCGTCTGCCTCGCCCGCGGCAGCGCCACGTCCCGCCGCGTCGCCACGATCTCGTGCACGGTGGAACTGATCGGTGTGCTCGCGGTGGGCACGGCGAGCGTGCTGGCGCCCAGCGCGTTTCCAGACTCGACGGTGTGGTCGCTCTACGGCGACGGCTACGGGTTCGTCCCCGTCGTGCTCCCGATCCTGGGCCTGTGGTGGATCCGCCACACGTCCCGGATCGCCGCCCCGGCCCCGGCCTAGGGCGTGCGAGGATGCCGCGCATGACTTTCGTGGCGGCGTCCGACCGGTACTCGTCGATGGACTATCGCCGCTGTGGCCGCAGCGGTCTGCTGCTGCCGGCGGTGGCGTTGGGGCTGTGGCACAACTTCGGGCCGGACCGGTCGGCCGAGACCCAGCGGGCCGTGTTGCGCAGGGCGTTCGACCTCGGTGTCACACACTTCGACCTGGCCAACAACTACGGCCCGCCGCCGGGTGCCGCCGAGAGCGCGCTGGGCCGGGCGCTGGTCGAGGATTTCGCGCCGTACCGGGACGAACTGGTGATCTCCACCAAGGCGGGCTACGACATGTGGCCCGGCCCGTACGGCGAATGGGGTTCCCGCAAGTACCTGCTGGCCAGCCTGGACCAGTCGCTGCGCAGGCTCGGCCTGGACTACGTCGACGTGTTCTACTCGCACCGCCCCGATCCGGACACCCCGCTGGCCGAGACGATGGGCGCGCTGGACACGGCGGTGCGGTCGGGCCGGGCGCTGTACGCCGGGATCTCCAACTACGACGCCGAGCAGACCAGGCAGGCGACCGCGATCCTGCGCGACCTGGGTACTCCCCTGCTCACCCAGCAGGTGGCGTACTCGATGTTCGACCGCACGCCGGAGCCCGCGGTCCTGCCGGCGATCGGTGAGCTGGGCATCGGCTGTGTCGCGTACTCGCCACTGGCCCAGGGCATGCTGACCGACCGCTACACCGACGGCGTGCCCGACGGGTCGCGGGCGGCGACGTCACCGTTCCTGACCCGCGATCAGCTCACCGCGGACCGGCTGGCCAGGGTGCGCGCGCTGAACCACATCGCGGCCGAACGTGGGCAGTCGCTGGCCCAGCTGGCGCTCGCCTGGGTGCTGCGCCTGCCGGCCGTCACGTCGGCGGTGATCGGGGCGAGCGGCGTGGCACAGCTCGAGGACTGTGTCTCCGCCGTGGCGAATCTGGCCCTGACCGACGACGAGCTGGCGGAGATCGACCGGTACGCGGCCGGATCCGGTGCCGACATCCGGGCTTGACGCAATTCGTTGTCGGCGACAACATATCCACGCCTGCCTTCGGCTGGGAGGGGACGCGGCTATGTGGTCAGCGACGACCAGGCTCGGTACGGCGATCGCGGCGATCGCGCTCACCCTCACCGCCGTCCCCGCGGCGGCGGCCCCGCCCACCGGCGCACCACCGGGCGCTCCCGGCGCGCCGTCGTTCTTCGACCTGGCCCGCAAGGACTGCGTCGGCACGGCGGCGAACAGCCGGTCCAACGTCTGGTACACGGTCGCGGGCGGGGTGCTGTCCGACGTCTACGAGCCGACCGTCGACAACACGAACGTCGGCACCCTGCAGTACGTGGTCACCGACGGCCACGGCTTCACCGACCTGCAGACCCGCGACCTGACCTACACGGTGGCCGCCGACCCGACCGGCATGGCATGCACGGTCACCGCGACCAGCGCCCGGCACGGCTACCAGCTCGTCACCACCTACGTCACCGACCCGGACCGGGACACGGTCGTCATGCACACCCAGGTGCGCGCCACCCGGGGCAGCCACACCGACGTCGACGCGCTGCACGTGTACGCGCGGCTGGACGCGCACGTGAACGGCAACGGCGGCGGTGGCACCGACAACGGCGGCGCGGACTCCGGCGTGGTCACGTCCACCGGGCCGGCGGTGTTCGACACCGGCACGGTCAGCCAGGCGGCCAACCGCGACTACGCCGTGCCGACGTTCCTGGCACTGCGGTCGACCGGCCGGGGTGCCGCGACCGTCGGCTACGCCGGCACCGCGAGCGACGGCCTGACCTCGCTGGACGCCACCCACACGCTGGGCGCCACGTCGGCGAGCGCACCGAACGGACATATCGTCGCGGTATCCGACGTGACGCCGAGGCACGGCGGCGACATCACGCTCGCGCTCGGCTTCGGCCGCACCCAGCAGGCCGCGACCGGCACGGCGGGCGCGTCGCTGGCCAGGTCGTTCGGCGCCACGGCGACCGCCTACCAGCAGGGCTGGCGGGCCTACGACCGGACGCTGCGGCAGCCACCGAAGCGCCTGCCCGGCGTCGGCGCCACCGATGTGGCCGCGCACTACTTCCTGTCGGCGAACGTGCTGAAAGCCAGTGAGGACAAGACGTTCCCCGGTGCGATCGCCGCGTCGCTGGCCAGCCCGTGGGGTCAGGCGGTGAACGCGGGCACGCTCGTGGGCGGCAAGCCGGTGTACTTCGGGTCGTACCGCGAGGTGTTCTCCCGGGACACCTACGAGGTGTTCACCGGGCTGCTCGCCGACGGCGACCTGGCCACCGCCCGCGACACGGCCCGGTTCCTGCTGGAGCGCCAGCAACTGGCCGACGGCCGTATCCCACGCAACTCGCTGCTCAACGGCAAGGCCGCGCCGGACACCGGTGGCGACCAACTGGACGAGACCGCCTACCCGATCCTGATGGCATACCAGTCCGGCCTCGGCGGGGACACCGCCCTGTGGGCCGACCACATCAGGCCGGCCGCCGACTTCCTGGTCGCGCACGGGCCGAGCTTCGGCGTGGAGCGGTGGGAGGAGCAGTCCGGGTTCTCGCCGTCCACCATCGCCGCCGAGATCGCCGGCCTGACCGCGGCGTCGACCATCGCGGCCCGGCACGGCGACCCGCAGCGGGCGCAGGTCTACCAGGCCACCGCGGACGACTTCCAGCGCCAGATCAAGGACTGGACCGTCACCACGACCGGACCGGACGGGCCGCGCTACTTCATCCGGCTGTCCAAGACCGGCGACCCGAACGCGGCGATCACCTACAACCTGGGCAACGGCGGCTCGACCGTCGACCAGCGCCAGGTGATCGACGGCGGCTTCCAGGAACTGGTGCGACTGGGCGAACTGCCGGCTACCGATCCCGACGTGACGGCCTCGCTTGCGGTGCTGGACAAGCAGATCTCGGTCGGCACGCCCAGCGGCACCGGTTTCTACCGGTACGGCACGTCGGCGGCGGACGGCAGCGCGGACGGCTACGGCGACTGCTTCCAGCCCAGCCAGACCTCGTGCACCGGGCAGGGCAGGCCGTGGCCGACGACGAACACCGGCACCGGGCACCTGTGGCCGGTGCTGTCCGGTGAGCGCGCCGAGTCCGACATCGCCACCGGCGACCCGGCGGCCGCCGGTGGACTGCTCGCCGCCATGACCAGGTTCTCATCCGGGGTCGGCCTGGTGCCGGAGCAGGCGTGGGAGGACCCCGACCTGCCGGCGTCCCCGTTCGGCAGCGACCCGGCGACGGCGTCGATCGGCTTCACCGACGGCGGCGCGGCCGGTTCGGCGTCCCCGCTGTCCTGGGCGCAGGGCCAGGAGGTCCGGCTGATCACCGACCTGGGCAGCGGCCGGATCGGCGAGCGGCCCGACGTCACCACCGACCGCTACGTCCTGCACGCGCCACCGGCGAACGTGCCGGTCACCCTGACCTCCCCGGCGGCGGGCGGCACGGTGGAGAGCTCCGGTACCACTGTCACCGGCAGCACGGCGCCGGGCGCGCGGGTGGTGGTCGAGTCGGCGGACGTGGACACCGGCGCGGCAGCCACCACGGTCGCCACGACGGCGGCCCCGGACGGCTCGTTCAGCGCCACCGTGCCGATCGGGTTCGGCACCGACGTGCTCACCGCGACCTCGGCCGCGCACGGCGGCACCGGCTACGCACAGGTCAGCGTCGTCGGCGACATCGTCGGTGGCACAACGGTTCTGGACGTCACCGACCCGTCGAGCGACGACAACGGGCCGGGCACCTTCCAGTACCCGACGGCACCGGACTTCACCGCGGGCTCGTTCGACATCACCCGCTTCCAGGTGATCACCCTGGGTTCGGCGGTCTTTCTCCGGACCACCCTGCGCACGCTCACCCCGACGTTCGGCAACGTGATGGGCGCGCAGCTGCTGGACGTCTACCTGAACGCGCCCGGCGCCACCGCGACGTCCACGTCGGCGGCGTTCCCGAGCCGGAACTACTCGGTGGACCCATGGAGCCAACGCATCGAGGTGCAGGGCTTCGCGGCACCGGTCTGGCAGGACGCCAACGGCGACTCCCTTGGTACGCCCGCGGTCGTGGCGTCCACGGTGGCGAGGACGATCACCGTCGCGCTGCCCGCGGCCACGTTCGGCACGCCGGCGAGCGGGTGGTCGTTCGCCGAGGTGCTGACCGGACAGGACGGGTTCAGTGCCGACCAGGCGAGAGCGTTCACCGCGACACCACAGGACTTCTCGTTCGGCGTGTGCGCGGCGAACGACTCCGATCCGGTGTGTGCCGCCGATCCGGGCACCGTGCCCAAGGCGATGGACGTGTTGACGCCGGACGGGGTCGGCCAGGCCACCGAGTTGGACCCGACTGCCGGTCCGGTGACCGTCCGGGCATTGCGGGTCGGCTAGCCATGCCGGACGAGTCCGTGGCGAGCTCGGTGAGCTTCCAGCTGGTGCGGCTGGGCCAGGTCGCCGGCAACCGGTTCGTGGACCTGTTGGCGCCACTGGGTTTGCGCCCTCGGCACTGTGCCGTGCTGGAGCTGTTGCGGGACGGGCCGATGGCCCAGCTGGAGCTGGCCAGGCGGGTCGGTGTGGCGCCGAGTGTCGTGGTGGACATGGTCGACGAGTTGCAGGACCTGCACGCGGTCGCGCGGGTGCGGGACACCGAGGACCGGCGCCGCCAGTTCGTCGAACTCACCGCGCACGGCAGGGATCTGCTACGCAGGGCGGCCAACGCCGCCCGCACGCTGGACGCGGACCTGTTGCGGGAACTGGATTCCACCGAGTGCGACGCGCTGCGGGCGGCACTGCTTCGGGTGTCCGGCGCGCACCGGCGCGCACCCGTTCAGCCGGTGATCGCCCCGTAGCGCGCCAGCGCCTCCTCCCGCTCGTGCGCGTGCTCCACGATCGGCAGCGGATAGCCCTGCGGTGGCCCGTCGGGCAACCGCCACGGCTCGTGCACCCGCTTGCCGGCCACCGCCCGCAGTTCCGGCACGTACCGGCGCACGTAGTCGCCGTCCGGATCGAACTTCACGCCCTGGACCACCGGGTTGAACACCCGGAAGTACGGCGGGGCGTCGGTGCCGCAACCGGCGACCCACTGCCAGTTCAACTGGTTGGACGCCAAGTCGCCGTCCACCAGGTGGCGCATGAAGTGCCGGGCGCCGCGCCACCACGGCAGGTGCAGGTCCTTCACCAGGAAGCTGGCCACCACCATCCGCACCCTGTTGTGCATCCAGCCCTCGGCGAGCAGTTGCCGCATGCCGGCGTCGACCAGTGGGTAGCCGGTGCGGCCGGCGCACCAGGCGTCGAACGCGGCCTCGGCGGTGGCGCCGGAGTCGTGGCTGAAGCGGTCGAAGCGCCGGTCATAGTTGTGTCGGGCGGTGGCCGGCTGGTGCCACAGCACGTCGGCGTGGAACTCGCGCCACGCCAACTCGGCGCGGTAGCTGTCCGCGCCTGGTCCGCCGGCCGCCAGGTCGGCCAGCAGCGTGCGCGGGTGCACGCAGCCCCATTTCAGGTAGGCCGACATCCGGCTGCTGCCGGGTTGGTCCGGCCGGTCCCGGTCGTCGGGGTACCGGGCCAGGCTGCCGGCCCGGAAGGCCGCCCAGCGCATGAGCGCGGCCCGTTCGCCCGCCGCCGGCAGGTCGACGCCGTCCGGCGCGGGTTCGTCCGGGATCGCGGTCGCGAACTGCCGCGGTGGGTCCAGCCACCGCACCGTGCCCGGCCCGGTGTCGGCGGGTGCGCACCAGCCGTGCGCGGTCCACGCCCGGTGGAACGGCGTGAACACCCGGTACGGCGAGCCGTCCGACTTACGCAGCCGGCCCGGTGTCACGGCGTACGGCGAACCGGCGCGGACGAAGTCGACACCGCGACCGGCCAGCGCCTCGGCCACCTCGTCGTCCCGCGACCGGCCGTAGGGAGCACAGTCCTCGGACACGCACACCGCACCCGCGCCCACCGCGTCGGCGATCCGTGGCAGCACGTCGACCGGGCGGCCCCGGGCCACCAGGAATCGGCCGGACAGGTCGTGGTTCAGCGCCCGCAGGCAGTCGGCCAGGAACGCCCGCCGCGCCTGCCCGGACGCCGTCAACAGTCGCTCGTCCAGCACGAAGACGCCCAGCACGGCGTCGGATCGCTCGGCGGCGGCCAGCAGCGCGGAATGATCACCGAGCCGGAGATCGCGCCGAAACCACAGCAGCGCGGATTCGCTCATCCGCCGACGGTAGACGGCCGGGGTCCTCGGTGCGCGGCGGGCGGCCGACCCGAACGGAGGACGGATACGCCGCACATCCACGGCGATGTCACCGCTGAGCGAAATCTCACGATTGACCCGGCCGTCCGCGGGTACCCAGGTGATACCGACGGCGGGCGTCGGACATGCATAGGCGAGGTGATCGAGCATGGTCACGGTCAGCGGTGATCGGCTCCGGAGCGGTGCTGCGACGTGGCGAGTGCCCAGGACGCGCGGCGCCACCAGCGGAATCCTGGTACTCCTGCTCGGTGCGTGGGGTGCTCTCGTCCCGTTCATCGGACCGCATTTCGGCTACGCGTACACGCCGAACGCGACGTGGACGATGACGGCCGGGCGGCTGTGGCTGGAAGTGGTACCCGGCGCGGTCGCCGCGCTGGCCGGCCTGATCCTGATCGGCAGCGCGAGCCGCGCGGTCGGGATGTGGGCGGGCTGGCTGGCGGCGCTGGCCGGTGGCTGGTTCGCGATCGGCCCGATCGTCAGCATGTTGTGGACGACGGACGGCAGGCCGCAGGCCGGCGTGCCGGTCGGGACCACGACCCTGCAGGCGGTCGTCGAGCAGATCGGCTTCTTCACCGGACTCGGTGTGGTGATCGTGTTCCTCGCGGCGGCGGCGATCGGCCGGTTCAGCGTGGTCGGCGTCCGGGAGACCAACGCGATGATGACCGACACGCCGACCGAGACGGACCCGGCACTGGCCAACCAGGACACGACGCAGCTGCCCAACCCGAACAGCCGCGCCGCGAGGCGTGCGGCCCGGCGGGAGGCCAAGGCGGAAGCCAGGAACGAAACCAAGGAAACCGCCACCACGGACTGACGATCGGAACGGGGCGCCGGCCAGGACGACTGGCCGGCGCTTCGGCGTTTCCGGTGGCGGTCACCCCCGTACCCGACGATAGATTTCGGGCATGACCGACGTGATTCTCGATGTGGACACCGGGGTGGACGACGCGCTGGCGATCCTGTTCGCCGTCCGGCACCCGTCGCTGCGGCTGCGCGCGATCACCTGTGTCGCCGGCAATGCCGACGTTGACCAGGTGGTGACGAACACGCTGCGGGTGCTGGACGCGGCGGGTGCCGGCGACGTGCCGGTGGCCAGGGGCGCGGACCGCCCACTGGTCGCGCCGCCCAGGGACGCCCGGATCGTGCACGGCGAGAACGGGATGGGCGGCATCGAGTTGCCGGCGTCGGACCGCCGGCCGATCGCCGAGCATGCCGTCGAACTGCTGCGCCGGGAGATCCTGGCCGCGCCGGAGCCGGTCACCCTGGTGACGCTCGCGCCGCTGACCAACATCGCGCTGGTGTTGCGCACCTACCCCGAGGTCACCGGGAACATCGGCCGGCTCGTGTCGATGGGCGGTTCGGCGTGGGTGGGCAACGCCGGCCCGGTCGCCGAGTTCAACGTCTGGCACGACCCGGAGGCCGCCGCGATCGTGTTCGAGGCGGGTCTGCCGCTGACCATGTACGGGCTGGACGTGTTCTACCGAGTCGCACTCCCCCGCCGGCAGGCCGAGGAGCTGGCGGCGGCGGACGAGCCGGGCGCGCGACTGGCCGGGCAGTTGCTGGTGCACGCCGCCGACCGCTACGGCCACGAACACCGGCTCGCCGAACCGGGCGGTGCGGGACTCGGCGATGCGGGAGCGATGTGCTCGGTCGTCGAGCCGGACGCCCTGACCACCCGGCGGCTGCCGGTGTCCGTCGAGCTGGCCGGAGCGCTCACCCGGGGCCAGACCGTGGTGGACCACCGGTCGGTCGAGGGTGAGGACAGCGCCCACGGCGTCGCGGTGGACCAGCAGTTGGTGGACGTGGCGCTGGGCGTGGACGGCACCCGGCTGCGCGAGTTGTACGTCGCGACCGTGCTCGGCCGATGACGGCGGTCTGCGTCGTCGGGTCGCTCAACATCGACCTCGTCACCAGTGTGCGGGCGCATCCGCGGCCGGGTGAGACCGTGCGCGGCACCGGTCTGGACCGGCTGCCCGGCGGCAAGGGCGCCAACCAGGCGCTGGCCGCGGCGAGGGCAGGCGCGCGGACGTTGTTGTGCGGGCGGATCGGTGCCGACGGCACCGGTTACCGGGCGGGCCTGACCGAACGCGGCGTGGACTGCGAAGGCGTGCACGAGGTGCCGGACACGCCGTCCGGGCACGCGCTGATCGCGGTGGACGGCCACGGCGAGAACACGATCATCGTGATCCCCGGCGCCAACGCGGCCATGACGGCGGCCGAGGTGGACCGGCACGCCGACGCGATCACCGCAGCCGGCGTCCTGTTGCTGCAACTGGAGATTCCGCTGCCGGCCGGGCGGCGCGCCGCGGAGTTGGCCCGCGCTGCCGGGGTGCGGGTGCTGCTCAACCCGTCACCGTTCGCGGTGCCACCGGACGAACTGCTCGCGGTGGCCGATCCCTTGGTGGTCAACGAACACGAGGCCGCGCGGCTGCCGGCCGACGCGACGCGATCGGTGTGCGTGACGCTGGGCGAGCGGGGTGCCCGGTGGGGCGAGTTGACGATGCCCGCGCCCGGTGGCGTCGATGTCGTGGACACGACAGGAGCGGGTGACAGCTTCGCCGGCGCGCTGGCCGCCGCCCTGGCCTGCGGTGCGAGCGAGGCGGACGCACTACGCCAGGCGGTCGCCGCCGGCACGGAGGCGTGCGGCTGGCCGGGCGCCCAGGGCTGGCGGCTGTGACCATGCCAATTGGCACGGGGAAAAACGAATCGAAACCGCTTGTTTCCCGAACTGGTAACGGTCGTGATCAGTTCGTGTCGCGCTGTTCGTGCCAGCGGTGCAGGAAGGCGGGCATCTCGGCCCGGATGAACTCGAAGAATGCGACCATGTCGGCCAAACGGGCACCGGCCTCGGTGTCCTTGCCGACCGCCTCGATGCCGTCGGACAGGTAGTCGCCCCAGCGGGTGATGGCCATCAGCCTGCGGTCGATGACCTCGTACCAGACGTCGTCGTCGACGGCGTAGTAGTCGCGCCGCGATCCGGGATCACGGCGGCGCGTGGCCAGGTCGATCTGCACCAGGAACCGGACCGCGCCGGAGATCGCCGCCGGGCTGGCCCGCAGCCGGTCGGCCAGGTCGGCCGCGGTCATCCGGCCGGACTCGCTGCTCAGCAGCGCGACGAAGACCCTGGCCGCCATGCGCGGGAAGCCGACCTCCTCCAGGATCGGCCCGAAGCGTTCGACGAACTCGGCGACGGCCTCCTCGTCCCTGGCGGCCTCGGCCACGTTCACCTCCACGATCGGTCCGTTGACGAAGTTTATATGTTCGCTGTCTTCACGATGTTGTGAATCTAGTATAAGTTGCGGACGTGTCCACCGCCATCTCCGTGGCCGGCCTGCGGAAGTCGTTCGGTCGGACCGTCGCGCTCGACGGCCTCGACCTGACCGTGGCGACCGGCGAGGTCCACGGGTTCCTCGGCCCCAACGGTGCCGGCAAGTCCACCACCCTGCGCGTGCTGCTCGGCCTGCTGCGGGCCGACGCCGGCACCGCGACGCTGCTCGACGGCGACCCGTGGCGGGACGCGACGACGCTGCACAGACGACTGGCCTACGTACCCGGCGACGTCACACTCTGGCCCACCCTGTCCGGCGGTGAGGTCATCGACCTGCTCGGCAAGCTGCGCGGTGGCATCGACCGCAAGCGCCGCGACGACCTGCTGGACCGCTTCGAGCTGGACCCCACCAAGAAGGGCCGCAGCTACTCCAAGGGCAACCGGCAGAAGGTGGCGCTGGTCGCCGCGCTCGCCTCCGACGTGGAACTGCTGCTGCTGGACGAACCGACCTCCGGCCTGGACCCGTTGATGGAGGCCGTGTTCCGGGACTGCGTCACCGAGGAGCACCGGCGCGGCCGGACCGTGCTGCTGTCCAGCCACATCCTGGCCGAGGTCGAGGTGCTGTGCGACCGGGTCAGCATCGTGCGCGCGGGCCGGGTGGTCGACACCGGCACGCTGGCCGACCTGCGCCACCTCACCCGCACGTCGATCGAGGCCGAACTGGCCGGACCACCCGACGGCCTGGCCGACCTACCCGGCGTGCACGACGTGCGGATCGACGGTGACCGGGTGCGCTGCGAGGTGGACACCGACCGGCTGGGCCCCGTGCTGTCCGCGCTCGCCTCGGCGGGAGTGCGGTCGCTGGTCAGCCGGCCGCCGACGCTGGAGGAGCTGTTCCTGCGGCACTACCGGCAGGAACAGCCGGAGACGGTGGCGGCCCGATGACCGGGACCGCGGGCGCGTCGATCCTGGCGCGACTGGGCGCCCGCCGGGACCGGGTCCTGCTGCCGGCCTGGTGCTACCTGCTGATCGCGCTCGCCGTCGGCACCGCGTACACGTTCAAGGGGCTCTACCCGACCCTGGCGTCCCGGCTGTCGTTCGCCACGACCATCTCGGCCAATCCCACGCTCCAGGCGCTCACCGGGCCGACGTACGACCTGACCACGATCGGCGGGCTCACCGCGTGGCGGATCGGCGGGCTGGGCGGCGCGCTGCTGGGCGTGATGAACATCCTCGTCGTCGTCCGGCACTCCAGGGCCGAGGAGGAAGCCGGCCGGCTGGAACTGGTCGGCGCGGGCGCCGTCGGCCGGTACGCGCCGCTGACCGCGAGCCTGCTCCTGGCCACAGGCACCGACCTGATCATCGGTGTGGTGATCGGCGCCGGCCTGGCCCTGGTCGGCCCGCCCGTCGGCGACTCGTTCGTGCTCGGCATGGCGCTGGCCGTGGTCGGCGCCGCGTACGCCGGCATCGCGGCCATCGCGGCGCAGCTCACCGAGACCTCCCGTGGCGCCAACGGCATCGCGCTCGCCGTGCTCGGCGCGACGTTCCTGCTGCGGGCCATCGGCGACTCGGCCGGACCGGGCGTGCGCTGGCTGTCCTGGCTGTCGCCGATCGGCTGGGGCCAGCGGATCCGGCCGTTCGCCGGGGACGAGTGGTGGGTGTTCGCGCTGCCGGTCGGCTGTGCCGCGCTGGCCTGCTGGGCGGCGTTCGCCCTGGCCGGACGGCGGGACCTGGGTGCCGGACTGCTGCCCGGCCGGCCGGGCCCGGCCACCGCGGCACCCGGCCTGCGCAGCACGCTGGCACTGGCGATCCGGCTGCAACGAGGGGTGCTGCTCGGGTGGCTGGTCGCGTTCGTCGTGGTCGGCGGCGTGTTCGGCGCGGTGGCCCAGGACATGGTCAACATCGTGGCGACGAGTCCGCAGTTGGGCCGGATCATCGCCCAGCTCGGCGGGGCCACCGGCCTGGGCAACGCGTTCCTGGCCGCGGTGTCGGGCCTGCTCGGCCTGCTCAGTTCGGTGTACACGGTGCAGGCCGTACTGCGGCTGCGCGGCGAGGAGACGGCGCAGCGGGCCGAACCGGTGCTGGCCACCGGGGTGAGCCGGACCTCGTTCGCCGCCGCGCACATCACCGTGGCCGCCGTGGGCGGTGCCCTGCTGCTGGTGGCCAGCGGCGTGGTGACCGGTGTGGCCTACGGGCTGCGCTCCGGTGACGTCGGCGGCGCGGTGGGCAGCGTGCTGGGTGGCGCCGCCGTGCAGGTGCCGGCCGCCTGGGTGCTGGCCGGTGTCGCCGTCGCCCTGTTCGGGCTGCGGCCGGTGCTCACCGGGGTGGCCTGGGCCGCCGTGGTGGTGTGCTTCCTGATCGGCGAACTCGGCCCGTCGCTGCGGCTGCCGCGGTGGGCGATGGACATCTCACCGTTCACGCATGTGCCGAGGCTGCCGGGCGGCACGCTGACCGGCGCGCCGATCGGCTGGCTGCTCGGTGTCGCCGTGGTGCTGGTCGCGGCGGGACTGGCCGGCTTCCGCAGGCGCGACATCGGCTGACCGACTAGGTGGTCAGCGTGCCCAGCCGGATCGAGTCGACGAGCGCGGACAGGCCGGCCGCCCCGCAGGCCAGCGTCGGGCCGATCGAGTTCTTGCTGTCCCGGATTCGCACGACCGGTCCGTCCACGCGGATCTCGACGCAGTTCTGCGACGGATTGCTGCGGGAACTCTTCCACCAGCCGGTCCGCACGGCGGCACCCCCGCCTGCCTGCCTTGGCATCAAGTCTCCATTTCCTTGCGAACCTGCCGGATCGCCTCCAGTGACGATTCCCGGTCCAGCGCACGGTCGAGTGCCTCGGTGAAACTGGCGATCAGCTCGCCGACCACCTGCGGCTTCTCGATCAGGTTTCCCGTGGTCACGGCCTCCTGCCAGATCATGTCCGGCAGCCACGGCGAGGCGAAGGAGAGGATCTTCAGGCTGCCGCCGATCACCGGATGCGCACCGGCGTCGTAGGACATCACGTGTACCCGGATGTGCTCCGCCTTCTCCTCGATGATCGACGACAGGCGGTCGAGCTGATGGCCCATCACCTCCCGGCCGCCCACCTCCTGGCGGAGCGCGGTCTGGCCAATGAGGACGGTGAACTCGGGCGGGTTGTCGCCGTTGAGCCTGGCCTGGCGGGCCAGCCGGGACTCCACCCTGGGCCCGACGTCCACCGGCTTGATGTAGGGCGAGCCGCCGCGGATCATGGCCCGCGCGTAGTCCGCGGTCTGGAGCAGGCCGGGAATGGTCTCCGCCGCGTACTCGCGCTGCAGCGTCGCACCGGCCTCCAGACCGACGAACCGCAGGAAGTCGTCTGAGTACAGGCGACCATAGTCGTCCCACCACTCGCGCCGGTCCGCCTCCACCCGCAGCGCGTCCAACTCGGCCAGCTGGTCCCCGGACAACTCGTAGATCGCGGCCAGCTCGGACAGTTTGGTCGAGGTGAGCCTGCGCTTCGCGATCTCGATCGACGAGAGGTTGTTGCCACCGATCCCGGTGATCCGGCCGACCGCGGCGGCAGTCAGTCCCAGTTGGTCCCGGCGGGCCCGCAGGCGCAGACCCAGTTCGACCGCTTTGACCGTACTGGAGATCGGCTCGCTGGCCATTGCCACGTTTACTCCTCGGTGCCGAGCCCACTGCGTTGTCTTCGACGGAAGATCTTAAGAATTGCACACCGGGGCCAGAAGTTTTACTCGATCGGGCGATTAGCCGCTGAGTAGTTCCGACGATTGTTGAGAGTACTCACGAGTGCTCTGAGCGTTCCATTTCTCAGCTGCCGGGCCCAAGGTCCGTGTGGTACCGGACGCTCCGGTAGGCGGTCCACCGGCGCGCGTGGTCCGCTCCGTCCATTCCGGACCGGGCTGGGGCTCAGAGTTCGCCGCGCACTGCCCACAGTTCGGGAAACGCCGGCCGGCCGATCGTGGTGCGCAGGTAGGCGGCGCCGGACGAGCCGCCCGTGCCCGCCTTGTCGCCGATGGTGCGTTCCACCATCTTCACGTGCCGGTAACGCCACTCCTGCAGACCCTCGTCCAGGTCGACCAGCCGCTCGGCCACCTGGGCGGCGCCGCCGTCCTGGGCGTAGACGACGAGCAGTGCGGCCCGGACCCCGTCGGCCACCGGGAAGCCGGCCGACGTGAGATAGGTGAGAAACGAGTCGAACAGGGACGGCCGGCACATCGCGTCGGCGATTCTGGCCCGCTCGACGCTGCCGTCCGGGTAGTGCCGGAACACCTTCTCGTCGCGCCGGCCGAGCACGGCCTCCAGTTCGCGGAACTGCGCCGACTGGAACCCGCTCGCCGCGGCCAACCGGGTACGGAACGAGGTGAACTGGCGGGGCGTCATCGTCTCCAGCACGTCGATCTGGGCGACGGCCACCTTGAGGATGGTCAGCGTCCGGCGCAGGGTGTGCAGCGCGTGCGTGGTGTGACCGGCGGTCAGGTGCCGCTGGAGCGCCGCCAGCTCGTGCAGCAACTGTTTGAACCACAGCTCGTACACCTGGTGGATGACGATGAACAGCATCTCGTCGTGCTCGTCCGAGCGTGGCCGCTGCGCGCCCAGGATCTCGTCCAGCGCGAGGTAGGAGGCGTAGGTCAGCGCCGGGGACTCGTCAGTCATGAGACGGCCAGCTTAGCCAGCGTGCCCGGTCAGGGCAGTTTGACCGGCAGGTGCACCATGCCGCGCTGCTGGAGATAGGCCAGCACCAGCAGGACGAGCACGATCACCGCGACCCAGCCCAGCAGGCCCAGACCCGATTTCTTGCGCGCCATCGCCGACCGCCCTTCCTCGGCGGGGTGGGACCACCGCCAAACGTACGCGGTCGAGTGGTTCCGCCGGTGAAGTCGGGCGAACCTGTCCGGCCCACGACCGAAAAAACAGCGCAGCGTGAGCGGATCGGACACGCATTGCCATAGCTGCCACAGGATATGAACGCTCTGTAATCTCCGTTCGAACAACGTGTTGTCACGGGGGTCACACACTGCGTGCGGTAACCCCCTGAGGTGCTGGGATGCCCCACGGTAACGGGTCGCCCGGTCGCGTGACGGACCGTCCAAACCGGATACATGCAGCGTCTCGTTACGCCCGAACGGGTTGCTTCTGAAACCGCCCGGGCGGCTTACCAGATTCGCAACCCTCTGTAACAGGGATCGGGGTGCCACCGATCCTGATGGCGAAGGCGAACAACGGCGTGATCGCGGGCGCAATGGTCCGCTCGGTCCCGCCATCCCAGAGTCGGACCAAGAAGGGGCGCCGGGGGGGCGTCTCGCGATGGCGCACGGCCGTGGGGGCCAGTGCGTGCGGAGGCGGAATGATCGAGGGTAGACGCGTGCGGTCCGGGCCCGGTGCGCCATGAGTGAGGTGCAGCCGGCCGCTCCGGGCCCGCGCTTTGCCACGCGGTTGACCGCGCCACGGACCGTCCAGCCGACGGTCGCGACGTGGGAGCGGAACTACCGGTACGCCGTGATCGCCAGCGACCTGCTGGCGGTCGGGTTCGCCCTGCTCATCGCGGCGACGCTGCTGGGCAGGCACGTGAACGTGGACGGGCCCTACCACCTGCTGGTCGCCTCGCTGGTCACGGCGACGGTGGTGTGCGGTTCGCTGCTGGGCACCCGGTCGTGGCGCGGCCCGGTGCTCGGCCAGGGTGCCGAGGAGTTCCGCAGGCTGGGCAGGGCGCTGGTGGCCGCTGCCGTGGTGCTGGCGCTGGTCTCGCTCGCGGTCGGCGACGGCAACGGCCGGCCGTGGGTGTTCCTGGTAATCCCGACGATCGCCGTGCTGGCCATGCCGCAGCGGTACCTGCTGCGCCGCTACCTGCACCGCGCCCGCCGCGACGGCCGCTGCCTGCTGCCGGTCCTGGCCGCCGGCAGCACCGAGACCGTGCACGACCTGATCGCCCGCACCAAGCAGATGCGCCACCTCGGCTGGCGGGTCGAGGCGGTCTGCACGGTGGACGGCCGGGCGGGCGCCGGCACCAAGATCGACGGCGTCCCAGTGATCGGGCAGCTCGCCGATCTCGCCCAGCACGTCCGGCACGGCGGCTACCGGATCGTCGGCATCACCGCCGATCAGTACTGGACCCCTCGCCGCCTGCAGCAACTGGCCTGGGACCTGGAGGGCAGCGCGGCCGAGATGGTCGTGGCACCCGTGCTGATGGAGGTCGCGGGGCCCCGCGTGCACGTCAGCGGTGTGCTCGGCATGCCGCTGCTGCGGGTCAGCGCCCCGGTGTTCACCGGCGTGCGCCGGGTGATCAAGGAGATCTTCGACCGTGTCGCGGCCACCGTGCTGCTGATCGTGCTGCTGCCCGTCCTGCTGGCCTTCGCGGCCATGATCAAGCTGAACAGCCGCGGCCCGGTGTTCTACACGCAGCAGCGGATCGGCAAGGACGGCCGGCCCTTCACCATGGTCAAGTTCCGCACGATGGTGGTCGGCTCGGACGCCAGGCAGGTGCGGCTGAAGCTGACCAACGACGGCTCCGGCCCGCTGTTCAAGATGCGCACCGACCCGAGAGTGACCAAGGTCGGCACCTTCCTGCGCCGCTACTCGGCAGACGAGCTGCCCCAGTTGTGGAACGTGCTGAGCGGCACGATGTCGCTGGTCGGGCCGCGCCCGCCGCTGCCGGAGGAGACGATGACGTACGGGCCGGACGTGCGGCGGCGGCTGCTGGTCAAGCCGGGCATGACCGGGTTGTGGCAGGTCAGCGGCCGCAGCGACCTGTCCTGGGAGGAGTCGGTCCGGCTGGACCTGCGCTACGTCGAGGACTGGTCGCTGGCGATGGACGCGCTGATCCTGTGGAAGACGATCCGGGCGGTGTTCACCGGCTACGGCGCCTACTGAGCCGGTTCGTCCTCGTCGTCCCCCGTCGGCTTCGGGGTCGGCGCGAGCCGGATGACCCCGCTCTCCAGGTCCAGTGGTCCCGGGTCGAACTTCTGCGCGTTGCCCGCGTCCTCGGGCGTGTCCTTGCGGTGCTGCGCGCCCGGGAAGAGCTCACCGAGCTGTCCCATGCCCCCACCCTAGTCGTCCGACCCGCGATCACGCCTCCATCTGGGCCAGCGCCATGTCCCGCGCGGTGTCCAGGCCGGCGGCCAGCCCGCCCAGCACCACGTTCTCCCGGCCGACCGCGGAGGCGCGGACCGGCGGCGGCTCGAACGGCAGCAGCTCGCGCAGCCTGCGGTGGATCGGCTCCAGCAGCACGTCGACGTTGCTGCCCACGCCACCGCCCAGCACGATCAGCCCTGGGTCGAGGACGGCGATCACCGACGTGAGTGCCCGCGCCAGGTGGTCCACCTCGATGCCGATCACCCGCAGCGCCACGTCGTCCCCGGCCCGTGCCGCGTCGAAGACCTGTTCCGCCGACTCGACCGCCATGCCCAACCGCACCGCCGAGGCGACGACGCCGTCACCGGACGCGACGGTCTCCAGGATCCCGTGCTGGCGGGTGCTGGGCGCGTCCCGCACCCGGGCCGCGTCCTCGTCGCCGACCGGCAGGAACGAGATCTCCCCCGCCCTGCCGTGCGGGCCCCGGTACAGCCTGCCGTCGACCATGATCCCCATGCCGACACCGGTGCCGACGGACACGAACACGAAGTCCCGTACCGACGCGCCCAGCCCGTACGCCTGCTCGGCCAGCGTCGCCAGATTGACGTCGTTGTCGATGGAGAACTTCTCTCCCAGCCGGGTGCGCAGCGACTCGACCGCCCACGGGCCGTCCCAGCCGGGCAGGTTCGGCGCGGTGGTGATCGTGTCGGTCTCCGGTTCGTAGACGCCGGGGATGCCCAGGACGGTGTGGGTCACGTCGGCGAACGCCAGTCCGGCCTTGGCCGGCACCGACTCGGCCAGTTCGCCGATCTGCCGCAGCAGTGCGGCCGCCGTGCGCGCCCGGACCCGTTCCTCATGCCGCACCGCGATCCGGCCGGCGAGATCGGCGACCGCCGCCCGCAGCCACGAGCCGCCGATGTCGATGGCCAGCGCCCAGCCTGCCTCGGGCCGGATCTCGTAGAGCCGGGGCGCCCGGCCGACCTGGCCGACGCGGTGCCCGACATGCCGAATGAGTCCGGCCCGTTCCAGGCTGCCCAGTGCCAGGCCGATGGTCGGCTTGGACAGTCCGGTCGCCGCGACCAGTTGGGACGCGGACACCGGGCCGAGCCGCCGCACCTGCTCGTAGACGGCCCGCTCGTTCATGATGCGGACCACGGCGGTGGTGTTGGCCACGGTGGAACCGTTCGTGACCCCACCGTCCGGCGACGTTCTGACCACGGCTGCTCCTCCCGGCCGGCCGGTGGCGTCCGGCCACCGTTGATTATCGCGCCAGCCGGGAGGAGCCTGCGCCTACGGGCGCAGCAGACCGATCAGACCGTTCTGTTCATCGTTGATTCCGGCGCTGAAGAACACCGCGTCGGTGCCACCGGTCGTCGCGGTACCGGGCAGCAGTGCCCACAGTCGCTCGATGGACAGCGTCCTGCCGTGTGAGTCACGCAGCTGGCCGACGATCCTGGCGTCGCCGTTGCCCTTGCCCTTGTTGTCCGGCCGGCCCAGCGAGATCACGTTGATCCGGCCGTTGCCGAAGTTGCCCACCAGCAGCGAACCGGCCAAGGTGCCCCAACTCGCCGGCGCGATGGCCATGCCCCATGGCCCGTCCAGCGACTGGTGGCTCGCCACGCGGGCGACCAGGCGGCCGTCCACAGTGAACTCGTCGACGATGCCCAGCCCGACGCCGTCCTGGCTGCGACCGGTCTTCGGGTCGACCTTGGCGTAGGCCACGAAAATGTTGCCGTTCAAGGCTTGCACGCCGAACGGTGCGTACCCCCGCGGTTCGTGCCGGTCCCGGAACGCCCAGGACGGGGTGTTCACCTGTGCGAAGTTCGAGTCGAACACGTCGATCCGGTTCTGCCCGAAGTTCGCCGCGTACAACTGGTCACCCGTGCTGGCCGTGGCCAGGGCGAGTCCGGTGTACACCGCGCCGGGCACCGTGGCCCGCGTCTCGGTCGGGCCGGGGCCGGGGTCCAGACCGGGTGCCCACGCCTCGATGTGACCGGTCAGGGTGGAGAAGATGAACCTCGCCGGAGCGCTCGCCCCGTTGAGGGTGTTGACGAAGCCCGTGCCGCCGTTGGCGACCTGGCCGGTGGGCAGTTCGGGCGTGTCCGGGAAGGTGGGCCGGACGGCCGGCACCTTGGTCGCCGTCGCGCCGCCCGGGGCCACCGTGTAGAGCGTCGCCACGTCCGTGGCGTTGTTGGCCGACCACAGCGGTGAGGTCGGCAGGAGCGCGAGGCCCCACGGGTTGGCCACGTCCGGATCGGTGAGCGGAGCCAGGCCCGGCACATCGGACACCAGGTTCACCTGCTGGACGGCGAGTTTCCGGTCGTCGTGGCGATCACCGTGATGGGAGGGGCCGGGCGATGCCACCGCCGGTACCCCGAGAGCCAGCATGCCCGCGGCCGCGGCGACCACGGCGAGCGGGCGTCTGAGTAAGGACATGGATCTTCCTGCCTGTCGACAATGGAACACCCGGTATACGGGTGCCGATGCGACAGAGTTCACAGGGATTTGTTATGTG
This sequence comes from Pseudonocardiaceae bacterium, assembly GCA_036491115.1. Taxonomy (GTDB): domain Bacteria; phylum Actinomycetota; class Actinomycetes; order Mycobacteriales; family Pseudonocardiaceae; genus DATEPR01. Next base: position 44,436 of record DASXCQ010000068.1, read on the forward strand.
ATATGTGTCACGTGTGATATCCAACTAACCGGCGGCGCGATGGTAGCGGTCCGGGTCATCGATGATCGCCCGCACGGCCGCGGCTGCCGCCCCCCGAACGGCGGCCGCCCCGCCCAGCGTGGAGCTGCCGATCCGCACCGGCGACCAGGACGCGCTGATCACGCGGCTGTCCAGCTCGGCCGCCATCGGCTCCCGCAGCCACGGCGCCAGCGCGGCGTAAGTTCCGCCCAGCACCACGCACGGCACGTCCACGACATTGATCACCGACGCCAGCGCGATGCCCAGCCAGCGGCCGGCCGCGCGGACCGCGCCCAGCGCCGCGGGGTCGGCCTGGTGCAGCCTGCCGACCAGCGTGTCCAGCACCTCAGCGGGCGGGCCGGCCTGCCCCACACCGGCCTGCCCGATGATCTGGTCCAGTCCGGCCAGCCGTTCCAGGCAGCCGCGTGCCCCGCACGTGCACTCCGGCCCGGCGGGATCCACGGTCAGGTGGCCGATCTCGCCGCTGAACCCGCCGACGCCGGGGAACGGCCTGGCGTCCACCATCAGTCCGGCGCCGATGCCGATCTCACCGGTGACCATGATGAAGTCGCGCGGCCCGTCGGGCGCGTGGCCCAGTTCCGCCTCGGCGGCCAGGTTCGCCTCGTTGCCGACCAGCACGGGCAGGTGCGGCGCGTCGATCCGGCCCCGGACGCCCGCCACGATGTCCAGGTCGCGCCAGCCGAGGTTGGGCGCGATCCGCAGCAGCCCGGTGCCCGACTCGACCAGGCCCGGCACGGCGATCCCGATCCCGCCCACGGGCACACCCAGCCCGTCGGCGGCGCGCAGCGCGGTGTTGATCGCGCGGACCGCGGCGCCGAGCACCCTGGCCGGTGGCCGGGCCCGGTTGTCCCCCGCCCGCACGGTGTGTTCGCGCACCTGACCTGCCAGGTCGACCAGGCAGGTGGCCAGGTAGTCGACGCCGATCTCGACGCCCAGGCCGTGCGGCCCGGTCGGCGACGCGGCCAGTCCGGTACTGCGCCTGCCCCTGCCCTGCCGGACCTGGAGACCTGTCTCGGCCACCAGGTCGGCCGCGATCAGCCGGTCCACCAGGCTGGACACGGTCGCCTTGGCCAGGCCGGTGCCGGCCGCGATGGCGGCACGGGACACGCCGGGCGAGTCCAGCACGGTACGCAGCACCAGCGCCGCGTTGTGGCGACGCAGGGTGTGTTGCCCGGCAGGCTCCGTCATCCCGCGCATTCTAATAGTTCGACGGCTGTACGAAATCCTTGACCGGGTCGGTGGCCGGCATATATGTTCGGCCATTGAACTATTAGCTCAGCGGGAGGCGATCACATGGCCGGCGCACCGACCCGGGAGGACCACTTCAGCTTCGGGCTGTGGACGGTCGGCTGGCGGGCCGTCGACCCGTTCGGCGACGCCACCCGTCCCCCGCTGGACCCGGTGGAGAGCGTGCACCGGCTGGCCGAACTCGGCGCGTGGGGCGTCACGTTCCACGACGACGACCTGATCCCGTTCGGCAGCGACGACGCCGCCCGCGAGCACCACATCACCCGGTTCCGCGCCGCGCTCGCCGAGACCGGCCTGGTGGTCCCGATGATGACCACGAACCTGTTCACCCACCCCGTGTTCCGGGACGGCGCGTTCACCAGCAACGACCGGGCCGTCCGCCGGTTCGCGCTGCGCAAGGTGCTGCGCAACATCGACCTCGCCGCGTCCATGGGCGCCACCACCTACGTCATGTGGGGCGGCCGGGAAGGCTCGGAGAGCGACGCGGCCAAGGATGTCCGGGCCGCGCTGGACCGCTACCGCGAAGCCGTGGACACCCTCGCCCAGTACGTCGTCGACTCCGGTTACGACCTGCGGTTCGCGTTGGAGCCCAAGCCGAACGAACCCAGGGGCGACATCCTGCTGCCCACCGTCGGCCACGCCCTGGCGTTCATCTCCACGCTGGAGCACCACGAGATGGTCGGCGTGAACCCGGAGGTCGGCCACGAGCAGATGGCCGGGCTGAACTTCGTGCACGGCATCAGCCAGGCGCTGTGGCAGGGCAAGCTGTTCCACATCGACCTCAACGGCCAGCGCGGCATCAAGTTCGACCAGGACCTGGTCTTCGGCCACGGCGACCTGCTCAACGCCTTCTTCCTGGTGGACCTGCTGGAGAACGGCGGCTACGACGGGCCGAGGCACTTCGACTACAAACCCTCCCGCACCGAGGACATCACCGGCGTGTGGGCCAGTGCCGCCGCCAACATGCGCACCTACCTGCTGCTGCGCGAACGCGCCGCGGCCTTCCGCGCCGACCCGAGGGTCACCGAGGCGCTGCACGCCGCGCGGGTCGACGAACTGGCCGTACCGACACTGGGCGCGGGCGAGACCACGGCGGACCTGCTCGCCGACCGGTCCGCCTACGAGGACTTCGACCCGGACAAGGCGGCCGAACGCGGCTACGGCTTCGTGGCGCTCAACCAGTTGGCGGTCGAGCACCTGCTGGGCGCGTCGTGACGCTGGTCGCCGGGATCGACTCGTCCACCCAGTCCTGCAAGATGGTGGTGCGGGACGCGGCGACCGGCCGGCTGGTGCGAACCGGCACCGCCCCGCACCCGGACGGCACCGAGGTGCCCCCGGACGAGTGGTGGCGGGCCCTGACCGTCGCGGTGGAGCAGGCCGGCGGGCTGGCCGACGTGGCCGCGGTGGCGGTCGGCGGGCAGCAGCACGGCATGGTGTGCCTGGACGAGGCCGGTCAGGTGGTCCGGCCCGCGCTGCTGTGGAACGACCTGCGGTCGGCCGGCGCGGCCGCCGATCTGGTGGCCGAGCGGGGTGCCGGGTTCTGGGCGGACACCGTGGGCAGCGTGCCGCTGGCGTCGTTCACCGTGACCAAGCTGCGCTGGCTGGCCACCCACGAACCGGATTCAGCGGCGCGCACGGCCGCGGTGGCGCTCCCCCACGACTGGCTGACCTGGCGACTGGCCGGCACCGGCGACATCACCACGCTCACCACCGACCGCAGCGACGCCAGCGGCACCGGCTACTGGTCACCGGCCACCGGCGAGTACCGGCCCGACCTGCTGCGCTCGGCCCTCGGTCACGACGCCGTCGTGCCTCGGGTCCTGGGCCCCTCGCAGGCGGCCGGCCGAACCACGTTCACACTCGGACCCGGCGCCGGTGACAACGCGGCCGCCGCGCTGGGTGTCGAGGCAGGCGTCGGCGACGTCGTGGTGTCCATCGGCACGTCCGGCACGGTGTACGCGGTAGCCGGCAAGCCGACGGCCGACCCGACCGGCATCATCGCCGGCTTCGCCGATGCCGCCGGGGCCTACCTGCCGCTGGTGTGCACGCTCAACGCGGCCCGAGTGCTGACCGCGGCGGCCGGACTGATCGGGGTCGACCTCGACGAGTTGAACCGGCTGGCCCTGTCGGCGCCCGCCGGTGCCGGCGGGGTGGTCATGGTGCCGTACCTGGAGGGTGAGCGGACGCCGTCCAAACCGACCGCGACGGCGGCCGTGCACGGCCTGACGCTGGGCAGCGCCACTCGGGAGAACCTGGCCAGGGCGGCGGTCGAGGGCATGCTGTGCGGGCTGGCCGACGGACTGGACGCGCTGGTCGCGGCCGGCGTGCCGGTGGAGCGGATCCTGCTGGTCGGCGGGGGTGCGCGGGCGTCGGCGGTACGGCGGATCGCGCCCGAGGTGCTCGGCCGGCCGGTGGTGGTGCCGCCGCCGCCGGGCGAGTACGTGGCCGACGGCGCGGCCCGGCAGGCGGCCTGGGTGCTGTCCGAGGCACCGCAGCCACCACAGTGGACGATCGGCGAGCCGGAAACGTTCGACGCCGCACCGCAACCGGCCGTTCGAGCCAGGTACGCCGAGGCGCGGGACCACGTGCTGGACCGTCAGTCCTGACCTGGACGGCTCCCGTCAGCCAGGAGACCGCTTGCCACGAAGTCGGCCCAGCGGCCCGGGGCGAAGGCCAACACGGGACCGCCCGGATTCTTGGAATCCCGCAGCCCGACTAATGTCGGCCCGACGGCGACCTCGACACATTGGTTGTTCGGGTTGCTGTAGCTGGACTTCCGCCAGACGCTCATCGCCACGCCCTTCACAGCGAGGCGGCCAGGTCGAGCAGGAAACGCCGAGTCTGCTCCGGCCCGTTCGCCGCCGCCTTCTGTTGCTCCCACAGGGTTACGTATGCGGCCGTGCGCTCCAGGTCGCCCACGTACTCGCCGCCGTCATAGTGCTCACGGTAGACCACGTTCACGGGCGATTTCGTGTCGTAACCGAAGATCGTGTAGTCGTGTGCCTGGCCCATGTAGTAGCCGACGCCGAACGGCACGACCTGTAGTTCGACGTTCGGCTGATCGATGGCGTCGACCAGTCGCACGATCTGTGCCTTCATGATCGCCGAGCTACCAGTGGTCCTGCGCAACGCCGCCTCGTCCACGATGAACCAGAACTGCTGGTCGGCGTTGTCGAGCACACGTTGCCGGACCAGACGGTCGGCGACGTCCTTGTCGATCTTCTCCTGGCTGGGCGACGGCCGCCAGGCGCGGAACACCATCCGCATGTAGTCCTCGGTCTGCAACAGGCCGGGCACCACCATGGACTGCGACGACCAGAAGCGCCCACAGGTCGGCTCCATGTCGACGAGCAGCCGCATGTGCTGGGGGAACCGGGTGCTGAAGGCGCCGTTCTTGGCGCGGCGGTTGGCCTCGACCGCCAGATCCTCCGCGTAGGCGCGGTCCGTGGCACTGGCGCCGTATGCCTCCGACAGACCGGCCAGTTCCAGGATCTTCACCCCGCTGACGCCGTTCTCGATGAAGGCGATCTTCTTCTGCGTACAGCTCAGCACCGTGGCCGCGGCCTCCTGCGTCATCCCGGCCAGCTTGCGCTGCCGCGACAACTCGTGCCCCAACACGATCTTCATCACCGCAGCCGGCAACTGGTGCTGGTCCACCGTGTCCTCCTGTTGTCGATCATCGCACACGGAGAGTACACGAAGTTCACTCTATTATCACCAGAGAATACTGAGTACTTACTTATATGCTGACGCCGTGCTGAGCCTGAATCACCACCGACTGCATATCGAGACCATGATCATGATGGCCGACACCTGCCCGATCCGGTACGTGGCCAACGCCAACGAGGTCGAGTTCACCATCGGCGACCCGGACGAGAGCTTCGAGCTGTCCGCCACCGTCGGCGCACTGGACAACCTGATCGCCGTCGCCACCGAGGCACGCGAAGCCGCCCGGAACCACGGCGCCCGCTGATAAACCAAGTGCGGGCCTTCGGCGCCGCTGCCTACCATTGACGGTGTATGTCCACGTCACCGATCGCCATGTCCGCCGCCGACCTGGCCGCCCTCCTCCCGGACCTGACGATCCGCGACGAGCGCAGGCTGCGCCGGCGGCTGGACGGTACCCGCAAGATCCGCGACCGCGTGGCACGGCAGAAGGTGCTGGACGAGATCGCCGCCGACGTGGAGACCGGCCTGGACCGGGCCCGGCGCAGGCGGGCCGGCGCGCCCACCCCGCGCTACCCGGACACGCTGCCGATCAGCGGGCGACGCGACGACATCATGGCGGCGGTCCGCGACCACCAGGTCGTGGTGATCGCCGGTGAGACCGGATCGGGCAAAACCACCCAGTTGCCCAAGATGTGCCTGGAACTCGGCCGAGGCGTCCGAGGTGTGATCGGGCACACGCAGCCCAGACGGCTCGCCGCGCGCACGGTGGCCGAACGGATCGCCGACGAGCTCGGCACCGAACTGGGCGGCACCGTCGGCTACACCGTCCGGTTCACCGACCAGGTCGGCGACGGCACGTTGGTGAAGCTGATGACCGACGGCATCCTGCTGGCCGAGATCCAGCGGGATCGGATGCTGTACCGGTACGACACGCTGATCATCGACGAGGCGCACGAACGCAGCCTCAACATCGACTTCATCCTGGGCTACCTCAAGGAGCTGCTCCCCCGCCGGCCCGACCTGAAGGTCATCATCACGTCGGCCACCATCGACCCGCACCGATTCGCCCGGCACTTCGAGCGGGAGGGTGCCCCGGTGCCGGTGATCGAGGTGTCCGGCCGCACCTACCCGGTGGAGATCCGCTACCGGCCGCTGATCGACCCGGACGACCCGGACGCCGATCCGGACCGTGACCAGGTCCAGGCGATCTGTGATGCGGTCACCGAACTGGGCACGCTCGGCCAGGGCGACGTCCTCGTGTTCTGCAGCGGCGAGCGGGAGATCCGGGACGCGGCCGACGGCCTGGCCCGGCTGGACCTGCGCAACACCGAGATCACCCCGCTGTACGCGCGGCTGTCCTCCGGAGACCAGTACAAGGTGTTCCAGCCGCACACCGGTAGGCGGATCGTGCTGGCCACCAACGTGGCCGAGACGTCGCTGACCGTGCCGGGCATCAAGTACGTCGTCGACGCAGGCACCGCGCGCATCTCCCGCTACAGCCACCGGTTGAAGGTGCAACGCCTGCCGATCGAGCCGGTGTCCCAGGCGTCGGCCAACCAGCGTTCCGGCCGGTGCGGCCGCACCTCGGACGGTGTCTGCATCCGGCTCTACTCCGAGGACGACTACCTGGCCCGGCCGGAGTTCACCGATCCGGAGGTCCTGCGCACCAACCTCGCGTCGGTCATCCTGCAGATGACCGCGCTCGGACTCGGTGACATGGCGGCGTTCCCGTTCGTCGACCCGCCGGACCGCCGCAACATCGCCGACGGCGTGCAGTTGCTCCAGGAACTCGGTGCGCTGTCCGACGACGAGCGGCTCACCGACGTCGGCCGGCAGCTCGCCCGGCTGCCGATCGACCCCCGGCTGGCCAGGATGGTGCTGGAGGCCGACCGCAACGGCAGCCTGCGCGACGTTCTCGTCATCGCGGCCGCACTGTCCGTTCAGGACCCACGAGAGCGCCCGTCGGACGCCGAGGCCGCCGCGACCGCCCAGCACGCCAGGTTCGTCGACCCCAACTCCGACTTCCTCACCTACCTGAACCTGTGGCGTTACCTACGGGAGCAGCGCAAGTCCTTGTCCGGCAACCAGTTCCGCAAACGGTGCCGGGCCGAGTACCTGAACTTCCTCCGAGTACGCGAGTGGTTCGACCTGCACGGCCAGCTCAGCCAGATCACCCGGAGCCTCGGCATGACGCCGACTGACAGCGAGTCGGATCCGGACCAGGTGCACCAGGCGCTGCTGGCCGGCCTGTTGTCGCACGTTGGTCTGAAGGACACGGCACGCAACGAGTACCAGGGTGCCCGCAACGCGCGGTTCGCCGTGTTCCCAGGGTCGGTGCTGTTCCGCAGGACACCGCGCTGGGTGATGGCGGCCGAACTCGTGGAGACGTCCCGGCTGTGGGGGCGGACGGCGGCGCGGATCGAGCCGGACTGGGTGGAGCGGCTGGCCGGTCACCTGGTGCGCCGCACCTACAGCGAGCCGCGCTGGGAACGGGCTCGCGGTGCGGTCATGGCCAGCGAGAAGGTGACGCTGTACGGGATCCCACTGGTCGTCGGGCGTGCGGTGAACTACGGCCGGATCGACCCCGGCGGGTGCCGCGACCTGTTCATCCGGCACGCACTGGTGGACGGCGAGTGGGACACCCACCACCAGTTCTTCCACCGCAACCGGGCCATGCTGGACGAGGTCGCCGAGCTGGAGAACCGGGCGCGCCGGCGCGACATCGTGGTGGACGACGAGACCCTGTTCGACTTCTACGACCAGCGGGTCGGCAAGGACGTGGTGTCGGCGCGGCACTTCGACAGCTGGTGGAAGAAGACCCGTCGGGAGCAGCCGGAGCTGCTGACGTTCGACCGGGAGATGCTCGTCAACTCCGGTGCCGGTCAGGTCAGCGAGACGGAGTATCCGAACACGTGGCGGTCCGATGGGCCGCCACTGCCGTTGACATACCAGTTCGAACCGGGCGCGAAGACCGACGGCGTGACCGTCGACCTACCGCTGCCGGTGCTCGGGCAGGTCAGCGACGACGCGTTCGGCTGGCAGGTGCCGGGGCTGCGGACCGAACTGGTCACCGCCCTGATCCGGTCACTGCCCAAGCAGTTGCGGCGCAACTTCGTGCCGGCGCCGGACGTGGCCAGGGCGGTGCTGGCCGAGCTGCCGGAGACGGACGAGCCGCTGCTGGCCGCGCTGAGCCGGGAACTGAGGCGGCTCACCGGGATCACGGTGCCGCTGGACGCCTGGCAGCCCGACCAGATCCCGGAGCACCTCCGGATCAACTTCCGGATCGTCGACGAGCACCGCAAGACGGTCGCCGAGGGCAGGGACCTCCCGGCACTGCGCGAGGCGCTGCGGCCGCGGACGGCGACGGCGCTGGCCGAGGCGGCCAAGGACATCACCCGCACCGGTCTGACGGCGTGGACGTTCGGCCCGCTGCCCCGGTCCTATCAGCAGCGGGTCGCCGGTTTCACCGTGACCGGATACCCGGCGCTGGTCGATGCCGGTGGGAGCGTGGACATCCGGGTGTTCGACACGTCGGCCGAGCAGCGGGTGGCGATGTGGGCGGGCACCCGGCGGCTGTTGCTGCTGACGGTGCCGTCGCCGGTGAAGTCGGTGATCCGGGGCCTGGACAACCGGGCGAAACTGACGCTGGGCACGCATCCGCACGAGAGTGTCGGCGATCTGCTGGACGACTGCGTACGCGCCGCGGTCGATCATCTGCTGGCGCGACACGGCGGGCCGGTGTGGGACGAGGCGGGCTTCGCGGCGCTGCGGGAGTCTGTACGCGCGGGCCTGGGCGAGACGACGTTCCGGGTGGTCGACCTGGTGCGGCAGGTGCTGGTGGCGCGGCAGGAGGCACAGACCAGGCTGGCCGACCTGCCGTCGTTCACGCCTGCCGAGTCACTGGCCGACGTGCGGGCGCAGCTGGCCGCGCTGGTGTACCGCGGTTTCGTCACCGACACCGGGCTGGACCACCTGGCCGATCTGGTGCGGTACCTGCGGGCGGTGGACCGGCGGCTGGAGAAACTGCCGGAGAACCCGGCGCGGGACGTGGCGCGGACCGCGGACGTCGCGGCGGTGACGGCCGAATACCGTGACACCCTGGCCGCCCTGTCCCCCGGTCGGGTGGCATCCCCGGATGCGCGACACGTCCGCTGGATGATCGAGGAGCTGAGGGTGAGCTACTTCGCACAGCAGCTGGGGACCGCGTTCCCGGTGTCCGAGAAGCGGATCTACAAGGCGCTGGACGACCTGGCGGGTTGATCCGGTCCCCCACTACAACCGATCCGCCCCGGTTGGGGTTCTTCTGGATATGGACTTCTTCACAACCCCTGACCTTGCCCCGACCGGAGCCATCGATGCGGCCCTTGGAGTAACCTCGAATCGACACATGCGAATGTGTGCATCTATGTGCGCTGTCGTCGACGGGAGGTGGCCAGGTGATCGCGCGGCACGACCTGTCCCGCCCGCAGGACACCCACCATCACCACGGCATCAGCGCCGACGCCGACCGCCGGTACCTGTGGACCGCGTTCGGTCTGATCGTGGCGTTCATGGCCATCGAGGTGATCGTCGGCCTGGTGGCGGGCTCGCTGGTGCTGCTCGCGGACGCGGCGCACATGGTGTCCGACGCGGGCGCGATCGCCCTGGCGCTGGTCGCCATGCGGTTGGCCCGGCGACCGGCAATCGGTGCCTATACCTACGGATTGAAGCGCGCGGAGATCCTGACGGCGTTGATCAACGGTGGCGCGCTGCTGGCGTTGGGCGTGTTCTTCGTGGTCGAGGCGGCGATCCGGCTGATCGAGCCGCCGTCGGTGTCCGGCCTGCCGGTACTGGTGATCGCGCTGGTCGGTGTCCTGGTGAACATGGCGGCCACGATGGCGTTGCGGCGGGCGGACCGGAGCAGCCTGAACGTGGAGGCCAGTTTCCAGCACATCCTGACCGACCTCTACGCGTTCATCGGCACGGCGGTGGCCGGCGTGGTGATCCTGGCGACCGGTTTCGCGCGGGCGGACTCGATCGCGTCGCTGCTGGTGGCCGGGCTGATGATCCGGGCCGGCGTGCGACTGGTACGCGAGTCGGGCCGGGTGGTGCTGGAAGCGGCGCCGAGGGGCATCGACCCGTCGGCGGTCCGCGCGGCGATCATGGCGGTACCGGGGGTGCTGGACGTGCACGAGCTGCATGTCTGGGAGGTCACGTCCGGGTTTCCGGCCCTGTCGGCGCATGTGCTGATCGACGACCACAGCGACTGCCACGAACGGCGTGCCGACCTGGAACACGCACTGGCGGAGAAGTTCGACATCCGCCACACGACACTTCAGGTGGACCACCCCCACCCGGCCGGCCAGCAGCGCCCACACCGCGACGACCCAGGCTGCCCCACAGCCTGCTGACGCCCATACGGCGACCGCCCACTACACCATCCACACTGGACGGCCACAGCATGCCGGCCGGGCAGCAGCGCCCAGACCGCGACACCCGTCCACGCCGGCGGCCCACCGCATACCGGCCACAGCAGTACCCACATTGCGACAACCCGGGCCATCCCACGACGGGCCGGCCACAGCCCGTCGATCCGGGCTGCCCACTCCGAGCCACACCCCACGCCGCGAAGCAGGGCGCTGGTGTGCGCCCCCTCGGGCGCACACCAGCGAACATCACGATGTGTCGTCACCCTCCGGAGTCCCCCAACGCCGAGAATGGCGCGCACGTCGCGATTCCGGAATCGTACCGCCCTTGATCGCCAGGCCGACACAGTTATCGCGAATAATGCCCAAACATGCTGTGACCAGCCGGTATTGCCATATTAGGTCCGCAATCGTTTCGCTTTCCCGCCACGAGTAACGGACCAATAACCACAAGTGAGGAGCCGTCGGAACACAGCGATTAAAAGCTCACCTCACGTAACCACCCCCGGGCGGTGGGGAGGCGAGTCGCCGGTCAGTCGTTGTTGGGCTTCTCCAGGGTGGGCGCCCAGACGTGCCAGTTGTCACCGGAACCGCAGGCGATCACCTGGAGCCGGCCATGGGAGTGCTCGGCCAGGGCTTCGGCGGTCGCCCTGGTGAGCAACACGCGGCCAGGACACCGGGGACACCGTGGTGACTCGCTGTACCACACGCCTGGTGTCATGTCTCCCCGTTCCGCCATGCCAACGCAGCGACACTACTCAACCGACGCCATCCACGAATGGGTGTGCCGCCAGGCCGCCACAACGGTGGTACCTCGCCAGGCGCCCGGCGCAATCCCGAGCCAGCCACCGCGCCTCGGGTGTGCCGTCACACCGGCGGCCGTGCGCTTCGGCGCACGCAGGCCGGGCAGACAGCACCCGCGCACACCGCCGCGCCGGGCATCCGCCGTCACGCCTGCCACACCTGAATCCCGCCGCTCAGGCCGCGCGCCGGTTCGCCGGGCGCTGTTGGCGCGTCGAGCACGCCATCGCGCGTCCGGTTCGTCGCCCGATCCCGCGTTCACCGCTGTGCCTCCGGCTCGCGCTATGCCTCCGGGTTCGGGCGGACCAGTTGGCGTAGCTGGTCGAACAGTTCGGCTCGGCTGGTGGAACCCAGCTTCTGCCGCATCCTCGCCACGTGGTGCTCGACCGTCTTGGCCGAGATGAACAGGCGATCTCCTACCTGCTTGTACGTCAGGCCGGCGATCACCAGCGCTGCCACCTCACGCTCACGTTCGCTGAGCACCCCACCTCCTCCTGTCTCCGCCACCGATGCCACTGATGCCACCGGCGGCACCCCGCGGGCATGCGGTCGATGTGCCGCCGGCGTCGGGGCCGACGCCGGTGGCACCGCGGGTTTCACCGGCCTGCCCTGCAACACCCGCGCGCAGTTGAGCAGGCCGACCATCGCCTTGCGGTCCGACGTCCGAATAGCGGCCTGACCGGCCAACCGGGCGCCGTCCCAGCACAGGCCCGCGTCGTGCAGGCCGCGCGCCGCCGCCTCGACCCGGTTGGCGTCGACGTGTCCGGCGACCACGGCCAGCCAGCAGGTCGCGGCCTCGGCGAGGACGGCGCAGTAGGCGCAGTGCTTGGCGTTGGCGGCCAGCACCGCCGCGTGGTCGCGGGCCGCGGCCGGTTGTTCGGCGATGATCGCCGCATGCAGGCAGCCCCAGTGCAGCGCCGTCGACCACAGTGGTGGGTTGTCCAATGAGGCCAGCAGCCGCCGGGCCTCGTCCAGATGCGGGCGCACCCTCGACTGGTCGCGTAGCCGGGCCGCCGCGACCGTGAACTCGCTCAGCGGCAACACCGTGAACAGGTCCACCGGGTGCCGCATCACCGCCTCGCACGCCTGGCTCCAGGTCCGCCGCAACGTCGCCAGGTCACTGTTCCGGCGCGCGATCCCGACCTCCAACGCCACCGCGAACAGCCAGTCCCTCGGCTCCAGCACCCGCACGCTCCGGGCCGCCACCACCAACTGCTCCCTGGCGAGGGCCAGCTTGCCCCGCGTCATCGCGATCCACGCCTGCAGCAACCGGTGCCGTGGCGCCAATAACGCACCACCGAGTTCCGCGCCGGATGCCCGCTCCAGCACCGACTCGGCCAGGGCCAGTTCGCCGCCGTGCAGTCCGACCAGCGCGGCCAGCGCGGCCGGGCTGTCCGGCAGCAACAGTGCCTGACCCGCTGGTTCCAGCAACGCGGATGCGCGCACCAACCGGGACATGGCCGCGGTCGTCGAACCCGTCACCGATTCGCGGACGCCGTCGGCCATCAGCGCGGCGGCACCGGCGAGCAAGGTGGGTGGCACGCTGTCGGCCTTCGGTTCGGGCAGGGCCTCGACGTCGGCCGGGTGGCCGGTGCCGAGCAGGCCGATCGCCGCGAACGACGCGGGGAAACCCGGGCCTGCCCAGCGGTACAGCTCGGCGCTGCGACCCAACTGACCACGGTGGGCGAGCGCTGCCGCCGCCACCTCGGCGGCCTCGGCGCGGTGCGGGGCACCGTCCGTGGCGATGGTCTGGTCGGCCAGGCGCAGGGCGCGGTCGAGATCGCCGGACCGGGCGGCGGCCCTGGCCCAGCCTGCTGCCAGTGCCACCACGGGTGTTCCGGCGGCGACGGCGGCGGTGTACATGCGGGCGGCGAGCGCCGGCTGGGTGGCCATGGCCTCGATGGCGGCGGTCTGGAACACCGCGGCGATGCCTGCTCCGCCGACGCCGGTGCCGAGCAGTGACTTGGCCAGGTCGAGGACCGGGCCACCGCGTTGCCGTTGCAGTTCGGCGAGACGCTGGCGGACGACGATCCGGCGTTCGGCCGGCACCAGCATGCTCATGGCGCGGCGGGCGATGGGCAGCAGCGAGCCGTCGGCGCCGAGCAGGCCGGTGGCCCGCGCCGCCTCCATCACGTCGCGCATCGCGTCGGCGTCGTTGCCGAGCAGGTCGGCCACCAGCTCGGCGTGCCGGCCGACGCCTGCTTCGACGGCCAGCAGGTAGCTCTCCACCTCATGGTCCAGCCGGTCCAGGTCGGGCCGCAGCGCGGCCAGCGCCGCCCTCGGCACCTGCGGTTCGTCCTGCTCCAGCCAGCCGGGGGCGTCGGCCAGGGCGGTGGCGATGTGCGCCAAGAACTTCGGCACGCCACCGGTCTGGGCACAGGCGAAGTCGATCATCGACGGCACCGGGGGCAGCGCCAGGTGATCGGACAGGTAGGCGGCGACGGTGGACCGGTCCCACGGGCCCAGTGGCAGCTGCGGTCCGGAGCTGCCGAGCAGGTCGACCAGGCTGGTCAGTTCGACCGGCCTGGGCCACGGGCGATAGGCCACGACCATGCGGGCCGCGCCGGTCGCGGCCAGTGCCGTCAGCTCGGCCAGTACGGGGGCGCTGAGCTGCTGGGCGTCGTCGACCACCAGAACAGCGGTCGGGTCGGTGGCGGCACGCGCGTCGGCCGGACCGAGTACGCGGACGCCCGCCGCGTCATAGATCCGGGCCAGTTCGCCGAGCACGGTGGTCTTGCCGTAGCCGCCGGGCGCCGGAATCGCCACGGTGACCGGCGCCAGCGGCTCCGACTCCACCGTGTCCAGGAACCGTTGGGTCGGGCCATCCAGGATGAGCCGGGAGCTGGTCAGTGTGTGCGGGATCAACGGCCGTCCTCGCTGTGGTTGGGACAAGGGAAGGCAGGGTGTGTTCAGCCGCCGGGCGGGGCCGGTGTCGTCTCGGTTGTCTGGTTGACCACGGGTCGGGCGGGACCCAGGTGCTGCAACGGGTTGGACGGATGTCCGCCGGACTGCAGGACGAACGTCAGCACGACGCCGACCGCGGCGATCGCGATCGTGCTGACCGTGAGGGTGGCCGGCCGGACGCTGGACAGCAGGCGGGTGACCAGCGGCGGGGCGGGCAGTTCGATCGGCAGGATCTCCACCGGCGGGCGGGCCGGTGGTTCGACGCCGAACTCGGCGTCCACCTGGTCCAGGTCGAGCGCGTCCCCGGCGTACAGGGCGATGGCGGAGCGGGCGATCACCTCGGTGGGCTCGGCGGGTTCCGGCTCGGCGACGGCGATCGGCTCCGGTCCGGTGACCAGCCTGCGGGCGGCCGCGGCGGCGCCGATGGCGACGGTCAGTTCGGGTTCGGCGGCGCGGACGACCTTCGCGGCCGTCGACGCGCCGACCAGTTCGGCGACCAGCGGCACCCGGACCGAACCACCGGTCAGCACGACGGCGGCCAGGTCGACCGGGTCCACGCCGGAGGCCCGCACGGTGCGCGGCAGCAGGTCGGCGCCTGCGGTCACGGCGGGCCGGATCACGTCCTCGAAGTCGGCCCTGCCCACCCGGACGTCGGCGGGCGCGTCGGGCAGCCGGACGGGCACGATCACCTCGGCCTCGGCGGACAGCATCTCCTTGGCCCCGGTGCACATGCCGCGCAGTCGGGCCATCGCCAGCCAGGCCTGCGGGTCCGCGGGGTCGATGTCGTCCAGCGCGCCCCGGCCCAGTTGGCCTCGGACGCATTCCACGATGGCGTCGTCGAAGTGGCCGCCGCCGACGGCCTCGGCGCCGGTCGCGTCGGCGAGCAGTTCGAACCGGCCGTCCGGGGTCCGGCGCACCACGGCCGAGGTGGCGGTGCCGGCGCCCAGGTCGTAGGTGGCGAGGGCGTCGCCGGTGGCCAGTCGTGCGGTGGGGAAGCCTTCGGCGACCGCGATCGGCTCGGCGAGCAGCGTGACGTTGGGCAGTTGCTGGCGGACCAGTTCGTGGTGCAGCAGCGACTTGCGGTGCCCGCCCCAGGCCGCCGGATGGGTGACGACCAGTGCGTCCGCCGGGCCGCCCTCGTGTTCGGCCACCCGGTCCACCACCCACCGGACGAGCACCGCGGTCAGCTCGTGCGCGCCGCACTGCACACCGCCGAGCACCAGCGGCACGTTGTCGCCGACCCGGCTGGGGAAGCCGCGGGCCACGCGGACCGGATCGCTGCCGGCGTGCCGCTCGGCCTGGTCACCGACCAGGGCCGACCGGTCGGCGGCGAGGTAGACGACGGTGGGCACACCGGGGGCGCGGGCGCCGAGGGGG
The DNA here is from genome assembly GCA_036491115.1 of Pseudonocardiaceae bacterium. Classification (GTDB taxonomy): domain Bacteria; phylum Actinomycetota; class Actinomycetes; order Mycobacteriales; family Pseudonocardiaceae; genus DATEPR01. The sequence continues at coordinate 59,879 of DASXCQ010000068.1, forward strand.
ATCAGCACCGGGTCGGACCAGCCCGCCGGGGTGTCCCGGCAGACCGCCGCCCTGGTGCGACTGGTGCCAACGTCGATCCCGAGGACGTATGGCATACAGGCGCTACCTCATTCCTTCGGCCGGCTGCGGTGGCATCCCCCGCTATGCAAACGGCCGTCCCCCGTGAAGGTGACGGCGTGCTCACCTGTTCGTACCAAAGGTGACCATCGGAACCAACCTGCCAGTAGGTATGTGCCCCTATTCCCCTAATGTGCGGCTCGGCCGCCCCCTATAGGGGCAGCTTTGGATACAGGGAGTTATCCCCGATGCTCACCGGCCCTGCCCGGCCTAGCTTCGGCGGCGATGCGACCGCTCCCGTTCGTACCGCTGAACTTCGTACCGAACACCGTGTGAGGAGAACCCCTTTTGATGGAGCAAGCCGACCAGACGCTGCACGACTTCGTGCTCAACCTGCTCAGCGACTCGCAGGCCCTGGCCGCGTTCGAGCAGGACCCGGCGACGATGCTGGACCACGCCGGTCTGAGCGACATCAGCGCGGCGGACGTCCAAGAGGTCATCCCACTGGTGATCGACTACGTCCCCACCCACGCGGATGCGCTCGACGCGGTACTCAGCCAGCTCCCGGTCGACTCTGTCGACACCGGCCAGCTCGGCGCGATCCAACAACTGCAGTTCGTCACGCAGGCGCTGGGCGGCATGCCCGCGCTGGACGTGGCTGGCGCCCTCGGCAACGACAACATGACAGGCGCGATGCACGTCGCCGCCGGCAGCAACGGTGTGCTGGCCGCCGGTGATCTCATCTCGCCGATGGGTGAGAACTTCGGCCAGGTGGCCGGCGACCTGGAGCACGGTCTCGCCGTGACCCTGGCCGACAACGGCATGGCCGGCACCGGCAGCAGCGCGTTCACGGTGCCCGGTCTGGACAGCCTCCCCGGCCTCGGTGGCGGCCTGCCCAGCGGGTTCTCGTCGGCCAGTGACGTGACCGACGTGCTGGACGGTCACGCGACCTCGATGACCAGCTCGCTGGGCACCATGTCGACCACCGCGTCGAACCTGGTGACCGGCGCCGCCGAGCTCACCGCGGGCGCGTTGGCCAACCCGACCGCGCTGGCCGGCGCGCTGAGCGACCCGGCGGGCACGGTCACCGCGCTCACCGGCACCGCCGACTCCTACGCCCTGTACGCCAGCCAGGCGATCCCCGCCCCGGCGAACGAGGCGGTCGGCCAGGCGGTGCAGCAGGTCACCTCGACCTCGCAGAGCGCCGTCACCGGCGTCAGCGAGAACGTGGACAGCGGTCCGCTGGGCGGCGTGGCCAGCCACCTGCCGACCTCGGACGTGTCGCACGCGCTCGGCCCGGTGCAGGGTGTCCTCGGCGAGGTGACCGGCTCGGCCGCCGACCCGACGCAGGCCCTCGGCACCGTGACCCACGGCGTCACCGGCACGCTGTCCGACCCCACGCACTCGCTGACCGACCCGACCCACGCCGTGTCCGGCGCGGTGTCGACGGTGCAGAGCACGGTGTCGGACACGGTCGGCAGCGTCGCATCGCACAGCGCCGTGTCCGACGTCACGGGCAGCGGCGGCGCGGGCAGCCTGCTGGGTTCGGCCGACCACGGTGACGTGACCGGCGACCTGAGCCACGTCACCAGCGACCTGCACCTGCCGTCGTTGTTCTGATGAAGTTCTGACCTATCGCTCGATCGAGCGATCGCCGGGGCCGGGTCCGTCTTGCCGTGGACGGACCCGGCCCCTATTTCGCCCGAATGGGTGGACACGGCACACTTGATCGGGTGACGGCACCGCCCTGGCTCACTGTGCTCGACGACACGATCACCGCGTGCAACCAACAGCGCCGCTCCGACCTGGCCCACGGGTTGCGGCGCAAGCGCGGGCGGCTGCTGGCTCCGGGGCTGCGGGTGCTCGTGCTGGGCATGCTGAACCAGGGCAAGAGCCAACTGATCAACGCGCTGGTCAACGCGCCCGTCTGCGCCGTCGGCGACGACCTCACCACCACCGCGCCCACCGTGGTGCAGCACGCCGAGTCCCCGTCCGCGTCGCTGGTCACCGATCCCGGCGCCGCCTATCACCGGGCGATCCCCGCCCCCGCCGAGCGGGTCGCGGTGCCGATCGACGAGGTGAGCCGCCAGGTCAGCCGCAGGGGCGGCGGCCGCGCCGGGCACGTGGTGCGGGCCGAGATCGGCATCCCGCGCAAGCTGCTGGCCGACGGCCTGGTGCTGATCGACACGCCGCCGGTGGGTGCCGGGCCGGAGGAGACCAGCCGCCAGGTGGCCGCGGCCGAGCAGGCGGACACGGTGTTGTTCGCGTCGGCGGCGACGGCCCAGCTGTCCGACGCCGAACTGGACCTGCTGGCCAGGATCAGCGCGGTCTGCCCGAACATCGTGGTCGCGCTCACCAAGATCGACCTGGTGCCGCGCTGGCGGCAGGTGGCCGAGCGCAATCTGGCGCTGCTGGCCGGGGCCAGGGTGCCGGCCAGGCAGATCCCGGTCTCCGCCGCGCTGCGGATGGCCGCGGCCCAGCACGGCGACACCGCGATCAACGCCGAGTCCGGTTTCCCCGACCTGATCGGCTGCCTGCAGCGACAGGTGGTGGCCAAGTCCGAGGAGGTGGCCCCCCGGACGGTCGGGGTGGCGTGCGGGCAGGCGGTGCAGGCGCTGGCCACCGACGTGCGCACGGCCATCGCCACACCCGTGGTGACCAGGACGCCGGACGTGGAGACGCAACTGGCCGACGCGCAGCGCGCCATGAACGAGCTGCGCAGGCTGACCACCCGCTGCCAGACGATGCTGGCCGACCAGATGGCCGACCTGGTCGGCGACGTGGAACACGACCTGCGCGACCGGACCCGGCGGATCCTGCGCGAGGTGGACCGGATGTTCGACGATGCCGACCCGAAGACGGCGTGGGAGTCGTTCGACGACTGGCTGCGGGACAGCCTGAACGAGGCCGCCGAGATCAACCTGGGCTGGCTGATCTCGCGCTGCCAGTGGGTCGCCGACCGGGTGATCGCCAGCTTCCCCGGCGACCGGGACGCCGCGCCCGCCGACGCGCTGCTGGCGGGTTGGGCCGATCCGGTGGACGCGATCGGCGAGCTGGACCTGCCCAGGCTGGACCCGTTCGGCGCCGGGCAGAAGATCTTCACCGGCCTGCGCGGCTCCTACGGCGGCGTGATCATGTTCGGCCTGATCACCAGCCTGGCCGGGCTGCCGCTGATCAACGCGATCTCGCTCGGCGCGGGCGCGGCGTTCGGCGGCAAGACCATCAAGGACGAGAGCGAGGCGCGGCTGCGCCGCCGGCAGGCCGCGGCGAAGGCGACCGCCCAGCGCTACATCGACGACTTCTTCCTGGCCTGTGGCAAGGAGTCCAAGGACCTGAGCCGGCAGGTGCAGCGCGTGCTGCGCGACCACGTCAGCGAGCGGGCCGACGAGCTGGCGGCGCTGATCACCGAGAGCAGCCAGCAGGCCAGGCAGACCGCGCAGATCGCGGCGACCGACCGGGAGCGGCGGCGGCAGGCCCTCACCGGCCGGCTGGAGGGGCTGGTCGACCTGCACCGCAGGGCGGTCGCGCTGGCCAGCCAGCGGACGGTCGCGTCGGCGACCGCGGGGCTGGAACTGTCCGCGTGACCGACCGAAGCCTGGCCGACGTCGCGTGGCACCTGTTGACGTCGGCCGCCGAGCTCTACCGGGACAGCCCGAGGGCGTCGCGGTGGCTGGTCGGCTGTCTGGAACGGCTGGCCGACCCGCTGCGGATCGCGGTCGCCGGGCAGGCCGGAGTGGGCAAGTCGACGCTGGTGAACGCACTGGCCGGGGAACACGTCGCGCCGATCGAGGTGGGCGGCGGCACCGGGGTGTTCGCCTGGTACCTCGACGGCGCCGAACCGGCGGCCGTGGTGTTCCCGCCGGGTGCGCCCGCGGTGCCGGTGGCGGTGACCCGACGGGACCGCCGGCTGTACACCGACCTGCGGCAGTGGCAGCCGGAGCAGGTGGAGCGGGTGGTGGTGGAATGGCCGGCTCGCGGCCTGCGGGACATGGCGCTGATCGACACCCCGACCGGCACTCCCCCGGAGTGGCTGGCCGGCACCGTCGACGCCGTCGTCTACGCCACCCGCGACCCGTCGGACGCCGATCTGGCTCTGCTGCGCGCGGCACAGACCGGTGACCCGACCGCCGCCGTCACCACCATCGTGGCGCTGGCCAGGGCGGACGAGCTGGGTGCCGGCCGGATCGACGCGTTGTCGTCCGCGAAGCAGATCGCCCGGCGGCGCCGGTCGGACGCGGCCGTGCACGCGGTGTGCCAGAACGTGGTCGCCGTCGCCGGGCTGCTCGGCCAGGCGGGCCGGACGCTGCGCGAGGACGAGTTCGCCGTGCTGCGCGGGTTGGCCGGGATCGCCAGGGCCGAGTTGGACACGCACCTGCTGTCCGCGGACCGGTTCGTGCACGCCGACCTGCCGGTGCGGCTGAGCCCGGACGCGCGGGTCGAGCTGCTGGACCGGTTCGGCGTGTTCGGGATCCGCCTGGCCAGCACACTGATCCGGCGCGGCGCGGACAGCCAGTCCGGCCTGGCCGGCCAGTTGGTGCAGCGCAGCGGGCTGTCCGAGCTGCGCGAGTCGATCGGCTCGTTCTTCACCGACCGGGCCGACGTGCTGCGGGCGCGGTCGGCGCTGGCCGGCATGAACGTCGTGCTGCGCGGCGAACCCCGGCCGCGGTCCGGCCAGTTGGCCGCCGCCGCGGAGCGGGCGCTGGCCGGCGCGCACGACCTGGCGGAACTGCGGCTGCTGTCCGCGCTGCGGGCCGGCAGGCTCACCCTGCCCGGCACCCTGGCCGACACGGCGGAACGCCTGGCGGGCGGCCTGGGCACCGGCATCGCCGACCGGCTCGGCCTGCCCGGCGACGCGGCCGAGGACGACGTGCGCAACGCTGTCTACGACGAACTCGGCCAGTGGCGGGCCCAGGCGGAAAGCCCGCTGCTCGGCGCGGCCGCGCGGGCCGCCGCGCACACCGTGGTGCGCAGCTGCGAGGGCCTGCTGACCGCGCTGGCGCCGCCGGCCCACCGCTAGGGCTGGTAGGGCGGGGCCACGCCCCAACCCCAGTGCGGCACCGGGGCGTGCTCCATCAGTTCGGCGTCCGGCTGGGAGTTGGCCATGGCGATGCGGGTGCCCCACTCCAGGTAGCCGATCAGCGCGGCCCGGAACTCCGGGTCGGCCGGCAGGTCCGCGTCGTCGGCCGCCTGGCTCATCAGGGTGGCGAAGCGCAGGCGCTGCTCCGGCGTGATGCCCAGGCCACGGTGATGGGCCAGCATGTTCTCGTAGCCGCCGAGCTTGCCGGTGTAGTCGGCCGGACCGCCGAACACCTCGACCCACCAGGCGCTGACGTGGTCCCGGTGGGCCCTGCCCACACCGCCGGGGAAGAACGGGCTGAGCAGATCGTCACGTTCCACCCGGTCGTAGAAGGCGTTGACCATTCGCGCGAGCGCGTCCGGTCCCCCTGCCCAGTCCACCAGCGTCGGAACCTCGTCCCCAGTCATGCCGATCATCCTGGCACGGCTCGGGCGAACAGATCAGGCGACCAACGGTTCCTCGTCCAGCGGCGCCTCGGTCGCCGCCCTGGCCAGCCGGGTGCGGTGGGCCCGCCGCACCACGATGCTGGCGCCGACGCCGAGTCCGGCGGCCACCGCCAGCGACACCAGCAGGCCGGCGATCGGCTGGCCGGTGAGCGCACCGCCGAGATAGCCGATCAGCGCGACGTAGGTGGACCACAGGATGGAGCCGATCACCGAGGCCGGCGTGAACCGGACCAGGCGCCAGCGCAGCGTGCCGGTCAGCAGGGCGCCGATCGTGCCACCCGCCGGCACCCACCGGCCGACGACCAGCACCGGTGCGCCCCAGCGGGTGACCCGATTGCTCAGCCAGTCGTGCGCCGCCGTGATGGGAGGGCCGCTTGCCCAGCTTGCGCAATGCCGGGGCGCCGGCCACCCTGCCGACCGCGTAGAGGAAGTGGTCGGACAGGGTGCACGCCACCGCCGCGGTCGCGATCACCGCCGCCAGCGGCAGGTGGCCGGATGCCGCGAACACGCCCATACCGACCAGTACCGGCTCGGTCGGTGCCAGCGGTACGAGGCCGACCACGAACAGGGTGATCAAGGCCGTCAGGGTGGTGCCCACGATCATCTCTACGTCGCGGGGTGGCCGAATACTCCCGGATCGGCGTGATCCACAGGAAACTGCCAGCTCGGCTATTTGGTCGAACCGGCGAGCACTCCCTGCACGAAGAACCGCTGGAAACCGAAGAACACCGCCAACGGGATGATCATCGACACGAACGAGCCCGTGGCCAGCACGTTGATGTTGGTGCCGAAGGCGCGTAGCTGGGACTGCAGCGCGACGGTGATCGGTTGCGACGACGGGTCGGCGAACACCAGCGCCACCAGCAGGTCGTTCCACACCCACAGGAACTGGAAGATGGCCAGGGACGCGATGGCCGGCAGGCCGATCGGCAGCACCACCTTCCAGAAGATGCGCCACTCCTTGGCACCGTCCATCCGGGCCGCCTCCAGCAGGTCGGCCGGGATGCCGGCGAAGAAGTTGCGCAGCAGGAACACCGCGAACGGCAGGCCGAACGCGACGTGGAACAGGATCACGCCGATCAGCGAACCGAAGATGCCCAGGTCGCCGTAGAGGGTGGCCATCGGGATCAGCGCGACCTGGATGGGTACCACGAGCAGGCCGACGATGATCACCATCAGCCAGTCCTGCCCGGGGAACCGCATCCAGGCCAGCGCGTACGCGGCGAGCGCGCCGATCCCGATCACCAGTGCCGTTGCCGGCACCGAGATGAACACGGTGTTCAGCAGCGAGTGCATGATGGTGGCGTTGCCGACCAGGTCCTGGTAGTTGCGGATGGTCAGCTGGGTCGGGACGGTGAAGATCTTCCACCAGCCGGTGCTGGCGTTGTCCACCTCGCCGCGCAGCGACGAGGCGAACAGGCCGAAGATCGGCACCAGCCACAGCAGCGCGATCAGCATCAGCAGGAACCGGACGAAACCGGAACCCAGCACGCTGCCCACCCTGGTCAGCACGCCGCGCTTGGGTGTGCCGCTCACGCCGGCCACCAGGAAGTCGGCACTCACCGCCGTCATCAGCGCTCCCGCCGGAATCGTCGGATGTTGAACAGCATGGCCGGCATCACGACCAGGAACAGGATCACGCTGATCGCGCTGCCCTGACCGAGATCACCGCCGGTGCCCGGGCCGAACGCCACCTGCCACATCTGCAGTGCCAGCACGTTGGCGTCGGCCTGGGTGGACCCCGGTGGGATGACGAACACCAGGTCGAACACCTTCAGCACGTTGATGATCAGCGTGACCAGCACCACCAGCAGCACCGGCCCGAGCAGCGGCACGGTGACCCTGCGGAACACCTGCCACTCGGTGGCACCGTCCACCCTGGCCGCCTCCAGGGCGTCGCGGGGGATGGCGGCCAGGCCGGCCGCGATGAACGTCATCGCGAAACCGGTGGTGATCCACACCCAGGCGGAGATGATGACGGGTGTGACGAGGGTCGGGCCGAGCCAGGTCAGGCCGTCGAACGGCTGCGCGAAGTCGTTCGCCGGCATCCGGACCTGATAGCTGCCCGGCCCGAGATCAGGGAGGGTGAAGGCGCCGTCGTCACCGGTGGTGGCGGTGGCGACGACCGAACCGTCGCGGATCGCCTGCACGGTGATCCCCGGCATGCCGCGCTTGCCGTGGCCGAGTTGGCCGTTCTTGCTGCCCAGCGCGATGTCCAGCCACACCACACCGGACACGGCACCGGGCGTGGCTCGCACCGGTGTGGCGACGACGGCCTGGCCGGGCAGGGCACCCGGCGTCTCCCCCACCATAGGAATCTCCAGCACGCTGCCCGGCCGGACCGAGCGAGTCGTGGTGAAACCGTCCGATGTGGACCCGAGCTGGTCGGACGGCCGGGGTTGGACGCCCGGGTACTCCGACGGCGCGGCGAAGATGTCGTGGATGCCGACGGTGACGGCGTTGGCCAGTCCGAGACCCGGGTCCTCCTGGTACACCAGCCGGAAGATGATGCCGGAGGCGAACAGCGAGATCGCCATCGGCATGAACAGCACCATCCGGAAGGCCACCGCCCACCGGATCCGCTCGGTCAGCACGGCGAAGATCAGACCGAGACCGGTGACGAACGCCGGCGCCACGAGCACCCAGATCAGGTTGTTGCGCAGTGCCGTCCTGGTGTCCGGGTCGGTGAACACGGTGGCGTAGTTGTGCAGCCCGACGAACGACGAACCGTGCTGGTCGAACAGGCTCCGGACGATCGAGTAGATCACCGGGTAGCCGATGAACACGGCCAGCAGCAGCACGGCGGGTGCCAGGTAGACGGCGATCAGCCACTTCGGGGTGTCCGACCGGCCGTCGGTGCCGCGGTGGCGGGAGGGCCGGGGGGTGGCCTGCCCCCTGAGCAGGCCACCCTGGTCCTCTCCAGGTGTCGCGACGAGTTGGGTCACGGCGAGCCCTGCCTCACGAGGTGGTGTAGTCCTTGGTGGCGTCGGCTTCCAGCTTCTGCTCGGTGCCGGCGATGTCGTTGGGGTTGGCCAGGAAGTCCTGCATGTCCTTCCACTCGCCGGAGCCCTTGGTGGCACCGAACGTCGGCGGGGCCTGGTCGGACATGTCGAACACGATGTTGTTGCCCGCGCCGCGCAGCTGCTGCTCCATGGTGCGGGTGATGTCGTTCGGGTAGTCCGACAGCGGGATGTCCTTGTTCGGCGACAGGAAGCCGCCGGTCTTGGCGAACACGCCGCCCGCCTGCGGGCCGGCCAGGAACTTCAGCAGCTCCATGGTCGACTTCTTGTTGTTGAACGCCACCGCGGCGTCGCCACCGGTCTCCACACCTGCCGGGTTGGCGGTCACCTGCGGGAACGGGAAGATCTTCGCGTCGGTGCCGACCTTGGCCTTGGTGCTGGACTGGATGGCGGTGGCCACGAAGTCGCCCTCGTAGACCATCGCCGCCTTCGACTTGTCCTCGAACGTGTTGACCACGGACGTCGGGAAGTCCGTCTGCAGCGCGCCGGACTGGCCGCCGGCGATCAGCCGGTTCTGCTTGAAGTACGTCTGGAGGATCTTCAGCGCGTTGGTCACGCTCGGGTCGGTCCACTTGATCTTGTGCGCGCCCAGGGCGTTGTAGTCGGGCACGCCCGCGGTCTGCAGGTAGACGTTCTCGAACCAGTCGGTGAGCACCCAGCCGTCACCGGCGCCGATCGACATCGGGGTGATGCCGGCGTCGGCCAGTTGGCCGGACAGCGTGGTGAACTGCTGCCACGTCTTGGGTGGCTGCGCGCCTACCGAGTCGAACGCCTTGGTGTTGTACCAGACCACCGACTTGTCCGCGGCGTCGAAGTACACGCCGTACGGCTTGCCCTTGACGGTGGCGAACTGGCTCCACGCCGATGCCTGGTGGGCGGCGACGGCCTGCTGCACGTCGGCGGTCAGCGGCTGGAGCGCGCCCTCCTGGGCGAACTGGGCGATCGAGCCGGGCTGGCCGAGCATCGCGACGTCGGGTGGGTTCCTGCCGGCGATCTTGGTCTGCAGGACCGTCGGCAGGTTGTCGCCGTCGGAGGTGAACTGCACCTTGGCGCCGGTCTGCTGCTCGAACACCCGCAGGACCTGTTCGAAGTCCTTCTGCTCGTCGCCGGACCAGACGCCGGCGACCTGGATCGTCTGCCCCTTCAGGTCCTGGTTCGCGGTCGGCGCGGACGACGACGGCGACGACGAGCCGGAGCCGCAGCCCGCCAGGCTCAGCGCGATCACCCCAGCCGCCGCTGCGATGCCCAATCCCTTGCGGTACATCGTTGTACTCCTCAGTCGTTCCTCGTGGCGATCGTTGTCGTCAGTCGTGCCAGATCGACAGTCCGGACTCCGGGTCGAAGAAGTGCAGGCGGGCGGTGTCCACCCGCACGGTCACCGACTGGCCCTCGAAGACCCTGGTGCGGGGGCTGAACCTGCCGACCAGGGTGGTGACGTCCTGCCGGCTGGCCTCGGGCAGCGCGATGAGGAAGCCCTCACCACACAGTTCGTCCGTCTCGTCGGTGCGGGCCGGCCGCACCTGGACCGGGAAGTGCACCAGCACCTCGGACCCCATGGCCTCGACCAGGTCGGCCACCGACTTCAGGACGAAGCCGTCCTGGTGGCCGGCGATCTCGGCGTCCTCCATGTCCTCCGGGCGGATGCCGACGATGACGTCCCGGCCCACGTACGCCTTGAGCGCGGGCCGGTCCTGCAGCACGGTGTCGGCCAGCAGCAGGCGCTGGCTGTCCAGCGCCGTCCAGTAGCGGCCCTCGTCGTCCGTCTCCAGCCGCCCGGCCAGCACGTTCATCCCCGGCGAGCCGATGAAGCCGGCGACGAACAGGTTCACCGGCCGGTCGTACAGTTCCTGCGGCGGGCCGACCTGTTGCAGCACGCCCTTGCGCATCACGGCGACCCGGTCCCCCAGGGTCATCGCCTCGGTCTGATCGTGCGTGACGTAGACCGTGGTGACCCCGAGATCCCGCTGGATGCGGGCGATCTGCGCACGCATCTGCACCCGCAGCTTGGCGTCCAGATTGGACAGTGGTTCGTCCATCAGGAACGCCTGCGGCTCGCGCACGATCGCCCTGCCCATCGCCACCCGCTGGCGCTGGCCACCGGACAGGTTCTTGGGCTTGCGGTTCAGATGCTCCGTCAGTTCGAGCACCTCGGCGACCTCGGCGACCCGCTTCTTGATCTCCGCCTTCGGCAGCTTGCGCAGGGTCAGTCCGAACGCGATGTTGTCGAACACGTTCAGATGCGGATAGAGGGCATAGGACTGGAACACCATGGCGACGTCGCGGTCCCGGGAGGGCACCCGGTTGACCACCTTGTCGCCGATCCGCACCGTGCCCTCGCTGATCTCCTCGAGACCGGCGATGATGCGCAGTGCCGTCGTCTTGCCGCAGCCGGACGGTCCCACCAGCACGAGGAACTCGCCGTCCTGGATTTCCAGGTTCAGGTCGTCCACGGCGCGGGTACCGTCTGCGTACACCTTGCCCAAACCGTCGAGCACAATTGCGGACACGGGCGAAGGGTAGGAGGGGCAACCCGAAGAGAACCTTAAATGCCGGCCCCGGTTGTCTGAGCCGGCGAGATCACCGAGCGGTCACGGCCGTACCGGCCGCTGCCCCGGTTCTCTACCGTAGAGCCCCATGCACGAGATCCTGCTGGTCGAGGACGACCCCGCGGTGCAGGCGGCGCTGGTGCACGCGCTGACCGACCGGGGGTTCGCGGTCGAACCCCTGGGCACCGCGGTGGACGCGCTGCGGGCCGTGGCCGACCGGGTCCCGGACATCGTCATCCTCGACCTGGGACTGCCGGACCTGGACGGCGCCGCCGCCCTGCGCATGCTGCGCGGCGTGACCAACGTGCCGGTGATCATCGCGACCGCGCGCGGCGACGAACGATCGGTGGTCGACCTGCTCAACGCCGGTGCCGACGACTACGTGGTCAAGCCGTTCTCCAGCGAGCAGCTGGTCGCCAGGATCACCGCGCTGCTGCGCCGCACCGCCCGGCACACCGACGACGACTCCGGCCTGCTGGAGGTCGGCGGCCTGCGGATCGACCTGCGGCAGCGGGTGGCCAGGCTGGACGGGCAGGACCTGGAGCTCAACCGGCGGGAGTTCGACCTGTTGGCCTACCTGGCCGCGCGGCCGGGCGCGGTGGTCAGCCGCCGGGACCTGCTGCACGACGTGTGGCGGCAACGGCACACCGCCGACGACCAGACCATCGACGTGCACGTGTCGTGGCTGCGCCGCAAGCTCGGCGAGAGCGCCGCCCACCCCCGGTACCTGCACACCGTGCGCGGAGTGGGCCTGAAGCTGGTGTCGCCAGGGTGAACCGGGCGGTCCTGCGCGCCACCCTGCTGGCGACCGGTGCCGCCGTGATCGTCCTGTTGGCCCTGTTCGGCGTGTTGCAGTGGCGCGAGCTGACCACGGCCGTGTCGGCCGACGCGGCCCAGGAGGCCCGCGCGGTCGCCGGGTCGGTGGTGGCCCCGGGATCGGGTGTGGACGCCATTCGCGCCGCCATCGGCGCGACCCGGGACGGTGCCGCGGGGAACGTCGCCGTGCACCTGTCCGACGGGCGGACCGTCGGTTCCACGCACGCGTCGGCCGGCTCGGTGACGTCGGTCGCCCGGTCCCGGCAGGCCGGGACGTTCCCCGCGCCCGGTGGGCAGGTGCTGCTGGCACCGGCCGGTCCGACCGCCGTGGTCGAGGTGTACCTGGGCCGCTGGGCGGTGGTCGGGCCCTGGCTGCGGTGGATGGGGATCGCGATGGCCGGCGGGGTGGTCGCGGTCGGCATCGCCGGGTTCGTCGGCTGGCACCGGACCCGGCCGCTGGTCCGGTCGGTGCGGGCCGTGGTGGCGGCGGCGTCGACCATCGGCGCCGGCCGGACCGGGGTGCGGGTACCGCCGAGCAAGGCCGCCGAGATCACCCAGCTGATCGGCACGCTGAACCAGATCTCCCGGCACGTGGAGGAGCTGATCGCCAGCGAGCGGGACTTCGTCGCCGACCTGTCGCACCGGCTGCGCACACCGCTGACCGCGCTGCGGCTGGACTCGGAGTCGATCGGTGACGGCCCGGTGGCGCAGCGGGTCCGGCACGCGGTGGCCGCGCTGGAGGCCGACGTCGACGACCTGATCCGCACGGCCGCCAAGGCGACGCGGGTGACGGCGGCCAGTTGTGACGTGGCCAAGGTGGTGCGTGACCGGATGGCGTTCTGGTCGACGCTCGCCGAGCACCAGGGCCGGGGCTGCGAGTGCCGGTGTGACGCCGGGGAGGCTCCGGTCGGACTGTCCGACACGGACATGGGTGCGGTGGTGGACGCCCTGCTGGGCAACGTTTTTCAGCACACATCGGCGGGCACGCCGTTCGCCGCGACCGTGGTGCGTTACGCGGGCTGGGTCACGCTGGTGGTCGAGGACGGCGGGCCGGGGATCGTGGACACCGAGGCGGCGCTGCGGCGGGGGGCCAGCAGCCGGGGGTCGACCGGCCTGGGCCTGGACATCGCCCGGCACGCGGTGGAGGCCACGGGCGGCACCATCCACGTGGACCGCGGGCGGTTGGGCGGCGCCCGGATCAGGCTCCGCTTCGCCGAAGCCGGCTCCCAACACGACAACCCGGCCCCCAGGGCCTGGCGCCTGTGGTCGCACTCGGCCGACCTACCGGCCCCGGACGCACCCTGACGACCGGCCGACCACGCGGGCGGTTGGCTGACGCGCACGGCGGTGGGCTGGGCCCGAGCACCGGCAGCCCAGGCGGCCCGAACGTGCGGCAGCCCCGCCGCACCGCAGCGGCGGGGCCGCCGATCCCCACGCCTCAGCTCGTGGGCGAGCAGGCGGTGGAGCCGACGTACACGTCACCGCTCATCGGCCTGGTGTTCTTGGGCACGCCGTTGGGGAACAGCTGGATGTGCATCATGTTGAGCGTGATGCTGCCGTCGTTCGGCTTGGGCAGGACGACCTCGTTGAGGATCACGTTCGCCAGGAGTTTGCCGTTCGCGGCCTTCACGGGAACCGTGTAGTCGTTGGGGATCTGCTTGGGCACGGTGATGCCGGTCAGGCCGCTGAACTGCCACGACGCGTTGGTGCCGGTCGTGGTGGCCGAGCAGGTCACCGAGTAGCCGGCCACCTTGATGGCAGGGCCGCCGTAGCCGGTCAGCGCGGACAGGGTGAACTTGGTGCCGTTGGCGGTGGACTTGCTGGTGTGTGCCTGCATGTTCACGGTGCACGAGGAGGTCGACGAACCGTAGGTGACGACGCCGTTCTTGGTCGCGCCCGCCGACGACCCGTTCTTCTTGCCGGTCAGGCTGCACGGACCCACCGGCGCGACCGTGATCGGGTTGCCGTTGCGCACCACGCCGGCCGATCCGGCCGAGGCGATCCCGGCCGCCGTCGCGTGCGCCGCCGAAGCGGGCGCCAGGCTCGCCAGGACCATCCCTCCCGCCACGATCGCACCCGCGACGGCCGCCTGCCACGCCCTGGTTCTTCGCATGATCGTTCCCCTTTCCGCTGGTGAGGCCAGCGTGAACCGCAGGGAACACGAACACCATTCATCGGGTGGGTCTTACCAGAGCCCTATCGAGTGAACCATGATCACTGCCGGTCACAGGTCGGTCAGGGCCGTGACCAGCGCCGTGTACGTCCGGTCGGCGTCGGCGTCGCCGGTCCCCAGGACGATCGCGTCCGGCCGGTCCCGCAGGTAAGTGTCGAAGTCGTCGTAGATCTTCGCCAGCAGCCGCGGCCCGCCCTCATCGAGGACATCGTCGACGAACGTGCGCGTCTCGGCACGGTCCCGGCGGACGGTGCTGCGCTCCCGCAGGGTGAACCGGTCGGCGGTGAGCGCGATCTCGCGGTACTCGCCGCCCGCTTCCCGCGCCGCCGACTCGAAGCGCGCGACCTGCTCGTGGTCGGCGACCAACTGCGGCATGATCACGTCGCGACCGTCGGCCAGGTGCGCACCCGCCATGCCGATCGCGATGGTCCTGGCCGGCCCGAGCACGGGCCGGACGTCGTCCCGCCAGCCGCCGATCATGGTGACGATCCGGTCGATGTCCAGGTTCAGCACGCCGGGATGCCGGTCCACGTACAGCTGCGCGACGGTCGACTTCCCGACGCCGGACGGGCCGTTCAGGTGGATCAGTCTGGGCACCGGCGGAGTGTAGCTACGCCTTGTTGGCGCCCAGGGTCAGGCCGGACACGAACTGGCGTTGCAGCAGCAGGTACACCAGCAGCGTGGGCACGGCGGTGATCAGCGCACCCGCCGCGATCAGGTTCTGGTTGGTGAAGAACTGGCCCTGCAGATTGGCCAGCGCGGACGTGATCGGCCGTTTGCTGCCGGTCTCGAACAGCACCAGGGCCCAGAAGAAGTCGTTGTAGATCCAGATCGACTCCAGCGTGGCCAGCGCGGCGAACGCCGGCCGGCACAGCGGCAGGATGATCTGCCAGAACTGGCGCCACACCGACGCTCCGTCGACCAGCGCGGCCTCGCTGATCTCCCGGGGAATGGTACGCATGTAGTTGCTGAACACGAACGTACAGAACCCCATCTGGAACGCGACGTGGATCGCGATGACGCCCCAGTAGGAGTTGTACAGCAGGTCCGAGTCGCTCATCGCGTCCGGCAGCGGGATCAGCAGATAGAGTCGGTACAGCGGGGTGATGATCACCTGCGGTGGCAACAGGTTCCCCGCGGTGAACACCATCAGCAGTGCCAGGTTGACCCGGAAGTCGAAACGGGACACGAAGAACGCGACGAACGACGAGAACACCAGCGTCAGCAGCACGGCCGGCACGGTGATCAGGATCGAGTTCCAGAAGTACACCGGCAGGTCGGACTGTGACCAGGCGTTGCCGTAGTTCTGGAACGTCAGTCCGTGCGGCAGCGACAGGTAGCCGTGCGCCGAGGTGTCCGCATAGGACCGCAGTGACGTGTACACCGCCCACAGCAACGGAACCAACCACACCAGCGCGGTGACCGCGAGGAACACGTGCAGCACGACCCGGCCCGGCCGGACCCGGCGCCGCCGGGTGACCACGGAAGGTTCGGCGTCCACCCATGCGGTGCGCACCGCTACCCCACTGCTCATCGGACCCGCTCCTTGCGGAAGGTCTGCACCAGGTACGGGATGATCACGATCAGTGAGATCACCAGCAGCACGGCGGCGATGGCCGAGCCGAACCCGATGCGCGGCGACTCGCCGAGGATGTTGTTGGTGATGAGCAGCGACAGCAGTTCCAGTCCGGGTTTGGTGCCGTTGTTGCCGCCCATGATGTAGACGAGGTCGAAGGCGCGCAGCGACTCGATCACGGTGACCACGGCGACGATGATGTTGATCGGTTTCATCGACGGGAAGATCACGTGAGCGAACGTCTGCCACTGGTTGGCGCCGTCGATGGCGGCTG
The DNA here is from genome assembly GCA_036491115.1 of Pseudonocardiaceae bacterium. Lineage (GTDB taxonomy): Bacteria > Actinomycetota > Actinomycetes > Mycobacteriales > Pseudonocardiaceae > DATEPR01. Next base: position 75,864 of record DASXCQ010000068.1, read on the forward strand.
CCTCGGGCAGCGCGGGGTCCATGCCCTTCAGGCCGGCCAGGTACAGCACCATGATGTAGGCGGCGTGCCGCCAGCTCGCCGCGACCAGCACGGCCCACAGGTTCAGGTGCGGGTTGCCCAGCCAGTCGATGTAGTGGCCGGGGCGGTTGGTGCCGAACAGGCTGTTCAGCAGGCCGGTGTCCGGGTTGTAGATGATCTCCCAGATGAACCCGACGACGGCCAGCGACACGACCATGGGCAGGAAGATCGCGGTCTGGTAGAAGCGGGTGAACCGGATCTGCTTGTTCAGCTGGTAGGCCAGGAACATGCCCAACGGCGTGGGGATCAGCAGGAAGAACGCCAGCCATTCGAAGTTGTGCGCCAGCGCCGGCCAGAAGGCCGGATAGTTGGTGAACAGCTGCTCGTAGTTGCGCGGCCCGACGAACGAGATGCTGTCCAGGCCGATGCCGTTCCAGTCGGTGAAGGACAGCACCAGCGACGCGATGGTGGGCACCCAGACGAACACGATGTGCGCGAGCGTCGGGATGCCCACCATCAGGCCGAGCACGATCTTGTCCCGGCGGGACAGCCTGCGCACGCGGCGCGACCTCGGCCGGTCGCCGCCGCCGCGCGTGGATGACCGCCGCAGTGTCGCCGTCATGTCACGAGGTGAAGTACTGGGACTTCTGTGACTCGATCGTGGACAGGGTCGGCTTGATGCTGCCCGGGTTGTCCAGCCACTTGGCGAACGCGGGTTCGACCACATTGGACACGAAGCCGGGGTCGGAGTCACGGTCGCCGAACTGGGACAGGAACTTGGCCTGGCCGATGAACTGGACGGCCTTCTTCTGCAGCGCGTTGTACCTGCTGGTGTCGGCCTGGTCGTTGACGGCGACGTTGGCGCTGTCGATGGCCAGGTAGGTGTCCTCGGCCTGGGCGGAGCCGAGGAACTCCATCAGCTTGACCGCGCCGGCCAGGTTCTTGGGCTTGGCGCTGACCATGAAGCCGTCGGTGGGCGCCTCGACCGCCTGCTGGCCGTTGTCCGGGTTCACCTCGGGGAAGGCGAAGAAGTCCAGGTCGGCGAGGTCGGCCGGGCTGGTGAACTGCTGGGCGACGAACAGGCCGAGGGTGAGCATGCCGGTCTGCTTGGCGATCAGCGCCTGGGCGGCGTCCTCCCACTTGCGGCCTGCGGCGCCCTGCTGGGTGTAGGGCAGGAGCTGCTGGTAGTGGGACAGCACGTCGGCGACCTTCTGGTCGGTCCAGGACTGCTTGCCGTGCATCAGGTCCATGTGGAACTGGTAGCCGTTGATGCGCATGTTGAGGTAGTCGAACGTGCCCAGCGGGACCCATGAGTCGCCCTGGCCGTAGCCGAAGGAGAACGGGACCAGGCCGTCGGTCTTCATCCTGGCGGCGAGCGCGATGAAGTCGTCCCAGGTGGTCGGGACCTGGTAGCCCTTGGCCTGGAACAGGCTCTTCCGGTAGAAGACGCCCCACGGGTAGTTGTAGATGGGTACGAAGTAGTAGTGGCCGTCGGTGCCCTTGGCCAGCGCCTTGGTGGCCTCGCTGAAGTTGCCACCGATCTTCTGCCACACGTCGTCGATCGGGTGGGCCAGGCCCTTCGCGGCGAAGAACTGCATGCGGTAGCCGGCGAACCAGGTGAACACGTCGTCCGGCGTGCCCTGCAGGTACTGGCTGATCGTGTTCTGGAACGTGTCGTGGTCGACGGTGTTGACCTTGACCTGGTCACCGGACTGCTTGCCGAACGCGGCCAGGGTCGCCGCGTACGCCTTCTTGGGTACCGGGTCGGAGCCGTTCGAGCCGAACGTGACGAGCTTGCTGTCCGTGCCGGACGCCGAACCGGAGCCGCAGGCCGCGAGGACGGGGGCGGCCGCGGCCAGGCCGGCGGCCCCGGCCAGGCCCCGCAGCACGGTCCTGCGGGACAGCGGCGGGATGCCGCCGGGCACGTTCCGGCCGGCGATCGGGTGAGGCATCGGTGCCTCCTCTTGTCGGGGACTGGGGACCTGGTGGGGGTCGTCTCCGGGCAGACTGATCAGAATCAAACGAGACTGAACAGAATACGTCGAATTTCACCGCGCCGGCCACCGAGTGTCAAGAGACTGTTTCGGCTTCGTAATCAGCCGGCCAACACCGGCGGTGCGACGAGAGCCACATCCCCCACACGCGAGCTGGACCACCGCGCCGCGTAACGCCGGGGTGGAGCCGAACGAATGAGGTGATGCGCTCGGCATGAGCGCACGTCAACCGCACGTCACGCGGTGAAACGTCCCTGTGACCGGCTGGCGGAACGGAGTGCCTGGGATGGTGGAGCCGCTTCCGGCCAGTCGTGCCGAGGAGGACGCCCGCCGAGCCAGACCCGCCCAGACCGGGCTGCGGTTCGCCGGTGACGGCCCGTTCACCGGTCGGCTGCCCGCGTTGGGCTGGGAGTCGCGCTACCGGTGGGCGGTGATCGGCAGCGACCTGCTGGCCACCGTCCTGGCCATGGCACTGGTCGGTTGGCTGCTGCTGAGCCGGCTCTGGCCTGCCGTGGACCTGGCGGTGCTCACCGTGCTGGTGGTGGCGGTGGCGATCGCGATGAACCGCGGGTGGCACCCCAGCGTGCTCGGGCAGGGTGCCGAGGAGTTCCGGCGACTGGGCCGAGGGCTGGCCGCGGCGCTGGTGATCCTCGCGCTCGGCGGGTTGGCCGGCGGCCTGGCGGAGATGCGGTTATGGGTGTTCGCCGTGGTGCCGGCCATCGCGGTGCTCGCGCTGGCGCAGCGCTACCAGTTGCGCCGAATCCTGCACCGCGCCCGCAAGACCGGGCGGTGCCTGCTGCCGGTGCTGGTGGCCGGTGGCAACGACACCGTGCTCGACCTGATCGGCCGCACCCGGAGCGCGGCGCACCTGGGCTGGCGGGTCGAGGCGGCGTGCACGGCGGGCACCAGCCGGCCGGGCGGCGTGCTCGGCGGTGTGCCGGTGATCGGCGGGCTGCCCGAGGTGGCCCGGCACGTGCGGCGCGGGCGGTACCGCATCGTCGCGGTCACCGCGGACGCCTACTGGACCCCGGACCGGCTGCGCCAGCTGGCCTGGGACCTGGAGGGCAGCGACACCGAGATGGTGGTCGCACCGGTCCTGATGGAGGTGGCCGGGCCGAGGGTGCACGTCACCGGCGTGCTCGGCATGCCGATGCTGCGAGTGGCGGCGCCGGTGTTCACCGGCACCCGCCGGGTGGTCAAGGAGATCGTGGACCGGGTCGGCGCGGCATTGTTGCTGCTGGTCAGCCTGCCACTGCTGATCGGCGTCGCGGTGGCGATCGTGGTGGACAGCCGGGGTGGCGTGTGCTACCCGCAGGTGCGGGTGGGCAGGGACGGCCGTGAGTTCACCATCCTGAAGTTCCGCACGATGGTGCGCGACGCGCACGCGCTGCGCACGCGGATGCTCGGCGCCGACGACGGCGCCGGGCCACTGTTCAAACTACGGGCCGATCCGAGGGTGACCAGGGTGGGCGCGGTGCTGCGCCGGTGGTCGCTGGACGAGTTGCCGCAACTGCTCAACGTGCTCGCCGGATCGATGTCGCTGGTCGGACCACGGCCGCCACTGCCGGACGAGACGGCCCGCTACGGGCCGGACGTGCGCAGGCGGCTGCTGGTCAAGCCCGGTCTCACCGGCCTGTGGCAGGTGAGCGGGCGCAGTGACCTGTCCTGGGACGAGGCCGTCCGGCTGGACCTGCGCTACGTCGAGGACTGGTCGCTGGCCCTGGACGCGCTGATCCTCTGGAAGACGGCCCGCGCCGTGCTGTCCGGGCACGGTGCCTACTAGCCGATCCATTTCGGATGGCCGGTTGCGACGGTGCCACCGGTCACCGTTCCGTCGCAGGAGGTCACCGGTGACGGCACACTGAAACACCCGCCCGCCCGTGGGCGAACTACCCGGTGACGACTCGGGAAAGGGAACTGATCGGATGAGAACCGGCGAACGGCTCGGGCTCGCGGTGATCGGCGCAGGCTACTGGGGGCCGAACCTGGTCCGCACGGCACAGCTCACCGACGCGTTCCACCTGGAGTACCTGTGCGACCTGGACGTCGACCGGGCACGGTCGGTGCTCGGCCGCTACTCGACGGTCCGGACCACGGCGTCGCTGGCCGAGGTGCTGGCCGACCCGAGGGTGGCCGCGGTCGCGGTCGCCACCCCGGCGGCGACCCATCTGCCGGTGGCCAGGGCGGCCCTGGAGGCCGGCAAGCACGTACTGGTGGAGAAGCCGCTGGCGGCCACTCTGGACGACGGCAGGGACCTGGTCGAACTGGCCGACTCGGGCGGCCTGGCACTGATGCTGGACCACACCTACTGCTACACCCCGGCCGTGGCGCACCTGCGGGAACTGGTCCGCGGCGGCGGGATCGGCGCCGTCCAGTATGTGGACTCGGTGCGGATCAACCTAGGTATCGTGCAGTCCGATGTGGACGTTTTGTGGGACCTCGCGCCGCACGATCTGTCGATCTTCTTCTCGGTGTTGCCCGAGGACGTGGTGCCGGTATCGGTGGCCGCCCACGGGTCGGACCCGATCGGCGCCGGCCGGGTCTGCGTGGCGCATCTCACGCTCGTCCTGTCCAACGGTGCCATCGCGCACGTGCACGTGAACTGGCTGTCGCCCACCAAGATCCGCACGATGGTGATCGGCGGCTCGACGCACACCGTGGTCTGGGACGACCTCAACCCGAGCCAGCGGCTGTCCATCTACGACCGGGGCGTCGACACCACTGCCACGGCGGAGGACAGCCGGACCAGGGCACTGGTGTCCTATCGGCTCGGTGACATGGTGGCACCCGCCCTGCCCGAGCGGGAGGCGCTGCGTGAGGTGATGGCCGAGTTCGCGTCCGCCATCACGCAGGGCCGCAGGCCGCTCACCGACGGCTGGTCCGGCATCCGGGTGCTGGCCGTGCTGGAGGCCGCGTCCGCGAGCCTCAAGCACGGTGGCGCCGCCATGCCCGTGATCGGCATCCCTGAGCTCCAGCAGGAAGGAATCAGTGCGTGAACGACTCGGCGGCACAGCCGATCGCCGGCCAGCGGATGCTGGTCACCGGCGGCGCGGGCACCATCGGCTCGGCGCTGGTCGACCAACTGGTCGACGCGGGCGCGGCGCAGGTCGTGGTGCTGGACAACTTCGTCCGCGGCCGGCGGGAGAACCTGGCGGGCGCGGCGCGGCGAGCCGGTGACCGGTTGACCGTGGTGGACGGCGACATCAACGACCGCGCCCTGGTCGGCGAGCTGGCCGAGGGCACGGACGTGGTCTTCCACCTGGCCGCGATCCGCATCACGCAGTGCGCGCAGGAGCCGAGACTGGCGCTGGAGACCCTGGTCGACGGCACCTTCACCGTGGTGGAGGCGGCAGCGGCGGCCGGCGTGCGCAAGGTGGTCGCGTCGTCGTCGGCGTCGGTGTACGGGCTGGCCGAGGTGTTCCCCACCACCGAAAGGCACCACCCGTACAACAACGACACCTTCTACGGCGCCGCGAAGGAGTTCAACGAGGGCATGCTGCGCAGCTTCCACGCCATGTCCGGGCTGGACTACGTGGCGCTGCGCTACTTCAACGTGTACGGCCCGCGGATGGACGTGTACGGGCGCTACACCGAGGTGTTCATCCGGTGGATGGAGCGGATCGCGCGGGGCGAGCCGCCGCTGATCTTCGGTGACGGCACCGAGACGATGGACTTCGTCCACGTGCACGACATCGCCAGGGCGAACGTGCTCGCGGCGAAGGCACCGGTCACCGACTCGGTGTACAACATCGCCAGCGCGACCGAGACGAGCCTGCGCGGGCTGGCCGACGCGCTGCTCGCCGCCATGGACTCGGACCTGGTGCCCGAGCACGGCCCGGCCAGGGCGGCCGGTGGCGGGGTGAGCAGGCGGTTGGCCGACATCTCGGCGGCGGCGCGGGAGCTGGGCTGGCGGCCGGAGATCGAGCTGGTCGAGGGCCTGCGCGGCCTGGTCGAGTGGTGGTCGACGCAGACCTCGGTCGGAACGGGCTGAGCATGGCGACCGTCCGGTACCTGGGGCACGCGGGCTTCGTGGTCAGCCACGCCGGGTGCCGGATCCTGATTGACCCGTGGTTCTACCCTGCCTTCCTGGACTCCTGGTTTCCCTTCCCGGACAACCGGAATCTGCTCGACGACGTGGTCGGTGGCCACGTCGACCACCTCTACGTGTCGCACGCCCACGAGGACCACTTCGACCGCAGGCTGCTGGAGCAACTGGACCGTTCGATCACGGTGATCGTGCCGAGGTACCGGTCCAAGGTGATGGTCAGGCGGTTTCGCGAGCTCGGGTTCACCGACGTGGTGGCGATGGAGCACCGCGAGTCGCGGGAGCTGGCGCCCGGCGTGACCGCGACCATGTACCTGGACACCAGTCACAAGGAGGACAGCGGGCTGCTGCTGGACGTGGCCGGCTTTCGCTTCCTCGACCTCAACGACTGCAACACCCCGATGTCCGAACTGCCGACCGACATCGACCTGCTGGCCGCACAGTTCTCCGGTGCCATGTGGTATCCGAACTGTTACGACTATCCGCCGCACGTGATGGCGGCGAAAGTCGACCAGGTGCGTTCGGACCTGCTGGACACGCTGTACCGGAAGGTGCGGATCACCGGCGCGACGGCGTACGTGCCCTCGGCCGGTCCGGCCTGCTTCCTGGACCCGGACCTGGCCGAGTTCAACGACCGGGACCGGACCATCTTCCCGGTGTGGGACCAGGTCGCCGACGACTTCGCCGCCGCCTGTCCCGGTGTGGACATCGTCCGGATCGGACCGGGGGACGCCGTGGTGGTGGACCCGGCGTCCAAGCTGCGCACCGTGCTGCCCGCCGACGAGCAGGGCAGCACCCTGGACGAGGACATCGACGCCTACCGGGACCGGCGCAAGGACGAGTGGCAGCGGTTCCACACCGGACCGGAGCCGACCGTCACGATGGCCGAGATCGAGGCGTACTTCGGCACGCTGCAGCGGTGGAACAAGCGGTTCCTGGCCGATTTCAGCAAGGACATCCGGTTGGTCGCGGGCAACGACAACTGGCACGTGCGGCTGGGCAGGCTCGCCGAGCACTTCGTGATCGAGGGCGAGGAGCCCTACGACCCGGAGTACACGCTGCTGGCGTCACCGAGGGTGTTGCGGGCGATCATCGACGGTCACGCCGGTTGGGAGGAGGCATTGCTGTCGCTGCGGGTCGGCCTGCACCGCCATCCCGACCTGTTCGACCTGACGTTCATGAGCCTGTTGCGCTACGGCAACCAGCCCGCGCAGACCATGCAGATGCTGCGCGAGCGGCAGAACACCGAGACGATCGAGCGGGACGGCCTGCGACTGCAACGGTTCTGCCCGCACGCCGGTGAGGATCTGACGTTCGCCGACATCTGCGGCGGCGTCATCGAATGCCCGCGCCATCACTGGGTGTGGGATGCCCGCTCCGGTCAGTGCGTGGACAAGGGCACGGTGCCACTGCGAGTGGAGGTGCTCGACCCGGACGCGCCCGCACTCCGGCTTCCGGACACATAGGGGTGCCCCGGATGGTGTAACGAGCCGTCGCCGGATGCCGATGCGCGGATTGACAACCAGAAACGCGCCACTGGCGGATCGAGAGCGTGGCACCTTCGAGTGACACACCCACGACTCGCCGTCACCTGTGGACAGATCGAACCGGATCGTCCACAGGTGTCCGCTCTACCCACCGAACTTCCCCTCGCGACGTTCTCGGCACACGCGAGGCACACAGCACGACAGCCGGGCCGTTGAGAGGCGAGTAAGGCATGGGCAGATGGCAGGGCACGGTGGCGGGACTGCGGATCACCGCCGTACACCTGGTCGTCGCGGTGGCGCTGGTCGCCGCCGCGATCGTGGTGCCGACGGTCGTCTTCAGCGGATCGGCGAACGCGGCGAATCCGTGCGCCGCCCCGGTGGCCAACCCGGTCGCCTGTGAGAACACCCAGCCCGGCACGCCGAACTGGCAGGTGCAGGCAGTCGACCCGTCGATCGCGGGCTTCACCACGGACATCAGCACCAACGCCGGCGGCTCCGTCCAGTTCAAGGTGAACACCGACGCGTCGTCCTACGACATCTTCATCTTCCGGCTCGGCTACTACCAGGGCATCGGTGCCCGGCAGATCACCGACCTCGCGGTGCGCACCAAGACTGTCCAACCGGCCTGTCTGAGCCAGGCCAGCACCGGCATGACCGACTGCGGCAACTGGGCGGTCAGCACCAGCTGGCAGGTGCCGACGACGGCCGTGTCCGGCCTGTACTACGCGGTGCTGCACCGCAACGACACCGGCGGCGAGGGTGAGATCCCGTTCGTCATCCGCAACGACACCAGCCACTCGGACGTGCTGTTCCAGACCTCGGACGAGACGTGGCAGGCGTACAACAGCTACGGCGGCAACAGCCTCTACACCGGCAGCGGCCCCGGCGCCAACGGCGCGTCGTTCGCGGTCAGCTACAACCGCCCGCTCACCGGTGAGGGCGAGGAGAACTTCATCTTCAACGCCGAGTTCCCGATGCTGTTCTTCCTGGAGGAGCAGGGTTACGACGTCAGCTACACCTCCGACGTCGACTCGGCCCGCAACGGCGCCCTGATCAAGAACCACAAGGTCTTCATGTCCGTCGGGCATGACGAGTACTGGTCCAACGAGCAGCGGGCCAACGTCCAGGCGGCCATGGACGCCGGGGTGAACGCGGCGTTCATGACCGGCAACGACACCTTCTGGAAGACCAGGTTCGACGCCAGCATCGACCCATCGGCCACCGCGTGGCGCACGGTCATCTGCTACAAGGAGACCCAGGCCAGCAAGAAGATCGACCCGTCGGCGCTGTGGACGGGCTCCTGGCGGGATCCGAGGTTCAGCCCACCGGCGGACGGCGGGCGGCCGGAGAACGCCATGGTGGGACAGATGTTCCAGATGAACGGCTACCGCTCCGACTCGCTCCAGGTGCCGGCCGCGTACGGCAAGATGCGCCTGTGGCGGAACACCCCGCTGACCACGATGGCCGCCGGCACGACCTACACGTTCCAGCCCGGCACCCTCGGCTACGAGTGGGACACCGTGCAGGACAACGGTTTCCAGCCGGCCGGCGTGGCGAAGCTGTCCAGCACGACGGTGGCCGCGGACGGCAACTACGTGCTGAACAACTACGGTGACAGCTACGGTCCCGGCACGCTGACCCACAACCTGACGATGTACCGCGACGCGGTCAGCCACTCGCTGGTCTTCTCCGCCGGTGACGTGCAGTGGGCCTGGGGCCTGGCCGACGACCACGCCTTCCAGACCGACACGCCGACCCACGACGTGCGGATGCAGCAGGCCACGGTCAACCTGCTGGCCGACATGGGCGCCCAGCCGGCGACCCTGATGGCCGGCCTGACCGCGGCCACCGCCAGCACCGACACCACGGCGCCCGCGGTGACCATCACCAACGCCCCGGCGCCCACGGTCGGCCAGAACTACTCGTTCTCCGGCACGGTGACCGACGCGGGCGGCGGCCAGGTGGCCAACGTCGAGGCGTCCAGCGACGGCGGCACCACGTGGCACTACGCCAACTGGAACGCCGGCGCCAACACCTGGAGCTACAGCTTCGTGCCCGGCGGGGTCGGCCCGGTGACCGTCGAGGTGCGCGCCGTGGACGACTCGGCGAACCTGTCGACGCCGGTCGCCGCGACGCTCACCGTCGGCCCGAGGACCTGCCCGTGCGGCGTGTTCGCCGACTCGTCGGCCCCGGCCGTCCCGGCCGCGACCGACACCTCGAACATCGAGGTGGGCATGAAGTTCCAGTCCAGCCAGGCCGGCTTCGTCACCGGCATCCGCTTCTACAAGGGCGCGGGCAACACCGGCACGCACACCGGCACGCTGTGGTCGGCGACCGGTACCAAGCTGGCGTCCGGCGTGTTCACCAACGAGACCGCGACCGGCTGGCAGAACATGACGTTCGCCCGGTCGGTGCCGGTCCAGGCGAACACCACGTACGTCGTGTCCTACCACGCGCCGGCCGGGCACTACGCGGCGACCAACAACTGGTTCACCAACGCGCCCACGATCCTGCAGCCGATGACCGGCCTGCAGGGCACGACGACCAGCGCGAATGGCGTGTTCGCCCTGGGCACCGCGACGGCGTTCCCGAAGGACAGCTTCCAGAACACCAACTACTGGGTGGACGCGACCTTCAACACGGTGGCCGCGCCGAACATCCAGCCGCCGAACGTGCTGGCGAACAACCCGGCGAACGGCACCGGCAGCGTGTCGCTGACACCGCCGATCAACGTGACGTTCGACGAGCCGGTCGTGCAGTCCTCGCTGCAGTTCTCGGTGACCAGTGCGGCCGGTCCGGTGGCGGGCACGACGGCGCTGTCCGCCGACCGCACCACGGTGACGTTCACGCCGACCGCCGCGCTCGCCGCGACCACCGCGTACACGGTGTCGGTGAAGGCGACGGACGACTCGGGCAACGTGATGCCGACGGCGTTCACCTACTCGTTCACCACGGGCAAGCCGCGCCCCAGTTCGTGCCCGTGCACGATCTGGGACGACTTCACCACGCCTGCCGTGGTCGACTCGGGTGACGCGGCCTCGGTGACGGTCGGCACCAAGGTGCGGTTCGACGCCAAGGGCCAGGTGACCGGTGTCCGGTTCTACAAGGGACCGAACAACACCGGCACGCACGTCGGGTCGCTGTACACGTCGACCGGCACGCTGCTGGCGTCCGGCACGTTCACCGGTGAGACGGCCAGCGGGTGGCAGACGCTCACCTTCGCCGGCCCGGTCAACGTGAACTCGAACACGACCTACGTCGTGGCGTACTTCGCGCCGAACGGGCACTACTCGGCGACGCCGGGCTACTTCGGCCACAACACCGCGACGTTCAACCAGTTGCACGCGATCGCGGACGGAACGGACGGCGGCAACGGCGTCTACGGCTACGGCGCCGCGAGCATGTTCCCGTCCAACACGTTCAACGCCAACAACTACTGGGTGGACGTGCTGTGGCAGCCGGGCGCCAACGGTGACTCGACACCGCCGACGGTGACCAGCACCAGCCCGACGTCCGGGACGACCGGGACCGGCGTGTCCAGCTCGGTGGCCGCCACGCTGAACGAGGCCGTCGACCTGAGCACGGCGACGTTCACCCTGTCCGACCCGGGCGGCGCCAAGCTGACCGGCACCACCACTCTGTCGGCGGACCAGCAGACGCTGGTGTTCAACCCGTCCGCCGCGCTGGCACCGAACACGACGTACACCGCGAGCGTGCAGGTGGCCGACGTGAACGGGAACCTGATGAGTACGGCAACCACGTGGTCGTTCACCACGACGTCGACGACGACGTGTCCGTGCTCGCTGTTCAGCGCGGCCAGCGTGCCGACGGTGGTCGCCACGAACGACCCGCATCCCTACGAACTCGGCGTCCGGTTCACCCCGTCGGTGAACGGCACGATCAACGGCGTCAAGTTCTACAAGGCGGCGCAGAACACCGGCACCCACACGGCGAACCTCTACACGGCGACCGGCACCCTGCTGGCCACCGGCACGTTCACCGGCGAGTCGGCCAGCGGGTGGCAGACGATGACGTTCAGCACCCCGGTCGCGGTCACCGCGGGCACGGCCTATGTCGCCTCGTACACGACGACGGTCGGCTTCTACTCCGGTGACAACGGCTACTTCAACAAGACGGCGGTGAACAACCCCAACCTGGTGGCCGGGCTGAACGTGGCCGGCAAGGCGAACGGTGTGTTCACGGCCGGCAGCGGATTCCCGAAGACCAACTTCGGTGGCTCCAACTACTGGGTGGACGTGGTCTTCAACAACAGTTGACGAGCGCGCGGGTGCGACGCGGCCGGGTAGCCAACTGGTTGCCCGGCCGCCGCGCGAAGGGGGGAGAACGGTCATGACGGGAGGGGCCCAGCGGCGTCCGCTGACGGTGCTGATGTCGGGAACCAACTGGGACGGCGTGCGCAAGTCGGAGCGCGCGCTGACCGAGGCGTTGCGCCGGTACACCGACGTGCTGTGGGTCGATCCGCCGGTCTCCCCCGCGACACCGAAGCGCTACCGGCGGTTCGGCGACGCGGGTCCGGTGTGGCGGCCCACGCTGTCCGAACCGGAGCAGGGCGTGTACCGGTTGACGCCGGTGGTGTTGCCCGGACTGAGCCGGCCGGTGGTGCGGTCGACGACGTGGCCGCTGGTCCGGCGCCAGGTGCGTGGTGCGCTGGCCACGCTGGGCCGGGTGCCGTTCGCGGTGATCTCCTGTTCACTGGACGACGTGCTGCGCGGCTGGCCGGCGGGCACGGCCACGGTGTTGCGCGGCGCGGACGACTGGGTGGCCGGCGCGGAGCTGATGGGCCAGCCGGTGGCTCGGTTGCGCAGGGACGAGCGGCGGGCGGTGACCACGGCCGACCTGGTGCTGGCCATCACGCCGCTGCTGGCGGACAGGTGGCGGGCGCTGGGTGCCACGCCGGTGTTGCTGCCCAACGGGTGTGACCCGGAGCCGTACCTGCGGGTGGACACGGTGGCGCCGGCGCCGCTGCCCTCCGGTTTCCCGACGCCGGTGGCCGGGGTGGTGGGCCAGCTCAACAACAGGTTGGACGCCGGCCTGCTGGCCGCCGTCGCGGACACCGGACTCGGCCTGCTGCTGGTGGGCCCGCACGATCCGGGTTGGCTGCCCGACACGTGGGCGGACCTGGTGGCCCGGCCGAACGTGCACCACGCCGGGGCCGTGCCGTTCGACGAACTGCCCAGCTGGCTGGCCAGAATGGACGTCGGCCTCACCCCGTACACCGACACCGAGTTCAACCGGGCGTCGTTCCCGTTGAAGACACTGGAATATCTGGCCGCCGGGCTGCCGGTGGTCGGCTCGGACCTGCCGGCCACCAGGGCGCTGGCGGTGGAGAGCCAGGACGTCACGGTCGTCGGCGGACCTGCCGCGTTCGCCCGTGCCGTGCTGACCGCCGCCGACCTGCCCAGGACGGCGGACGTGCTGCGGCGGCGGCGCAACGTGGTGACGGTGCGTCATTCCTGGGCGTCCCGCGCCACCCGGCTGGCCAGCCTGCTGGGCCTGGCCACTGCAACGAACCGGGCCGCGACACCGATGCACCCGGTGACGAGCCGGAGCGCCGGTCCCGCCGAAACCCCGAGGAGAGTGGGATGATCCCGGTCATGCGGCCCCTGCTGGGCGACGCCGAGGCGGCCGCGCTCGCCGAGGTGATCGCCAGCGGGTGGGTCGCGCAGGGCCCCAGGGTCGCCGAGTTCGAGCGCCGGTTCGCCGAACACGTCGGCGCCGCCGAGGGCGTCGCGGTCTCGTCGTGCACCACGGCACTGCACCTGGCGCTGTACGTGCTGGGTGTGGGGCCGGGCGACGAGGTGGTCGTGCCGTCGTTCTCGTTCATCGCGTCGGCCAACGCGGTGCGCTACTGCGGTGCGACGCCGGTGTTCGCCGACGTCGACCCGGCGACCGGGAACATCACCGCGGACACCGTGGGCCCGGTGCTCAGCGCGCGGACCAAGGTGGTCATGGCGGTGCACCAGGGCGGCGTACCCGCCGACGTCGCCGCGCTGCGGACCCTCTGCGGTGACATCCCGGTGCTGGAGGACGCGGCGTGCGCCGCGGGGTCGACCTACCGCGACGGTCACGTCGGCGCGGGCGCGCCGCTGGCCGCCTGGTCGTTCCACCCGCGCAAGCTGCTCACCACCGGCGAGGGCGGCATGGTCACCACGGACGACCCCCGGTTGGCGGCCCGGCTGCGCCGGTTGCGCGAGCACGGCATGAGTGTGTCCGCCGCGGACCGGCACGCGGCCGGCAAGCCGGTGGTCGAGCAGTACCTGGAGACCGGTTTCAACTACCGGATGACCGACCTGCAGGCCGCCGTCGGCATCGTCCAGCTGGGACGGTTGCCGGGCATGGTGGCGCGGCGGCGGGAACTGGCCGCGCGCTACCACGAACTGCTGGCCGGCGTACGCGGTGTCCGGGCGGTGCACGACCCCGCCCACGGCACCACGAACTACCAGGCGTTCTGGGTGGAGCTGCCCGATCAGGTCGGTCAGAGCGATGTGCTGGCCGCGCTGGCCGCATCGGGCGTGTCGGCGCGGCGGGGCATCATGGCCGCGCACCTGGAACCGGCCTACGCGGACGCGGCGCACGTGCCGCTGCCGGTCACCGAGCGGCTCACCCGGCGCACGGTGATCCTGCCGCTGCACCACGAACTGGCTCCGTGGCAACAGGATCTCGTCGTGCAGACGCTGGTCGCCGCGATCGGTGCCGTGCCGACGTCGGCCACCGTATGACGGCCCGCCCACTGCTGCTGCTCGGCGCCGGCGGGCTGGCCAGGGAGACACTGGCCGCCGCCCGCACGCTGCCGGACACCTGGCGGCCGATCGGCGTGCTGGACGACGATCCCGCCCGGCACGGCGGCGAGGTGGACGGCCTGCCCGTGCTGGGCCCCACCGACCTGGTGCACGACCACCCGGACGCCGCCGTCGGGCCGTGTGTCGCGTCACCGCACCGGCCCGCCGGCCGGTTGCGGCTGGTCGAACGGCTGGGCCTGCCGGCCGACCGCTGGGCCACGGTCGTCCACCCCGGCGCGTCGATCGCGGCGGGCACCGTGCTCGGCGAGGGTGCCATCGTGCTGGCCGGTGTCGTGGTCACCGCACCGATCACGATCGGCCGGTTCCTGATGGCGATGCCGCACGTGCTGCTCACCCACGACGACGAGGTGCGCGACGGCGTCACGCTGGCCGGCCGCGCCACGCTGGCCGGTGGCGTCCGGATCGGCAGGGGCGCCTACGTCGGTCAGGGCGCGATGATCCGCGAGAACGTGGTGATCGGCGACGACGCCGTCATCGGCATGGGGTCCGTCGTCCTGGCGGACGTCCCGGATGGACAGACGTGGGCCGGTGTGCCGGCCAGGAAACTCAGGTAACCGATGCGGATCATCGTCTATCCCCACTCGATGGGCATCGGCGGTTCCCAGCTCAACGCCGTCCAGCTGGCCGGTGCCGTGCGCGACCGGGGCCACGAGGTGATCGTGGTCGCCGAGCCGGGACCGCTGGTGGACACGGTGCGTGAGCTGGGCCTGGAGATCGTGCCGATCCCGGAGCGGCGGCGGCGGCCGTCACCGGGCGTGGCGGCGCAGCTGACCCGGCTGGTGACCGAGCGGGGCGTCGACGTGGTGCACGGCTACGAGTGGCCACCCGCCGTCGAGGCGTTCTACGGCCCCCGACTGCGGCTGGGCACGCCGGTGCTGGCGACCGTGCTGTCGTCGTCGGTGGTGCCGTTCTTCCCCCGGCCGGTGCCGCTGCTGGTGGGTACCGAGCAGTTGCAGCACACCGCGCGTGCCGCCGGCTACCCGAGGGTGAACCTGATGGAGCCGCCGGTGGACACCGACCACGACCGGCCGGGAGCGTGCGGCCCGGACGCGGTGGCCCGGTTCCGAGCCGCGTACGCGGCCGATCCCGCGCTGCCGCTGGCCGTCATGGTGTGCCGGCTGGTGCCGGCGCTGAAGCGGGAGAGCCTGCTGGCCGCGTGCGGCGCGATCGAGGAGCTCGCCGTGAGCGGTTCGCCCGCTCAGTTGGTGATCGTGGGCGACGGCCCGGTGCGGGACGAGCTGGCCGCGCGGGCCGACGCGGCCAACCGGCGGGCCGGCAGGCGGCTGGTGGTGCTCGCCGGTGCGCTGGCCGACCCCCGGCCGGCGTACGACGCGGCCGACGTCGTACTGGGCATGGGCGGTTCCGCGTTGCGGGCGCTGGCGTTCGCCAAGCCGCTGGTGGTGGTCGGCGAGCGCGGGTTCAGCGAACTGCTGACCGAGCGGACCGCGCCGACGTTCCTGGCCGACGGCTGGTACGGCCTCGGGCCCGGTTCGCTCGGCGAGGGTGTCACCGGGCTGCGCCGGCAGCTGTCGGTGGTGCTGGACGACCCGCTGCTGCGGGCCGAACTCGGCGGGTACGGCAGGGAGTTGGTGCTGACCAGATTCAGCCTGCGCATCGCGGCCGAGACGCAGGAGGAGGAGTACCGGCAGGTGATCGCCGGCGTGGGGCCGAGACGGCCACTGCTCGGTCCGGCGACCCGCTCGGCCGCCGGAATCCTGAACTACAAGGTGCATCGCAAGATCAGCAGGTGGCGGGGCACCGTCGCCGTGGACGACGCCAACGCCCAGGCCGTGCGCGCGGCCCGACCCACCGAGGTGCGGACATGACGAACATTCCCCTGGTCGACCTGGCCGCCCAGCATCGGCAGGTGGCCGACGAGGTGGCGGCGGGCTGGGCGCAGGTGCTGGAGCGGACCGCGTTCGTCAACGGGCCCGCCGTGGCCGCGTTCGAACGCGAGTACGCCGAGTACCTCGGGGTCCGGCACTGCGTCGGCGTGGCCAGTGGCACCGACGCGATCGAGCTGGCGCTGCGCGCGGCCGGGATCGGCGCCGGTGACGAGTGTGTGTTGCCGGCCAACACGTTCGTCGCCACGGCGGAGGCCGTGGTCCGGGCGGGTGCGGCACCGGTGCTGGTGGACTGCGAACCGGACACCGGCCTGATCGACCCGGCCGCGGTGGGTGCCGCGGTGGGGTCGCGGACCCGGGCGGTGCTGCCGGTGCACCTGTACGGCCAGGCGGCCGCGGTCGAGCGGCTCCGGCCGGTGGCGGGTGACGCGCTGATCGTGGAGGACGCGGCGCAGTCGCAGGGCGCGCTGCGGCACGGCGTGCCGACCGGCTCGCTCGGCGACATCGCCGCGACCAGCTTCTTCCCCGGCAAGAACCTGGGCGCCTACGGTGACGCGGGCGCCGTCATGACCGACGACGACGACCTGGCCGATGCGGTGCGGCTGCTGCGCGACCACGGTTCGCCGCGCCGCTACGAGCACGTGGTGCTGGGCTTCAACAGCAGGCTGGACACGCTGCAGGCGGTGGTGCTGTCGGCGAAGCTGCGCAGGCTGGACGGGTGGAACGACGATCGGCGCAAGGCGGCCGAGCGATACCACGACCTGCTGTCCGGTCTGCCGGACGTGCGGCGGCCGGTGGTGGCCGAGGGCAACGACCCGGTGTGGCACCTGTATCCGGTGCTGGTGCCGGAGCGCGACCGGGTGCTGTCCGTGCTGCACGACGCGGGCATCGGCGCCGGCATCCACTACCCCACCCCGGTCCACCTGACCGGCACGTTCGCCCATCTCGGCCTGCCGGCCGGCTCGTACCCGAACGCCGAACAGCGCGCGCGGCACCAGCTGTCCCTGCCGATCTTCCCGGAGATCACGGCCGCGCAGCAGGAGCGGGTGGTCGAGGTGCTCGCCGGGGCGCTGAGATGAACGACGTGTTCGTGCACCCCGCCGGGCTCTGCGAGAGCGACGACGTCGGTGCGGGCACCAGGGTGTGGGCGTTCGCGCACGTGCTCCCGGGCGCGATCGTCGGTCGCGACTGCAACATCTGCGACGGCGCGTTCGTGGAGACCGGTGCCGTGCTGGGTGACCGGGTGACGGTGAAGAACGGGACGCTGGTGTTCGCCGGCGTGACGTGCGAGGACGAGGTGTTCCTCGGCCCGAACGTGTTGTTCACCAACGATCTGCGGCCGCGTGCCGCGCGCGGACGGGGTGCGGACGAGTTGTTGTCCACCGTGGTGCGCCGGGGTGCCAGCCTGGGTGCCGGTGTCGTGGTGGTGTGCGGGCACGTGATCGGCGAGTACGCGTTCGCGGCCGCCGGTTCGGTGATCGCCTCCGGCGTGCCGGCGCACGCCTTCGTGGCCGGCAATCCGGCGCGGCAGAAGGGCTGGGTGTGCGTCTGCGGTGAACGCCTGACCGCCGGACTGCGCTGTGCCGCCTGCGAACGCCGCTTCGAACCGGGCGCGGCAGGGCTGCGCGCGGCCGGCGCACTGTCAGCCTAGTTCGCGGAACAACCGCCGCATCGGCCACACGAACGGGAGGTAGACCGCGAGACCGAGCGCGCCGCCGATGAGCAGGCGCTCGAAGTTGGGTGGCGTCACGAGCCGCACCAACAGCACCACGATCACGAGGACCGCACAGCCGAGCACCGGCCGGACCACGGCCACGGCCAGCCGGCGGACCGGGATCCCGGTGGCACGGACGGCCAGCACGAAGGCCGGCAACACCAACAACACCGCGACGGCCGCGTGGGCCGCGCCGACACCCCGGATGCCGTCCAGTTTGGCGCCGATCGGCAGGAACACCACCAGCGCGGCGAACCACCCGGCCTGCAGCCACATCGTCCGCCGGGCCCAGCCCAGCGCCACGAGGTAGTCGTAGCCCAACTCCCCCGCCACCCGCACCGCGCCGAGTACCACCAGGAACTCCAGTGCGCCGGTCGACCCTTCCCACTTCTGCCCGTACAGCGTGGTCACGATGGGCAGGGCGAGCAGGCCCAGCAGGGCGCACACCGGCAGGGTCGCCGCCATGAGCATGCCGGCCAGCCTGGCCAGCACCTCCTCCCGGCGCCGTGGATCGTCCTGGACGCGACTGAACGCGGCCAGCGACACCCGCCGTACCACCGTGGAGAACATGTTCACCGGCCAACTGGCCAGGTTGAACGCCTGCAGGTACAGGCCTAGCGCGACCGCGCCGAGCAGGTGCCCTGTCACCACGTAGTCGACGTTGAGCATGGCGAACACCAGCAGGCTGGCGCCGGCCAGCGGCAGGCCGAACCGGATCAGCTCGCGCGCCTGGGTGCGGTCGAAACCCGGCCGGGGCCACAGTGACACCAGCCGGAACAGCAGTACGGCGGACAGCCCGTTGCCGACCAGCCTGCCGACCGCCAGGCTCCACGGCCCGAGCCCGATCACCGCCAACGCCACCGTGATGCCGGTGGACAGTGCCAGGTTGGAGAAGTCGACGGCCATCCTGGCGCCCTGGCGGAACTCCCGGTTCACGAACTGGGCCGCGGCCGCCGTCGCGCCGTCGATGAGCACCGAACTGCACAGCAGTCGCACCACCCCGGTGGCACCCGGTGAGCCGAGCTGCTCGGCGAATTCCGGCGCGCCGAACCAGCACAGCGCGAACAGCACGAAACTGCTGATCATCGAGATCGTGGTGACGGTGGGCGCGATCCGCCTCGGGTCGCCCGCCCACCGGACCAGTGCCAGGCTGACGCCCAGCTCGTTGATCGACAGCACCGCGTTCAGCGCGACCAGCGCGACCGCGAAGGCACCGAAGTCCTCCGGTGCCAGCAGGTGGGCCAGCAGGATGCCGGTCAGCACCGTGCCCGCCCTGCCGATCGCGGTGTTCAGGAAGCTGAGCCCGAGTGCCTTGCTGACCTTGCCGTGTTTCGGCGGCGTCGTGCCGGCGGGCTCCTCGGCGGCGTCCGAGTCGACCGCGGTCACGCGACGGCCTTCTGCTCGGCGTCGCGGCCGGTGAGCAGGTGGGTGATGGTGCTGGCGGCGAGCACGACGGTCAGCGCGTCCAGCGGCACGCGGAACCGGATCCGGGTGAAGAACACGGCCAGCAGCAACACGTTGACCACGATCGTCCAGGCGATCAGCTTCTCGGTCGGTGTGAGCCGCCATCGCCGGTACAGCGCCAGCCGCACCAGCGCGAGCAGCAGGATCGGGTAGTAGCTGACCGCGGACACCACGTCCTGCGGCAGGCTGCCCTGGCTGGCGGTGGCGAGGTCGTCGGAGTAGGAGAAGTTGTTCACCACCTTCTCCACGTACAGTTCCGCGGCGCTGCCCGGGTGCTGGCCGATCCAGCTCATCGCCTGACCGGCGAAGTAGTGGTCGGCCTGGACCTCGTCGTACCGGTGGGCCGACGCGAACGTGGTGTATCTGTCGATGTTCACGTCGGTGCCGCTGTCCGCCCTGGTGTCCGGGCTGTTGCCGAGCAACAGGTTGAATCCGTCGTTCGTCGACACTGGAACAAAGGCGTGCATCACGATCGCGTTGCGCACGCACCACACTCCGGGCAGTACGGCCATGGCGAGGATCAGCGCGACCACGGTCCCCCCCGAGATCTTGCGGCCGCTCGCCCTGCGCCGCCACGCCAGCCAGGCGACCAGCCCGACGGCGGTCACACCGAACGTGGGCACGGTGATGATCAACATACCGGCCACCAGACCGGCGAACAGCGCGTAGCCCAGCCTGGCCCTGCCGTTCTCCGGCAGTGCCCGCGCGGACATCTCGACCGTGACCAGCAGCAGGAACAGCGCCGGCACCTGCGGGTACAGCGTGGTGGCGGTGAAGATCAGCAGCGGGTAGCAGGCGACGACCACAGCGGCGATCGCACCGGTGGCCGGCGTGTGCGCCCGCCTGCCCAACAGGTAGACGAACCACACCGTCCCGGCCAGCGCGAGCACGCCGACCATGCGCAGCGCGACGATGCTGCCACCGGACGCGAGATGGAAGGGCAGCAGCAGGAACAGATAGCCCGGCGGCCGGTACGCCGTCGGAACCACGCCGTCGACGCTGTATCCGTGGTCGTAGCCCAAGGAATTGACGATGTCCAGATAGACCTGTTCGTCATGGAAACGCACCGCCCGGCCCAGTCGGATGGCATAACCGCCGGCCAGCAACAGATTGAGCACCACGGCGCAGACCGCGACGCCGGCGGCGTGCGTGGCGATCCAGGCGCCGAACCGTTTCGGTTTGGACAGCGCCGTGCTCGATGTCAACGGTAGGGCTGCCGTCATGTCGTACCCCTCAGCCGGGCGCCCGTCCCCGCTCCGGGCCGTACCCGCCGCCGTGTGCTCACCCGTCCGACGACAGGTATGAACTGGCTTGGATTGTCCCGGATAGTACGCCACAGAGCTCCGGCGACGCCGACCAGAAGGAAACACATTCCGGTCGCCATGATGAATCCGAAGGCGTCGTAGGTCGCGTCCGCCACCATGATCACGGCGAGGCACGCGAGCAGTGTCTGGGCGAGATCACGCAGTAGCGGATCGCGTGCGGCGCGGCGCACCTGGATCGCGGCGTACGCGCCGGCGAGGAGAACGAAGATCAACGCGGCCAGGCCGACGAAACCGGTCTCCACGAGTGTGCCCAGATACTGGTTGTCCAGTGGGCCGTACTTGTCCGGCAGGTAGGTGCCGAATCCCTTGCCCAGCCACGGATGTTCGGCGATCTGCAGACTTGCCCTGGCATAGGACTCGGTCCGGTGCTGGATGCTGGGATCGCCGGACAGGTGGCTGAACAGGCTGATCAGGGTGCCGATCAGGCCCGGCACGAACAGTCGCATGAGCCCGGTGAACAGCACCGCGGCGACCAGCGTCTGCAACTGGCGCCTGGCCGGCCAGGTCGGCAGCAGCACCAGGCCGGCGGCGAGCAGGCCGAGGATGGCCGACCGGGACAGCGACACCATCGCGCCCATGGCGAGCATGGCCAGCGCCACCCACCACGGCCAGGACCGCCTGCGGTGGGTGGTGGCACGGAACGCGTAGTGGGCGCACAGCGGCACCGCGATCGCGCACACCACACCGAACTCGATCGGATGGCCCGCGGTGCCGGACGGCCGCCGGAAGATCGACCGTTCCAGGAGTGTGTTGATGTTCCCGACCTCGCGCAGGCCGGGCAGCACCATGTAGTGGGTCGGGTCGATGCCGAAGTAGAACTGGATCAGTCCGATGGCGGCGACGAACGTGCAGCCGTAGACGACGATCCGGAGCAGCTTGTCGATCCTGGACAGTCCGCGCAGCGAGTCGACCGCCATGATGCCCACGACCATCGCGCCCATGATCGTGACGACGCTGCGGTCGGTGGCGTTGAGCTCGTCCGATGGCAGGTAGCCGAACGTGGCGTACCCGTAGGTCGCCAGTTGGGACAGGCCGAACAGGAACAGCGAGGTGCGCACCAGGCTGCGGCCCTTGGCCATGCCCACGGTGTTCACCATCTGCGCACAGAACCAGAGCAGGCCCAGTCCCATCCCGACCAGCATGCTGGGCGCGAGTGCGAGCGGGATCGCCGCGATCACCAGGTGTGACGGCAGGATGAACAGGATCGCGCAGTAGCAGCACAACAGCGTGGTGCCGTCCGCGGTCTGTCGACGGCGGACCGGCTCGACCGGGCGGGTGTCGTCGACGGACGGCCGGTCGGCGACCGATCGGTCCGTGCCCGCCGCCCCCGTGTCGAGCGTGGTCATGGGCGGTCAGCCGGTGGAGGTGTCAGGTGAACCGAACTCGGACCGCGGCCAGTCATGGGTGGTGCCTGATCCGTTCTTGCTGGCGCCGTTCTTGTTGACCGGGGACCCGTTGTTGGTGTTCGGGACCGGCGCCGGGTGCACCCTGGGCTTGGCCGGGTGTGGCTTGTGCAGGGGGCTGGGCGGGTAGGGCGGCCTGCCGTTGCCGGCCGGCCCGATCTGCGGCCGGGGCGCGGGCCGGGGTCCGCCGGTGGTGCGCACCGGCTGCGGCAGCGGTCGGGGCGCGGGACGCATCTTCTGGGTGACTGCCGTGCCCTCCACCAGGTCGTCGTCCACGTCGGCCAGTGGCTCGCCCACCGTGTCGTCACGGACCGGTTCGGCCTTGCGCCTGCCGCGGCGTCCCACCATGACGCTCTCGATCGCGAACGCGGCGCCGAGGCTCACCACGAGCCCCAGGGCGAGTGCCACGCCGCCGAAGCGGACCTTGCCGCCCAGCTTCGTCTCGGCGGGCGTCGGATCGACGACGACCTGGGTGCCGATGAAGGTGCTGGGTGGGGCGTCGAGGTTGCGCTGCCGGGCGTTCAGCTCGTTGGCCGCGTACTTCAGGGCCAGGTCGACGGTCCGCTGGGCGAGGACCTTGGTGGGCGCGTCGGCGATGATGACCACGAACGGGCCGCCGGTCCCGCCGTCGCCGGCCTGGTAGGTGTCGACGCCACCGGTGGCCGCGATCTGGTCCTGCACGGTGGGGCTGCTCAGGCTCTGGATCAGCAGCTGCGTGGTGATGGTGAGGCTGCCCTCGAAGCCGAGCAACGGGTTGCCCGGTCCGGTGGCCTGCTTGGGGTCGATGGCCACGATGCCGCCGTCGGTCGGCGGCGTGAGGACGATGGTGCCGGTCGACTCGTACTGCGTCGGCACGGCGAGGAACACGCCACCCGCGAGAACGACCGACAGCACGAACACCGGAACGGAGACGTACCAACGGCGAAGGAGGACGCCCATCGTCTTCCAGAAGTCCATCTTGCCTCCGCATTTCGGTGGTCAGCCCCGGCACCTGCCGCCGTAGGGGTCGCTGAAGTGTTCACTCAGCGTCGAGCGCGGCGGACATACCACCTGTGTAGGCATCATCGGCCAACCGCTCGAGACGTTACGTGACCGGCCGCCGTCCGGCGACACCGGTAATGTGCGGCCGGTGCGCATCGGATTCGCCTGCGCCTGGGATCCCGTTCCAGAGCCGACATGGTCGTACACACCGTGGCATCTGCGCGGTGCACTGCGTGACGTCGCCGAGGTCGAGGACATCGGGCTGACCTATCCGACGGCGGTGCGCATGCCGTTGAAGGCGTTGCATGCCCGCCGGGTCAACGGACACTGGGTGTCCATGTGGAAGCACGGCGTCCTGGCCCGTGGTTACGCACAGCGCACACTCCGTGCCGCGGAACGGAGATCACCGCTGGACGTGGTGATCCAGATCCAGGACCTGACCACGCTGCGCACACCCTTTCTGATCTATCAGGACCTGAGCTACGGCGTCCTGCTGGACGAGTTGGTGGCTGGACCACTGGTCCACTTTCCCAGTCTTGCCAAGGCGGACGCGGAACGCCTGCGGGACCGCCAGCACGCCGTCTACGAGCGGGCGGCGGGCATCCTGGCGATGAGTCACTGGTTCGCCCGCCACCTGGTCGAGGTCGAGGGCGTGCCCGCGGACAAGGTGCACGTCGTCCATCCTGGAGCGTCGGCGGCCACTTCGGACGGTGCGCGGACGATCACCGTCCGCCCTGGCCCGAGGCGCCGGCTGCTGCTGGTGGGCAAGGACTTCCACACCAAGGCGGGTGACCAGGTGCTCGCGGCACTGGGGCTGCTGCGCCGGGAAGTTGACCCGGCAATCACCTTGACCGTCGCCGGTCCTCGGGAGTGGCCGACGCCGGAGGGACCACCGGACGGTGTGGACTTCCGGGGCCGGTTGCCGCTGGCCGACCTGCCCGCGCTGTACGCGGAGCACGACCTGTTCGTCATGCCGTCGCGATTCGAGGGATTCGGCATCGCGCTGGTGGAGGCGCTCTCGCACGGCCTGCCGTGTATCGCGAGAAACGCGTATGCGATGCCGGAAATCGTCCGTCCCGGAGTGAACGGCGATCTGGTGCACACGGAAACACCGGCGGAACTCGCGGCGACGATAGCCTCGGTGTTGGAGAACGACGAGATATTCGCCACAACGGCGAAACAGGCCGACGAGATCCGCCGGCACTACACCTGGGAACGGGCCGCCCAGGACGTGCTGACCGCCGCGACCAAGGCCATCGGCTGAGAGTCAGCCCCGGAACCACGCCCCGCGCACAGCCGAACCGCCGGCCAACGCGTCCCGCAGGGACGATGTGCCCAGGCCACGCTCGCGCAGCGAGCCCAGCACCCGCCTGCTCAGCTCCCCCCGGTCGAAACCCGGCGCCGGACCGTCGTCCACACCGTCGGAGGCGTCCGCGTAGCCGTCGTGCATCAGCAACACCGACCCGGTGCCCACCGCTGTGCAGCGGGCCGCGATGGCGTCGACCGGGTCGTCCTGCCAGTCGGCGACGTCGTTGCTCCACACCACCGACTCCAGGCCGGTGGACCGGATCGCCGCCCAGGTGGACACGTGCTGCGCGCCGTAGGGCGGCCGGAACCAGCGGACCGCCCGGCCGGCCAGGTCCTCCAGTTCCCGCCGACCGTCCCTGGTCCGCCGCCGCACCACGGCCGGACTCATCGTGGTCAGCCGGACGTGGTCGACGCCGTGCAGCGCGATCTCGTGCCCGGCGTCGACGATCTCGCGCAGCAGCGCCGGGTGCCTGCGCGCGCGGCCGACGAGGAGGAAGAACGTCGCCGTGCTGCCGAACTCGGCCAGCGCCGCGAGCACCCGGTCCGTGCCGCCGGGCTGCGGCCCGTCGTCATAGGTCAGCACCACGCCGTCCCAGCGCACCGACCGTACCGAACCCACCGGTGCGGTGAGCGGCAGGACGACGCGGCGGAGCACGGGAGCGGCCATGTGCGTCATCGTGCCAGGAGCGACGGTGTGTAACACCCGTGCCGTCCCGCCCGATCTGTCCCACGCGAAGCCCGTCCGCACAACAGCAGGTGAGCACGCAGATGAATTCCAGCGCCGGCCAGGTGGCGGCGTGGCCGGTGACGCTGTCGATCGTGATCGTGTCCTACAACGCGGTGGACGAACTGCGGAAGACGCTTGCCGCGATCACCGGACCAGCGGCACCCCACACGTCCCACGAGATCCTGGTCACCGACAACGGTTCCACCGACAGCGCGGCGGATGTGGCCGAGGACGTCCTCGGCCCGGCAGCGGTGCGCAGGCTCGGCCGCAACACCGGTTTCGGCTACGCCGTGAACCGCACGGTGGCGCGGGCGAGCGGCCAGTACGTGTTGCTGCTCAATCCGGACGCCCGACCGCGGCCGGCGGCGATCGACGCCCTGGTGGACCATCTGGCGTCCCGGCCGGACGACGGCATCGTCGGCGGCCGTTGTCTCGACCCCGAGGGCCGGCTCGATCCGCGCAGCTGCTTCGGCCGCATCACCCCGTGGAGCCTGACCACGGGCGCGCTCGGCCTGTCCTCGCTGGCCCGCCACAACCGGCTGCTCGCACCGGAGTCGCTGGGCGACTGGCGGCGCGACGACGTGCGGCACGTCGACGTGGTGAGCGGTGGCTTCCTGCTGACCGCACGGTCCACCTGGGACCGGTTGGGCGGCTTCGACCAGACCTACCTGCTCTACGGCGAGGACCAGGACCTGTGCCTGCGGGCAGCCGCGCTGGGCTGCCGCCCGTCGATCACGCCGCTCGCCGAGGTCGTGCACGCCGTGGGGGCGTCGTCGAGCAGCACAGTGGACAGAGACGTGTTGGTCCTCACCGGACGGGCCACAGTGGTCCGTCAGCATCTGGGCCCGTGGCGGGGCTACGGCCTGCTGGCGCTGCGCACCGGTGTCGCGCTGCGGTCGGCCGCCGAGCGGGTCCGGCAGCGGCCTGGCCGGTGGACGGCCGTCGCGCGGCGCCGAGCCGAGTGGGCGCGCGGCTGGCAGCCGGGTGCGACCCTGCCCAGCCCGGCCCGGGCGGTCACATGATCATCGCCAGCGTCGTGGTCCCGGCCCACAACGAGGCCGCGGTGATCACCCGCTGCCTGCGTGCCCTCCGGGACGGAGCCGACGGCGAGTTGGACGTGATCGTCGTGGCCAACGGGTGTGGTGACGACACGGCGGCCGTCGCCAAGCGGGAGGGCGCCATCGTCGTGGAGACCCCGGTGGCCGGCAAGGCGAACGCGATCCGGCTGGGCGACGCCCAGTGCCAGGCCTTCCCCCGCCTCTACCTGGACGCCGACAGCGAGCTGACCGGCACGGCCGTGCGGACCATGGTCGAAGCACTGGCCGACGCGGGTGCTCCGGCGTGCGCGCCGACCCCGGTGTTCGACCTCTCCCCCCTGTCCCCGCCTGCCCGCGGTTTCCACCGGGCCCTGCACGCGCTGACCGGCGCCCGGCGGGGCCTGTCCGGCACCGGCGCCTACCTGCTCACCGAGGCAGGCCACGCCAGGGTGTTCCCGCTGCCCGACGTGATCGCCGACGACGCCTGGGTGCATCGCACGTTCGCCGCCGAGGAGCGGTTGGTGGTGGACACCGTCACCGCGCCGGTCCGGCTGGCGCACACCGTGCCCGCGGTGATCCGCAGGCGGGCCAGGGTGCGGCTGGGCAATCGGCAGCTGGCCGAGTTCGGCCGCCCGGCCACCGAACCGCCGCTGCGCCCGAAGGCGCTGCTGGCGCTGGTCCGGCAGCGCACGGTCGGCCCGGCGGACGCGGCCTGTTTCCTCGGCGTGCTGGCCGCCGAGCGGGTGCTGGCCCGCTGGCGCGGGCTGCGGGGCCGCGCCGACACCTGGTCGTCCGATTCGACCGCCCGCAGCGAGGGGGCAGCATGAACAAGCACGTGCTGATCATCGTGCAGAACCTGCCGGTGCCGCTGGACCGGCGGGTCTGGCTGGAGTGCCGGGCGCTCACCGCCGCCGGCTACGAGGTGTCGGTGATCTGCCCGAAGGGACCGGGCGATCCCGGCTACCAGGTGCTGGACGGCGTGCACATCCACAAGTACGCGCCGCCCCGGCAGGCCGACGGTTTCGTCGGCTACGCCTGGGAGTTCGCCTACTGCTGGGTGCGCACCGCGCTGACATCGCTCTCGGTGTTCCGGCGGCGCCGCTTCCACGTCATGCAGGCCTGCAACCCGCCGGACATCTACTGGTCGCTGGCATGGGCGTGGCGGCTGTTCGGCGTCCGGTTCGTGTTCGACCACCACGACCTGAACCCGGAGGTGTACCGCTCCCGCTTCGGTGAGCCGACCGGGCTGGCCGGGCGGGCCCAGCTGGCCGCGCTGTACTGGCTGGAGCGGCGCACGTTCCGCACCGCGGACCGGGTGATCTCCACGAACGAGTCGTACCGGCGGATCGCCCTGCGCCGCGGCGGGGTGCCCGTCGAGCACACCACGGTGGTCCGGTCCGGACCGGACACGTCGGTGATGCGCCCGGCGGCGGCCGTGCCCGACCTTCGTGACGGGCACCGGCACCTGGTGGCCTACCTGGGCATCATGGGGCCGCAGGACGGGGTGGACGGCGTGCTGCGGGTGGCGCAGCGGGTGGTCCGCCACCACGGCCGGACCGACGTCCGCTTCGCGCTGCTCGGCTTCGGCGACTGCCAGGCCGACCTGCGCCGCCAGTGCACCGAACTGGGCCTGGACGAGCACGTGGTGTTCACCGGGCGGGTCGGCCCGCCGGAGATCAGCCAGTACCTGTCCACGGCCGCGGTCGGGCTGTCCCCCGATCCACTCAGCCCGCTCAACGACGTGTCGACCATGAACAAGACGATGGAGTACATGGCCTTCGCGCTGCCCGTCGTGGCGTACCGGCTGACCGAGACCGTGGTGTCCGGCGGCGACTGCGCCGTCTATGTCGAGCCGGGCGACGAGGCCGGGTTCGCCGACGCCCTGGTCGAGCTGCTGGACGATCCGGACCGAAGGGCCGAACTGGGCGCCGCCGGGCGGCTGCGTGCCGAGCGCGATCTAGACTGGCGGCCCCAGGCGAGGGCGTACGTGTCCGTGTTCGACGGGATCTTCGGGCCCCGGCGGACCGGCGTCCCGCATACCGAGGCCGACCCGGCCGAACAACAGGTTGGATGAGGTGGGGCTATGTTCGCGCGCCGGATCGTCGTGATCGGCACTGGATATGTCGGGTTGACCACCGGGGCGTGCCTGGCCTCGCTGGGCCACCGGGTGGTGTGCGCCGACGTGGACGAGGCCAAGGTGGACCGGCTGCGCCACGGCCGGGTCGACATCATG
>DASXCQ010000069.1:0-2864 GCA_036491115.1 Pseudonocardiaceae bacterium
TGATGGCCGTGCTCGTGCGCCCGGGCGTACGCGTCAGGCCCTAGCTTGCCGTGCTGGTCCTTGCCGGGCCAGGCCCGGTTCTCGGTTGCCATGCCGGCTGCCTTCCCTCTCCGCGCCGCCGCACTCGCCGGACGGCGCGGAAAGGGGCGGGCCCTAGCTCTTGGCCGCGTTGTACAGGAACAGGTGCCCGATCGCGGTCGGGTAGACGCCGGTCACGTTTTTCGCCGTCGCCGTCAGGTAATTGTAGAAGTACCCGAAGATGATCGGCGTCTGGGCCAGCAGCAGTGTCTCGATCTGCCCGGCGATGGTCTTCTGCGAGCCCACGTCGGAAGCCGCGATGTACTGCCCCACCAGCTTGTCGTACTGGGCGTTCTTGAAGTGGGCCGCGTTCCACGGCCCGGTGCCCTTCGCGGCGTTGGTCGTCTCGAGCGGGGCCGTCAGGAACACGTTCGGCACGCTGCGGTGCCCGTAGTCGACCAGGCTCATGGTGGCGTCCAGCCAATCGGAGTTCCCGAACGTGGCCTTGCCGTAGTACGCCGACGAGCTCTCCACCTTCAGGTTGACCTTCACCCCGATCTGCTCGGCCGCCTGCGCCACGATCTGGGCGTACTGGGGGATCTCGACGAACTGCTCGGTGACCAGCTGGGTGCTGAACCCGGCCGTGTGCCCGGCCGCGGCCAGCAGCGACTTGGCCTTGGCGACGTTCGCCGTCCGCTGCGGGATGCTGGTGTCGGTGGACGGGAACACCGGCGCGAACGGGCTGTCGTTGCCCACGTCGGCGTAGCCCTTGAACAGCGCCTGGACAATCTGCGGCCGGTTCAGCGTGAGCGCGACCGCCTGCCGCACCCGCGCGTCGGTGAACGGCCCCTGGTCGCAGCGCATCGACAGCTCGCGGTGGGCGGCGGACTTGAGCTTGATGATGTTGTAGCTGCCGGTCAGCAGCTCCTCCGCGCCGGACACGGCGAACTGCCCGACCACGTCGATCGTCCCGCCGGTCAGCGCCAGGATCGACGGGTTCTGGGTGTCGTAGAAGGTGAACACCGTCTGCGACGGCAGCGCCTTGGTGCCCCAGTAGCTCTCGTTGCGGGTGAACGTGGCCCCGGACTTCGGCGTGTACGAGCCGAACTTGAACGGCCCGGTGCCGAGGAAGGTGCTCTGCCACTTGGCCGGGTCGTAGCCCTTGGGGAGGATGATCATGTTGTAGTTGTCGGACGACGTCAGGTACGGGAAGTTCCCGTTCGGGGCGATGAGGTGGAACGCGACGGTGAACTCGTCGACCTTCTTCACGCCTGACGGGATGAGCACGCCGCCGAAGGCGGACAGCGCGTTCGCGCCGCCCTTGGGGTTGGTGTGCAGCTGGTAGGTGTACACGACGTCGTCGGCGGTCAGCGGCTGGCCGTTGTGGAACTTGACGCCCTGGCGGATCTTGAACGTCCACACGTCGGCGTTGCCGTTCGGCGTCCAGCTGGTGGCCAGGACCGGCTGCAGCTGCAGCGTCTGGCTGGACAGGCACAGGTACTCGCCGGTCTGCGCCAGCATGTCCAGGCCGCCCTGGTCGGCCACGGTGACCGGGTTGATGGCCGCGGTCGGGGTGACGATGCCGGCCTTGATCACCGCGCCCGCCGCCCCCTTGGCGGTGGACGTCGAGCCCGAGGTGGCCGAGCTCGTCGAGCTGCTGCCGCAGGCCGCGAGGATCGAGCCGAGCGCCGGCACCGAGATGCCGACGACGGTGGCGCGGCGGATGAAGTCACGGCGCGACAGCCGCCCGGCGG
Organism: Pseudonocardiaceae bacterium; assembly: GCA_036491115.1. Lineage (GTDB taxonomy): Bacteria > Actinomycetota > Actinomycetes > Mycobacteriales > Pseudonocardiaceae > DATEPR01. The sequence goes on from DASXCQ010000069.1 coordinate 1,773, forward strand.
CGAACTCGTCGATGACGTGGTTAGCGATCTCGCCCTGGTCCTCGCGCAGTCGCCCGAGGCGCTTGTGGTCGATGTTCGGTGTCAATGGGAGCTCCCCTGTGATGGGACGGATTCACTCAGCTGGATGGTTCGAAGTTCGGTCAGCGGGATGTGACAGCGGATCAGGTGACCCGGCTCGCCCTCGAGCAGGGGGGGTTCGGTCGATTCGCAGACCCCGGTGGACAGCTTGCGGGGACAGCGGGTGTGGAACACGCAGCCACTGGGCGGATTGGCGGCCGACGGGATCTCGCCCTCGAGCTTGATCCGGTCGGGACGCTGGCCGTCCAGGGACGGCACGGCGGAGAACAGGGCCTCGGTGTACGGGTGGTGCGGCCCTGTGAAGACCACCTCGGCCGGCCCGACCTCCATCACCCGCCCGAGGTAGAGCACCACGATCCGGTCCGACAGGTACCGGACCAGGCCGAGGTCGTGCGAGATGAACAGGTAGGTGGCGTGCTCCTGCTGCTGCAGGTCAGCCAGCAGGTTGAGGATAGCGGCCTGCACCGACACGTCGAGCGCCGAGGTCGGCTCGTCGCAGACCACCACGTCCGGCCGGGCTCCGAAGGCGCGTGCGATCGCCACCCGCTGCTTCAGGCCGCCGGACAGCTGGCCCGGCCGCAGCGCCAGGTGGCGCTCCTCCAGCCGGACCGAGGAGATCAGCTCGGCCAGCCGGTCCCGCAGCCCCGCCCCGGACAGCCCGGCCAGCCGGCTCAGCGGGCGGCTGATCAGGCTGCGCACAGTGTGCCGCCGGTTCAGCGCCGAGTCCGGGTTCTGGAACACGATCTGCAGCGAGCGCAGCACGTCCCGGGGCCGCCGGCGGGCGTCCGGGCTGAGCTGCTTGCCGTCCAGGGTCAGGATCGAGCCCTGGTCGGCCGACGTCAGCCCGAGCAGCGTCCGGGCCAGCGTGGTCTTGCCGCTGCCGGACTCGCCGACCAGGCCGAGCGTCTCGCCCCGGTGCACCGTCAGGTCCACCCCGGCCAGCGCCTGCACGCCGCCCGGGAAGGTCTTGGTCAGCTTCTCGAGCACCACCAGCGGGCCGCCGATCCCGTCGGT
>DASXCQ010000070.1:0-35075 GCA_036491115.1 Pseudonocardiaceae bacterium
TGGATTGGGCGAAACTCGCCACCGTCGTGAGCCGCCCGATCGTCGTTGACCTGCGGAATCTCCTCGATGCGGACGTGTTGCGCCGGGCCGGCTTCGAGTGGACCGGTCTCGGCAAGCGCGCGAAGCGCAGCTGATCCGCCGGCCCAACCGTGACAGCACCTCCCAGGGCAGCGGAAATCTGGCCGCGGGGCAGCACGGTCCACGCCATTCCCGATGACCGTGCGCTAGGAGTGGCTGACGCCTGCGGAGCCACCGAGGTGGCCATCCACGCGATGGGCGAACACGCTGGTTCTTCGACTGGCTGACCCGTCACCGCCCGCCTGTCGGGTACCAGAACTCGGATACGTTCGTGAGCTGCGGTGATCGGGGGCGCTGATCGTGAGGCATGATCGTGCGTTTCGGTTGCTGTATCTGATCTTCATCCGGCTTGCGGGCTGGCTGATGTTGCTGGGCCGTTCATCGGCGGCCAAGGACGTGGAGTTGCTGGTCCTGCGCCATGAGGTCGCCGTCCTCCGACGAACCAACCCGAAGCGTTTCCATTCACCACAGTGGAGCGGCGCCGACGCTGCCATCGAACCCCGGCCCTGTCAACGGGCGTGGAGCCAATCGGGTGGTCATCCACTACGGTCAAGACAGGAGGTGGGCGATGGCGGTACCGTCCGATCCGTCCCGGCCGCGCACCGTCGGTGCGAAGCTGGATCACCTTTTCCGCACGGTCCGCAGGGCCGACCAGCGGGAATACACCAACGAGGAGGTCGCCACCGCCATCGTGGCCGACCAGGGCGAGACCATTTCGGCCTCATACATCTGGTATTTGCGCACCGGCCAGCGGGACAACCCGACGTTCAAGCACATCAACGCGTTGGCCAGATTCTTCGGCGTCCCGGCAGCCTATTTCTTCGACGACGAGACGACCGACAAGGTCGAGGCAGAACTGGCACTGCTGACCGCGATGCGGGACGCGGGCGTCCGCGACGTCGCACTGCGGGCGGCGGGACTGTCCCCGGCCAGCCTCCGGACGATCGCCGACGTGATCACACGGGTCAGCGAACTCGAACAGACACAACCGAAGCGGCACAGAGAGGACCGGTAGGCACCTGATCCGCCAGGAGACGAACACCGTGCATCCGGCGGCACTGCTCGCCAGGTGCGAGAGCCGTCTGGCCAACCTGGACGTCCCGCATCCGTTCGACCTCACGACGTTCTGCGCCCGGCTGAGTGAGCGGCGTGCCAGGCTGATCGTGCTGCTGCCGACCGAAATAGCCGCGGACAGCCATTCCGGCATGTGGATCAAGGGCGAGCGCCAGGACTACATCGTCTTCGAACGCACCACGACACCGCTGCACCAGACCCATATCGCGCTGCACGAGATCGGCCATCTGCTGTGCGAGCACACGTCGCCGCTGCCGCCGGCGGACGCGCATCTCGACCGGCTGTTCCCCACGCTGGATCCGGAACTGGTACGCAGCGCCCTGAGCAGGGCCGGTTATTCGACAGGGGACGAGACCGAGGCCGAACTGCTCGCATCGCTGATCCTGCGACGAGCACACCTGAATCCCGGACCGCCACCGGCCACACCGACCGAGCGGATTCTGCGCAGGCTGGAGTCCGGCCTGTGATCGCCACGACCATGCTCGTCACCTGCGCGTGCGCGGCAGTGCTTGGCCACAAGCTGTTTCTGCTCTCCCGAGACCCCGGCAATCTCGCGCAGCGCGCGCTGAGCCTGATGCTGGCCGGACTGACGGTCAGCGTCGGCATCCAGCCGATCGTCGCGTGGCTGGACCGACTGCTGGTCACGATGCTGGCCGTCATGACGGTGATCTTCGTGCTCGGCAGGCCCGACCCGTACACGGCACGCGGCGAAACCCACAGCACGTCAGGCCACCTGTCCTGGCTGCCCCTGCCGTACCTGTACCTGTATCCGTGCTTTGGTTATCTCATCAGCACTCTGCTCGCCGTCGTCCGGCTGTGTGTGCGGTACGGCGGTGTGGCGGCCCGGCGTTACCTGCGGGCGAGTCTGCGCACACTGGCCGCCGGATGCGTCCTCGGCCTGTGCTACGCGAGCGTGTCGCTGGTCGCGCTCACGTTGCAGGAAGCGCGGATCAACGTCGACACGTGGAAGACGGCCACCACGACCCCGCTGTACCTGGCGACCGACGCGACGGTACTGGCCGGGTGCGCGATACCGTCGATGGCCGCGGTCGCCACCCGGCTCGGTCAAGCGGCCGGACTGTCCGAATCGGACATCAAAGCTGTCCGCGAGGCAGCGACCCTGGCCGCCGCGATCGAGGCGAAGACAGCGGGCACGCCGCCCGAGTTGGCAGCTGCCGTGACGCCACCGTGCCCGGCAGGCGGAACCGACCTGTCGTCGGAGGTCACGTGGCTGTGCCGGGTAGCCACGGCCTATACCACGTCACCGATCGTGCGGCGCACCGTCGCGCTGCTGCGCGACCGGTCGACGACGTAGCGGCAACTCGGGGAGGCATATTCGTGTTCTGGCAGACCGGCCTTGGCCAGTTACTTCTCGGGTTCGGTTCGAACCTGCTGTTCGTCGTTGTGCTGACCGCCATCGGCCTGCTGTACGTCAGGGCCGAACTCGGCCGTCGATCCCGGCCGTTGCGCAGACTGTTGGGGATCGGCGGGCATCCGTCGAACACGGTGCGGATCGTGGTGTCCAGCATCTACGTCGTGCCGCAGGGAGCGCTCGGCGTCCTGAGCAAGAAGAAGACCGGGTTCTACGGACCGGTGATGAACCAGAGCGAGTACGTGTCGGCGCAACTGCTCCGCGACGCGATCCGCACCCGCCCCGCCGCGCGACCGTTGCGTGCACTGCTAGACCAGCTGGGTCTACTTGAGACGGTGCATGATCCGATCGACTGCGACATAGTGTTCAGCCCGCAGTACGTCGACGGCAAGGACGGCAAGGCGGTCACTGAGGTCGAGTACGAGCCGTATGACCTGTCCGGGAACGGACCCGTCGTCGAACGCATCCAGGAGTCGTTGAGGGAACCGGGGGTGTACATCCTCGTCGGCGGTCCGACCTACAACGCCGTCGTGGCCTACCTCATGACGAGGATTCCGGAGGACCAAGCGTGGTTCAGCTTCACAACGAGCGCGCAAGGCGAACCGCAGATCGTCGCCGAGAAAGGCCGCCGTGGCCAGCAGGCCTATCCGCAGGAATGGCGGAGCATCAACGCCGAACGCGTACTCGTGGACCATTTCATCCTGCAGAAGATCACCGGGTACGGACCAGCAAAGGCCACCGTGTTCGTCTGCGCGGGATTGTCCTCGCTGGGCACGGCGGTGGCGGTCAGCCTGCTGGCGTCGCGCTGGCGGCAGCTGGAAAACCATTTCGGGGCAGGGGGTTTCGCGCAGGTCTACAGGTTCGACAACCGGCGCGATGTCGCGATGCCTGCCGCCGACGACGTGGACAAGGCGATGCAGTCGGTCACGGCACCGATCTGGCAGCCGCGACTGGCCGACTGACGGGCCCCCCTAGTAGGACTTTGTTAGTTCGAGATCAGGTATGAGATGATCTTGGTGTGACTCCGGACGAGTTGGATGCTGTTCGTGCCCGCCTGGACGACTTTCGCGGGCGAGGTGTTCAAGCCCGTCACGCGGCGCGAACAGCGTGTCAACGGCGGGTTGTATCCGCGGGGCCTGATGCTGGATGGACGACGCAGGTCGATGGTGCCGATGGCTGAGCGTCTGGGTGTCGATCACCAGCGGTTGCCGCAGTCCGTCACGTCCTCCACGTGGGACCACACCGCGGTGCGGCGTCGACTGGCCGATCGGATGGCCGGTTGACTACCGCGAACTCAAGACCGGTCTGGGGCTGACCCACTTCGTGGGCCGGTCGTGGACCGTCACGTCACCCTGGTCACTGCTGCGCATCTGTTTCTCACCGAACTGCGTCCGTCCAGCCCAAAGCGTGGGGCGACCTGACTCTCCACAAGATCCTCGCCCAGCTTCAGATGCTGCTGGCCACCTGGACAGGCCGGTGCCCCACATGTCATCAGCGACCACCATGACGAACTGACAAAGTCCTACCAGGTGCTTGGCCTTCTTGAAGATGTAGGGCTTCAGCCGATTGTCGAGCTTGGTGACGGCTTCTTTGCTGAGTTCACCGTTGTTGTGCTGCGAGGTCAGCTCCACCAGCGCTTGCTCGTATACGTATGACGCGAGAAGGTAGTCGATTTTGGTCGTCCTGCGCCATGCCGGGCTCGGCTGCCATCGCCTTGAGGGTGGCATGGGCGGCGCGGCGCAGCGCTTCGTCGTCCGGGTGGCCAGGTACACCGATGATCTCGTCGAGGATGCGCTGCTACTGCTCTCGGGACTCAGGGCACGAAGCTGTTCTAGGTCGAGCCTAGCTCGCGCAGCGCTCGCGCGTCGCCGCGAGCGAGTGCAGCGCCAGCGGCGACTGCTGCCGCTCCGCGTGCGCGGACTGTCTAGAACTGCGCCCTGACCGGGGAGTGCTGATGAATTCGAATCGATGCAACGGCCTCGGGTGGCCGAAGGGCGACGACGAAGCGCCTGCGTGTTCGGGCGCTTAATGGGGCTCTGTGGCCCTGCCCGAGTCCTCCAAGCAGTCACGTAGCCGGTTGAGGTCGGCGGCGATGCTCGCTCGGACCCGGCGGGTCATCAGCGGGGTCGCCCAGCCGAAGAACCGGCCGGGGGTGCCTGTGGCGTGGATGGCCACCTCGGTGCCGCCGTCGACGTCGGCCAGTTCGTAACGCACGGTCATCGGGAACGGCCGGTCGACGCGCAGCTCCACCATCCGGTCCGGCTCGTGTCGGACGACGACGTAGCCGTATCCGAACGTGCGACCCAGGAACCTGGCCGTGCGGTGCACGGTCGCTCCGGTCACCAGCGGGCCTGGCTGACCCGGTGTGCTGGCCGTGATGCCGCCGGTCCAGCGTAGGTCGTTGGCCGGGTCGAACATGAAGACCGCGACATCGCGGCGGGGGCGGGACACCAGCACCCTCGGGTGGACGTCGACGGTCATGACAGGAAGGGCACCGCCGTCCCGGTCGCGACATACTGGACGAGCCGGTCGTGGATCATCGCCCAGGTCTGGGCGGTGTGACCCAGATCGGCCTCGGGGTAGCCCTCGGCGAAACCGTGGTGGCGGAACACGATGCCGGTGCCGGACTCGGCACGCGACGCGGCCCCCAGCTCCCACTCCCACGTTGATCCGGTCCAGAACGGGAAGCCGGACGTCACGCGCATCCGGACCAGTTTGCCGGGCTCGGTGGTGATGTCGACCAGTAGGTCGATCGGCGACTGCGCGAAGCCGAAGCGGGCATGGTGGGCGGACACGTCGCAGTCCGGCGTCCAGAAGCCGCGCTGGCCGCACGTGCTCGTCAGGATGTCGAACACCTCGGGCTCGCCGGCCGCCACGTCAACGGCGAGGGTGATGGATCCGGGCATCGGTCCTCCAACTATTTTAGTTCTGACTAAATTAAGGCGCGGCTACACTGATGTCAACCGGGAGGGAGCCGCCATGGAGCCGTTGCAGGTGATCGCCGCTCCTCGCCGGTTGCGCATCCTGGAACTCGTGTGGGACCGCGAGTTGTCCGCGGGCGACATCGCCGCGCGGTTCGACGTGTCGTGGTCGGCGATCAGCCAGCACCTGACCGTGCTGAAGTCGGCGGGGTTCATCGTCGAGCGGCGCCAGGGCAACAGCAGGATCTATCGTGCCGACCAGGCCGCGCTGGGCGCATTGCGTGCTGTCGTCGAGGAACACTGGCGGCAGAGCCTGGGCCGGCTCAAGGACGTGGCCGAGCGCGACCAGCGAGACAAGGACACGGCGTGACCGACCCCGACATTCTCGAAGTGACCGTGGACATCAAGGCCGAGCCGGACACGGTGTTCCCCTACTTCATCGACCCCGCCCGCTACAGCCAGTGGATGGGTGGCTCCGTGGTCCTCGACCCGGTGCCCGGCGGCGCCTACCAGGTGGGCATGCGGGACGGCGTCCAGGCTGTCGGCCGGTTCGTCGAGATCGACCCGCCGCGCCGGGTGGTGTTCACATGGGGCTGGACCAACGACCCCGAGGTGCCGCCCGGCTCCACCAGGGTCGTCGTCACACTCGAACCCATCGCCGACGGCACCCGAGTGGTGCTGCGCCACTACGGCCTCTCCCACGCGCAGCGCCAGCACCACACGATGGGCTGGACCTTGTACCTGGACCGTCTGTCGGTCCGGTCCGCCGGCGGCGATCCCGGCCCCGACCCCAACAGGTGAGCCAGGTCTTCCGACGATTACCGGAGTCTTACGGCGGCCGGGCCGGTGGCGCCCGGCCGGTAAGAGTCACGCGGGCGTGGGCGCTCATGACGTGAGACGGCATCGTCCGCCGTCGCGGCCGGCAACGGTCACGACGGCGTTTCCGGAACGAAGGAGACATCCATGTCATCGCTCCCACGCATCGGCGCCATCGCTGGGGTGCTGCTCTTACCCATCGCCCTGGTCTCGCTGGCGGCCGGCCCGGCATCGGCGGACGGCGGATCGGCACCGTTCATCGCCAGCGCCCACGAGAACGCGGACTTCACGGTCACGCTGTCGCTGCACCAGGGCACCAGCCACGGTCAGGTCGTCTATTACATCGTCACCGATACCGACGACGGCTCGGCGTCCGCCACGCAGGGCGTCAACCGGTCGCAGAAGTTGGCCAACGCCGCCGGCACCGCGGCCGTACAGCGGGTCACGGTCGACGCCGACGGCACGGTCGACTTTCCCGCCACGGTGAACTTCGCCGCCCAGCAGCGGCAGGTCGTCGCGGGCCCAGCGGGCTTCCCACCCGCCGCCGCGCAGCCCAGCGCGATCGGCGAGCCCGGTTACAGCCCGCTCATCCAGTTGCCGGACGGCACTGTCGAGAACGCCCCGCAGATCGCCAACACGACTGGACAGGCCAACAAGGTCGTCAGCATCGACCTCGCCCACCACACCGTCACCTACCGCGAAACGCACGGTTTCCAGGGTGGCAAGGGCGTCCACTACGTCTCCACCGATGCCTCTGACCTGACCGCGGCGGCGCTGGAGAATGTCACCTACGCACCGACGCTCAACGCCGCACCGTCGGTGAACGACGACAGCACCGGATCTGCGCGGGCCAGCCTCGCCGCTTTCACCAACGGGCAGACCGGCGTGGCCAACGGTGAGCGGCAGGGTCTCAACTCCGCGATCCTGGACGGCCAGGATCCGCTCAACGTGTTGCGCTGGAACCCCGGCCAGGGTCGCTACAGTCCGTTGTGGGACGTGCACCTGACCCAGTGGACGGCCGCCGCGGTAGCGGCCGGGCGCAACGTCCGCCAGGCCGACTTCGGTCAGGTGACCAACCTCGCCGACCACGGGCTGGTGACCGGTTTCGACGGCGCACCAACGGGAACGGCGTTCGCGGCATCGGGGTTCATCGTCGACTGCCCGATCGTCGCCTTCGGCTCGTAACCCGCTCGGCGGGACCGTGGCCGGTAGAGTCGTGGCGTGAGGGCGCACGACGAGCCCGCGGTCCCGCCACGCGAGGGCGAACTGGATCCGGAGTCGGCCGACTGGCTGGCCTCCCTGGCACCGCATGCCACCAACCGGGCCGCGGCGCTGGCCCGGTTGCACCGGCTGGTCCTGGCGGCCGCCCTGACCGAACTGGGACGGCGGCAGGCCGGGGTGACGATCACCGGCCCGGAGCTGGACGATCTGGCGCATCAGGCCGCCGATGACGCGCTGATGGCCATCATCGGCAAACTGGAGACATTCGCCGGGCGCAGCAAGTTCACCACCTGGGCGTACAAGTTCGCGATCCTCGAGGTGTCCAGCAAGTTGGGCAGGCACTTCTGGCAGCGCCCCGGCGTCGCGCTGGACGTGGAGCAGTGGGACCGGCTGCCGGACCGGTTCGGCCTCACCCCTGAGGAGGCCGCGCAATCCGCCGACCTGCTCCGCGCGGTGCGCGACTGCGTCGAACACGTCCTCACCGAACACCAACGGGCGATGTTCGTCGCTGTCGTGCTGAACGGCGTGCCCCTGGACGCGGTGGTCGCCCGGTTGGGCACCAACCGCAACGCGGTCTACAAGACGGTCTTCGACGCCCGCCGTAAGATCCGCGAGACGCTGGTCGCCGATGGGTATCTGCCGGAGGAGGCGAGGCGACCGTGACCACTCCCGGCCGGGCAGCGCTGGAACGGTTCCTGGGCACGGAGTCGGCCGACGCCGGCTGCTCCGTCACGATGGAGCTGTTGGACGCCTACGTGGAGGCGGTGGTCCGGGGCGAGGATCCCGAGACGAGCATGCCGGGCGTCGCGGCCCACCTGCGCACCTGCACACCCTGTATCGAGGACTTCGACGGCCTCCTGGCCACTGTCCGGCAGTATCCGTCCACTGAAGACTGACTCGATCCGCGCCGCGGCTCCAGCCTGTGCCCGTGGAGGCACCGGCGGCCCGATCGACCAGGTCGCCAGCTACACCGCCAGCCCGGCACAGTGCTGTCACAGGTGACGTGGTTGGGCTCCTTCCGCTCCGGCTACGAGACCGTGAGCGGCTGGACAACGGCCGATGGGACATCCGCCCCGAAAACGACGTCACCACCGGGCGGGCGGTTCGTCGATGGTCAGATAGGAGCGCCAGCCACCATGTCCGGTGATGTCGCGGGTCGGGTCGGCGCAGGCGGTGTCCGCGACGAACCCGAGGACGGTTCTACCCGAAAGCGTCTGTCACCGATATAATCGGCGACAGACATGACCCGGGATCGTGACCGGACGACGAGCCGGTCGAACCGGTACCCACGCTCCCTGCCGGGCAGGAGGACACCGTGCCACGCGGCCTGGAGGACTTCGAGCTCCTCAACGCGTCGTAGGCCACTGCGGCCGCCCACGTCCCACGGTGTGCCCGAGGACGGGTCCGGCGGTCTCCGATGGCGTCAGCGGGTACGCCGTGGATGTGATTCACAGTGGCGTGGAGCCCAGCCACTCACGCCACAGGTCGGCGTCGCCCGCCAACCGGATTTCGGTGTCCTCGACCGACTTCCGCCGGACGAGAGCGAGCAGGAGATCGGTCACCGGGCCGGTCAGGCGGATGTCCCCGTCGGAGTCCGCGTCGCTCCAGTCGATGCCGCCGGACGTGCCTCGCACCGTCCACACATCGGCCGAGTCGGTCGCCCGCAACACGAGGTGGGCGCCCGCGGGCAGCGGGGCGGGACGGCCCAATGCTTGCTCGGCGACCAGGCGGTCAAGCCATTCCGATATGCCGTCCGCGGCCAGGTCGGCCGCGAGCTCATACTCCGTGCGCAGGGCCAGCGCCGCGTCGGCGCGATGAATGGTCGCCTCGTGCAGCCGTCGGCGGATCCACCACGACGCGGGCCGAGGTCCCAGGAAGGTGGCGACCTCGGTGTCGGGGCCGATGTCCCGCACGGCGGTCAGGAGCGTGTGCGGGCTCTCGGCGAACCAGCGCATCGCCGCGGCGGCATCCGCGGGTGGCTTGCCGTCCCTGACCAGCCGGGGATCCAGGTCGCCCGCCGCCCGGTCGGTGATGATCTGCGCGGCCCACCGGTCGCCTCGCCCCACGTGGCGCAGCAGCTGGGTCAGTGTCCAGCCCGGGCAGGTCGGCACCGGCGTCGACCAGTCGGCGTCGTGCAGCAGGGCGGCGAGTTGGGTGTTCTGGTCGACGAGTGCGGGGGCATGGTCCATGGGCCTCATCGAAGCCACGTTCGGCACGCGGATCAAGTGGTGGTGTCGCTCGGCGAGTTAGGTGGCCGCGTCGAATCCGGACCGGGAAAGCCTGCGCCGGCTCGACGACCGTCCGTTGGATGTCGGCGTCCGGCTGTGGATGCGGGAGAAGATCGCCGGTATCCCAGGGGAAGCGACCGGCACCACGGTGCCGGCAGGTGCGCCGACTACTGCGTCGCCATGGTGTCGCGTCCGGTGCGGCTGCGGTCGAGCAGCAGACCCAAGGTCAAGCCGTAGACCAGGTGCAGCACCAACGTCGCCAGCGCGATCTTCGGTGTGACCCCGGTGCCGAACAGGCCCCAGCCCAGGTAGGGCAGCCACACCAGGCCCATCAGTGCCCACAGCAGCACCGCGTAGCCGAGAGCCCTGGCCACGGTGACCCGCCGCGTCAGCGCGGCCAGCACCGCGCCGGCGATCGCCCCGTAGACCAGGTGGGCCAACGCTCCCAGCGCGATCAGGGCGGGCATGGGTACTCCGCCGCCGAGTACGTGGGCTACCAGTGCGACCGGGATCGGTTTGGGCATCGGGGAGATCCCGGTCAGCACCCCGGCGATCATCAGTGCACTCATCGCCACGGTGGCCACCAGTCCCCATCCCGCACCGAGCGCCAGCCGCCGCCCGGGCGTGGCCCGCGCCAGGTCGTGCCGGGTCCTTGTCATCGCGACCTCCAAATATTCGGCTATCCGAATGGTAGAAGGTGATAGTATTCGGCTGTACGAATGAAAGGCAAGCCTGGAGGGGTCGATGACGGCCGATGCAGTCGCCTCGAAGGAACTCGTGGCACTGCGGGAGCTGGCCGATGATGTCCGCGTGCGGGTGGTGGCCAAGGCCGCGGCCGCGCTGGCCGATCCGGTGCGGCTGCGGATCGTGCAGTTGCTGCGCGAGCAAGGGGAGCTGACCGTCGGCGCGCTCACCGCTCAGGTGCCGGTGAGCCAGCCGCGGGTTTCGGTACACCTGCGCTGCCTGACCGACTGCGGCTTCGCCACGGTCCGGCGCGACGGCCGGCGCGCGTTCTACCGGCTGTCAGGTCCACGTGTCGTCGACTTGCTCGACCAGTTGACCGGGCACGCCGCCGCGTCCGTCGGAGGGTTGCTGGCCTGCCTGTCCTGTACTCCCGACGGGCGACCCACAGGTGAACCGGGCGGCTGCTGCTGACACCCGGCCCGGCGCGCCAACGGGACGGCACCAGTTCCCGTTGGCCGCGAACGCCCGGCGACCGCCCCGTCGCCTCCTGCGCCGTTGGCGGCGAAGGGTGGTCGTCGCATCGACGGCCCGGGCGCCATGGCCGAGAGGTGAGACCACCGTCGGTAGCGCAGCCAAAGTTGCCCGTCGCAAACGTTACTTCAACGAACATTCAGCTACGGCAAGAGACGGTCCAGGTCCCGGTGGCGCCGTCCGGCGAGGCTACATCCAGTCCGCGTAGTTGGCCGGCTCCACCGATGGTTCGCGGCCGGCATCCCGGAACGCCTCGAACGCGTCCACCAGCGCCGTACGCTGCCGTTCCGGCATGCGGCCGACGATGCGGGCGATCTCCCGCCGCCGCCGCTGCGTGACCTGCGTGACGACCGACGCGCCGGCCTCGGTCAGATCGAGTACGACCTCTCGCCGGGATACCGGGCTGGTCTGCCGGTCCACCAGACCGGCTGTCACCAGGCGGTCGATCATCCGGGTCACCGAGGGTGGCTTCGCGTCGAGGTGCTCGGCCAGCACGGTCAGCTTCAGGGGCCCGCGGGTGCTCAACACGATCAACAGCCGGAACTGCGGCATCGTGATCGACTCGTCCACCGACGCGATCGAGCGGGCGGACAGTCCCACGAGCAGTCGCGACGCGGCCAGGACCGCATCGGTCACCGCTTCAGCGTTCCTACTGTTTGCCGCGCGCGCCGGGGAGACCGTACGCCCTCGAGTCATAAGTATGTTGTACCTGATCTCACGTCACCTGGACAGCACAGCACATACTACAACGGTTGGCGGCGCTGCCCGCGTGTCCGTGTCGGAGTGTTGGTGGTCCACCTGCCGCACTGGGCGGCGCCCGTTCGTCGCGGACCGCCTCCTGGATGAGCGCGCGCGGCGACGTGCGCCTCCCAGCACTGGTCGCCGCGAGGGCGCGACCGCGTCAGGTGGAAGGCCGCTTGGCCCGCCGGTGACCGCCCAGTCACTTGTCTATCTATAGTGGACAGACCTGGTTTTCTCGTCACTCGATGAGCGCCCCGCCGCACCCCCCCAAATTGAGGGTTGGATGGGGATGTTGTCGGGGGACATTCTTGCATGATGCAATGTTGTACCTGACTAAATGTCCTAATGCGAGGCGACTGCACCACGGGGCGTGCCCACAGGCGTAGAGAGGCTCTCGCCCGTACGGCGAACTGGAGTTCTGGTCACCAGGAACGAGACACGGCCTGGTCGGGCAGCGATGTCCTACCCGAAAAAGTGCCTGGTCAATGTGTCGTGGACCAGCAGATCGGGGCGAGAAAACGACCTGTCCCGCCAGCCGGCGCGCCATCGCGTAGTCGCCACCCCGTGGTGGCGTCCGGCACCTTCCCCGGACGCCACCACGTACGGCAGCACGCGGCGATCCGTGACCGAGAGAAGTGAGACCATCGATGTCGACCACAGGGACGACCTCAGAGCAGGCCAGCGTGCCGTCGCGGAGCTTCGCCGAGCGGATGCGCGCCTTCTTCGACCCGCGGCCCGCCAGGTGGCGTACGGTCCTCGTCATCGGCATCGTGTTGGCGTACGCCGACGGCTACATCCTGGTAGCGCTGACCGGCGCCGTCGGCGCCATCGAGCGCACCGAGCATCCCTTCGGCGCGTGGCTGGAGGAGTCCGCGGTCCTGGTGCCGTTCTTCGTCCTGGCCGAGTTGCTGGTGCTGCGGATCGTCCGGCGCCGGAACGGGTCGGCATTGCGGTCCGGGAAGGCAGTGGTGGTCGCGACGCTGATGATCGCGGTCGGCTGTACGGCCATCGGTGTCCTCGCCGTGACCGCCAGCGCGGCCTACGACTACAGCCTGCAGACTCAACTGATCGACTTCTCGGCCCAGTTCAGCGACCAGAACGGGGATCCGCTGGTCAAGGCCGGTGCCACGGCGGCTCGGGGCAACTGCAACAGCATGATCTGCAACGAGGAGCGATTCTCGCTGGCCACCGACGTTCGGGGTGTCGGCATCGGAGCGCCGATCCTGCTGGGCATCAACCTGGCGCTGGTCGCGTGGGTGCTGGCCGCCTTCGGTGGGCGGCTGGGTGTACCTGACCGCCGCACAGCCACCGGACCTGGCGATCCGGACACGAAGGTGACGGCGTGACCGCCGGTTCGACCGGTGCCCGGCCACGGTGCGCCGCGTCCCCATGAGAAGTTCCTGAAGTGAACCAGGCTGGCAGCCGTGTTGATCAGGGCGCCGGTGGTGACCGGTTGGCCCGCGCCGGCATGGATACCGGCACGATTGCGAGCCGAAGGAGGACAGCCAGCCATGGCCACGACCGCACCACCGCAGCTGCCGGCGGTCACTACCAACCTGCCCCGTTCCGCCGTCGTCGCCGCGACCGCGTGCGTGCTCGCCGGAGCGCTGCGCCTGACCACTGGGGCCGAGCAGCTCGGCCTGTCCCTCGGCTTCGCGGTGCTGTTCTTCGTGGTCGCCGCGGCACAGATCGGCTTCGGTGTCGTGCTGGGTGTCGGCGCACGCTGGGCGACCACCACGGTCGCGGCGATCACCGCCATGGTGATCACGCTGGGACTGGTCGACCTGTGGCTGGTGGCCACCACGGCCACGGCGCCGATCTATCCGGTCATGAACGGGCCCTACCCGGTCGACGTCATCGACCTGGCCACCGCCATCCTCGAACTCACCAGCGTCGCCGCGCTGTGTCGGTCACTGCCGCACCCGACCCGACGTCGGGTCGGCTGGGGCATGATCGGCCTGGCGGTGGTCGCGTGGCTGCTGTGGGTCGGCGTCATCGCCACGCTCGGACTGTCGGACTGAACTCCGAGTCCCGCGACGCTCCGGACCCGCCGGGACGAGGCTCGACCCTCGACGGTGTCAGGCGCATGCGTCGGAAAATAAATTGTTGTAGGCAACTATTAAACATGACATATGTCTGGTTAGGCTGGTGCGGTACGCCAACCGGTCCAGGTCGGCGGTACGGCCATTGGCTGTATCAGCTCGCCGGAATGCCGGACCCCCCCTCAAATTAAGGAGTGCATCGGAGATGTCATCAAGCACAGACTTGCATAGTGCAAATATGTCCTATGACAACGTTCTGACCTCGTGCACGGTGATCACTCCGGTTTGGTCCACGAGTCCTCCGCCTGTCAGTTGGACCTCGATGCCGGCGCTGCACCGACAACGGTTCCGGCGCGGGTAGTTCGCAGCACGACGCGGGCTTACGGAAGGAAGCCAAGACACTATGCCTGAATTGCCAGATTTACCTGACCAAGGCCCTGCGGGACCGGAAGACGAAAACAACAAGAACGGGTTGTCCCGCCGAGTGGTGCTCCGGTTCGGCGCCGCGGGTGCGGCAGCGGCCGCCGTCGGCGTCGGACGCGCGATAGCCATGCCGAGGATGCGCGAGCAAGGCCTGGCCAACGCGGACGGGATGGTCGACGCGGCGTCGATCAGTCTCACCGACTCGGTCTACACAGAGGTGTTCACCACCAGTCCACTGATCCTGAACCCGTTCAACGATCCGCTGAACGTGCAGAAGACGCTCGCGCCGATCCCGGTCAGTGACCTGGATCCGCCACCGGGTCCGGGTGTGGGCCAGCAGAACTCGTTCGGCAACGAGACCCACCAGTTGTGGACCAGTGACATCGGCCTGCCGGATCCGATCTTCTACCGGCTGAAGTGGGAGTCGAACGTCCACGACTTCACCTCGTCGCAGGTGATGCCGATCGACAGCAACGGCAAGCCGACGCAGTCGTTCGACGCCCAGGGCAAGACGATCCCGGCCGGAACCGTGCGCACCCTGCCCTCCGCGGTGATCTGGGGCCACAACGGCCAACTGCCCGGCCCGCGGATCAACGTCGAGTACGGCAAGCCGGTGCTGGTCCGGTTCGAGAACCACATCGAAGAGAACCCGATGAACCTGGACTACCAGGACTTCGGTGCTCCGGACGGCTCGGTGCTGATCCACCTGCACAACGGGCACACGGCCTCGGAGAGCGACGGCAACCCGCACTACGCGATGGTCGCGGGTCCCAAGCACCGGGGATTCCCGCCGGGTTCGTACGTGGACCAGCTCTACCTGAACTTCCCCGCCGGCTTCGACGAGCGGGAGAAGGTCAGCTTCTGGTGGTACCACGACCACACGATGGACCACACCGCGGCCAACGTGTACAAGGGCCTGTTCGGGACGTACCCGTTCTACGACCCGACCAACAACCGGGACAACGGTGACGAGACCACCGGTCTACGGCTGCCCGGCGTGCGCACGGACAACGCGGATGGCTCGTTCGACGTCGACTTCGACATTCCGCTGGCGTTCTACGACACCAGGCTGGAAGACGGCGTCACGCTGCACAACGACTTCCACGACCCGGAGTACCCGGCAGCCGGCAACCCGAGGAA
Source organism: Pseudonocardiaceae bacterium (assembly GCA_036491115.1). GTDB lineage: Bacteria > Actinomycetota > Actinomycetes > Mycobacteriales > Pseudonocardiaceae > DATEPR01. Next base: position 15,272 of record DASXCQ010000070.1, read on the forward strand.
CCACCCCGAGTGGTGGGGCCAGATGTTCTTCCGGCACTTCCCAAACCACGGTTTCGTCGGCGACATCTTCACTGTTAACGGCACCGCGTTCCCGACGCTGGAAGTGAAACGGCGCAAGTACCGGTTCCGCTTCCTGGACGCGTCGATCTCCCGGATCTACGACTTCCAGCTGATGACGTCGACCGGTGGCCCGAAGTCCGCGGTGTCGCTGGGCTACGGCGGTGACGAGTTGCAGGGCCAGTACCGGATCCAGGACGGCCAGCAGTGCATGCAGTTCATGCAGATCGCCACCGACGGCGGCCTGCTGCCCACCCCGCAGCTCCGGAACAACTTCGAGCTGTGGCCGGCCAAGCGGCGCGAGTTCATCGTCGACTTCACCAAGTTCCAGGACGGCTCGCCGACCACCAAGGGCGACGAGATCTTCCTGACCAACGTGATGAAGATGACGACCGGCCGGATGTGGGACTCCTCGCTGCGGTTCTCGCCGGACCCGAACTACAAGATCCCCATGCTGAAGTTCGTCATCGGCGACGACGCTCCGGACAACAGCGTGATGCCGGTGCCTGGCCAGACCATCCTGCGGGAGCTGCCGCCGGTGCCGGCCAACGTCGAGGACCTGTTCGACGACCGGCTGATCTTCGAGGTCCAGCGCGGCAGCGCGGGTGGCGAGCTGGAGTGGCTGATCAACGGTAAGCCGTTCGACCCGTTCAACATCCTCAACAGCCTGCCCAACCCCGCCGGCAACTCGCACCCGGCCACGCCCCAGAAGAACAGCTTCAACGTCTGGGAGATCCGCAACGGTGGCGGCGGCTGGGTCCACCCGATCCACCTGCACATGGAAGAACACCGGGTGCTCAACCGGAACGGCAAGTCGATCCTGCCGAACAACCCGGATCCGGGTCACCCGGACGACATCTCGATGGAGGACCTGACCGCACTGGACCCGAGCGAGTCGGTGTTCATCTACCGAGGGTTCCGTGACTTCCTCGGACCGTACGTCGTCCACTGCCACAACCTGATGCACGAGGACCACGCGATGATGTTCGCATGGAGCATCATCGAGTAGTCCACGCTCGTGGTGTCCGGTCAGCGCGCTGACCGGACATCGCCACGGAGCACACGGCCGTGCAAGGGTTGTCGCGTAACTCTTGCGTAGGGCAAACTTAGCCCTATGCAAGAGTTACGATGGTTGGCTCCAGGCTGGTGGTCGCCCAGAGCGCGAGTGGGCGACGGCAGGGACTCGAAGGACGCTCAGCGCGTCGATGCCCACCCGCCATCCCCACACCCTGGTGGGGCTTCTGCGACAGAGCGGGCGAAGCGGACTTTCCCGGAGGGACTCTTGTCCAGCGGACCTAACTCGGGCCAGGTACAGGACTCGCCCGCGGATGCGGTCACTGATGCCGTCCTCACCGCGTCCCGGCTGCTCGTCGGCGTGTCGGCTCGTTCGATCTCGGCGGTCGACGACTCGATCACCATTCCACAGTTCCGGATGCTCGTCGTGCTGTACGCCCTCGGCCCGGCGAAACTCACGGCGGTTGCCGAGATCCTCCACGTCAACCCGTCCCATGTCACCCGCATGGCCCGTCGCCTGATCTCCGCGAACATGGTCGAGCAGCGCGTCAATCCAGCCACCCACCGCGAAGCGGTGCTCGTACTGAGCGAGACGGGCGAGCAGACCGTCACCCAGGTTGCCATGCAGCAGCATCGGCACATCGCCGACATCGTCGAACGCATGCCGGAGCAGCACCGGGCATACCTGGTCGAGGCATTGGAGGCGTTCAGCGTCGCGGGCCGGGCCAGCCCGGTGTCCGATGTTCCCGACGACTGGATCTAGATCACGTCGTGAGCTGGTCGGGTCGTGCGCACGAACGAACTAGGAGACTCCGATACCGTGCTGTGGCACAGACGCGGCTTGCGTTCCGGCCGCCAACGTCGGCGAATGTCGAGTCGGCAAACGGATCGCGGTACCGGTCGCCGTGACCCGGACATCCGCACTGCTGACCTGATGCCCCAACGGCGACGCTGGATGCCGGGGATCCTGATGGTCGTGGCCGGACTCACCGTCGCCGGCTGCGCCAGCATCGAGCCGGACCTGGGCAGCCTGCCCGCCGGGTCCGAGCTGGTGGCCACCTCGGGTACCGCATTGCGGTCGGTGATCAGCGCGCACTTCAGCATCGACGTGCACGGCACCGTGGCGGGCGTGGCGATCAGGAACGCGGAGAGTGACGTCGACGCGCGGGGCACGGCCCAGGGATCGGCCGGCGTCACCGACTCCGGCGCACTGACGAGGGTCGACTTCGTGCTGCTGAAGGGCAGCTTCTACGTGAAGGGCCCGACCGGCCGGTACCAGAAGGCCGCTCCCACCTCAGCCGCGACCGTGTTCGACCTGACCTCGATCCTGAACCCGAACCACGGCATCGCCAGGGCGGTGATCGGGGTGAACGGTGCGACGACGAAGGACACCGAGACGGTCGATGGCGTCCAGTGCTACCGGATCACCGGCACGGTCGCGGCGAGCGGTGTGGCGGCGGTGGCACCCGGCATCCAGTCGGACGCCGACGCGACCGTCTGGCTCACGGTCAGCGGGGAACACCTGCCGGTCCGCGCCGAGTTCATCGTGCCCGGATCCCATGGCAGCGAGGGGGGGAAGGTGGACGTGTCCATGTCGAAGGTGAACGCGCCGGTCTCCGTCGCCGCCCCGGCGTCGGGAGCCAGCTAACCCGTCGGATCACGGCACGCCGCCGGCCGTGGCTGCCGGGAGAAGGCCGACGGGCGGGATCACCGCCGCGCGGCGTTCTCGACGATCACGGCGATGCCTGACCCTTCTCAGGACACCTTCGCGGCCAGCGGGGTCGTGCGGGTCGACGGTTGCAGCGCGGTCAGCAGCGTGCGGTGGGTGATCCAGCCGACCAGGGCGTGGCCGGCCGGGTCCAGCACCGGCAGGCCGGTGCCTTCGGCGCCGGCCAGCAGGGGCAGGGCATCGGCCAAGGTCGAGGTTTCAACGATCCTGGACGGCATCTCGGCGAGATCGGCCACGGTCTGCGTCGACAAGCTGCCGTCGCCGAGTGCTTCGCTGACCGCGCGGGCGGTGACGCACCCGTGATAACGCTGGTCTGCGCCCATTACCGGCAGCACACCGTTGGCGGACAACAGCAGCGCCCGGCTGGCGTCCTCCAGAGACGTGTCCGCCGCGAGTGGTTCCGGCAGCAGTTCCATCACCGCGGCCACCGGCGTCGTGGCCAGCCGGGAGCCTGGGCGGTGCGCGGCGTCGACGTCCACGCCGCGGCGGAGCAGCTTGCGGGTGTAGATGGTGTCGTGGGACAGCACGCTGCTGATCACGGTGGCCGTGACGACGGCCAGCATGAGGGGCAGGATGATGGTGTACTCACCGGTGAGTTCGAACAGGATGATCACCGCGGTGATGGCGGCACGGGTCGCGCCGGCGAACGCGGCACCCATGCCGATCAGTCCGTACATGCCGGGCGCGGCGGTGGCGGCGGGGAACAGGTCGTGGGCGAGGATGCCGAAGGCGGTGCCGGCCATGGCGCCGGTGAACAGGGTGGGTGCGAACACACCGCCGGAGCCGCCGATCCCGATGGTCAGGCTGGTGGCCAGTATCTTGCCGGCCATGAGGATCACCAGGAACCACAGGGTGTACTGGCCGGCGACGGCGTGCGCCAGGACGGGGTAGCCGACGCCGTACATCTGTGGCAACACCAGCAGCAGGCCGCCCAGCAGGATGCCGCCCACGGCGGGACGTAGCCATTCCGGTCCGCGCCACAACCAGTCGCACGCGTCCTCGATCCAGTACAGGACCCGGCTGAACAGGACGCCGACCGCGCCGACGACCACACCCAACAGTGCGAACAGCAGGTATTCCCAGCCGGTGCGCAGGGTGAAGTCGGGTAGGTCGAGGAACGGGTGGTTGCCGAAGGCCGCCCGGCCAATCACGCTGGCGGTGACACTGGCCAGTACCACCGAGCCGAACGAATCGGCGGTGAAGTCGCGCAGGATCAACTCCATCGCGAAGAACGGTCCGGCGATCGGAGCGTTGAAGGTGGCGGCGATGCCACCGGCCGCGCCACAGGCCACCAGCACGCGCAGCCGGTTGTCGGCGACGTGGATGACGCGGCCCAGGGCGGAGCCCCATGCCGAGCCGATCTGCACGATCGGACCCTCGCGGCCGACCGAGCCACCGCCGCCGATGCACAGTGCGGAGGCCAACGCTTTGACGATCGTCACCTGGGGTGGGATGCGGCCGCCGCGTTCGGTGATGGCGGCCATCACTTCGGGTACGCCGTGGCCACGGGCCTCGGGGGCGAAGCGTTGCACCAGTGGTCCGTAGACCAGGCCGGCGACGACGGGTGCGAGCAGGACGAACCAGATGCCCAGGGCGGGCACATGGGGATTGGGTGCGTGGCCGGCGTCGGAGTAGTCGGCGTGTCCGGACAGGATGCCGGTGAACGTGGCGATCAGCCAGCGGAACACGATCGCGCCGCCGCCCGCACCGGCCCCGATGACCACGGCGAGCGTGACCAGGCCGGCACGGCTTTCCCGCAGCCATTCCCGGGGCGGAACGGTGCCCGGCACGGCCAGCGACCACCGTCGTCCAGTTGCTGCCGGTCGGGTCTGGGCGCTCATGCTTCCGTCGTGCAATATTCGAGTGCGACAAATTTTGTGAGATCAGGTACAACGTATCCATGGTGAGTGGGCGTGGCGGCCGCCCGGCCTCGGTGCGGAACGTGGCCAGGGTGGATGCGTTGACTGATGCGGTGGTGACCGCGTCGCGGTTGTTGGTGGCGGTGTCGGCCCGTTCGATCGCGTCGGTGGACGACTCGATCACCTTGTCGCAGTTTCGATTGTTGGTGTTGCTCAGCTCGCGGGGGCCGATGAACCTGTCGGCGTTCACCGAGCAGCTGGGCGTACTTCCCTCGACCGGCACACGGATGATCGATCGGCTGGTGGCCAGCGGCTTGGTGGATCGGCGGATCAATCCGGCGTCGCGGCGTGAGGTGGTGATCGGGTTGACCGAGGACGGTACGGCGGTGGTGGCGAAGGCGACCCAGCGGCGGCGTCGGGAGATCGCGCGGATCGTGGCGCGGATGCCCGAGCGTGGTCAGCAGGCGTTGGTGACGGTTCTGGAGCAGTTCAACGAGGCTGGCGGTGAGCCGCCGGCCGGCGATGACCTGCCTGCTGGCGGCGACTGGATCTGACGGCGCTGAGGCCATCAGCAGTGGCCCTTGGCGCGGGTCGCCGGGTGTTGCGCGTGCCGGGGTTCACTCCGATGTCCGATGGCGGTCATGACCCCATCATCGTGCAACATTTGTCTCTATGCAAATGTTGTGCGACGATGAGATCGCCCGGCGAACAGACGGGCACGCCTTGCGAGGTGACTGTGTGGTGACATGGTCGACGGCCCGGTGGACCGCACCGCCGGGCCGTCGGCTCGACCGTCCGCAGCAGCTGCGTCCGGGCAAATATCGCGTGTCCGACATGGTGGGCGGCGCGTGGGTCTCAGGAGGCACTGCCCGGCGACTCGAACAACCGGGCCACGGTGATGTCGGTGTCCGGATCGACCAGGAGGAGTACCTCATCCCCGGCCCTCAGGGACGTGGAGCCTGTCGGTGCGACCACCGCACCACCTCTGTTGATCAGGCTGATCCACGCGTCCTCACCCAGGACCAGATCGGCCAGAGTCGTGCCGTCGGCGGGTGAACCCGGGGCAACCACATGGCGGTGCAGGCCAGTCGGTTCATGGCGGAAGCGCATGCCCAGCGCCCAGGGCTCCGGTGTGACGATGCGCATCGGCACGCCCGCGCGGCGGGCCACCTCAGGTGCCAGTCCACCCTGGACGACCACCGAGAACGCCACCACGACCACCACGATCTGATAAAGCCGGGCAGCGTCCGCGACACCCGAGGACAGGATGTAGGTGCCCAGCAGGATCGGCACCGCACCCTTGAGCCCCGACCACAATACGAACACCCGCTCGCCACCGCCCAACCGCACCGGGATCAGCAACAGCCCGACCAGAAACGGCCGCACGACCAGCGCCAGCAACACCGCCAGCACCAGCCCGATCACCCATCCGTCGCCGTGTGCAAGCCCGGCGATAGACACGGTCAAACCGAGCATGGTGAACGCCACGATCTCGGCGAGGCTGGCCAGCGACGAGTGGAACCGTTCGACCTCCGCCTTGTAGGGGGCACGGATGTCGCCAACCAGGATGCCCGCGATGAACACCGCGAGAAATCCCGAGCCATGGGCCACCGTGGCCAGGCCATAGATCACCCCGGCCGCCAGTAGAGTGCGCAGCGGGTACAGCGCCGCGCTGGGCAGCGGAATATTGCGCATCGCGGCCGCCAGCAGGTAGCCACCGACGACGCCGACCGCCGCACCCACCGCCATCTCCAGGGCGAACTCCACGACGCCTGCACCGACGGCGTGCCAGCCACCGGTCGAACCCGCTGTCAGCAGGGCGGCCATCGCGGCGATCCCGACCGGGTCGTTGGCGCCGGACTCACCCTCCAGCACTGTCCCGGACCGACCGGTGATCTCACGGCGGCCCAGCACGGAGAACACCACCGCCGGATCGGTGGGCGCCAGCGCGACGCCGAGCAACAGCGATGCCTGCCAGCCGAAGCCGAACGCGAGATGCGCGAGCGCCACGACACCGATGGTGGTCACCAACGTGCCGACCACGCCGATCCACAACACCGTGCCGGCCGCCGAACGGAACCGTCGCCAGCCGATGTGCATGCCGCCGTCGAACAACAGCAGCACCAGCATGACGGTCACCACGCGCTGCACCGACAACACCGGTACCCGGCTCAGGGCCGGCACCAGATCCGACACGACCGCGGCCGCGACCAGGAAGATCGCCGGTGCCGGCAGTCGAATCCGCTCGCTGATCCGATTGGACAGCACCGCCAGCAGACCGGCCACGCCGACCAGCGCGATGGTCAGCGCGAAACCGGGCACATCATTCATCGCGGACCCGCCCGGGCCCAACTGTCAGCACGATGAACACCGGCACCTCCTGAGGCACGCGACAGACACTGCCGACCAGGCTTCCCGGCTCACCGCATCCCAACCTACCCGAGCACCTGTCACCAGGTCGACGTCGTCACACGTCGTGGGCGAGAACTACCGGGCGAGTTGGTCTGCTTGTTCGCGGTGGTCCAGCCGGGTGCGAGCGTCAGGATGCCGTGCTTCAGGCCACGTTGCCGCTGCTGATCGAACAGAGGTTGCGACATTTCAGACATGGCCGTATTTGCGCGGATCCGGTCCAGGAAGGCGACGAGTTCCGCCTCCTGGACGCCCGCGTCGATCACCTGCTGGAAGATGTGACTCGCCTCGTTGCGGCCCTGAACGTGGAACGCCGCGCCGTCGCAGATCACTGCCCACGGGATCGCGAAGGCATGCGGGACCGGCGCTGCGCCGGCACTGGCGGAGGTGCCGCACGCCTGGGCCGGACGCGGGTGAGGTACTGGTGCGGGGTGGCCCGCCGGTCGCGTGGGAGATCGCCGTCGAACTCGTCGCTGGCCGGCCGGACCACCTGCCGGCAGGCCAGGTCGTCCACGATCGGGGTGGCGGGCGCGTCGGCTACCACGGGTGTGCCGTGGCGGGCGCGGGTGGACAGAACCAGCAGCACAGCGAGCACGGCACTGGTGCCCAGGATGATCCACCCGGCGGTGTAGACGCCACCGCCAGTGCGGGACAGGGCACCGAAACCGAGAGAGAATGGCAGGAACAACATCCAGGAGAAGGTGCCGGCTCCGGATGAGACACCGGCGCGGATGTGGGACGGGACGGCGTCGTGCAGCAGCCGTCCGGCGTGAATCCCGGTCATGGCCAGCGCGAGTGCGAGGACGGTTTGCGCGGCGACGACGAGCAACGTCGTGTGGCTGGTGACGAACAGAATCGGCGTGCCGGCCAGGATCGCGGCCACTACGAGGGCGGTGGACCGGCGGCCCAGGCTCAGCCGGGCGGCCAGGTAACCACCGGCACCGAGGGTGGCGACGAGCAGCGCCCAGTACGGTCCGAACGCGGCGGCGGGCGCGTGCAGAGCGACCAGCCACAGTGGACCGAACTCGAAGACCGCCTGAGACAGCAGCGCCGTCAACGCGGCCAGCAGCAACATGCGCCGCACGTTGGGGATGCGGGTCATCGCGTGCACCGTGGTGGCGATGTGACGGCGCAGCGCGACCGGCTCGGTGACCCGGTGCAGGCGCGGTTCGCGGAAGCGGCGGAACGCGACGATCGAGGCGAGCACGAACGGGACGGTGATGAAGTAGGTCAGTCGCGGTGAGGTCAGGCCGGCCAGCAGCCCGCCGGCGACGGCGCTGGTGGTGAAGGCGGCGCTCTCCACGATCCGCACCCGCCCGATCCACCGCTCGTACAGGTCAGGCGAGCCGGTCTCCTCGACGACGGTGTCGTAGACGATGCTGTCGACGGTGCCGGAGTTCATCGCGAAGTACACGCCGAGGATCAGCGCGGCGCCGATGTAGGTGGCGACGTTATTGCTGAGCCCGCCCAGCAGGGCACTGGCAGCGGCGGCGATGCTGGAGATGATCAGGATGCCGGTGCGGCTCCAGCGGTCGGCCAGGATGCCCGATGGCACCCCCAGCAGTGGCACGACGGCGGCATAGGCGGCCGCCATGACGGCGATCGCGGCGGCGTCGAAACCGATCTGGGTCTGGAACAGCTTCTCGACCGGGACCCACAGCATGAAGCCCTGCAGGCCGGCACCGATCTGCAACGGCCGCAACCGCACAGCCAGCCCCGTCGGACCGGGCCTGCGGTCGGTGAGCACCGCGGTCATCGCGCACCGCCGGTCCTGGCCTGGTCGAGCCGGGCCCGCACCACTGCCCTGGCCCGGACCAGGATGTCGCGCTCGTGTTCCAGGGTGAAACCCAACCACTCGGCGACTTCCTGGTCGTCGCCATGGGTCAGCGCCCTGGCCATCACGACCTGTCGCCACAACACCGGCAGGTCGTCCACCGCCGCGTCAAGGACGGTTGACAACCGCGTGATCCAGGTCGCTGCCGCCCGGACTCGGCTCTGCCGTTCGTCGGACATCGGGTCCTCCTCGGTGGGTGAGTTCAGGGATGGAACCCGGCAGGTCCGGCGAACTCATCGCGGCAGAGCAGGATGAGGCGCAAGATGATCGGCATGAGTGCACCCGCCGACGCCCTCGACGCTGCCCGGGCAGGGGACCCGGACGCGTTCGAGCGCCTGGTCAGCCCCTACCGCGACGAATTGGTGGCGCACTGTTACCGGATGCTGGGCTCCCGCCATGACGCCGAGGACGCCGTCCAGGAAGCCCTCGTTCGGGCGTGGCGCAGCGTCGGCGGGCTGGATGGGCGTGGGTTCGTGCGGGCCTGGCTGTACAAGATCGCGACCAACCGCTGCCTGACCATGGTGGAGCGGCTGAGCCGCCGGGAACTTCCCGTCGATGTCCTGCCCGGAACCCCGAACACCGAGATCAACTGGCTCGAGCCCTACCCCGACCCGTCACCGGAGGCGAGCTACCTGGCCCGGGAGAGCGTCGAACTCGCCTTCGTCGCGGCCCTGCAGCACCTGTCCGCGCTCCAGCGGGCCGTGCTGATCCTGCGCGAGGTGCTCGGCTTCTCGGCCGCCGAGGTCGCCGACCAGCTCGACACCTCCACCGCGGCGGTGAACAGCGCCCTGCAGCGGGCCCGCAAAGTCATCGACGCCTCGCGCATCAGCCAGCAGCGTGAGCGGAGCACACTCGACTCGGACGCGGTCGACGAGATCGTCAGCCGCTGGATCACCGCGTGGCAGGCCGGCGACGTCGACGCAATCGTCGCCCTGCTCAGTGACGACGCCCGCTTCTCGATGCCACCACAGCTGGAGTGGTACGTCGGGCCCGACGCCATCCGGGCGTTCCTCACCAACGGCCCGTTGCAGCCGCAGGCACGGTGGCGGTTCCTGCCCACCACGGCCAACGGCCAACCCGCCTTCGGAACCTACCTGTGGCTGGACGCGGCACATGCCTACCTACCAGGCGGCTTGGACGTCCTCACCATCCACGACGGACAGGTGACTGAGATCGTCGCCTTCATCTCGGCCGACCTCACCGACTTCGGCCTGCCCGCCAGCCTGCCCGCCTGACACCGGGGCGGTGGACGAGCCGGACGCCCCGTGGGGTTCCAGAAGTCCATATATCCGACCTGCGGCGACAGGCACGTTCACGGACAGTGCATGATCGCCGGTCATGTCGCTGCGTCCGCTCTACCTGATCTTCCTCCGGCTTGTGGGCCTGGTGGTGTTGCTCGGCCGCTCGTCGGCGTCCAAGGACGTCGAGTTGCTGGTGCTACGCCACGAGGTGGCCGTGTTGCGCAGAGGGAACCCGAAACGTCGTCTGGACTGGGCTGACCGGGCTGTCTTCGCCGGGTTCGTCCGCCTGCTGCCCACCGGGCCGCGGCTGCACACCGACGACGAGGGCGGGTTGCCGCCCTCGTCTCGCGCGCGTCTCCCTACGACCCCACCGCCCGCTACGCACGCCGGGACAGACCACCCGCTGGACGGGCCTCGCCCATCTCACCGAAACCTGCTCGTCCGAGGGCGCCTGCCCCCAAGGGCAGGTCAGCAAGGGCTGGCATGGTCCCTACCTGACCTCCTCGCCCACCGCAGCCCCGCTGATCCCCGCGAGAACTCCGCGACCTGCAACTCCGCGTCCGCGCCGAGCAGCAGTCGCCCGACTGCCAGGCCCGGTACGCGGTCCGTTCCGGAGTGGAGAGCACGGTCAATGAGTTCGCGCACGGGCACGGCATACGTCGGTGTCGCTATCGGGGAGCACCGAAGGCCCACCTGCAACATGTCTTCACGGCTATTGCCGTGAACATCGAACGCCTCAGCGGCCTGCCGCCGACCGGCGAAGCAATCCCGCCACGATTGCCGACCGCCCTTCCAGGATTTCCTGGACCAGCACAGGATCCCTCGATTGAAGTCCCTGCGAGCCGTCAGCAGCTGACTTCGACGCGAGCAAGATCACCGACAGAGTCAAGCTTAGCCGAAGTGGTCACTGCTTTCCCATCGAATCGGTACAGCCGTCGCGTGGACGGTTGCGCGCCGTCATGCTCCTCGAATGATTGCTTGGTTATCTCTCGCCAGCCTGACGGCGGCGCGTCCAACGTGGGCCTTGCTGGGGATTTGTCTGCAGCCTGCACGACAGTAAGAACGGCCGCTACCGCAACCAAGGTCAGGAGAATGGGTAGCGCAACGGTTTGACTGCCGGTTTTCGCTGGCAGACGCTCCTGGAGAGGTCCCAGGATGAGGGTCCGCACCGTGTCGTGGCCCATCGGCCGGCGTCCCGATCGGGTGATCTCTGTGTCGCGCCCACGGGGATCGTGTGCGACGTTGGGCGGAACGTTCCGGCATGGGCCGGTGCCGACAGTGGAAAGGCGGACACGGTGGATCAGAAGATGACTCCCGAGGCTGGTGTCGGGAAGGTCGCGGACTTGTCCGTGGTGCGCCACGAGGGAGCGTTGGCACTGGAGGGCACCGGGGGCAGCGAGGTCCCCGCGAGCATCGCGCTGGTGAACCGGAAGGGTGAGGTTGTGGGCACCTACGCCCTAGGCCTCGCCTCGGACGCACCCCAAACGAGGACCGCACGTTCGCTGGCGCCCGTCAGCCTGGGCCAGATGTCCACATCTGGCCAGAAAGCGGAATACGCGCGGTTGCAGGGCATGAACATCAACGTGGGCCAACTGTTGGCCTAGCCGGCCGGTCGCGTCGTCCGGCGCCGGCGCCCCGCTGCGCCAGCGATCATGACGATCGCGACGGCCAGCGCATCCCGCTGTGGCGTCTCTACGTCCCGTCGTGTTATCACATGCGCTTACGTAACCCAGGCCGCAACGGGATCCGCAATTCCTGAAACGGAGCGTGACGGTGGCCGTACTGTGCAAGCCGGCAGTGGCCGTTCCAGAGCATGTCATCACAATGGAACAGACCATCGAGCTCGGCCGCACCCGTTACCCCGATCATCCCAGGCTCGACGTCGCCCTGCGGTTGATCCGCGGTACCGGCATCCGGAAACGCCATCTCGTCCAGCCGATCGAGCAGACGTTGCGACACCTCGGGTTCGAAGCCAGGAACTCGGTCTATCGTGCACAGGCAGAGCGGCGCCTGCCACCGGTCATCGATCAGGCGCTGCGTAACGCCTCGCTCCGGCCGGGAGATATCGATGCGACGATTTTCGTGTCATGCACGGGATTCCTCATGCCCTCGTTGACCGCATGGCTGATCAACGAGCTCGGCTTTCGCACGGACATGCGGCAGATACCGATCGCCCAACTGGGCTGTGCCGCCGGCGGCACCGCGATTGGCCTGGCTCGCGACTTCTGTGCCGCGCACCCCTTGGCCAACGTGCTGATCGTCTCCTGCGAGTTCTGCTCGCTGTGCTACCAGCCCGACGACCGCCATCTCGGTTCGTTGCTGTCGGCCAGTTTGTTCGGCGACGCGGTCGCCGCCGCCGTGGTCCGCGGCACCGACGGCACCGGCCCGCTCCTCGAACGGTCCGGATCGCACCTGATCCCGGGCACTCAGTCATGGATCTCCTACGACGTCAAAGACACCGGTTTCCATTTCCAGCTCGACAAACGTGTGCCAAATACGCTGGCGCCCGCGCTCGGGCCGGTGCTCGGTGAATTCGTCGCGGCCGACGGCGGCGATGTCGCGAACCTCGACTTCTACATCGTGCACGCGGGAGGGCCCCGGATCCTCGACAACCTGAGCGATTATTTCGGCCTCGACCCGACACGCTTCCGGCACAGCTATGCCACCATCCGCGACTACGGCAACATCGCTAGCGCTGTCGTCCTCGACTCACTGCACAGACTCTTCGAATACGGCCCGCCTGGCGTCGGCGCAAAGGGAATGATCGTTGGATTCGGCCCCGGCATCACCGCCGAATTCACTCTCGCCACCTGGACATCCGAGCAAGGACCGGGCCCCGCCGAACGTGCGGAGATCGCAGCCGCGTCCGCCGCTGATGTGCTGACTTGGCCGTCGATCCCCACACCCTGACCGACTCCAGGGGCGGATTCACACGCGCCCTTGTCGCCATTTCGGTGCCGCTGTGGGCCGGCACTACCGCGGAGCTGCCGCGTCATTGCCGAAGATCGATACTACATCGATGCGGGCATGGCGGAGAAGGTGAACGCGCCGCACCGCTATTCGTCGGTGATGGTCCCCGGCGATGCTGCTCGGTACGGGGCGACGCATGCCGCCGCCACGATCAGGGGCACGCGTCGCGCCCGCAACACGCGAACGGTCACGCAGATGGCAGGGACAACGGTAGTTTGTTCACCGTGAGGCTGGACTGCCCACCACTCGATTTCACGCCGCCGCTCAAGCACTCCAGCGGATTGGCCAGCCCGACGTAGGTATTCTCCACTTGGTAGCCAAGAAAGTCACCTTCGACGATCCTGCCGGTAGCGACGGTTTCGGCAATCCCACCGGGCTTGGTGTTGACCACCGCGCGGCCCTCGAACACGCTCGTGCCGACCGTTGCGCTGTTCTCGTCCTGCCAAATGACGGTGAATCGAGCCGTGGCGCCGCCGAGCACGCACCCGTAGTTCGCCTGCCCGTGTGCTTCCAGCCTGGCCTTCCTGATCTCGTTGCCACTTGCGACGACCGGCAGCGGTATGCAGGTGAACTCGCCAGTCATCGTGACCGTCGTCGGCTGCGTGTGCAACGTCAGCGGCGGGTCGTAGCCCACGTTGAGATCGCCCTGGAGACACGTCGGGCCAAGCTCGAGCCCCACGTCTTGTGCCTGAGCCACACTCGGATTCGTCATGACCGCACCGAGTGCGAGCCCGCCGGCGACCATCAGCGCCCTTGTCCGCTTCCGCATCGAGATCCTCCTGATCATTCCGTGACCCACTGGGCCATTCGGCCTAACTTCCCGTGAATGGTAACCGACTGCGTACTCAGCGTGAGCGTCAGTGTCGGAGGCGGCACGTACGGGGCCAACGCCGTGCCCAACACCCCGTATCTCGACCAGCCCGCGGTGGTCGCCCTGCCCGGGGCTCAGGTGGTGCCCGAGCGCCTCGCATCCTCCGATCCGCTGCCCCTGACCGCGTTCACGCTGACCACTGCGGCCTCGGCTTGGGGTAGGGCCGGCAGGCAAGGGCGACCGCCGTGCGGGTGCGCTTGGCCCGGGCGCATCCGATCCGCAGCGTGTACTTGTGTGGTTGCCGTCGTCATTCGTGGCGGTGCCACGCAGGAATACGGTCGCGGAAAGTTCCCCCCGGTGGGCGGTGTGTAACACATTCATGAGACTCCGCGTCACTACTCATCCGGATCGGCCAGATTGCGCGACCCGTGCGCCGACGCGACCAGGAATCCCCGGTCATCCAACTCGATCAGCAGTTCCAGGTCCCCGGGCTGGCGGAACAACCGGTCGGTATGCCACACCACGATCCCGTCCGACTCCCGGCCGCCACCCGTTCCAGCAGCCGCTCCCACCCCGGGCGCCGCACGTTGCGCTTCCACGCCGACAGCCGTCCGACGACTCCTCGCCCAGCGTGCCGCCCATCCGGTTCACGGCGGCCTGGTTGTCGGAGAGTCGGTCTTCGATCTTGTCCAGTTCCCGCGTGGTCGGGTTCCAGGACAGCCGGGCGTACGAGTCGTACACCGGCCGCTCACGCTCCTGCCTACGCCTCTGACCTGCGGTAACGTCACGTTTAGTGGTCATGAACCGAGATTAGGTCATCAAATCATGCTCAGCCTGGCGTCGCCCACAGGCCAACCGGTGGGTTCGCGCCCAGGCCCGGCCGGGTGCCGTCGCGACGGCAGGCCGTTCGGCCCTGATCGTTGTAGGCTATCCGGCGTAAGGGAGGTCACTGTACGGAATCGTTCGCTCACGGATAGGAATGGTGGATGCGCTGGGTACGCAGGATTGGGGTGGGCGTGGCGGTGGCCGCGCTCGGGATGAGTGTGGCCCTGCCGAGCGCCGGGGCCGCCACCGCGGAGGTGCCCTGCACGGGCACCACCGGAGACGCGGCCGCGTTGGCCTCCGCGGTGCAGGCCGCCGCACCCGGCTCGCCGACCACCATCACGTTGCACGCCGGGTGCGTGTACCACCTGACCAGGCAGCAGGTCCTGGGGGTCGGCGCGAACAAGAACGTCACGATCGAGGGAGCGGGCGCGACCATCACCCGCGCGCAGGGCAACACCAGGCCCCTCCTGGTCGCCGCGGACACGGGCACGCTGACCGTGCACGAGGTGAGCTTGCTCGGGTCCAAGCCGACCCCCACCGAACCCCTGATCACGAACGCGGGCGGCACGCTCACCGTGGATCACAGCACCCTCACCGACAACGACGCGGCGCCACGCTACGGCGGCGGCGGCACCATCACGCAAAGCCAGCTCACGAGCAGGAGCACCATCACGCACAGCACGATCACCGGCAACACCGGCGCCCTCGGCTCGGCGCCGATCAACATCTTCGAGGGCACCGTCACGATCGACTCCAGCACCATCAGCGGCAACACCGGCAGCCTGGCGGGCGCCATCACCAACGACGGCACGCTCACGGTCAGCCGAACCACGATCAGCGGCAACACCGGCCGCACCGGCGGGATCGCCAACGGACGCGGCTTGCGGGTGCAAGACCACAGTCGCATCACCGACAACACCGGCACTGCTGGCGGCGCCGCCGGCGGCATCTTGAATGACTTCGGCGACGCCAGTCTCACCGTCACCGACAGCGTGATCCAGGGCAACAAGTCCGCGGGTGATGGCGGCGGGATCCGCAGCCGGGCCCAGCCCGTCACCATCACCCACAGCACGATCACCGGGAACACGGCGGCCAACAACGGCGGCGGCATCGCCGTCACCCACAGCGCATTGGAGACCTGGTACACGATCGATCAGGCCAGCTCGGTCGACGGCAACACCGCCACCGGCCATGGCGGCGGAATCTACCTGGCCAACGACAGCCCATCCTCCACATTCACCCTCACCGGTCTCGAGGTCCGCAACAACACCGCCGGCAGCGACGGTGGCGGTATCTACGCCCAACTCGCCCACCCATTCGCCGCCATCAACCTGACCGCAGAAGACGGCAACAAACCCGACCTCTGCGCCGGCAACCGCGGCCCCCTCTGCCAGAACTGACCGCCCCCGGTAAGACCCCAACCCACGATCCGCCCGCACCCCCGGGATGGGCGCGTAGCCACGCGGTCGGGGTCGCGGCGCTGCGGTCGGGCAGCACGTCCAGTCGGCGATGGGTGACCGCGTCGACCAGCACCGTCGCATAGCGGCGGCCCCGGGCCAGCGCGACGTCGTCGACACCGAGCATGTCGACTGGACCAATCCGCGGATCGGGGAGGCCGTGCAACGCCCGCAGCAGTGTGGATCTGCTGGCTACACATCCCAGCCGGGTGGCCAGCCGTAACCCGGCGCGCCCGCCCAGCGCCAACCCTATGTGCTCGCATGCCCTGCGGCACACCATAGTCCGGCGAGCGTGTGGGGCGGTCACATTGTCAACCTGCTCGGCGAACGTGCCTGTGCGGGACAGTTCGGGTTGTCGCAGAAAACCGCCGTACCCGCAGCCGCACGACCACCGGGCGCGCGGCTACCGGGCATCGACCAGTCGGCGGTCATAACGGCTGTGCACCCGCCGCGACCGAGTAGCACACGAGGGGGCAGCTTCCCTCCGCTGGCTTGGGCCGTGCCCAGATCACCACGCCGATCCGGACTGCTCGATCCGCTCGACACCCCGGCCAGATGCGGGAGAAGCAAGGAGTACGCGAGGAACCGATGTCGTAAGCCTTTCAATTCTTTACCGGCTCGAACCTGGTGGATGTGGGCCGGGAGGGGTGCGTTCCTGCCGCTGTCGTGGCGGTTGGAGAACTTCCGGGTGGTGAAGCCGACGGCCGGGAAGGCCGCGCTGAAAGCCTGCGGCGGAGGTGTGGCGAGGCCGCTGGGGCAGAGTCGGGCTCATCCTCGATCAAGCGAACCACAGTGAACACGGGAACCACTCCGGGTCTCGCCCAAGGTCCTGAATCCATTGTGGATGGTTGGATTGGGTCCATCGTCGACCGATCGGCACCTTCGGCGCACACATTCCCCCGATCTGCGACCTTCTGCCGGCTCGGTCGACATCGGAGCCACCGCCTCGGGCGCTGTGATCACCTACACCCCCAATGACACTTTCGCGCCTCTGTGAAGTTGATCTCGGAAGGACCAGCTTCATACCCGGGGTTCTGCGCTTTTCTGTTGTATTGCAACAGGTCCGGCGGGTCATCAACCACGACGAGCCATAATACACCGAGTTACCTACGGTTACGCGAAAATGGTTCGGTGGCACCGCTACCTGCTGTTCGACGGCGCTGCCTCCGTGGGCTGGGACACCGGCGGGCCGTCACCAACTTTCTGGCCGTCCTCATTGTCGGCGCAGCCATCGTCGCCGCTCTTCCGTCGCGCCCACGGCACAGCGGCATTGAACACCACCCGGACCTTCCAACCACCAAGAACTGACGCAGGTCGCACCCTGCACCATGACCCTCGAATTGGGGGTCACATCGGGTAACCGGCGTCTATAGACTCCGATGCGTGACCGGTCCTATGACGCCGACCAAGGGCACGCTGCGCGTGTGCCGCGGTGTCATGCTGGCCGTAGCGTCCTCGACCTTGGCCATTGCCGCACACGGCGTCGCCGGCGGTGGCCTGCCGGACACCGCCCTCACGCTGCTGCTCGTCTTCGGTGTCAGTGCTGTCGGTATCGCCGTCGCGGGTAAGCGGTATTCGTTGGGTGCGGTTGCCGGCGTGCTCGGGACTGTCCAACTGGTCACCCATCTGCTGCTTTCGTTCGACTCGACCGGCATGGACGGCATGGCCGGCATGAACATGGCCACGGCCGGTGGCCTGGCGATGGTCGGCGCTCACGCTGTCGCCGTCGTCCTCACGTCGGTGCTGGTGGTCCGGGCCGACGCGGTGCTGTTCGCCTTGGCTCGCTCGGCGCGCAGGATGCTGCCCATGCTGGTGGCGCACGCGCCTGTCATCGCCCACGCACGCTGCCCCCGCCCGGCAGCCGCGCCGCGCCGCGATCTGGCTGCCGTGGCGCTGTGTCGGATCAACGCACGCCGAGGTCCACCGGTCTCGGTCTGACGACCGATCCCGTGCGTAGCGCGTCCTGCTGGCGGATCGGTCGGTCGTGCGTCCACATCGGTCTCTCCGGGCGCCCTGCGTCGACACGGTTGTGACGCTGTCGCATCGTGTTGCGGAGTCGTCTCGCCATGTCCGCACGACCTACGTTCACCCCGCGCCGGGCCACCTGTCCTGAAGTAGCTCACGCCCGGTGATGGACGTACCAGGCAAACGCCCATCTCCGGGCGTGTCCCCCATGCCGGCCGACGGTCGCGTCGAAGGCCGGCAGCCTCCTGCCGCGAAAGACCGGTAGGAGGTGGTGGGGGTCACCCAGAAGGCCTGGTCGGGCGTGTCAGTCGCTGAGGTCAGACCGGCACGCCCGACCAGGCAACTCATCGGACAATTGCAGTCGTCGACGTCATCACCCGCCACTCTGAAGGACAAGGAAAGACCATGCCACCGCCACCGGATCCCGCTGGTCGCGTGGTGCCGATGGCTGCCTCCGTCGCCACGTCTCGTCTTGTGCGATCGACCGAAGTTGGGGATGGGGTTCCCGGCTCGGCGTACCTAGCATCGTCAGCCATGACCAGCGTGCCGTCCCCGACTTCCGGAGCCTTCCGGGTGTGTCGTGGTGTCGCGCTGGCCGTCGTGTCGGGTGCGTTGGCCGCCGGAGCGCACGAGCTCGGCGGTGGCGGTATGCCGAAGATCGGTGTGACCGCTGTGCTCACCGTGGGCGTCGCGGCCATCGGTATCGCGCTGGCCGACCGGCGCAGTGCACTGCCGGCCATTCTCGCCCTGCTCGGCATGGCCCAACTGGCCACCCATGTGCTGCTGGCGGTCGAAACCATGAACATGCCCGGCATGCACCAGGATGACGGGCTAGCCATGGTCGGGGCG
This sequence comes from Pseudonocardiaceae bacterium, assembly GCA_036491115.1. Lineage (GTDB taxonomy): Bacteria > Actinomycetota > Actinomycetes > Mycobacteriales > Pseudonocardiaceae > DATEPR01. The sequence continues at coordinate 34,292 of DASXCQ010000070.1, forward strand.
CACACGGTCGCGGTGCTCGTCTCCGCTGTCCTGTTGGCCAAGGCCGACGCCGCCGTGTTCCAGGTGATCGCCGCACTGACCCGCCTGTTGCCCACGGTGTTGACTACCCCGCCGGTGCCCGAAGCGCCCAAACGGCCCCTGGTCCGTGTGCACGCCGGTGACCGGGCGACCAGCGTCCTGTTGTGTCGCAGTAATGCCCGTAGAGGCCCGCCAGTACTCGTCTGACCGATCCTGTCCGCGGGTAAGCGGCTCGGGGATCGGTCGTTCGTACATGCCCATTCCCTACCGACGCATCGGCTGGTGGCCGATGCCCATGCCTTGCGGAGTGTGTTTCCATGTCTTCGAAGAAAGTATTTCCCCTGCGTGCCGCCGCCATGGTGATCACCACCGGCGTCCTGGTCCTGATGACCGCCGGCATCGCGTCCGCCCACGTCACCGCGCACAGCCCGGACAATCCGGCCAAGGGCGATGACGGCGAGATCGTCTTCCGCGTCCCGGACGAGGAGGACGCGGCGAACACGGTGAAGGTGCAGGTCAGCTTCTCCACCACCAGCCCGATCAGCAACGCGGACATCAAGCCCGTGCCCGGCTGGACGGCACAGGAGGCGATGATGACGCTGCCCAAGCCGGTCAGCATGGACAACGAAACGGTGACCACGGCCGTCAAGTCGATCACCTGGACCGCGGCGGCGGGCGGCGGCATCGCGCCCGGCCAGTTCCAGGAGTTCGCCATGTCCGTGGAAGGGTTGCCGGACAACACCAACGAACTTCTCATGCCCGCCGT
>DASXCQ010000071.1:0-125605 GCA_036491115.1 Pseudonocardiaceae bacterium
GAACAAGGCGGGCAAGCTCGGCCTGCTCTGCCCGTCGATCCCGGCCGAGTACGGCGGCGGGGGCGGCGGCTTCGCCCTCGAGGCGGCGCTGGCCGAGGAGCAGGCGCGCGCGCTCGCGCCGAGCCTGGGCACGGCCGTGCACAGCACGATCGTGGCGCACTACATCAACTCCTACGGCACCGAGGAACAGAAGCGCCGCTGGCTGCCCGGCATGGCCTCGGGCGAGATCGTCGGTGCGGTCGCGATGACCGAACCCGGCACCGGCTCCGACCTGCAGAGCATCACCACGAAGGCGGTCCGGCAGGGCGACGAGTACGTCGTCAACGGCGCCAAGACGTTCATCACCAACGGCGGCCAGGCCGACATCGTCATCGTCGCGGTCAAGACGGACACCGGCCAGGGTGCGCACGGCGTGTCCCTGCTGGTCGTCGAGACGGTGACGCCCGGTTTCCGCCGGGGTCGCATCCTGGACAAGGTCGGCCTGAAGGGCCAGGACACGGCGGAGTTGTTCTTCGACGACGTCCGGGTGCCGGTGACCAACCTGCTCGGCGGGGCCGAGGGCCAGGGATTCGTGCAGTTGATGCAGCAGTTGCCGCAGGAACGGCTGATCATCGCCATTTCGTCGGTGTGCGCGATGGAATTCGCGGTCCAGGAGACGCTGCGGTACACGAAGGAACGGACCGCGTTCGGTCGTCAGGTGTTCAATTTCCAGAACACGCGGTTCACGATGGCGGAATGCGCCACCGAGGCTACGGTGTGCAGGGCCTTTCTGGACCAGTGCATCTCGTCGCATTTGCGGGGCGAACTCGACGTTCCGACGGCTGCCATGGCGAAATGGTGGTGCAGTGATCGGGCCTGTCATGTCGTTGACGAATGTGTTCAGTTGCATGGCGGGTATGGTTACATGAGTGAGTATCCGATCGCGCGGGCGTGGACCGATGTTCGGGTGCAGCGTATTTACGGCGGTACGAACGAGATCATGAAGGAAATCATTTCCCGCACGCTGTGACGGAGGTTGTACGTCGTGAGCGGACCACTGGCCGGCCTTCGCGTGGTCGAGATGGCGGGCCTGGCGCCCGCGCCGTTCGCGTGCACGGTGTTGGCCGATCTCGGTGCCGATGTGGTGCGGGTCGATCGGGCTGCTGTCGGGGCTGATGTGTTCGCGGTGCCGGGTGATCCATTGGCCCGGAGCCGGCGGTCCATCGGCGTGGACGTGAAGTCGGCTGCCGGTCGAGATGTGGTGCTGCGGTTGGTGGATCGGGCGGACGTTTTCGTCGAGGGGTATCGACCGGGGGTCGCCGAGCGGATGGGATTGGGACCCGACGCGTGTCTGGCCAGGAATTCGCGGTTGATCTATGGGCGGATGACAGGGTGGGGCCAGGAGGGTCCGCTGGCTTTGTCGGCCGGGCATGATATTAACTACATTGGGATAGCTGGTGCGTTGGAGGGGATTGGTCGGGCTGGTGAACGGCCAGTGCCGCCGTTGAATTTGGTGGGCGATTTTGGTGGCGGGGGATTGTTGTTGGCAATGGGGGTGGTGGCGGCTTTGTATGAGCGCGGGGTTTCCGGGCGGGGCCAGGTGGTGGATGCGGCGATGGTGGATGGTGCGGCATTGTTGACGACGCAGTTGCATGGATTGCGGGCGGCCGGGCTGTGGGGTGGGGAGCGTGGGGAGAATTTGCTGGACGGTGGGGCGCCGTTTTATGACACGTATCGGGCGGCGGATGGGCGATATGTGGCTGTGGGGGCGATCGAGGAGCGGTTCTGGCAGGCGTTGATCGGTGTTCTGGGCTTGGCTGCCGGATCGCTGCCGGACCGAGGAAACCAGGCCAACTGGCCTGCGCTGCGTGAGGTGATAGCCGGCCGAATCGCCACCCGTCCCCGCGACGAATGGGCCGGACTGGCCGAAGGAACCGACGCGTGCCTGACGCCGGTCCTCACACCGTGGGAGGCAGCCGACCATGCCCAGAACAAGGCAAGATCAACGTTCGTAGAGGTAGCGGGCGTCGCCCAACCAGCGCCGGCGCCCCGCTTCAACCGCACCCCACCGGATGCCCCGACCGCCCCGCCACGCCCAGGCGCCGACACGGCGGAGGTCTTGGCCGAACTGGGCCTGACGGAGTCGGAGGTCGAGGTACTGACGGCGGCAGGCGCAGTGAGCTGAGCGCGGCTGCGGAGCAACCGCCGCCAACATCCCAGACCTGAGTCGGCCACCGAGCGGCCAACATGCCAGCACAGGCCGCAGCGGGCCGGAAGGTCGGGCCGCCCGCGACCCGCCCGAGACGCCGGTTGGCCACTGAGCGGACGACACGCCAGAACGATCCGGATCCGGTTGGGCGGTCCGGCCGGCATCCGCCGGTGCGATCTGGACTGGATGTGACCCGGCGGCCGAGAGGACGAAGGCCCACACACCCGCGTCGGCCGGGGTCCGCAGGCACCGCCCGTGCGATCGGCACATGGCGCGAGTTGGCCGCTAAGTGGACGACACGCCGGAACGGCCTGCATCGCGCTGGGCGGTCCAACCGTCACCCGCTCGTGCGCCGCGCGCGAGATGTGAGTCGGCCGGCGAGTGGACGACACGCCGGGACCGTTCTGGATTCGGTTGGGCGGTCGGGTCGGAACCTGCTGGTGCGATCTGGACGCGGCGCGAGTTGGCCGCTGAGTGGACGACATGCCGGAACGGCCTGTATCGGGGCTGGGCTGCCAGCTCACCCCGCATCGGCTCGGCGGTCCGTCCAGCACCTGCTTGCGATCCGAATGTGAGGCGAGTTGGCCGCCCAGTGGACGACACGCCAGAACGACCCGCGTCGCCGACAGTCAGCTGGTTGCCGGCACGAGGCTCGCCTAGGTGATCCAGACCTGGCCTGTGTCGGCCGCTGGACGGACGACACGCAGAACGGCCGCATCGTCCCGCCGTCGCCCGTCGCCCGTCGCCCGTCGCCGTCGCCCCTCTGCACGGGTCCGGGCCGACGCGAGTTGGCCACCGAGCGGCCGGCACGCCAGGACAGGGCATCGGCCGGTCGTTGTGGCACTCACCTGCGGAACCGAACCCTGGACGCGAGTCGACCCACCCGGTGGACGACACGCCGATGCGGCTGAATCGGGCCGATTGCCCGGCCGTGCGCCCTGAGCGGCCGCACACGAGGCGAGTTGGCCGCTGAGTGGACGACACGCCTGGATCGGCCGGGCGATCCGAACTGGTTGGTTGGGTAGCGGCGGTCTTGCCTGCGGCGCGTTGTGCCAACCGTGGGTGGGGTGCGTTGTGCCGACCGTGGGCGGTTGGCCGCTCAGGCGACCGACCTGCCCGGGGCTGGTGGGGATGTTCGCTCTTGGCGATGGAGGCGCCGGTGTGTCGTTCGGCCTGTGGACGACACGCGCGGGTCCGGTGCTGGGGTCGCTGGCGTGCTCGAAGGGGTGTGGCCGGTTGGGGCTCGTTACACGTTCGGGTGGCTGGCGTCGGGGCCGCTTACTCGTTGTGGTGGCGTGTTGAGTTGGGGGACTGCTTCAGTTGGTGGGGAGCGGCGCGTCACTGTTGGAGCAGGGGTTCAGCCTTCTGTGTTCCGCCTGTCGAGGGTTCCGACACGCAGCGCGCATGGCCGGGGTCCTCGCCTAACTGGATCACGGTCCAGTACCGTTACCCCGGATCGACCACGGGCGGCGCTGGCCCTGACCAGCGGTGCACACCGGCCAACCTGGTGTTTTTCCTGGCCAACCGGCACCCGCCCGAGGCACGATGTTGCCAATGGCGGAGGTGACGACCCTGGCGCGGTGTTCGTCCACCGCCCAGGTAGTGGGACGGAGTATGAACTGGTGAACGCGAAGAAGCTCATCGTCTTGGTTGCGGTCGCGTTCGTGCTGTTCTTCTTGATCACCCAGCCGACCGAGTCCGCCAGCGTAGTCGACACGGTGCTCACCTGGTTGAAGGACGGCGCCGAGTCGATCATCACGTTTGTCCGTTCGCTCTTCACGTGAGTTGACGGCGGACCGACCAACAGCTGACCACGGAATTGGCGGCGCACCAACGCATTGGCACCCCACAGGCCCGGCAGCCGCGGCACCGGTGCCGCGCAACGGTGTCCACGAACGACCCAGTCACGCTCGGTCACAACACCTCCGTGCGGACGTGTCCCATTGGACCGTCCGGGTGGAATGTTGCACATAACGCGCTGGTAACGGGCTTGGTCGACAACTCAGGTCTAGCGGACTGTCGGGGTGACGTCATACGGTGCGCGCATCAACTGATCATCAGCCCGCCGAGGAGGCATGGATGGTCGAGGACCACGGGGTCGACGAGCTGATCCACCAGTGGACCGTCGAGCGGTCCCAGGATGTCGAAGTCACCGAGGCGAGCAAGCTCGCGTCGGCCTGGCTGGCCGAATCGTCGGTCGGCACGATGCCCGGCATTCCCGGCCAACGCGGCCGCGCGGGCACCGGTGGGCTGCTCTCGGTCGAATCGGCCGACCCGGCCTACGTCGCCGCCATGCGCGGTCGGCTGCCGGGCGTTCCGGAGGACCTGCTCGCCAGCGCCGCGACCTGCTGGCAACTCGTCGGCAGCATCGCCGACGCGGAGAAGTGGTGGGACGCCGGCCTCAGCCCGCTCGACCAGCGCGCGCTGGACTATCGCGCCGCCGGCCTGAGCCCTGCCGACCTCTCCCGGCATCTCGGTCCGTACACCGTGCTCGAACACCTCCGCCGGGGCAGTTCCCCCGCGTGGTGCGTCGCCCGCCTCCGTCGCCAGCGCCGGGACGGTGTGGCCTAGCCGGAACACCGCGACGAGCGACCGCCTACCGGGACGTAACTTCCCGGTAGGCACCTCGTTGAACAGGTGACGTTGTTCCGGCCGGACCCACGGGGTCGGCATGACCCGAGGCGGCACGTGTCCAGACTCACCCTGACCCGCAGGCTCGCGGCCGTCGTCGCGGTGCTCGCGGTCGGCGGCGGCGGTGTCTGGTTGTTGGGTGCGGCCACCACGCCGGCACCGGGCCTCAGCACGGCCGACATCCCTGCCCTGCAGGTCGTCGCGGCCGACGTGACGCCGGGCTCCGCGGTCCCGGTCAGCCTGACCGCGGCCGATGTTCCGCGCGCGGCGCCGACCTCACTGGACGAGTGGGCCGGTCGGGTCACCTCGGCGACGGGCATCCCGGTGCCCGCGCTGCGCGCCTACGGCAACGCCGAACTCGCCATGCGCACCACCGAACCGCACTGCCACCTGTCCTGGGCGACCCTCGCCGGCATCGGCCGCGTCGAGTCCGACCACGGCAGCTTCGGCGGCGCCCACCTGCTGGCCAACGGCGAGGAGTCCCGGCCGGTGGTCGGGGTACCGCTGGACGGCACCGGCGGGGTGCGGAACATCCCGGACTCCGACCACGGCCGTTACGACGGCGACCCCACCTTCGACCACGCCGTCGGCCCGATGCAGTTCCTGCCCAGCACATGGGCCGGCTACGGCGCCGACGCGATGGGTACCGGCCACCCCGACCCGGAGAACGTCAACGACGCGGCACTGGCCGCCGCGCAGTACCTCTGTGTCGGCGGCCGGGACATGGGCACGCCGGCCGGTTGGTGGTCGGGTGTGCTGTCCTACAACGATTCCGGGCAGTACGGGCAGAAGGTGTTCGGGCTCGCCGACACTTACGCCCGGCAGGCGTTCGCCGCGCTGGACGGGTCGGCCAACCGGTAGTTCCCGGTGACAGGACAGTCGTTCTCAGCGAACTGGCAGCGACTGCGACGCAGGTCACCCGGGCCACGGTGCTAGCGTCGGTTCGTGCACCGGTTCTTCGGCTCGCGTGCGCTGGCGACAATCGGCGTCAGCCTGCTCGCCGTGGTCGGCGGCGCCCTGCTCGCCTGGTGGCAGTGGACCCGCTACGAGTCCTCCTCCGGCACCCTGCAGAACCTGGGCTACGTCCTGCAGTGGCCGCTGTTCGGCGTGTTCCCCGGGTTCATGTTCTGGCGGATCCGTCGCTCCGCGCAGCGGGAGCGGGAACTCGACCAGCAGCAGGCCATCCCGACCCAGCGCGGCACGTCGGAACCGGAGCCCGCCGAGCCGACCAGCGTCGACCCTCGGTTGACCTACGTGCAGAACCGCACCTCGAATCTCGTGGCCGAGGAAGACCAGGAGTTGCTGGCCTACAACCACTACCTCGCCCAACTCGCTGACCGGGAGCAACACCATGCCGGCTGAGGCCGCCACACTGTCGCCGACCGAACTGCGCGCCCAGCGCGTCACGGCGGCACTCGGCCGCTACCGCGTGATCGCCTACACCGTCGGTGTCGGCCTGCTGCTGCTGTGCGTGGCCACCGTCCTGGACTGGGGCTTCCACCACCCGCAGATGGCCGAGATCGTCGGCCCGCTGCACGGGTTCCTGTACATGATCTACCTGGCCATCGCCGTCGACCTGGCGCTGAAGTCCCGCTGGTCGATCGTGGGCACGCTGCTGGTGCTGATCTCGGGCACCATCCCGTTCCTGTCGTTCGTCGCCGAACGACAGGTCACCCGGCGAGTGAAGGCCGGCCGGTCGCTGTAACCCGGTTCTCCACGGCTGCCTGGAAGCGCGGGCACCTCACGATGTCGTCGTGGGTGCACTCCAGCGCGTGCGACAGCAGGTCGTGTGCCTTCTGCAGTTTCCGCAGGCTGGTGGCGACGTCGACCATCTTCGCCTCGACCAGTTCCCGCCACCGGGTCGGGTCGCCGGCCCGCTGGGCGAGCATCTGCTGGATCTCGGTGAGCGTGAAACCGGCGTCCTGGCACAGCCGCAGCAGGCCGACCTGGGCCAGCGCGTCCTCGGTGTACCGGCGCTGGCCGCCGGAGCGCGCGGCGGGTACCAGCAGGTCACGCCGCTCCCAGAACCGGATGGTCGAGGTGGGCACGCCGCTGGCCGCGGCGAGCTGACCGATCGTGAGCACCCGTCACTTCCTGTCCACTTGACTTGAACCATGGATCAAGCGCCAGTGTGACGGACATGACCACGACACACCAGCCTGAGCTGGGCGCCCTGTTCGACCCGGCGAACCGGCCGAATCCGTACCCGTTGTTCGCGCGACTCCGCGCGGCGGGGCCGTTCTCCGTCATGGACGGGGCGATCACGGTGCTGGGTGATCACGCGACCTGTGCCGCGGTCCTGCGCGACCCGAGGTTCAGCAGCGACCGCGTCCGGTCCCGGCTGCCGCGCCGGTTCAACCGGGAGTCGCACGAGCGCAACGCGTCGTTCCTGTCCTTGGACCCGCCGGATCACACGCGGCTGCGCAGGCTGGTGTCGAAGGCGTTCACGCCCGGGGTGGTCGCCGGGCTGGAGCCGAGGATCCGGGAGATCGTGGCGGAGCGGTTCGCCGCGTTCGAGGCCGACGGCAGCGTCGACATCGTCAGCCAGCTGGCGTATCCGTTGCCGGTGCGGGTGATCAGTGAACTGCTCGGCGTGCCGGATGCCGACAACGAGCGGTTCGAGGGCTGGTCCCGCTGGCTGGTGCGGGGCCTGGACCCGATCATGGCGGTCACCGATCCGGCCGAGCTGGGCCACATCGAGAACGCGCAGGCCGAGTTCGAGGAGTACTTCGCCGGCCTGATCGCGCGACGCCGGAGGGCGCCGGGCGAGGATCTGCTGTCCCGGCTGGTGCAGATCGAGGAGCAGGGCGACCAGCTCTCCGAGCGGGAGCTGATCGCCACCTGCGTGTTGCTGCTGGTGGCCGGGCACGAGACGACGGCGAACCTGATCGCCAACGGCGTCCTCGCGCTGCTGCGCCACCCCGCCCAGCTCGCGGCGCTGCGCGCGGACCCCGGCCTGATCGCGGGGGCCGTCGAGGAGATCCTCCGCTACGACCCGCCGGTCCAGCTGGACAATCGCATGGTCCGGGAGCCGACCCGGTTCGGCGACGTCGAGACACCGACCGACGGGATGCTGTTGCTGCTGCTCGGCGCGGCCAACCGCGATCCGGCCGTGTTCGCCGAGCCGGAGCGGTTCGACATCACCAGGGACGCCCGCCATCACCTGTCGTTCGCCGCGGGCGCGCATTACTGCCTCGGCTCACCGCTGGCCAGGCTGGAGGGGGCCGTCGCGCTGGGCGCGTTCGCCGGCCGGCTGCGCGACCCGGAACTGGACGCCGACTCGCTTCGTTACCGTCCGCATGTGAACCTGCGCGGACCGGAGCAGTTGGTGGTCGGGTTCGCCGGGTTCCGGTAAGGAGCCGCACGTATTCTCGGCCTGTTTCCGAGCCTTACCAGTTTCCCATTGGAGAATGTCCCGTATTTGTCGAGCTGGTGACGAGAAGGGTGTTGCGGTCGGGTTCACCGGCCGTGACGGATCGGCAGCGACCGGTCACCAAGCCGTTGACCTGCATAGACGTCGGGAGGTGGCGGGTTTTCCAGATGGCAAATGTGGATGTGGCTCTTTCGCCGGGGAACGGAAGGGTGAGGGGATCCGTACTATTAACCTGGATGGCGCAGGACAAGGGGCTCAAATCGACGCGATTGGCACACGTTTCCGGCCGGTAGCGTTGGCTTGACACATCTGTGGGGGGTACGCTCTGTGACGCCCGGCAGGTCGCACGACAGACCGCCGCGAGGGGTGAAGGTGGTGTCCGGTGTCGGTCAGGAGCCAGGCGGGCGGTGTCCTCATGGGAGGGACGTCTTCCGTACCGGTTACCGGGCCGTATTCGCTGGTGACCGCTGTCGTGGGCCGGTACGCGATCGTGCCGGTAGTGGGGTCGGGGGATTCGTTCGGCGAGGTTGGGGGCCGGGATGACCGAGCTTGTAGTGAGTGAGCCGTTGGTCGCGGTGTTGCCTCGCCTCACGGCGACCGACGCCGCCGAACCGGTCAATTCGTCCACTGTGGAGGTCGACGACCTCGCGGTGACCGTTGCCGCCGCCGTCGCCGGCAACCGCGTCGCGGTCGAGCGGCTGCTCGGCTACGTCCGGCCGCTGGTGGTCCGGTACTGCAGGGCCAGGGTCGGCCGGCAGGAGCGCTCCTTCGCCTCCGCCGACGACGTCGCGCAGGAAGTGTGCCTCGCCGTCCTGACGGCGCTGTCCACCTACCGGGACCAGGGCCGGCCCTTTCTGGCGTTCGTCTACGGCATCGCGGCGCACAAGGTAGCGGATGCCCACCGCGCGGCCGCTCGAAACCGCGCCGAGCCGGTTGCCGAAGTTCCCGACGAGCCCGAGTTGGACGCCGGCCCGGAGCAGCGGGCGATGCGCGTCGAGATGACGTCCCGCATGGCGGAGTTGTTGCAGGTCCTGCCCGCGAAGCAGCGGGAGATCCTGGTGCTGCGCGTGGTGGTCGGACTGTCCGCCGAGGAGACGGCCGACGCCGTCGGCTCGACGCCGGGCGCCGTCCGGGTCGCCCAGCACCGCGCGCTGGCCCGGCTGCGGACCGCCGCCTCCCGACTGGACCTGATGTAAGAGTTACGTACCGAGCAGGCGGGTCAGGGCTGCCCTGGCCGCCGCGTCCCGCTCGGCGAGCTTGCGCAGCTCATCGGCGAGCATCGTCAGCCACTCGTCGATGCTCACCGCCTTCCTGCTGATCACCACGTCCCGCACGACCGTGCGCACCTCGGCGACGACACCGCGCTTGTCCTGCCGCAGCTCCAGGTCCCGCTCCACGCCGTGCACCCGCACGGCGATGGCCTGACCCTGCCGGCCGGACACCCGGTCACCCATGCTGCGCCGGTACTCGACCTCGACCATCCCGTCCGGCAGCGCGTCGCCCAACGTCATGGTGAGCACGCGGCTGTAGGACTCGACGTCGGACCGGTCGGTCCGCAGCGCGGCGATCATCATGTGCATGTCCCAGGCGGGACCGAGCTCGCCGCTCACGAATCGACCAGTGGCAGCACGAGTTGCGGCTTGGCGATGATGTGGTCGTCGCGCAGCGGGCGGATGGCGGTGCCGATGGCGAAGAACTCGGTGGTGTGGCCACCCCAGCGGTGCGCGAGGGACAGCAGCTGGACGCCGACGATGCCCTCCGCGTGTAGCGCCTCGGCCTCCGCCTGCATCCGGCTCATCGCGAGTTCCCGCGCGTCGTAGAGCGCCTCGGTGAACTGCGGGACCTCGACGTTCTGGCCGATGTTGCCGATCGCCTGGAAGAACCGCTGGTGGGCGATGTGGTAGACGCAGGAACCCATCACCATGCCCAGCGGGGCGTAGCCCGACTGCACCAGGGTCCAGAAATCCTGGCCGTTCAGGTCGGACGTGAACGGCTTGCCCGTGTTGTTGCGCCAGGTGCCCGGCTGGTCCTCCGCCTTCACCGCGGTGCCGATCGCGATGAACTCGGCGAGGTCGTTGCCGAACTCCTTGAACTCGATCTCCAGCCGCACACCGACGATCCCGTCGGCACCCAGGACGTCGGCCTCGGCCTCCATCCGGGACATGGCCAGCTCGCGAGCGTGGTACATGGCGTTGGACAACGTGTCCAGTTCCTGGTTCTTGCCCCACCGGCCGACCTGGAAGCCGACGTGGTAGATGCTCGACCCCAGCACCAGGCCCAACGGCCGGAAGCCGGCCTCGCGCACCAGCAGGAATTCGTTGACGGACAGGTCCGAGGTGAACAGGGTGGTGCTCTGCCCTGGCTTCATCTCGGCAAGCCGGCGCATCGCATCCTCTGGGATGCTCTGCCCGTCGACCTCCGCACTGCTCATCTGTGCTCCGTCCACTGTCTTCTGTGCTACGACTGCTGTCCCGCCTGGCGCAGCGGCATGATCGTCAACGCCTTGGTCGGCGCCCGGGGCCCGGTGTGGAACCGGGAGATGGTGGTGCCGAACACCGAAGCCTCGGCGCACAGCAGCGGTGCGTTGCCCGCCTCCTGGTGCCATGACCGCAGCGACATGGCGGCCACGATGGCGCCGTCGGCCCGCGTTCCCCTGGCGTGTTGCGCGAAACTCTGCCGCGACTTCGCCCTGACCCGGTTGATCAGCTGGGTGTAGGCGCTGACCTCGGTGTTGCCGGCCATCACCGACATCTGCGACCGGCTGGCCCAGTCCAGGAACTGGCTCTCCACGGCGATACCGATGGCGATCCGGTTGGGCACCCAGCCGGCCTGCATCATCTTGGCCACGTCCTGGCCGGCCAGGTCGGTGGTGAACACGCGCTTGGGCCTGCGGCTGGAGTCGGCGCGGACGGCGGTGCCCAGCGCGACGAACTCCTGGCTGCTCTCGCCGAGCCGGGACCGGGTCAGTCGGATGCCGACGATCCCGTCCGCCTTCATCGACTGCGCCTCGGTGGTCATGCGCGCCAACGCGGTGTCAAAACCGTGATAAAGCGCCTGAACGTAGGGCTGAAAACTGACCGAACCGACGAAACCGCCCATGCCGTAGTTCAGCCCACCGGTCCAGCCGATGTTCTGCACGATGCAGCCCATCACCTCGCCGACCGGGTGCAGCCCGACCGACTCGACACCCACCGTGCCCGCGACCGACAGCAGGGACGTCTTCAGTCCGACCTCGTTGTACCTGGTCATCCGGGCCCGCGCGGCATCCGGCAACCACTGCCCGTCGTTGCCGGCCACGTGACCCTCCTCGGCTACCCACGGTCACCCGACAGTCGTCGGACGACCGGTGCACATCGTGGTTCTCATCGTGCCATGCGGCGGCCTGACACGGAGTTCGGGCCGAAATGCTTGACGGGTCGATCCAGGGGGAAAGCTAGTGCAGATGGGTGTGGGGTGTGACTACTGTCACCGTCCATATATGTAACGCCGATAGGTGGGAGCTGTGCCGTGAGTACAACATCAACAGCGCAGGACACCGGCGGCACCGTACGCAGTCTCATTCCGGCTCGGATCGACCGCCTACCCTGGGCGCCGTTCCACACCCGGTTGGTGATCGCGCTGGGTGTCTGCTGGATTCTGGACGGCCTGGAGATCAGTGTCGCCAGCGCGGTCGAGGGTGCGCTGACGAAGCCGGACACGTTGAACATGTCGGCCGCCGGATCCACCACGATCGCCACGATCTACCTGATCGGCGAGGTGATCGGTGCCCTGGTGTTCGGACAGTTCGCGGACAGGTGGGGCCGCCGCAAGCTGTTCATGATCACCCTGGGCGTGTACCTGGTCGGCAGTGGCCTGAGCGCCGCGACGTCCGGTTCGGGTGTCGGCTGGATCGCCTTCCTGTACGCGACGCGACTGATCGCCGGCATGGGCATCGGTGGTGAGTACGCGGCCATCAACTCCGCGATCGACGAGTTGATCCCGGCCCGCTACCGGGGGCGGATCGACATCGCGGTCAACGGCACGTACTGGGCGGGCGCGATCCTCGGCACGTTCGCCACGTTCCTGTTCCTCAACACCATCCAGCCGAGCCTGGGCTGGCGGCTGGGCTTCCTGCTCGGCCCGGTGCTGGCGCTGGTCATCATCTACGTGCGCCGCAACCTCCCGGAGAGTCCGCGCTGGCAGTTGATGCACGGCAAGGCGGAGCAGGCCGAGGAGACCATCAAGCAGATCGAGGACGAGGTCGCGCGGTCCGGCGCGACGCTGGAGAAGGTCGACGACAACCGGGCGATCGACGTCCGGCCCGCCGATCGGACCGGCTACTTCGCGCTGGCGCGAGTGCTGTTCCGGGACTACCGGCCCAGGGCCATCCTGGGGCTCGGGCTGATGGTCACGCAGTCCTTCCTGTACAACGCGATCTTCTTCAGCTACTCGATCGTGCTGACCGTCTTCTACCACGTCGAGGGCACCGCGGCGCTGTACGGCATCGCGTTCGCCATCGGCAACCTGATCGGACCGTTCGTGCTCGGACCGCTGTTCGACACGGTCGGCCGCAAGAAGATGATCTCCGGCAGTTACCTGATCGCGGGTGTGCTGCTGGCGGTGAGTGCCTTCCTGTTCAAGGCGGGGGTGCTCAACGCCACCACCCAGACGCTGGCGTGGGTGATCATCTTCTTCTTCGCGTCGGCGGGTGCCAGTTCGGCGTACCTGACGGTGAGCGAGATCTTCCCGCAGGAGGTCCGGGCGAAGGCCATCGCCGTGTTCTTCTCGATCGCGCAGATCGTGGGCGCCCTGGCGACCCTGTTCTACGGTTCGCTGATCAACAAGGACCACCCGGACGTGAACAAGCTGTTCCTCGGCTATATGACCGGTGCGGTGATCATGGTCATCGGCGGCATCATCGCGGTGTTCTTCGGCGTCGCCGCGGAGGGCAAGTCGCTGGAGGACATCGCCAAACCGCTGGCCGTGCTCCGCGCCAAGGCCGCGTCGACCGGGGGTGAGCCGGCGACAGGAGCGGTCACCGGGTAAGCCCCAGGGTCGCGGCCACCCAATAGTTTACTCACCAGTAGGTATACTCTGCGGTAGGTACCAACTGGTGACAGTGAACGGGGTGGCCGTGACCACGGACCGAAACAGTGCCGGGCGGGACCCGATGCGGGCCGGCCTGGCACTGCTCAACCGACTGGCCGGCACCCGCGTCCTGGACCGGCTCGGCCTGCGCGCACCCGTGCAGCGGGCGGTCTTCCAGGCCACCCGCACCGGTTTCCGCACCGCGGCCGCGACCGGCCGCACGTTCCGGGCAGCGAGCCTGCTCGGCCGCCCGCAGCGGCTGCCCTCCGGTGGCGAGCGCGACCTGCTGGACCTCACGCCCACCGACGACCAGCGGATGATCACCGAAGCCGTCCGCGAGTTGGCCACCGAGCAACTGCGCCCGCGCGCGGCCGAGGCGGACGACGCCTGCGCCGCCCAGCCCGTGGTGTTCGCCCGCGCCGCCGAACTGGGCATCCCGCTGCTCGCCGTGCCGGAGTCGCTGGGCGGTGTGGCCACCGAACGCGCCGCGACCACCGGGGTGCTGGTCGCCGAGGCGATGGGCCGGGGCGACATGGGTCTGGCTGTCGCCTGCCTGGCGCCCGCCGCGGTGAGCAACGCGCTCGTGCTGTGGGGCGACGCCGACCAGCAGGCCACCTATCTACCCGCGTTCGTCGGCGACGACCCGCCCGCGGCCGCGCTCGCCGTGCTGGAGCCCCGGCCGCTGTTCGACCCGTTCGCCCTGCACACCAAGGCCCGGCGCACGTCCGGCGGTTTCGTGCTGGACGGCGTGAAGTCGCTGGTGCCCAGGGCCGCCACCGCGGAACTGTTCGTGGTGGCCGCCGATCTGGAGGGCCGGGGCCCGGCGCTGTTCCTGGTGGAGTCGGACGGCCTGGCGGTCGAACCGGACCCGGCGATGGGCCTGCGCGCGGCCGGGATGGGCCGGCTGGTGCTGGAAGGCGTGACCGTGCCGGCCACCGCGCTGCTCGGCAGGGGCAGCGCCGAGGTGTACGCCGAGTGTGTGCGGCTGTCCCGGCTGGGCTGGTGCGCGCTGGCCGTCGGCACCGCGCAGGCCGTGTTGGACTACGTGATTCCGTACGTCAACGACCGGGTGGCGTTCGGTGAACCGGTCAGCCACCGGCAGGGCGTCGCGTTCCGGGTGGCAGACATCGGCATCGAACTGGAGGGCATGCGGCTGGTCACCTACCGCGCCGCCAGCCGGGCCGACCAGGGCAAGCCCTACGCCCGCGAGGTCGCACTGGCCCGGAAACTGTGTGCGGACAAGGGAATGGCCATCGGCAGCGACGGCGTGCAGCTGCTCGGCGGGCACGGCTACGTCAAGGAACACCCCGTCGAGCGGTGGTATCGGGACCTGCGGGCGATCGGCGTCGCCGAGGGCATCGTGCTGGTGTGAGGGAGTAGTCGTGATCAACCTTGAGGTGCCGAAGAAACTGGCCCTGCTGGTCGGCCAGGCGAACCGCTCCGCCGCGGAGATCTTCCGGCCCAACTCGCGGAAGTACGACCGCAACGAGCACGCCTACCCGGTCGAGCTGGACATGCTGGCCGCGCTGATCGACGGTCTGAACGCGTCCGGTTCCGGCGGCGCGGGCGCGTCCGGTGTGCGGGGCGAGCGCAAGCCGAGGACCAAGACCGACGGTGTGCGCAACGGCGGCAGCCTGGCCACCGTGCTGGGCACCATCGAGATGTGTTGGGGTGACGTCGGTCTGCTGCTGTCCATGCCGAGGCAGGGCCTGGGCAACGCGGCCATCGCGTCGGTCGCCGACGACGAGCAGCTGCGCCGGTTCGCCGGCAAGTGGGCGGCCATGGCGATCACCGAGCCGGACGCCGGCTCCGACTCGGCCGCGATCCGCACCACCGCCGTGCTGGACGGCGACGAGTACGTCCTGAACGGCGAGAAGATCTTCGTCACCGCGGGGGAGCGGGCCGACGCCGTCGTGGTCTGGGCCACCCTGGACCGGAACCTGGGCCGCGCGGCCATCAAGTCGTTCGTGGTGGAGAAGGGCACGCCGGGCTTCGAGCTGGTCCGGTTGGAGCGCAAGCTGGGCATCAAGGCGTCGGACACCGCGCACTTCCGGTTGGACAACGTCCGCGTGCCGGTGGAGAACCTGCTCGGCAGCCCGGACATCACGACAGCCGGCGGCGGTTTCGCCGGCGTGATGCAGACGTTCGACAACACGCGGCCCCTGGTCGCCGCGATGGCGGTCGGCGTGGCCCGGGCCGCGTTGGAGGAGACCCGGCAACTGCTGTCCGACGCAGGCGTCCCGATCGACTACGACCGCGCGGCCGGCAGCCAGTCCGCCGCCGTTGCCACCTACATCGGGCTGGAGGCCGACTACGAGGCCGCCTACCTGCTCACCCTCCAGGCCGCGTGGATGGCGGACAACGCCCGACCCAACTCGATGCAGGCGTCCATGGCCAAGGCGAAGGCCGGTCGTACCGCGACCGACGTGGCGCTGCGCTGCGTCGAACTCGCCGGCAGTCTCGGCTACTCCGAGCGGAGCCTGCTGGAGAAGTGGGCGCGCGACGCGAAGATCCTGGACATCTTCGAAGGCACGCAACAGATCCAGCAGTTGATCGTGGCCAGGAGACTGCTCGGCAAGACGTCCGGCGAACTGAAGTGAAGACCTCTGGGGACGGTCGTCAGGACTGCGAAACCGGCGTCCCCAGCGTGTTGAGCGCGTCGGTGGCGCGACGGTGCCAGTGGGTGGCCTGCAACTGCTCGAAGATGGCCACGCTCAGGTTGAGGTTGGTGGCCGCCGCCGTGGTGCGGTTGCGGGTGATGTCCAGACCACCCAGGCCGAGCAGGGCCCTGCCCTCCAGCAACCGGTCGCCCACGTTGCGCGCCATCACCCTGGCCCGCTGCAGGCTGTCCTCGGCCCGCTGGGTGGTGCGCTGCGCGGCCAGCGCCTCGCCGAGCCCGACCAGCGCGATCGCCTCGCCGTAGTACACGCCGGTGCGCCGCGCCAGCAGTTGGAGTCGCTCGAACGCCTGCTGCGCCTGCTCATGGTCGCCCCGGCGCAGGTTCAGTACGCCGAGCCCGTACAACACCTGCCCCTGACCCCTGGGGCCACCGATCTCGTCGAGGATCTCCCTGGCCCGCTCCAGACCGGCCGCCGCGGCAGGGTAGTCGTGCAGCTCGACGTGGGCGTGCGCCACGCCGCACAGCGCGTTCACCTCCAGGCACGGCACGCCTGCCTCACCGAACAGCGTCAGTATCCTGGTGAATTCGGCCAGCGCCCGCGCCGGTTGCCCGGTGCGCACGTCGATGAAGGCCAGCGTCTCGTGGGCGAGTGCGGCGCCGATGTCGTCACCGGCGTCGGCGAACAGGCGCGCCGACTCCTCGGCCAGCCAGCGCGCGTCGTCGTGGGCGCCCAACTGGCAGAACCGATCGGCGAGGGTCCGCAGCATGGCGGCCATGCCGCGCACGTTGCCGGCCTTCTCACAGGCCATCAGCGCTTCGCCGCAGGCGTGCAGCCACTGGTCGAAGCAGCCGTGTGACTCGTACAGGCTCACGCTGTGCCAGGCCAGTTCCCAGCACAGCTCGTCCAGGCCCAGGTCGGCCACCTGCTCGATGGTCGCGGACAGCGCGGTCTGCTCGTCGGCCAGGCAGGCCAGCGGTGTGTCGTAACCCGCGTACTCGGACCATCCGGTAGGCCACCACCGGATCGCCTTGCCGTGCAACGGGATCTCGCCGCCCCAGCGCGAGTACTGCGCGTGCTCGGCCAGGCTCAGCCAGCCGCCGAACGCCCTGGTCAACGCTCCCAGCCGGTCCTCTGGCGACTCCTCGGCCAGCGCCCGCTCCCGCGCGTAGGCGTGGATGAGGTCGTGGCAGTGGTAGCGGTGGCGCAGCCGGTCCGGGCCGCGCGGCTCCATCAGCCGTGCGTCGACCAGTTGCTCCAGCAGTTCCTCGGCCTGGCCGAGGTCGACGTCGGCCAGCGCGGCGGCCGCCCAGGTGGGGATGTCCGGACTGTCCAGCAGGCCGATCCGCCGCATCAGCCGCTGCGCGGCCGGGGTCAGGCCGGCGTAGCTGAGCGCCAGGCTCGACCGCACGTCCAGGTCGCCGTGGGTGAGCTCGTGCAGCGGGCCGCGGTCGGCGACCATCCGGTTGCCCAGGTCAGCCAGCCGCCAGTGCGGTTTGGTGACGAGCCGCGCTGCCACGATCCGCAGCGCGAGCGGGAGCCCGCCGCACAGTTGGACCAGGCTGACCGCGGCCTCGGGCTCCGCGGCCACCCGCGTCGCGCCGATGGCCTGGCCGAGGAACCGCATGGCGGCGCCGTCGCTGAACACTCCCAGCTCCACCGGCAGGGTGCCGGCCGCCCCGGAGAGCCTGGCCCTGCTGGTCACCACCACGCCGCAGCCGGCGGCGCCGGGCAGCAGCGGGCGGATGTGCGCGTCGTCGGTCGCGTTGTCCAGCACGATCAGCATCCGCCGCTCGGCCAGCAACGACCGGTACAGCGTGGCCCGTTCCTGGCCGCCGCACGGGATCGCGGTGCCGGCGAGGCCGAGCGACAGCAGGAACAGGCCCAGTGCCTCGTCCGCCGTCACCGGACGCTGCCCGGCGCCGCGCAGGTCCACGAACAACTGGCCGTCCGGGTACTCCGCGATCACCTGGTGGGCCAGCCGGACCGCGAGCGTCGTCTTGCCCACGCCGCCGGCACCGGTGATCGTGGCGACCCTGGGCCCGACACCGGACGCGGAGCGGGCGGTCAGCGCGGCGCGCAGCCCGGCCAGTTCCTCGTCCCGGTCGGTGAAGTCGGCGATCGGCAGCGGGAGTTGGTGGGGGACCGGTACGGCGACCCGCGCGGTGCTCTGCTGGCGCACCGGTGCCGGGTCGAGCGTCGGGTCGGACCGGAGGATCCGCACGTGCAGTTCCCGCAATGAGGTGCCGGGGTCGGCGCCCAATTCCTCGGCCAGCAGTGTGCTCACCGCTCGGTAGCAGTCCAGCGCCTCGGCCGGCCGGCCAGACCGGTACAACGCCAACATTCGTTGCGCCCAGAACCGTTCCCGCAACGGATGTTGATCGGTCAGCTCGCGCAGTTCCGCGGTGACCTCGTCGTGCCGGCCCAGCCTCAGTTCGCCGTCCAGGCACAACTCCAGTGCGGCCAGGCGCTGGTCCTCCCAGCTCGGCACGATGTCGCGGCGCAGCAGTTCCGACGGTACGTCGGCGAGGGCATCGCCGCGCCACAGCGCCAGCGCGGAGCGCAGCAGCGGCGCCGCCCGCTCCGGATCGTCGCCCGCGTCCCTGGCCTGCTGGGCGAGGTCGCGGAACCGGCTGATGTCCAGCGCGTCCTCGGCCAACTCGACCCGGTAGCCACCGGGATGGGTCTCCACCAGTGCCTGTCGCTGGACGCCCCCCAGCGTCCTGCGCAGCCTGGACATCACGTTCTGCAGGTCGTTACGCGCACCTCGCGGCGGCGTGTCGGCCCACAGCGCCGCGATCAGCGCGTCCACCGTCACCACGCGGTTGGCGTCCACCAGAAGCGTGGCCAGCACCACCCGCTGCTGGGCGGCACCGACGGTGACCGGGACACCGTCCCAGGTTACGGAGAGTGGCCCCAGCAGACCGAACCGAAATCCCTCCCCCATAAAAGCCTCCCCAGGTTGCGCAATCGGGTCGGAATCAGCTAGCCGAATTAGGCAATGAGATTACTGAAACCGAAATGAGAGTGCCGATTGTGAACCCCCCGGCTAATCATTCACCGCGTGATTATGACAGACCCGGTCCTGCCGTTGTCAAGTCACCAGTAAAGGCGAATGATCTTCACGTGTAGGGTGTGAGCTGGAAAGGCGGCGGGCTTCGGTGATCTTGCTGGGGCACTTTCCAGTAGTCTTACGGACGAGGCCGATCGCCTGCGGGGGTGTGCGGCCGAACGGCCGTCCGGTGTCGCGTTCGTCCAGTTGGCGACGATCTGGTACGAGTTCGCGGACGTCGACGGATTAATCGGAAAACCTGTCAGGATTCTCCCAGCAATCGAGCCGTTCCGGTCGTCGTCACGGAACGGCCATCCCCTCGATCCCGATATTCCGCGATGAGAAAAGCGTCGCGACTACAGTTCCAGCGCCTGCTCCGCGGCACACGCCGCCCGGCACGGCCACTGCTGGCCACAGGAGACGCACAACGTGCCGACGCACTGGTGGCTGACCAGCACGTGGACGGCAGCATCTCGGTAGTGCTCGAGTAGTCCGGGCCAGCCGTCGACGGACGGAGGGGTGGCCTCGGCGGGCTGTGGCATCGTGATCACGGCCTTCCAAGCGGCGGGTTCGGTTCCGTTGGGGTGACGGCCCGATGCCCCGAGTGTGACGCCGGAATCCCGTCCCTGCCACTATCGACGCGCCCGGACGGCCAACGGTTCACCAAACTAGCTGACTGGTCGTTACGAGTTGGTCAGCGGTCTGTCCAACTTCCGTCCGACCGTCGGGTGATTGCGATGCGTGCACCGCGAGACGGGACGAGCGTGATGTTGCGGGCCCGCCTGCGTTCCGGCGGACGCCGGTCCGGCCGCACGTCGTAGCGCCGCAACACCTCGCCGAGCACGACCGACGCCTCCAGCAGGGAGAATCCGGCGCCCAGGCAGCGCCGCACGCCGCCACCGAACGGGATCCACGTGTTCGCGGGCGGCTGTCCGTCCAGGAACCGCTCCGGCCGGAATTCGTCCGGATTCGGGTGATTACGCGCATCCGCCTGCACCAGACCGATTCCCGGGGCCACGACGGCGCCGGCCGGCAGGCGGTAGCCGCCGATCTCCACCGGCTCGGTCAGCCGCCGCGCCACTTCGAAGATGACCGGCCGCAGGCGCAGCGCCTCCTTGGCCACCGCGGTCAGGTAGTCGTCGTCGTGCGCGTCCGCCGCCCGTTGCGCCGCACGGAGCTGCTCGGGCCCGCGGGCCAGTTCGTGCATGGTCCAGGCCAGTGTGGTGGCGGTGGTCTCGTGTCCCGCCAACAGGAGCGTGATGAGCTGGTCGCGCAGCTCGGCGTCGGTCAGCCGGTCGCCGTCGTCGCTCTCGTCGGACACCCGCAGCAGCCGGGACAGCACGTCGTCCCGGTCGGCCAGGTCGCCTGCCGCGCGGTGTTCGGCGATCTCCGCGTACAGCAGGCGATCCAGCTCGGCCTGGGTCTCCTGGTACCGGCGCCACGGCCCGATTCCCTGAAGTACCGGATAGAACCAGCCGAGCATGATGAACGGTCCGATCGACACCAGGTGCCGCACCAGCGGCCGCAACCCGGCCAGCCGGGCCTGGTCGGTCACCCCGAACACCACCTGCAGGATGATCTCCAGGGTCAGCGCGTTCATCCGGCTGTGGCTGGCGAACACCGTCCCGGTCGGCCAGCGCTCGACCTCGGCGGCGGCCAGCCGGGTCACCAGGTCCCGGTAGCCGCGCAGGGCGGCACCGTGGAACGCCGGCATGAGCAGCTTGCGGACCCGCCGGTGCTCGTCCTCGTCCACCAGGAGCACGGAGTGGTCGCCCATCACCGGGCCGAGGATCGCGTTGCCCTCGCCGGCGTGGAACACCGTGGCCGGGCCGGTGAACACGGTCCGGATGTCGTCCGGCCGGGCCAGCAGCACGACCAACCGGTTGCCCGGCGCCATGCGGATGGTGAAGACATCGCCGTAACGGCGGCGCAGCAGGGGAAGCAGCACCGGCCGGAACTGGTTGAACAACAAGGTCTGGACCACCACCGGCAGGCGCAGCCCGGGTGGTGCGGTCGCCGTTTCCGTGATGGTCATGAGGATTTTATACGCGCGTCTATGACGGGCGTCCAGACTCGCCGGGCTACGCTGACCGCGTGGGTCACCGGGAACAACTGCTCGCGGCGGCACGGCGGCTGCTGGAGGAGAAGGGCTACGCCCACATCACCGCCCGCGACCTGGTCGCCGCGTCCGACACCAACCTGGCGTCCATCGGCTACCACTTCGGCTCCAAGGCCGGCCTGCTCGCCGCCGCCATCGGCACGGTCATGGAGGAGTGGACGGCGCGGCTGGCCGGCATCGCCATGGCGGACCCGGCGGCGTCGCCGATCGAGCGGGTCACCACGGCCTGGGTGGCGATGCTCGCCGACGTGGTCGAGCAGCGCCCGCTGATGTTGTCGTTCATGGAAGCCCTCGCCCAGGCCGAGCGCGAA
Source organism: Pseudonocardiaceae bacterium (assembly GCA_036491115.1). GTDB lineage: Bacteria > Actinomycetota > Actinomycetes > Mycobacteriales > Pseudonocardiaceae > DATEPR01. The sequence continues at coordinate 21,360 of DASXCQ010000071.1, forward strand.
CCGGCCCTGCGTGCCGGCTTCGCCGAGCACTACCGCCGGTGTCGTGCCCAGGTGGCCGGGCTGGTCGCGCGGTCGCTCGGTGAACCGGACGGCGACGACCCGCGCTGCACCGCGATCGCCAGCTTCGTCATCGCGGTGTGCGACGGCCTGGCGGTGCAGAGCGTCATCGACCCGGACCACCTGCCCGACCTGGACACCTTCCGCGCCGGCCTGGCCCGCATCTGGTCCGAGTCTGCGGCCCTGCGGCTCAGCTGACCTGGTCCGGCTCGTCGCGGACGCCCAGCCGCAGGTGCTCGATGTGATAGACGGCCTCGTCGAGCAGCATCGCGACGTGGTTGTCGTACAGGCTGTACACCACCCGCCTGCCCTGCCGCATGCCGTTGACCAGGCCCAACGCCCGTAACAGCCGCAACTGGTGGGACACCGCCGACTGCTCCATGCCGACCTCGTCCGCCAGCTCGCCGACCGCGCAGGCCCCCCGGCGCAACCGGGTCAGGATCAGCAGCCTGCTGGGCGTCGCGAGCGCCTGCAGGGTGGCGGCGACGCTGACCGCGTCCTCGGGGTCGAGGCGGGCCGGTGGCGTGTCCCTGCCGTTCACGCCGTGTCCCATGCGGGCAGCGTAGCCATCACACCGTGCGATCGCACCGGTCGAGGACCGCGCACGGTACACTCGTGATCAGTTGAAGGGGAGTAGCCCTCCTCCGGTGGATCGACACGCTGGCGCCCCACGGTGCCCGGTCGCCGGGTCCGGCCACGGGCCGGACGGGCGAGACCTTCCGCGAACCGACCATGACCAATGGCCGGCGTGGAGGTCTTTCGCCAGAACTTCACGCGGGTCGGATGCGGAGAGCTGTGTCCCTTGCCGCCCTCGTCACCGTGTTCGGTGTCATCTTCATCGGCGAGCTGCCCGACAAGACGATGTTCGCCTCGCTGCTGCTGGCCGCCCGTGGCCGGGGCGGGCTGGTGTGGCTCGGCGCGGCCACCGCGTTTCTGGTGCACGTCGCCATCGCGGTGACCATCGGTGGTGTCGTGCTCACGCTGCTGCCCCACCAGGTCGTCCAAGGTGTTGTCGCGCTGATGTTCCTGGTCGGAGCCGTGATGTCGTTCCGCGCCGGCGGCGGTGACGACGACGGGATGGACGCCGCTCACTCCAAGCCCAGCGGGCTCCGCACGATCGGCACGGCCTTCGGCATCATCTTCATCGCCGAGTGGGGCGACCTGACCCAGATCCTCACCGCCAACCTGGCCGCCCGCTACAACAACGCCATCGGCGTCGGCATCGCGGCGACGCTGGCGCTGTGGGCGGTCGCCGGCATCGCCATCGCGGCCGGCAAGCTGATCCGCCGGGTGCCGGCCACGTTGCTGCGGCGCGTCACCGGGGTCGTGCTGCTCGCCCTGGCCGGGCTGGCCGCGTTCGACGCGGTGACGGGCGCCAGTACGCTCATCTGACCTGGCGTGCGGAGGGGGCGGGATGGTCGCTGCCGAACCGTTCCGGCAGGCCGTCCTGGACGCGGTGCTGGAGCGGATCACCTTCGCCAACGAGGAAACCGGCTACACCGTCGCCCGCGTGGACACCGGCCGGGACGGCGACCTGGTCACCGTGGTGGGTGCCCTGCTCGGGGCGCAGCCCGGTGAGTCGCTGCGCTTGCGCGGCCGGTGGGGTTCGCATCCGCAGTACGGCCGCCAGTTCCACGTCGAGGACTACACCACCGTGCTGCCCGCCACCGTGCAGGGCATCCGCCGTTACCTGGGTTCCGGCCTGATCAAGGGCATCGGGCCACGCCTGGCCGACCGGATCGTCGAGCACTTCGGCGTTGCCGCGCTGGACGTCATCGAGACCGAACCGGCAAGGCTGATCGAGGTGCCCAAGCTGGGTCCCAAGCGCACCAAGCTGATCGCGGACGCGTGGGACGAGCAGAAGGCCATCAAGGAGGTCATGGTCTTCCTGCAGGGCGTCGGCGTGTCCACGTCGCTGGCGGTGCGCATCTACAAGCAGTACGGCGACACGTCCATCGACGTGGTGCGCCGCGAACCGTACCGGCTGGCCACCGACGTGTGGGGCATCGGTTTCCGCACCGCGGACACCATCGCGAAGGCTGTCGGCGTACCGCACGACAGTCCACAACGGATCAAAGCGGGGCTCCAGTTCACCCTTTCCGAGGCCACCGGCAACGGCGACTGCTACCTGCCAGAGCAGCGGCTGATCGCGGACGCCATCAAGATCCTCCAGGCGGACACCGGCCTGGTCATCGACTGCCTGGCCGAACTGGTCACCGAGGAAGGTGTCGTCCGGGAACACCTGCCGGACGACGAGAACGGCGCCGCGATCTACCTGGTTCCCTTCCACCGTGCGGAGATCGCGCTCGCCGGTCAACTGCGGTCGCTACTGGCGGCACCGGCCGACCGGCTGGCCGCGTTCGCCGACGTCGACTGGCAGAAGGCGCTCGCCTGGCTGCGCGGCCGGACCGGTGCCGATCTCGCGCCTGCCCAGGAGGCGGCGGTCCGGCTCGCGCTGACCAGCAAGGTGGCCGTGCTCACCGGCGGTCCCGGCTGCGGCAAGAGTTTCACCGTCCGGTCCATCGTCACGCTGGCTCTGGCCAAGCGCGCCAGGGTCGTGCTGGCCGCGCCGACCGGCCGGGCGGCCAAGCGGCTCACCGAGTTGACCGGCCACGACGCGGCCACCGTGCACCGCCTGCTGGAACTGCGGCCCGGCGGTGACGCGGCCTACGACCGCGACCGGCCACTGACCGCCGACCTGGTCGTCGTCGACGAGTCGTCCATGCTGGACCTGTTGCTGGCCAACAAACTCGTCAAGGCGGTGGCGCCGGGCGCACACCTGCTGCTGGTCGGTGACGTGGACCAGCTGCCGTCCGTCGGGCCGGGCGAGGTGCTGCGCGACCTGCTCGCCGACGGCACGCCGGTGCCCAGCGTCCGGCTCACCCAGGTGTTCCGCCAGGCACAGCAGTCCGGCGTGGTCGCCAACGCGCACCGGATCAACTCCGGCGAGTTCCCGGTGGTCAGCGGCCTGCCGGACTTCTTCCTGTTCCCCGAGGACGACGCCGAGCGGGCGGCCGCGCTCACCGTGGACGTCGTGGCGCGGCGGATACCGGCGAAGTTCGGCCTCGACCCGAGGCGGGACGTGCAGGTGCTGGCGCCGATGCACCGGGGGCCGGCCGGCGCGGGCGCGCTGAACAGCCAGCTCCAGGACGTGCTCACACCGGCCCGGCCGAACCTGGCGGAACGCCGGTTCGGCGGCCGGGTGTTCCGTGTCGGCGACAAGGTCACCCAGATCCGCAACAACTACGACAAGGGAGCCAACGGCGTCTTCAACGGCACCCTCGGCGTGGTCACCGGGCTCGACGCGGTCGAGCAGCGCCTGACCGTCCGTACCGACGAGGACGAGGACGTCGACTACGAGTTCGGTGAACTCGACGAGTTGACGCATGCCTACGCCGTGACGATCCACCGCTCGCAGGGCAGCGAGTACCCGTGCGTCGTCGTCCCGATCACGATGAGCGCATGGCCGATGCTGCAACGCAATCTGCTCTACACGGCGGTGACCAGGGCCAAGCGGCTGGTGGTGCTGGTCGGCTCGGCCAAGGCGATCGGCCAGGCGGTCCGCGCGGTCGGCGCCGGCCGCCGGCACACCGCGCTGGACCACCGGCTGCGCGGGTAGCTCAGGGTTTGCGGCCCACCCCGGCCAGGATGACCGACTCGTTGGGCGAGTTGAACGAGATCACCGGCGCGATCGAGCTGGTCTCCTCGGGGTGCCAGACCGGGGTCCAGGTCAGGCCGGGCTCCACGATCTCGAAGTCGCCGAACAGTTCCCGGATCTCGGCGTGGTCGCGCCAGATCGCGTTGGAACTGCTGCTGGTGTCGTAGAGCCGCTTCAGGTCGGCCAGGTTGGCGACCTGTGCGTCCGGCACGCCCTCGGTGGTGATGTGCGAGATCGCCAGGTACGAGCCGGAGCCGAGCAGTTCCCGGAAGCGGGCCAGCGAGCTGCCGCCGAGGTCCTCACCGCGCTGGTCGGCCTGGTGCACGTGCAGCACGGCGATCAGCAACAGCGCCACCGGTTGGTCGAAGTCGATCACGCCGGTGGAGCTCACCCTGCGCCACAGCTCGTCCGGGTAGCGCAGGTCGGCGTTGATCGCGGCGTGCCGCTTCGGGTCACCGTGCTGTTCCAGCAACATCTCCGAGTGCGCCACGGCGACCGGCTCGTTGTCGATGTACACCACCCGCGAGTCGGGCGCGAGCTCGTCGGCCACCACGTGGGTCGGACCCATCGTCGGCACGCCGGAACCGATGTCGACGAACTGGCGGACGCCCTGCCGGACCAGATAGCGCACGGCACGGTGCAGGAACAACCGGTTGGCCTTGGCGATCGGCCGCAGCAGCGGGAATCGGGAGAGAACTTTCTTGCCGAACTCGCGGTCGATGGCCCAGTTCGCGGTGCCACCGAGGTAGTAGTCGTACACCCGCGCCACGCTCGGGTGTTCCAGGTCGACCCCGGGCGGCATGACCGGGTCCTGATCCGTGGTGCTCACGATCGGCATTCCCTCTCACGGTGGGTATCGCTTCCGGGCGCCGGGCACGCGGATGCGGGGCCCAATCGTAGCGACGGACACCTGTTCCGCCGCACCTTGTCACGCGTTCAGCTCAAAGATGAATCGCTCGGCCAGGTCCCGCAGGTGGTCCAACGTCTGGTTCTTCTCGAGTGCGGGTCCGCGCAACTGGTCCCACGCCTCGACGAACTGCTTGAACTGTGACTCGTTCTCGATCTTGAAGGCGCCGGCGACGTGTTCCACGAAAACGCAGTTCGGCGTTCCGTCCGTGAACCGCATGATTGTGAAATCATTCGGTATGTAAGGCAGTTTGGCCTCGAACGGCAGTACGTGGATCGCGACGTCCGGGTATTTCTCCACCAGCGAGATCAGATGCTGTACCTGGTCCAGTGCCACGCCGGGATTCGGCCCGCCGGGCATCCGCCGGAACGCACCTTCGCCCAGGATGAACCGGTGGCTGGGTGGTGGTTTCAGGTCGAACGCCCGCCTGCGGTCGCGCCGGTTGCGGACCAGTTCGGTGACGTTGGTGTTCCCGGCCAGCTTGAACTGGGTGAGCATGTAGTGCTCGGACTGCAGAGCACCGTGGATGCGCTCCCCGTGCCAGCCGAAGATCTCCGACGCCGCCTGTTCCAGGCTGGTGAAGGTCCGGAACCACTGCGGCACCGCAGACCGGTACCCGGACCATTCACCCCGCTGATCGCTGGACGCCGCCAGTTCCCGCATCAGATCCGCTGCCGCGGTGCCCACGCGGAACGCGTCCAACATCATCTCGAGGTCGGCCGGCTTGACGCCGACCGTGCCGTCCTCGATCTTGTTGATCTTTCCCTGCTTGCAACCGAGCAGTTCAGCGACCTCAACCTGCGTCAGACCGGCGGCAAGGCGCGCCGCCCGGATCTCGTTGCCGAGCCGGATCCGCAGTGAGGTGGCCGTCCCGGGCACCTGGTCTCCAGTCTTCACTCATGTGGCGGTCGAGAGTGATGTTGACAGTAGACCACGTCTCGGCCGGTCAGGGCCGCAACATGCCTCCCGTGGTGGCCGTCACGAAGGACCGCCAACCGGCGGTGCCGAACACCAGGACCGGGCTGTCGGCCGGTTTGGTGTCCCGGACGCCGACAATGCCCGAGCGACCGGCATTGACTTCGACGCAGTTGCCACCGTTGGGGCCGCACCGGCTGGAAGTGCGCCAACCATCGTCGGGCAATCCCGGAATGGCACTGATGGAACCGTGATCGATCATCCTGCCCTCCATGCGATGAGTAGCGTCCCTCGACGCTGGGATTAATCGTGCTCTAGGATTAATCCCGACGCAACCCGAGGAGGTGCTCCGGTGACCGTGGTGGTGCCCGCCGATTCCCGGTCCGCGGGACCCGGTCGTCCGGACGCACCGCTCGCCGTGAGTGGCACCGTTCTTGGTCGTCACGTAGCGGCTTTGGTCACCGCGATACCCGACGTGATCGCCCAGATCGGACAATGGGTGCGGGACGACCCGAACGCCGTCGGTTGCTGGGGGCTCCGAGAAGATTATTCCGGCGGACTGGTCATCCCGGTGCGCAGGTCGGCCGGTTCGGTGACCGAGCGGCGGCGGGCCGCCCACGTGCTGCGACTGGTGCCCGGCCAGGCCCACGGCGGTGTCGTCGCGGCGGTGTGCGGGGAGCGGTTGCCCCTGCTCGACCTCGAGGTGCTGGAGCTCGGGGCCGGCATGCCCTGCGGCCGGTGTCTGGTGGGCAGTATCTCCGGGAGCCCCTTTCGGCACGTTCACAGCACAACTTGATAGGTAGGACGGGTGAGTTTTTCGCGGGTTTTCTGACGCTTGTTTCCATCATCGAACACGCATTGCGATGGCGCTGCCGCTTGTCGTCAGAACGAGACCGTTGAACGCTTCCGGCCGACGCTTGTGGCGCGAAGTGAGGGCGCTCCGGCAAACTGTCATCCGGCAGCGCGAATGGCCCCCGGCGAGTGCCACAGACGGTATTTCCCCCACCGTCAGGGCACCCACCGGGAACCGTGAACACGCACTCCCTGTTTGCCCAGGGGGTCATGTGATGCTGCTACTCAGCTGAAGGCGTCAGAAATGAGTACCAACATGACCAGTGTAGAGGCACGCCGCACGATTAATCCAGACCTTGCTGGATCACCCGACCGTGTTGGGCGCATAATCGCAGGTCAGACTGGTTGCCCCGTCCGACGGCTCACCCGATTGGATGCAGATTACTACGCGGCGGCCGAGCGGATGCCCACCGTCGGTGTGCCGGCCCCCCGGGCGCCGCACCCCGGTGAACGAGTGGTCGAACCCGAGCCCGCGCCGGAGAGTCACGACAGCGCATGGCTGCGGTTCCTGGAGCGGATCGTCGGCGGATGGGCGCCCACGCTGCGCGGCTCCATTGTTCTGGTGACGTTGTTCCTGTGTGCAGCGGTGTTGCTGGTGCTGGCACTGGGAATCGCGGGCGCCGTGCTGTCCACCGCCCTGGCCGGTCTGGCCTGTTGGGCGAACGCGGCGGGCCGGCTGCCCAGGGCGTAGTTCAGGTTTGTTCAGTCGCCCGCGCGGAGCCCGTCGGCCAGTACCGTCAACACGAAATCGGCCCGGCCCACCTGTGCCGGGCCCAGTTCGACCAGCCAGGACACCGCCCCGGCGAGCGAGATCAACGCCGATGCGTCCACGTCCGCGCGCACGTGGCCCGCCTTCTGCGCCCGCACCAGCAGTGCGGTCGCCGCCGCGTCGATCACCTGGTACGAGTTGCCCAACCCGTTGCCACCCAGCAGGGACGCGGACAGTCCCCGGTAGGTCGCCAGGTGCGTCACCAGGTCGCGCAGCCAGACCGCGAGTGCCGCGGCCGGGTCCGGTGCGTCCAGCAGTCGGCGGGCCGCGGTGCACAGCGCGCCGGTCTGCTCCTGGGTCAGGGCCTCCAGCAGTGCGTCGCGGTGCGGGAAGTGGCGGAACAGCGTGCCGATGCCGACCCCGGCGCGCCGGGCGATCTCGTTGAGCGACGTGTCCTCGCCGGTGCCGTTGAGGGCGTCCCGTGCGGCGTCCAGGATCCGGTCCCGGTTGCGGCGGGCATGGGATCGCATGGGGCGGTCGTCGTCCGCCTGATCAACCATCCGTCCTCCTCGAGACCCGGACCACCGATCGGATCACCGGACGATACGTGGTTGCCGAAATGGCTACTCGTCCGAGTCCAGCGTTCCGACCGACCGCACCCCCTCCAGCGCGGCCAACGCGCTGAGCAGGTCATTCGCCCGCATACGGCCGGCGACGCGCATCACCAGATCTATGGACGGCGGACCCGATTCGGCGGATTTCTCGGTGCTCACCTCCAACACCGAAAATCCCCGCTGGGTCGCCGTTCCCAGGATGTCCCGCAGCACTCCCTGGCCGTCGACATAGTGCAGTCGCAGACCCACAGCGCCACCCGCGGTTCGGCTGAGCAACCGCAGCAGCGGCGGATATCCGTACATCACCAGGAAGTACGCCGCCGTCACCAGCGTGGCCAGGATCGGTAGCCCGGCACCACACGCCGAGCCGACCGCGGCGGCCACCCACACGCCGGCCGCCGTGGTCAGCCCGCGCACGATGTCGCGCCGTACGAAGATCAGCCCCCCGCCGACGAACCCGATGCCGGACACGATCTGCGCCGCCACCCGTGACGGGTCGAGCACGATCTCGCCGCGCACCAGCACATCGGTGAAGCCGTACTTGCTGACCAGCACGAACAGTGCCGAGCCGAGGCCGACCAGGGTGTGGGTGCGCAGGCCGGCACTCTTCTGGCGGAGCTGGCGTTCCAGGCCGATCAGCGAGCAGAGCACCAGCGTGGCACCCAGTTCGCCGACCTGCAGCCAGCCCTGACCGGTGGGTTCGCCGAACGACATGGCGGACATGGTGACACGTCCCTATGCCTCGGGGGCCCGCACGGTGTCGTCGAACGTCGTCCGTTCCCCGGATTGTCCTGGTCCGGGCCGTCGGCCCGCCCGCAGCTCGACGATCGCCACCACCAACGCGGCCGCGATGAAGACGACGGCACACGCGATCGCCACGCTCGCCGCGACCGGGAAGTCGCCCCGCGTGCGGCCGACCGTGACGCGGAAGGCGGTGGCCAGCACCGCCGTCCCGATCGCGGTGCCGATCCGTTGCCCGGTCTGCAACGCGCCGCCCGCCGAGCCCGCCATGCCGGTCGGCACGCACGCCAGGGTGAGCGTCGTGTTCGGCGAGATCACCGCACCACCGCCGATGCCCGCGACGAGCAGCGGCCCGATCAACACCAACCCGGTGGCGCCCGCGCTGACGTACGGGATCAGCAGTGCGCCCGCGCCGAGCCCGACGATGATCAGACACAGTCCCGCGACGGTGAGCCGCCGTCCCAGCCGGCTGACCAGCCGCCCGGCCACCGCCGACATGACCGCCGAGCCGAGCGCGAACGGTGTGACGGCGAGCCCGGCCTCCAGTGGTGAGTAGTGCAGGCCGTCCTGGAAGAACAGTGACAGAACGAGGAAGATGCCGGTGAAGCCGCAGAAGTAGATCGTGGCCAGGAGCATGCCCGAGAAGTAGCCGGACGTCTGCGTGAACAGGCGCAGGTCCAGCAGCGGGCTGTGGTTGTTGCGCAGTTCCCGCCGTTCCCAGCGGATGAACAGGTAGCCGACGACGATCGCCGCCGGCACGATCAGCCACAGCAGCGCGCTCCCGCCGCCCTCGGACTGCACGAGCGGGAGCAGTACGCCGACGGTGGTGACGCCGAGCAGGATGATGCCGACGAAGTCGATCTGCGACCGGACCGACGTGCCGTGCGGCTGGATCGGCGGCACGAGTCGGCGGGTCAGGATCAGCGCCACGATCCCGATCGGCACGTTCACGTAGAACACCCACCGCCAGCCGTCCTGCTCACCGGCCACCGCCAGGATCAGCCCGCCGATCACCGGGCCGGCGGCCGTCGAAATGCCGATGGTCGCGCCGAGCATGCCGAACGCACGACCACGTTCCGGGCCGCGGAACAGGTCCTGGATCAGGCCCGAGTTCTGCGGGGTGAGCATGCCGGCGGACAGGCCCTGGAGGAGTCGGGCGGTGACGAGGAGGATTTCGTTCGGTGCCGCGCCCGCGACGGCGCTGGTGACGACGAAGGCGCTCAGGGCGACCATGAACATCTTGCGCCGCCCGAGCACGTCGCCGAGTCGGCCGCCGGCGACGAGGGTCAGGCCGAAGGCGAGCGCGTAGCCGGAGACGACCCACTGGATGCCGGCCGGGGAGGCGTTCAGGCCGCGCTGCATGGAGGGTAGGGCGACGTTGACGATGCTCACGTCGAGGAGGGTCATGAAGCCGGCGGCGAGGGTGACGGCCAGGGCGCGCCAGCGGCGCGGGTCAGGAGTGTAGGCGGGCGCCTGGTCGTTGCTGTGGCCGTTGGGCGGATGGCTCGCGGGGGCGTTGTCGGTGTGTCGTTCGTTGGTTGGCCGACTCGCGCGGGATTCGGGCACGTGCTGTTGGCCGCCGGTGTGCCGGTCCGTGAGGGCATCGTCGTCGAGTTGGCCGTTGGATGGACGACTTGCGGCGGGAGCCTTGGCGGGTCGGCCGTCCAATGGTCGGCTCGCGTTGGGCTGGTTGGTTTGTTGGCCGCCCAACGGCCGGCCGGCGCGGGGGTTTTCGACTTCGTCCGGCGTGGCGGCATCCTCTGGCAGGTGGTTGTTGGTCGAGCGGGGCTGGTTCGTCACTGCTCCTCGTTTCAGCTCCTGCCCGACTCGCGGACTACCTCTTCGGCCCGCTTGTCCACCCGCAGGCCCTGGAACCGGGGATGTCGCAGCCGCCCGTCCGAGGTCCATTCGGCGAACCCCACCTGGGCCACCAACTCCGGCCGCACCCAGTGCGCCCCCCGCTCCCGCGACCCCCCGCCGTCGGCGAACGGCGACGACCTCACCACCAACCCGTCCAATCTCCCCCGCAACGACGTCAGCGTCGCCGTGTCGAACCCCGTCCCCACCTTCCCGGCATACCGCAACCGGCCCCCGTCGAAGTAGCCCAACAGCAGCGCGCCGAAACCGATCCGCGTCCCGGACGGATCCGTGAACCCCCCGACCACGAACTCCTGTCCCGTCTCACACTTGAACTTCAGCCAGTCCCCGGACCGACCCGGCCGGTAGGGCGAGTCCGCGCGCTTCGCGATCAGCCCCTCCCAACCGCGGGCACACGCCTCCCGCAGGTACTCCTCGCCGGACTCGTTCCGGTACGTCGAGAGCCGCAGCGGACCGTCGAAGTCGAACGTCTGCCGCAGCAAACGTTTGCGATCTCGAAGCGGCACCCCGGTGACGTCCACGTCGCCGATCACCATCAGGTCGAACAGGTACAGCCACACCGGCACGGCGGCGATGGCCGCGGCGCTGGGATGCTCCACGTGGATGCGGTTCTGCAGCTTGAGAAAGCTGGTCCGGCCGTGGTCGAACGCGACGATCTCGCCGTCGGCGACGAACCGTTCCGGCGACCGGGACCCGAGCGCCTCCACCAACTCCGGGTAGCTGGCGTCCATCGCGTGTTCGGTGCGGGACCACAGGTGTGGTGGGCCGCCGTCGCGGCAGATCACGGCCCGGACGCCGTCCAGCTTCCGCTCGTACAGCCACGCCGACGACGAGAACCTGCGGTCGGTCAGCGTCGCCAGCATCGGCTGGCGGAAGCCCACCTCACCAGCCGGCCGCAACGCGGCCGCGGCGGCCGGGCCCAGCAGGCTCATCGACGTGTTTCCGCACGTGACACCCACCGCACACTACCCGGCGGACCGCCCCCTCACCGGTCCCGCGCACCAGTGAGAGCGATCACCGGTCCAGTGGGTCCTGCACACCCAACAGGCCCCGGATCCGGCCGGCGAGATCCGACAGTTCGTCGGCCAGGGCGTCCGCGGTCGCCGGGCGCAGGGGCGCCGCGTCCAGGGCGGGCGTGTCCGGTGAGCCGACCTGGTGCGGGAACAGGTCGCCGCCCAGCAACTCGCGCACCGGCGTGCCGTGCACGGCGGCGGACAGCCGGGACAGCGGGCCGATCAGCTTGGCCGTGTCCTCGACCTGCTCGGGATGCCGGGCCAGCCACCACACGACCGCGCTGCCGGGGGTGTCCAGGACCTCGTCCCGCAGGTAGGCGCGCATGGTGCGCTCCAGGCCGCGCTCGTGGTCCCAGACCTGTTCGTGCTTGCGCAGGTCGCTGATCTTGTGCAGGCGGGCCGCGTCGTCCTCCGGAATGGACAGTGTGACGTCGCTGGCCCACGCCACGACCTGGCCGGATCCGTCCGGCAGGACCGTGCCGAGAGCGGCCGAGAGCTGATAGCACACGGCCTGGTGGTCGCCGGGCGCCTGGCGGGCGGTGATCTCGCTGGCCCGCGCCCGGATCGACTCCAGGGCCAGTGCCTGCGGGTTGGTGTGCCGGATGCCGATCGAGTTCGGCGCCGGATTCCAGTGCACGGTCGCGGACAGGAGCATCCGGTACCCGGCCTCCGCGCAGGCCAGCGGCACGGCGGCCATCCGGGTACCGGTGGCAGGAGAATCGGCGGCGGGAGCGGGAGTGCGCGCGACCACCGACTGCTCGGCCCGCAACGCCTCCTGGCCACGCCGGAACGTCCACCACCGGGCGGCGAACCACGTCACCACCAGCAACGTCACCACCAGCAGTACCGTCAGCACCACCGGCCAGTCCAGCACGGTCCCCAGCGCGACCGGCACCAGGAAACAGCCGACCGCCAGCACGGCGAACAGGACCTTGTCCTCGCGTCGCATCGGGCCTCCCGGCCAACTCGGCCCCCTATGACTCCCTACCTGACGCACCAGCCGCTCAGGGACCTGCGCACGTCAATTCCCTCAATGAGAGCAGGACCGAAGACGGTATCGGGCCGGCCGACGCGCTGGGTAACCTCGAAGCGGATCGACCGCGGCGACGGGGGGGAACGTGACCGTGCGGCCGGACGAACTGTTCACCTCCGCCGAGTCCTTCTATGCCCGCTACCGGCCCGACTATCCACCGGCGTTGTTCGAGTACCTCGCCACCCACCTGGGCTGGACCAGGCAGGACAGCGCGCTGGACATCGGCTGCGGTCCCGGGCAGAGCTGCCTGCCGCTGGCCGGGCACGTCGGCCGGGTGGTCGCCGTCGACCCGCTGGCCGAGATGCTCCGGTACGCCCGCGCGGCCGCGTCCAGGGCCGGGGTGGACAACATCGACTGGCGGCAGGCCGACTCCAGCCGCCTGGCCGAACTCGACGTGTCGGGTGCGGTCGCCGCCGTGTTCGCCGCCTCGTTCCACTGGACCGACCGGCCGGCCGTGGCCCGCACGCTGAACCGGCTGCTCGCGCCGGGTGGCGCCATCGTGGTGATCACCGACGGGCTGGCGCACGACGACCAGCCGGACTGGGTGCACACGATCGCCGCGATCCGCAGGCGCTACCTGGGGCCCAGACGGCTGGCCGGGTCCGGACCGTGGACGCCGCCACCGCGCCGGCACACCGAGGTGCTGCGGGACTCGCCGTTCTCGGTCGTGGAGGCGGTGCCGTGGTCGTGGGAGCGGCGGCTGACCGTGGACGAGGTGGTCGGCCTCCAGTTCTCCTACTCGTTCTCCACGCCCGCGCTGTTCGGTGACCGGGCGGGCGCGTTCGCCGCCGACGTGCGGGCCGCGGTGCTCGCGGCGCATCCTGGTGGTTCGGTCGTGGAGCCGAACTCGGTGGACGTGGTCATCGCCCGCCGTCCTTGACCACGCCAGGGCCGCGACTTACGTTCCACCGCAGGCGACGGGAGTGGGCCATGACCGACCAGCAGCAGCGCGCGTTCCAGGTGGAGGCCAACGGCATCAACGTGATCGCCGACGCCGAGCGCAAGGGCAGTCCCCGCCAGTTGTTCTGGCCGTGGTTCGGCGCGAACGTGTCGGTGCTCGGGCTGAGCTACGGGTCGTTCGTGCTGGCATTCGGGATCGGCTTCTGGCAGGCACTGATCGCGGGGCTGGTCGGCATCGTGGTGTCGTTCCTGCTCTGCGGGTTCGTCGCGGTGGCCGGCAAGCGCGGGTCGGCGCCCACGATGGTGCTGGGGCGCGCGGCGTTCGGGGTGCGGGGCAACAAGTTCCCGTCGGTCATCTCCTGGCTGCTGACCGTCGGCTGGGAGACCGCGCTGACCGTGCTCGCCACGCTGGCCACGGCGACCGTGTTCGCCAGGCTGGGCTGGGGCGGCGGTACGTCCACCAAGATCGTCGCGCTGGCCGTGATCGTCGTGTTGATCATCGGCGGCGGCGTGATGGGCTTCGCGCTGATCATGCGGATGCAGGCCGTGATCACCGTGGTGACCGCGATCCTCACGATCGTCTACATCGTGTTCGTGGCACACCGCGTGCACTGGGAGACGGTGTCCGCACTCCCGTCCGGGTCGACGCAGGCGGTGATCGGCGCACTGGTGTTCGTGATGACCGGATTCGGCCTGGGCTGGGTCAACGCGGCCGCCGACTACTCCCGTTACCTGCCCAGGAACGCGTCCGGCAGGGGTGTCGTCGGGTGGACCACGTTCGGCTCGGCACTGGCTCCGATCGTGCTGCTGGTGTTCGGCCTGCTGCTGGCCGGGTCGTCGACGTCGCTGAACAAGGCCATCGCGGCCGACCCGATCGGCGCGCTGGCCACCGTGCTGCCCACCTGGTACCTGGTGCCGTTCGCCGTCGTCGCCGTGCTCGGCCTGGTCGGCGGCGCGGTGCTGGACATCTACTCGTCCGGCCTGGCGCTGCTCACCGTCGGGCTGCGCACGCCCCGGTACGTGGCCGCGCTGATCGACGGCACGATCATGGTGGCCGGCACCATCTACGTGGTGTTCTTCGCCGGCAACTTCCTCGGCCAGTTCGAAGGCTTCCTGACCACACTGGGCACGCCGATCGCCGCGTGGTGCGGCGTGATGCTGGCCGACATCGCACTGCGCAGGCGAAACTACGCCGAGTCCGACCTGTACCGGCCGGGCGGCCGCTACGGCGACGTGCGGCTGCTGCCCATCGCCGCCGTCGTGGTGGGCACCTTCCTGGGCTGGGGCCTGGTGACCAACGCGTCGGCCAGCTGGCTCACCTGGCAGGGCTATCTCCTGGGCCCGTTCGGGCTGGGCGGGCGGACCGGTGCCTGGGCGTTCGCCAACGTCGGCGTGCTGGTCGCGCTGGTGGTCGGGTTCGTGGTGACGCTGGCGTTCGAGCGGTCCAGGGTGCGGGCGCAGGAGGCCGTGCCGGACCCGGTACCCGCCGGTGTGCCGGCCTGAGTGGTTGACTGCGATCATGTTGCCCTGGGACGCCGAACTCGCCGGCCGGTTGGACCGGCACACCTTCGACTCGACGCTACTGCGGGACAACCCGCTCGGCGATCCGCACGAGCGGCCGCTGTGGGTGTACGTGCCCCCCGGCTACGACGGCGGCCAGGACCGGTACCCGTCGGTCTACGTGATTCAGGGTTACACCGGCCACCTGTCCATGTGGGCCAACCGGACCGCGTTCCGCCAGCCGTTCGTGGAGACCGCGGACGCGGTGTTCGCCGACGGGGGCGTGCCCGGCTGTGTCGTTGTCTACGTGGACGCGTGGACCGCATACGGCGGCTCGCAGTTCGTCGACTCGCCCGGCACCGGCAGGTACCACTCGTACCTGTGCGACGAGATCGTGCCGTGGGTCGACGCGCACTACCGGACCATCGCCGACCGTGAGTCCAGGGCGATCTCCGGCAAGTCGTCCGGCGGTTTCGGCGCGATGATCACTCCGATGCTGCGGCCGGATCTCTTCGGCTCGCTGGCCACGCACGCCGGGGACAGCCTCTACGAGCTGTGCTACGTCCCGGAGTTCGGCGCGGCCGTCCGTCACCTGCGCAAGTACGACCACGACATCCTGCGCTGGTGGGACGATTTCCGGTCCCGCGTGTCCTTCACCAAGGAGGAGGACAACGCGCTGATCATGCTGCTCGGCGTCACGGCCTGCTTCTCGGCCCACGACGACGGCACGCCGGAACTGCCGTTCGACCCGGTGACCGGCGTGCTGCGCCCGCAGGTGTGGCAGCGCTGGCTGGACTGGGACCCGGTGCGCATGGTGTCCCGCCACACCGACGCCGTGCGGTCACTGCGGGCGGTGTGGATCGACGCCGGCACCAGGGACGAGTGGTACCTGGACCTGGGCGCCGAGGCGTTCCGCGCCGAGATCCGCACGGCGGGCCTGCCCGACGAGCGGGTGCGGTTCGAGCTGTTCGACGCTGGTCACGGCGGCATCGACTACCGCTACCCGCTGGCGCTGGCCTGGCTGGCGGAGCGGCTGGCCCGCTGATCCGGCTCGCCGTGCTCGCCCAGCCAGGCGATGATCATCCGTAGCCGGATGATGCGGTGGTCCGGGCGGCCGGCGGTGGCCAGGTTGTGGCTCTCCCCGGGGAACCGCGCGAACCGGGCCGGCACGCCGAGCCTGCGCAACGCCACGAACAGCTGCTCGGACTGCTCGATCGGGCAGCGGTAGTCCTCCTCGCCGTGGATCAGCAGCAGCGGCGTGGTGATCGCCGACGCGTGCCGCAGCGGGGACACGTCCAGCAGCGCGGCGGCACCGTCGTCGAACACGTCGGCGCCGCCCAGCTCGAACCGGTTGACGGTGAAGCCGTTGTCCGACGTGCCCAGCTTGGACAGGAAGTTGGAGATCGACCGCTCGGACACGGCGGCCCGGAAGCGGTGCGTCCTGGTCAGGGTCCAGTTGGTGAGGAACCCGCCGTAACTGCCGCCGGCCAGGTACAGCAGGTCCGGGTCGGCGACGCCGGTGGTCACGGCCCAGTCGGCGAACGCCATCAGGTCGGCGTGGTCGGTACCGCCCCAGTCGCCGACGGTCCCGGCGCGGAACACCGCACCCCGCCCGGCACTGCCGCGCGGATTCGGTTGCAGCACCCGGTATCCGGCGCTGACCAGCGACTGGTTCTCCACGTCGAACGAGGCGCCCCAGGCCAGGTGCGGACCGCCGTGCACCCGCAGCACCAGTGGGCCGGCGCCGACGCCGGGTGACCGGTAGAGCATGGCGTGCAGTTCGGTGCCGTCACCGCCCGCCACGGTGATCCGCTCGGCGTCCACCGGTGCGGCCTGGCCGGTCCAGTCGTCGTTGAGACCGGAGATCCGCTTCGGCGGGCCCGGCGCCAACGGCACCAGGTGGACCTCGACCGGCCGGGTCGGCGACTCCAGGCAGGCCACGACCTGCCCGTGGTGGGCGGCCGAGAAGTCGGTGACCGAGCAGCCCTCCGGCGTGATCCGCACGGGTGCGCCGCCACTGGTCGGGGCACCGGTGAACAGCGCCGCCTCCTCGCCGACCGTCGCCACGAACACCACGTCGTCACCACCGGATACCGGCTGGATCACCGCATGCCTGCCGAGCAGCCTGCTGTCGCCCAGGATGGCCCGGTCGCAGTCCAGGTCGGCGTCCGGGAACACCGGTGCCGCCTCGCCGTCGCGCACCAGCCACAGCTTCGGCGACACCGAACTGTGCCCGGCCGCCATGCTGCTCACCACGATCAGGTCACCGGACACGGCGGTCGCGGTGAATCCGGCGATGATGGCCGGGCAGTGCCAGAGCAGTTCGTCGGTGCCGGTGGCCGGGTCGAGCGACCGGATGTCGGTGCCGGGGAACGGGCGGTCGGAATGCCGTTCCTCCAACGCGTAGACCACTTTGCCGCGCACGGTGACCAGGCCGGCGAACCGCCCGGACAGTTCGGCCAGGCGAGTGGCGGGTTCGGCCAGGTCGAGCAGCCACAGTTCGTGGGTGGGCTCGACGAAGTCCGGGCTGCCGTCGCGCTTGTAGCGCAACCATTCCACGATCACCGGTGCGCCGGGGTCGACCTCTGCCGCGTGCTCGACGGTGGCGACCAGGCGGTGGTCGTCCAGCCACGCGACCGCGACGGCCTTGCCCTCCGGCACGGGCAGCGCCCGTACGGCACCGGTCTCCGGGTCTGCCGTGTGCACCTGCCGCCGACCGTCCCGAGTGGACAGAAAGGCGATGCGGCTGCCGCCCGGCGAATGCGTGGGCACCGAGTCCGACCACGGTCCTGCCGAGGTGAGCGGTTCGGGGGAGGCGTCCGGCTGGCAGGTCCACAGCTGCCGCCGGTACTCCTGGTCGGCCTGGTCGACCGTCTGCACGGCCACCACGACGCTGCCGCCGTCCGGGGCCAGCGACGGGGAGCCCGCCAGGCTCAGCGCGGTGAGGTCGTCCGGTCCGATCGCCATCAGCGGACCGGGATCTCGCCGTCGACCGGCAGGGTCGGCACGTCCACCGGCACGGTCCCCGGGTACTTCAGGCCCATGCCCGTGTTGAGGATGACCACCTCGTCGTCCTCGGCCAGCCAGCCGCCGTCCCGCAGTTGGCGTGCGGCGGCCAGGCAGGCGGCGCCCTCCGGGCAGATGAACGCACCCTCCTCGCCGGCCACCCTGCGCTGCTCGGCGAGCAGGTCGTCGTCGCTGACCGCGATCGCGGTGCCCTCGGTCTCCCGGACGGCCCGCAGCATCAGGAAGTCGCCCAGCGCCTTGGGCACCGTGATGCCGAAGGCGATCGTGTGCGCGTCCGGCCACGGCTGGCTGACCTCGGCGCCGGCCTCGAACGCGCGCACGATGGGCGCGCAGCCCTCGGCCTGCACCGCGACCAGCCGGGGCACCCGGTCGCCGATCCAGCCGAGTTCACGCAGCTCGCCGATCGCCTTGTGGATGCCGATCAGGCCGACGCCACCGCCCGCCGGGTAGAGGATGACGTCGGGCATCCGCCAGCCGAGCTGTTCGGCGATCTCGTAGCCCATGGTCTTCTTGCCCTCCAGCCGGTACGGCTCCTTGAGGGTGGAGACCTCCTGGTAGCCGCCGCGCGCGCCGACGGCGGTGTTGATCAACTTGCCCGCGTCGCCGATCAGGCCGTCGACCAGGTACAGCTCGGCGCCTGCCACGGCGCACTCCGCCCTGGTGATCTCCGGCGCGCTCACCGGCATCGCGATGAGGCTGCGCATGCCGGCGCGGGCCGCGTAGGCCGCCCAGGCGGCGCCCGCGTTGCCGTTGGTCGGCATCGCGACGCCCTTGACGCCGAGTTCGGCCGCCCTGGACACGCCGACCGCGGCGCCGCGCGCCTTGAAGGTGCCGGTGGGGATCACGCCCTCGTCCTTCATCAGCAGGTGCGGCAGCCCGATGGTGTCGCCGTAGGCCCGCAGGGGGAGCAGCGGTGTCATGCCCTCGCCGAGGGTGACCACGTTCGCCGGGTCACGCACCGGCAGCACCTCGTGGTAGCGCCACAGGTCCGGCGGCCGGCTCGCGATGTCGGCGGGTGTCACCGTTTCGGCGACGCGAGCCAGGTCGTACCGGGCCAGCAGCGGCACGCCCGCCGCGCTCACGCCCTGGATGGCATCGGCCTCGTAGCGCTCGCCCGTCCGCGAACAGTCGAGGTGGGACAGGGCCGAGTACGTCATGACTGCTCCTTCGTGATCGCCTCCGGCCAGCTTATGGGACCGGCGGGGTGCTGCCGGTGTGGTGCTGGCTACCTCTTGACAGGAGTTTCAGAACGGTGTTTTATAACAGTGTTCCAGTAACCGATCCGGAGAGGGGAACCCACGAATGAGCACCGAGTCGCCGGCACGGGCGGTGTCCTACCTGCCCGGCTTCACCACCCTGGCCACCGAGACCGACGACGTCGCGCTGCCCGTCCTGGGCACGCTGCCGGAATGGTTGACCGGTGAGCTGATCCGCAACGGCCCGGCCCGGTTCGAGGCGGGCGCCCAGGCGTACCGGCACTGGTTCGACGGCCAGGCGATGCTGCACCGGTTCGCCTTCGGCGACGGCGAGATCCGCTACACCAACCGATTCCTGGACACGCCGGGCGAACGCGCCGCGAAGGCGGGCCGGATCGAGTACAGCGAGTTCGCCACCGACCCGTGCCGGTCGATCTTCGCCCGCTACGTCACCCGGTTCACCGGCGGCACGGAGTTCTCCGGGAACGCCGGCGTCAACGTGGTGCCGATGGACGGCGGCATGGCCGCCCTCACCGAGGTGCCCATCGCGGTCCGGTTCGACCCGGAGACCCTGGCCACCGTCGGCATCAACGACTACCGGGACTCACTGGACGGCCAGGTCACCACGGCCCACCCGCACCAGGCGCCGGGCACCGGCGACCTGATCAACTACGTGCTGCGCTTCGGCCGGCACAGCGAGTACCTGGTGTACCGGCAGCGGCCGGGCACGATGACCCGCGAGCTGATCGCGTCGATCCCGGACGCCCAGCCCGGCTACCTGCACAGCTTCGGCATCACCGAGGACTACGTGGTCCTCGCGGTGTTCCCGTTCGTGGTCAACCCGTTGAGCCTGCTGCTGCACGGCAAGCCGTTCATCGAGAACTACCGGTGGCGCCCGGAACTGGGCACGAAGTTCGTGGTGATCCGGCTGTCCGACGGCTCGGTGCGCGGCACCTACCAGGCCGAACCGTTCTTCGCCTTCCACCACGTCAACGCCTACGTCGAGGGCAACGAACTCGTCGTGGACGCCAGTTCCTACACCGACGCCTCGGTCATCGACGCGCTGTACCTGGACCACCTGCGGGCGGGCGACCCGATCCCCAAGCCGGTGCCCACCCGCTACCGGATGGACCTGGACGGTGCCACCGTACGCAGCGAACCCTTGTCCCAACTGGCTTTCGAGCTACCAGGGATCGCCTACGGCAGCCACAACGGGCGCGCCTACCAGTACGCCTACGGGGTGGGCTGCCGCAACACCGGCGCGAGCACCGGACAGGACTTCTTCAACCAACTCGTCAAGCTCGACGTCACCGACCGCACGGAGCGGGTGTGGCACGAGGCAGGCTGCTACCCCGGCGAACCGGTCTTCGTGCCGGCACCGGGCGGCGACGGCGAGGACGACGGGGTTGTGCTGTCCGTGGTGCTGGACTCGACCGGCGGCCACTCCTTCGTGCTGGTGCTGGACGCCGGCACCTGGCAGGAGATCGCCAGGGCCGACGTCCCGCACCCGATCCCGTTCGGGTTCCACGGGCACTACCTCAGCGGCGGGACCGCCTGATCAGCCCGTGGTGCACGGCTGGCCGTTCAGGGTGAACGCCGTCGGCGCCGGATTCGTGCCGGTGTAGCCGGCGTTGAAACCCGGTGTCGTGGCTGCCCCGGCGGCCAGGTCCGGCGCGTAGCCCGGTGCGGTGACCGTCACGGTGTTGCCGGCCTGGCTGAAGTTGCCGCCCCACCCGGCGGACACCACCTGGTTGCCCGGGAAGGTGAACCGGAGCGTCCAGTTGGCCGCGGTGGTCGTGCCGGCGTTGGTGACCGCGATGTTCGCGCCGAAACCGCCGCCCCAGTCGACCGTCACCGAGTACGCCACCCGGCAGGTGGCACCCGCCGGCTGGCCGGTGGACACCGTGACCGGTGACGACGGGGCCGACGTGGTGCCCGCGCTGTCCACGGCCACCACGTCGAACGTGTACGCCGTGTTCGGTGTCAGCCCGCTGACGGTGAGGCTGGTGCCGGTCGGGCTGCCGACCAGAGTGCTGCTCGATCCGTTGATCCGGAACACCCGGTAGCCGGTGGCGGATGTGGCCGCCGGCCAGGACAGCGTGACGGACGTGGCCGTGACGCCGGTGGCCGTCGGGGTGCCCGGAGCGCCCGGTCCGGTCGTCACGGTGCCGGCCTTCGTCAGGTGCAGCACGGTGACCGAGTAGGGCGCCAGCAGCACGGACGACGAGGACGCGGTACCGGACGTGATCGACGTGGCACCCCGGTCGTAGACGTCCGCGGTGCCGCCCGTGGCCGCCGAGTAACCGTTGTAGGCCAGGGAGACCTGGTAGGAGTTGGCCGGGTCCTTGTTGATCAGCTCGACGTTCAGCGACCCGTTGGCCGCCTCGACCGCGTGCGTGGCCACCAGCGACTGGCTGGACGTGGTGCCGAGCAATGTGCCGCCACCGCCCAGGAACTTCCCGGCCATGGCGAGCCCGAAGTACTGCGGGAACGGCGTTTCCGCCGCCGGTTCGCACGGTGAGCCCGCCGACGCGCAGGTGGCGTTGGACAGCATGCCCTCGTCGTTGAAGTCGGTGCCGCCGGTCTGGTCGGTGCTCGCCGCGCCGGCTCCGTTGTGCACGTCCCACCAGTCGACATTCGTCGCGCCCTGCTCGAACCACGTCGGGTAGGAGTCGGCGGCGAACAGCGCGGCGGCCGCCGAGTCGTCCTCGAAACCGGAGTTCGTCTCGGTGGTCATCACCTGCACCGGCCGGGTGCCCGAATACCGCGCGATGAGGCTGTGCAGTGTCGACATGATCGGGCCGATCTGCGCCTCGGGCTGGCCCAGCATCTGCGCCTCGGTGCCGCTGGTCGGGTAGTAGTGCACGATCACGAAGTCGATCTTCGAGCCGAGCGCGGACAGGACCGTGTCGTTCCAGTCCTGGGTGTCCCCGGGTGCGACCAGGCCGTCCGGCCAGTTGCCCGGCGTGGTGAGCACGACGCCGACCTTGATGCTCGGGTCGGCCGCCTTCATCGCGTCGATGTACTGGCCGGTGTTGGCGGCGTACGTCGATGCGTTCTTCGTGGCGTGCTGGTCGAATTCCCAGGAACTGCCGTAGGCGCCGTTCCCGTACACCTCGTTGCCGACTTCCCAGTATTTCACGCCGTAGCTGTGCGTGACATTCGCGTATGTTACCCACGCGGCGGCCTCGGCGGCCGTTCCGGAACCATAGTTCACGGTGATGACCGGTTGCGCCCCGGTGGTCTGCGCGACTTTCATGAAATTGTCGAAGTTGTCGTTCGGGTTCGCGAAGCTGGTGCCCGGTACGACGCTGTTGTCCTGCCAGTCGTAGACGTCGGACACCGAGCCGCCCGGGTAGCGCAGCGCCTTGACGCCGGCGGCGGACAGCAGTGGCGGCAGCGCCGGGTCGGTCAGGAAGCCGTCGTACACCGCGGTGTTGGCGCCCAGCCCGATGCTGGGCATCGTGCCGTCGCCGGTGGTCGCGTTCACCGTCACGGTGGCGGCCGAGGTGACGTTCGGCGCGGTGGCCGCGGTTGCCACGGCCGCCGTCGTCGCCGCACCCAGCAGGGCGGCCGCGACCACGGCTACCGCCCTGCTCCGTAGCCTGGAATCGAAGGAGAAGTCCATATCGTCAGATGCTCGGGCGACCGATCAATCCGGGCAATCACCGAGACAATCGGACACCGTCCGACCTGCGTGTTTCGAAACCCGGCCGTGTAACTTCCGCGTTCGACGATATTCGACAATTCGCCGGTCAGGAGAAGTGGGTGGTGGGCCGGGCCAGGCGTTCGCCGTCCAGGACGATGTCCACCTTCTCGTTGTAGAAGGCGATGAGTCCGGCGATCGGCTGGAGTGCCAGGGTCGGGAAGTCGTAGCTCCAGGCCAGGTCGGCGTACGTGGTGTCGCCGATGTGGACCGACCAGTAGCCGGTCGTCTCACCCTTGTACGGGCAGGCCGTCACCGTCGGGCTGGCCTCCAGGTGAGCGAAGTCGACCTCGGTGCGGTTGAGGTAGTACCGCGTGGGCAGGCCCGTCTCGAACACCAGCACCGGCGACGACGACTCGGCCAGCACCACTCCCTCCAGCTCCACCCGTACGGTCCGGGTCGACCGCAGCGCGTCCACCCTGCTGTACGGGTTGCGCGGGTGGACGAAGATCCGCTCGTCCTCCTCGAACCAGGCGTCCAGCGCTGCCCAGTCGAACCGCACCATGCCGGCCAGCCCGTCGACCGCGTCCTCGGTGTAGACGCGGACAGTGCCCGGCTTGGCCACGTCGCCCACCAGCAGCCCGTGCCTGCGCGCCTTGCCGCGCTTGAGCTGTTGCACGTGGTCCTCGTCGACCAGCAGGTCGGAGCGGACGTCGGCCAGCGGCACGTAGTACTGCGGGTAGTAGGGCCATTCCCAGACGTACCGCGCGTTCGTCGTGTCGAACACCACCTCGCCGCCCAGCATCGCGCGCACCCGCCTGGGCACCGGCTCGATGTGGTTCTCCGCGACGGCCGCGGCCGGGTAGTCACGAGTCGGTTGTTCGGACACGACGGGTCCTCCTGTCGTCGATGTGGGACACCCACACTCCGCCTCGACAGGAGGATCCGCCAGCTCAGTCCGCCAGCACCAGCGGCAGCCCGAACCGGGCGAACACCGAGGTGGCGTTCAGGAAGCTGGTCACGTGGCTGATCCGGTCCCCCCGCAGGGTCACCATGGTCAGCCCGTGGGCGATGGCGGTCCCGTCCGGCTCGATCCGGTAGCGACCGAAGGCGGGCTGCCCGTTGGCCCGCGTGGGCACCAACCGGAAGCGCCTGCCGTCGGCGAAGCCGAATTCCGTGAGGAAGCGCGCGATCGCGGCGTGGCCGACGTAGTCCTGCGGGTACGGCGGCATGGTCATCGAAGCGTCCTCGGTGAGCAGCGCCAGCAGCGCGGGCACGTCGCACTCCTCGAACGCGGTGACGAACGCGGCGACGACGCGCCGCTCGGTCGGCGAGTCCGGCAGCGCCACCGGGTCGGCGGGCACCCGATCGACCAGCGCGGCCCGTGCCCGTCGCAGCCCGCTGGCCACCGCGCTGTCCGTGGTGGCCAGCAGGTCCGCGACCTCGGCACCCCGGAAGCCGAGCACGTCGCGCAGCAGCAGGATCGCCCGCTGGCGCGGTGGCAGGGTCTGCATCGCGGTGACGAACGCCAGCGACACGGCCTCCCTGCTCTCCACCGTGGCCAGCGGTCCCGGCTCGGCCAGCAACGCGTCGGGATACGGCTCCAACCAGGTGACCTCGGTGTACCCGCTCGGCTCCGGCAACGACCGGGCGGGCGCCGGCCTGCGGTCCCGGTCCCGCACGGCGTTGAGGCAGCGGTTGGTCGCGATGCGGTAGAGCCAGGTGCGCACCGACGACCGGCCCTCGAAGTCGGCGAACCCGCGCCAGGCCGCGAACATCGTCTCCTGCACCAGGTCCTCGGCCTCGGCGAGCGAGCCGAGGACGCGGTAGCAGTGCAGCAGCAGCTCCCGCCGGTGCGGCTCGACCAGTCGGGCGAACGTGTCCGAGTCACCCGCCGCCATGATCACCTTCTCGCTTCGTGGTCCCACACCGGGACAGACACCGGCCGAGCGCGAAATCGAGCGCTCGATTCCGGACCGCCCTGGTGTCTACCACCACATGACGACCATCGCGCCGCCGTTGACCCGTCCCGCGACCACCACCGCCCAGCGCTGGACGCTGGTCCTGACCTCGATCGGCTCGTTCGTGGTGATCCTGGACCTGTTCGCCGTCTCCACGGCCCTGCCCGCGCTGCGGCAGGCGCTGCACGCCTCCCTCGGCACCCTGGACTGGACCGTCAACGCCTACACGCTCAGTTTCGCCGTCCTGATGATGACCGCCGCGACGCTCGGCGACCGGTGGGGCAGAGGCCGCGTGTACGCGGGCGGGCTGCTGCTGTTCTCGGCGGCGTCGGCCGCGTGCGCGCTGGCCGGGTCGGCAGGCGTGCTGATCGCCGCCCGCGCCGTGCAGGGTGTGGGCGCCGCCGTGTTGATGCCGTTGTCGCTCGCCCTGCTCAACGCGGCATTCCCGGCCGACCGGCGGGGGTGGGCGCTGGGTGTGTTCGGCTCGGTCACCGGCCTGGCCACCGTGCTCGGCCCGGTACTGGGCGGAGTGATCACGCAGGCGCTGTCCTGGTCGTGGATCTTCTGGATCAACGTGCCGGTCGGTGTGGTCGCCGCCGTGGCGACGCTGGCCAGGGTGGCGGACAGCAAGGGCACCCGTCGGGCGCTCGATCCGATCGGGCTGGTGCTCGGCGGGCTCGCGGCCATGACGCTGGTGTGGGGCGTGGTCCGGGCGGCAGGCGTCGGCTGGGGTGATGTCACCGTGCTCGGTTCGCTCGCGGTGGGCGTCGTCGCGCTGGTCGTGTTGATCGGGTACGAGCGGCGGGTGGCGCACCCGATGCTGCCGCCCAGGCTGTTCGCCGAACGGGGGTTCCGCACGGCTGCCGCGGCCATGTTCCTGCTCACCGCGTCCATGACCGCCGTGGTGTTCTTCACCGCGCAGTACCTGCAGGACGGCCAGGGCGAGGGCCCGCTGGCCGCCGGGCTGCGGCTGCTGCCGCTCGGGGTGATGCCGCTGGTACTCGCGACCCGCAGCGGTGCCCTGGCCGACCGGCTCGGCACCCGGCCGATGACCGTGGCCGGCCTGGCCCTGCTGACCGTCGGCACCACGTTGCTGGCGGTGCTCGCCCGCGCCGACGGGCCGTACCCGCTGCTGGCCGGCGCGATGCTGCTGACCGGACTCGGGATCACGTTCGCCGTGCCGTCGTTGACCAAGGCCGTGGTCGGGTCGGTGGCGCCGGGCGACATCAGCACGGCGTCCGGCCTGTTCAGCACGGTGCGGCAGCTGGGCGGGGCGTTCGGGGTGGCGGTGACGTCGGCGGTGTTCGCGTCGGCGGGTGGCTACGGCTCGGTGGCGGCCGGGTACCGGGGTGCGATGGTCGTGGCCGCGCTGTTCGGCGTGATCGGCCTGGCCGTGGGACTCGCCGCCCGCCCACGCGACTGAATCGGTCCGGAGATGGCACGCTGTGCGCCGTGCATCCGGACCTGGTGGCGCTCGCCGCCGCCCACGGCGTGGCTACGCGCTACGAGAACGCCGACCAGCGTGAGGTCGTCGTCGACGAGGACGTCGTGGTCGCCGTCCTGGCCCAGCTCGACGTCGCGGCAGGCACCCCGGCGGACGTGACGCGGGAACTGGCCGCCGTGCGGTCCGCCCGATCGGGTGGATTGCCGCCGACCGTCGTGCTCCGCGAAGGCACCGCGCACCCGATCCCCGGACCGGGCACGCTCACCCTGGAGGACGGCACCGAGCAGGGCGTCACCGGTGAGCTGCCCGCCGACCTGCCGCTGGGTTGGCACCGGCTGGCCACCAGCGGTCAGCGCGTCGTGGTGATCGTGGTGCCCGACCGGCTGCCCGAGGTCGACCCGGCCTGGGGCTGGATGATCCAGCTCTACGCGCTGCGCTCGGCGGGCTCGTGGGGCATCGGCGACTACGGCGACCTCGCCGCCATGGCCAGCCGGTCGGCGGCCGAACTGGGCGCGGGTGTCCTGCTGGTCAACCCGGTCCAGGCGGTCAGCCCCACCTGTCCGGTGGAACGGTCGCCGTACTCGCCGGCCAGCCGCCGCTTCCTCAACCCGCTCTACCTGCGGGTACCGGCCACCGAGGCGTTCGCCGAGGCCGACGACACCACGAAGGCGGCCGTGCTGGCCTGCCGGCCGCCGAACGACACGGACCTGATCGACTACGACGCCGTCTGGGACGCCAAGCGTCGCGCCCTGGAACTGCTGTGGGCCGCGTACCCGCAGGCACGCGCGCTCGCCGAGGCCGACCTGGCCGCCGACCCCGCGCTGCGCGACTTCGCCGGCTACTGCGCGCTCGCCGAGACACACGGCCCGGACTGGCGGGAATGGCCTGCCGACATCCGGGACGCCGCCGACCCGCCTGCCGACCACGACCGGGTGGCGTTCCACGCCTGGCTGCAGGGCCTGTGCGCGACGCAGCTGCGGGGCGTGTGGCAGCAGGCGTCCGGGATGGGCGTCGCCCTCATCCACGACCTGCCGGTCGGCGTGCGGCCCGGCGGTGCGGACACCTGGACGCTGCGCGACGTGTTCGCGCCGAACGTGACGGTCGGCGCGCCGCCGGACGCGTTCAGCCAGCTCGGCCAGGACTGGAACCTGCCGCCGTGGCGGCCGGACCGGCTCGCCCAACTCGGCTACGCGCCGTTCCGCGACCTGCTGCGCGGCATCTTCCGGCACGCCCACGGCGTGCGCGTCGACCACGTCGCCGGGCTGTGGCGGCTGTGGTGGATCCCGCCGGGCGAGCCGGCCTCGCGAGGCACCTACGTGCACTACGACGCCGAGGCCATGCTGGGCATCCTCGCCCTGGAGGCGCACCGGGCCGGTGCCGTGGTGGTCGGCGAGGACCTGGGCACGGTCCGGCCCGAGGTGACCACGACGCTGCACGAGCGGGGCATGCTCAGCTCGGCGGTGCTGTGGTTCCAGCGCGACTGGGACACGCCGGGTCACCCGTTCGTGCCACCGAAGGCCTGGAATCCGCACGCGATGGCCAGCATCACCACCCACGACCTGCCGACCGTGGCCGGCTGGCTGTCCGGCGAACACGTCCGGGTGCGGGCCGAACTGAGCATGCTGGACGGCCCGGTGGCCGACGAGGAGCGGTCCGCGGCGGCCGACCGGGCCGCGCTGTTCGACCTGCTGCGCGCCGAGGGCGTGCCCACCGACGATCCCGTCATCGCCCTGCACACCGTGCTGGCACGGGCGGCGGCCCGGCTGCTGCTCACCTCGCCCGCCGACGTGGTGGGGGAACACCGGCAGCCCAACCTGCCGGGCACGGTCGACCAGTACCCCAACTGGCGCATCCCGTTGCCTGTCACACTGGACGCGTTCTTCGCCGACGACCGCGTACGGCGAGCGGTGGCGGCGCTGCGCGCCGCCCGCCCAACGGTGGGCGACCTAGGTCACGGTGCGCGGTGAGCGCCGCCCCGGCTAGCTTGGGTAACTTGTCCATCCCGGCCTCGGCCGGGTGCTGCTGAGGAGCGGACGTGCGGCTCTGGCCAGGAAGGCCCTACCCGCTCGGCGCCACGTACGACGGCGTCGGCACCAACTTCGCGCTGTTCTCGGAGGTGGCCACGTCGGTCGAGGTGTGCCTGTTCGACGAGCACGGCCAGGAGACCAGGGCGACACTGCCCGAAGTGGACGGCTTCGTGCACCACGGCTACCTGCGAGGCGTGGGGGCCGGGCAGCGCTACGGATTCCGCGTGCACGGCCCGTACGACCCGGCGCAGGGCCTGCGCTGCAATCCGGCCAAGCTGCTGATCGACCCGTACGCCAAGGCGATCGAGCCGGAACTGGACTGGGACGAGTCACTGTTCGGCTACCGGTTCGCCTCACCCGACCAGCGCAACGACGCCGACTCGGCGGGCCACGTGCCGTACTCGGTGGTGGTGAGCCCGTTCTTCGACTGGGCCAACGACCGCGCGCCGCGTATCCCGTACAACGAGTCCGTCATCTACGAGGCACACGTCAAGGGCCTCACGATGCTGCACCCCGAAGTGCCGGACCAACAGCGTGGCACCTACGCCGGCCTGACCCACCCGGCGGTCGTCGAGCACCTGAACAAGTTGGGCGTGACCGCGATCGAACTGATGCCGGTGCACCAGTTCGTCACCGACCACGGCCTGAGCGACCGTGGCCTGCGCAACTACTGGGGTTACAACACGATCGGGTTCTTCGCCCCGCACCACGAGTTCTCGTCGCTGTCCGGCGCGGGCGTGCAGGTGCAGGAGTTCAAGGGCATGGTGCGGGCCCTGCACGAGGCCGACATCGAGGTGATCCTCGACGTCGTCTACAACCACACCGCCGAGGGCAACCACATGGGCCCGACCCTGTCCATGCGGGGCATCGACAACGAGGCGTACTACCGGCTGGTCGAGGACACGCCGCAGTACTACATGGACTACACCGGCACCGGCAACTCGCTGAACGTGCGCAGCCCGCACACGCTCCAGCTGATCATGGACTCGCTGCGCTACTGGGTCACCGAGATGCACGTCGACGGGTTCCGCTTCGACCTGGCGTCCGCGCTGGCCCGCGAGTTCTACGACGTCGACCGGCTGTCCACGTTCTTCGACCTGGTGCAGCAGGACCCGGTGGTCAGCCAGGTCAAGCTGATCGCCGAACCGTGGGACGTCGGTCCCGGTGGCTACCAGGTGGGCAACTTCCCGCCGTTGTGGACGGAGTGGAACGGCAAGTACCGGGACACCGTGCGCGACTTCTGGCGTGGCGAGGCCGCGACGCTGGGCGAGTTCGCCTCCCGGATCACCGGTTCGTCCGACCTCTACCAGGACGACGGGCGCAGGCCGTTCGCGTCGATCAACTTCGTCACCGCGCACGACGGCTTCACCCTCGCCGACCTGGTGTCCTACGACAGCAAGCACAACGAGGCCAACGGCGAGGACGGCCGGGACGGCTCGGACGACAACCGGTCGTGGAACTGCGGTGTCGAGGGCCCGACCGACGACCCGGAGATCCTCGCGTTGCGGCACCGGCAGCGCAGGAACATGCTGGTCACCATGCTGCTCTCCCAGGGCGTGCCGATGCTGCTGCACGGCGACGAACTAGGCCGCACCCAACAGGGCAACAACAACGCGTACTGCCAGGACAGCGAACTGTCCTGGGTGGACTGGTCACTGTCCGCCGAGGACAATGAGCTGATCGAGTTCGTCGGATCGCTGACCGAGTTCCGCAAGCACCACCCGGTGTTCCGCCGCCGCCGGTTCTTCGCCGGCAAGCCGATCCGGACCGGCGACGAGCTCGGCGACATCGCCTGGTTCACGCCGTCCGGCGAGGAGATGAAGGAACAGAACTGGGACGACGGTTTCGGCAAGGCCATCGTCGTGTTCCTCAACGGCGAGGGCATCCCGGACCTGGACGAGCGCGGCATGGACGTGCTGGACGACTCGTTCCTGATGGCGTTCAACGCGCACTACGAGGACATCAAGTTCACCTTGCCGGGCAACGGATACGGCGCCGAGTGGGCGGTGGTGATCAACACGGCGACCGGCGAGGTGGTGGGCCATCCGGGCAAGGAGACGGTGGACGGCGGCGGCACGATCACGGTGACGGCGAGGTCGCTCGTGGTGTTGCAGCGCGTCGCGCAGGGCGCGGAGTGACCCCGCGCTCCACCTACCGGGTGCAGCTACGCCCGTCGTTCACGTTCGCCGCCGCCGAGTCGGTCGTGGACTACCTGCGCGCGCTCGGGGTCGACGCGCTGTACTGCTCGCCCGTACTGGACGCGGTGCCCGGCTCGACCCACGGCTACGACGTGGTCGACCACGGCCACGCCCGGCCGGAACTCGGCGGTGACGCGGGTTTTCTCGCCCTGGCCGGCAAACTCCGGGCCGACGGGCTGGGCATGGTGGTGGACATCGTGCCCAACCACATGTCGGTGGAGGTGCCCTCGCTCAACCGGTGGTGGTGGGACGTGCTGCGGCACGGCCGATCCTCCCGGTACGCAAGCTATTTCGACATCGACTGGGCGCGCGGCAGGCTGCTCCTACCGGTGCTCGGCTCCGACTCGCTGGACGACCTCACCGTCGACGGCGACGAACTGCACTACTACGAGCACCGCTTCCCGATCGCGCCCGGTACCGGCGACGGCACGCCGACCCAGGTGCACGACCGGCAGCACTACGAGCTGGTGAACTGGCGGCGGGGCAACGCCGAGCTGAACTACCGGCGGTTCTTCGACATCACCACGCTGGCCGCGGTCCGCGTCGAGGACCCTGAGGTGTTCGACGCCACGCACGGTGCCGTGCTGCGCTGGGTCGCCGACGGTCACGTCACCGGCCTGCGGGTTGATCACCCGGACGGCCTGGCCGATCCGGGCGGCTACTTCCGCAGGCTGCGGGCCGGCGCGCCGGATGCCTGGCTGGTGGTGGAGAAGATCCTCGCGCCCGGTGAGCCGCTGCCGGCGAACTGGCCGGTGGACGGCACCACGGGCTACGACACGCTGGGCGAGATCTGCGGCGTGTTCGTCGATCCGGCGGGTGCAGCCGGGTTCACCGAGTTGGCGGGGCGCTCCGGCCTGGACACCGACTTCGCCGCCGTGACCGAGCGGTCCCGCAGGCTGGTCACCGACACCATCCTGGTGGCCGAGGTCCACCGGATCGCCCGGCTGGTGTCCGGCGTCGACCAGGACACGGCCGCCGAACACGTGGCGCGCACGATGATCGACTTCCCGGTGTACCGGTCGTACCTGCCCGAGGGTGAGCGGTACTGGGCGCGGGCCGTGTCCGGCGCCGAGCTGGACCGGCAGGTCAGGGCCGGCGGTGAGCTGGCCACCAGGGTGCAGCAGACGTCGGGCATGGTGGTCGCGAAGGGCACCGAGGACACCGCGTTCTACCGGTACTCACGGTTCGTGGCGCTGAACGAGGTGGGCGGCTCCCCGGAACGGTTCGGCGTCCCGGTCGCCGATTTCCACGCGGCCGCGACGGCCAGGGAGTCCGGCTGGCCGCGCACCATGACCACACTGTCCACACACGACACCAAGCGGTCCGAGGACGTGCGCGCCCGGCTGGCCGTGCTGGCCGAGATGCCCGACGAGTTCGCTGCCGCGGTGACCCGCTGGTCGGCCACCCACGCCATCGACGAGCCCGCGTTGAACCTGCTGGCCTGGCAGTCGCTGGTGGGCGCCTGGCCGATCAGCGCCGAGCGGATGCGGGACTACCTGCTGAAGGCGGCCCGCGAGGCCAAGCTCCGCACGTCGTGGACCGCCGCCGACGAGCCGTTCGAACAGGCCGTCGCCGCATGGCCGGACCGGGTGATCGCCGAACTCGGCGGTGACGTCGGCCAGTTCGTCGCACACATCAGCGGACCCGGCTGGTCCAACGCGCTGGGCCAGAAACTGGTGCAGCTCACCGGACCCGGTGTGCCTGACGTGTACCAGGGCAGCGAGCTGTGGGACCTGTCGCTGGTCGATCCGGACAACCGCAGGCCCGTCGACTACGACGTGCGGCGGGCACTGTTGGCCATGCTCAACGACGGTTGGCTGCCGCCGGTCGACGACAGCGGCGCGGCGAAACTCCTGGTGGTGCACAAGGCGTTGACGCTGCGGCGGGACCGGCCGGAACTGTTCACCGGCTATCGCCCGCTCACCGCCGACGGCCCGGCAGCGGACCATGTCCTGGCCTTCGCCCGTACCGGCCTGGTCACCGTGACCACCCGGCTACCCGTGGGCCTGGCCGCGTCCGGCGGCTGGCGGGACACCGTGCTGGCACTGCCGGCCGGCCGGTGGACCGACGTGCTGAGCGGCATGGCCTGCGATGACGTCGTGACGCCGGCCGACCTGTTGGCGCGGTACCCGGTCGCGCTGCTGGTGCGGGGCGAGCGGTGAGGTATGCGGTGTGGGCGCCCGACCACGAACGGGTGCGCGTTCGGGTCGACGGCACCGATCACGACCTGACGCGAGCGGACCGCGGCTGGTGGCAGGGCGACGCGCCCACCGGCGACTACGCCTTCCTGCTCGGCGGCGACGACACGCCCCTGCCCGACCCGCGCTCGGGCTGGCAGCCACACGGCGTGCACGCCGCCAGCCGGCCGTATGACCACAGTGCTTTCGCCTGGACCGACCACGAGTGGACCGGACGGCCGCTGCGCGGAGCCGTGGTCTACGAACTGCACATCGGCACGTTCACGCCGGGCGGCACGTTCGACTCGGCCGTGGAACGGTTGTCCCACTTGGTGAATCTCGGTGTCACCCACGTCGAGGTGATGCCGGTCAACTCGTTCGACGGCACTGCGGGCTGGGGTTACGACGGCGTGCTGTGGGGCGCGGTGCACCAGCCCTACGGCGGTCCGGACGGCTGCAAGCGGTTCGTGGACGCCTGCCACGCCAGGGGACTGGCCGTGGTGCTGGACGTCGTCTACAACCACCTGGGCCCGTCCGGCGCCTGCCTCGGCCGGTTCGGGCCGTACTTCGCCGGTCAGAGCGACTGGGGTCCGGCGCTCAACCTGGACGGTCCCGGTTCGGACGAGGTCCGCGCCTACGTGCTGGACAACGCGCTGAGCTGGCTGCGCGACTTCCACGTCGACGCCCTGCGCCTGGACGCGGTGCACGCGTTCACCGACCGCAGGGCCAAGACCCTGCTGGAGGAGTTGGCCACCGCCACCGACGCGCTCTCCGCCGCCGTGCGCAGGCCGCTCACCCTGATCGCCGAGTCCGACCGCAACGACCCGGCCCTGGTCACCCCCGTGGAGGCGGGCGGCATCGGGGTGCACGCCCAGTGGTCGGACGACCTGCACCACGCCCTGCACGTGGCCCTGACCGGCGAAACCCAGGGCTACTACGCGGATTTCGCCGCGCCGGGCGCGGTGGTGCGGACGCTGCGCGAGGTGTTCTTCCACGCCGGCACGTGGTCGTCGTTCCGGGGTCGGACTCACGGCCGGCCGGTCGACGTGCACCGGCAGTCCGGTCACCGCTTCCTGGCCTACCTCCAGACCCACGACCAGGTGGGCAACCGGGCCACCGGCGACCGCCTCTCCGCCACCGTGTCGCACGGCAAGCTGGCGTGCGGCGCCGCGATCGTGTTCTGCTCCCCGTACACGCCGATGATCTTCATGGGCGAGGAGTGGGCGGCCGGCACGCCGTGGCAGTTCTTCGCGTCGTTCCCCGACGCCGAGTTGGCCGACGCGGTACGGAACGGCAGGCGGCACGAGTTCGGCCGGCACGGCTGGGCAGAGCAGGACGTGCCCGACCCGATGGACCCGGCCACCGTGACCCGGTCACGGCTGGACTGGGCCGAACCGGACGCGCCCGGCCACCGCGAGATGCTGGCCCTCTACCGCGACCTGATCCGGCTGCGTGGCTCCCGGCCCGAGCTGGCCGATCCCCGGCTGGACCAGTTCGAGGTGCGGGGGTCCGACTCGTGGCTCGTGCTGTCCCGGGGCCCGTTGCGGCTGGCGTGCAACTGGGGTGACACGCCGGTCGACGTGCCGGTGGCCGGTGGTGTGTTGCTGTCCTGGGGTGAGCCGGCACTCCGTGGTGAGAGTGCGCACCTGCCGGCGGAATCGTTCATCCTGATCGATTCTTTGGCAAAATAGCCGGATATGGCCACTCGACCGCCCACACCCACGCGCGTGCTCGCCGGGCATCCGTTTCCGCTCGGCGCCCATCCCGAGGCCGGCGGCGTCCGGTTCGCGGTGGCGTCGGCCGTCGCGGACGCCGTCGAGGTGTGCCTGATCGGCGAGGACGGCTCGGAACGCAGGGTCGAGCTGACCGAGCGCACCTTCGGCGTGTGGCACGGGTTGGTGCCCGGTGTGACGACCGGCCAGCGGTACGGCTTCCGGGTGCACGGCCCGTACGACCCCGGCCGTGGGCTGCGGTGCAATCCGGCCAAGCTGCTGATCGACCCGTACGCCACCCGGATCGCCGGCAGCCTGACGAATCTGGCGCCCGCGCTCGGTTACGTCGGTGACCCGATGCGCGGCCCGGCGTCGCCCGTCGACTCGCTGGGCAGCGTGCCGCTGTCCGTGGTGAGTTCGCGTGGCGGCCCGGACACCGGCATCCGGCCCGAGGTGCCGTACGAGGAGACGGTGATCTACGAGCTGCACGTGAAGGGTTTCACGCAGCGGCACCCGGAACTGCCGCGCAGCCTGCGCGGCACCTACCTCGGCATGGCCCATCCGGCGGTGATCGAGCACCTGGTGCGGTTGGGCGTGACCACGGTGGGACTGCTGCCGGTACAGGCGTTCGGCGACGAACCGGCCTTGCTGCGCGCCGGTCGGCACAACTACTGGGGCTACTCGCCCCTGGGCTACTTCGCGCCGCACGCCGGCTACGCGAGCGAACCGGGCCGGGAGATCGAGGAGTTCCGGACGATGGTCGCCGCACTGCACGCGGCGAAGATCGAAGTGATCGTCGACGTCGTCTACAACCACACGTGCGAGGGCGGGCCGGAAGGTCCGACGCTCAGCTTCCGCGGCTACGACGCGCCCACGTACTACCTGCACCGCGGCGGTGGCCGGGTCGTCGACATCACCGGCTGCGGCAACACGCTCGACGCCGGATCGCCCACGGTGGTGCGGCTGGTCACGGACTCGCTGCGGTACTGGGTGACCGAGCTGGGTATCGACGGATTCCGGTTCGACCTGGCCAGCACACTCGGCCGGCCGGGCGGCCGGATCTTCGACCGCGACTCGACGATGCTCACGGCGATCACCACGGATCCGTTGCTGTCCCGGTGCAAGCTCATCGCGGAGCCGTGGGACGCCACCGGGGACGGGTACCGGGTGGGCGAGTTCGGCGCGCAGTGGGCGGAGTGGAACGGGAAGTACCGCGACACCGTGCGCGACTTCTGGCGTGGCGACACCGGTGTGCGTGACCTGGCGTACCGGCTGTCCGGCTCGTCGGACCTCTATGCCGGTGACCTGCGCCGCCCCTGGCAGTCGATCAACTTCGTGACCGCACACGACGGCTTCACCCTGCGGGACCTGGTTTCCTACAGCCACAAGCACAACGAGGCGAACGGCGAGGAGAACCGGGACGGCACCGACGACAACCGCGCGGACAACAACGGTGTCGAGGGTGAGACCTCCGACCAGGCCGTTCGGGCGCTGCGTGCCCGGCAGGTGCGCAACTTCCTGGCCACACTGTTGTTGTCCACCGGCACACCGATGCTGGTCGCCGGTGACGAGATGGGGCGGACCCAGAACGGCAACAACAACGCCTACTGCCAGGACAACGAGACGTCGTGGCTGAACTGGGACACGTCACCGGACGCGGACGCGCTGCTGGCGTTCGCCCGGCGCCTGGTGCATGTCCGCGCGGCCAGCCCGGCACTGCGACAGCCCCAGTTCTTCGAGGGCCGGACCACGCCCACCGGCGTCCCCGACCTGGTCTGGCTGCGCGCCGAGGGCGGCGAAATGACCGACTCGGACTGGTTCGACGAGCACCGGCGCACGCTCGGGATGTGGATCGACGGTTCCAACAGCCAGTCCCGGACGCGTGACGGTGAGCTGGTGGCCGACCACACGTGGCTGCTGCTACTGAACGCCGGGACCGAGACGGTCGAGTTCGCCCTGCCGGGCCGGCCGTACGGCCCGACGTTCGACCCGATGGTGGACACGGCGACGGCCGACGGCAGCCCGGTCGACGCGGGCACGCTGGCAGCCGGCTCGTCGATGCCGCTGCAGGGCAGATCGCTGCTGCTGCTGCGCGCCCCCCGAGCCGACGTGTAGCCGGGTCGGCCCGAGCCGAGCTCGTCGAGTCGTGCCGGACTCACGACCGCCGATCGTTACGTTTCCGGCGGTCGTTGCCGCGCTCGGGGCGCGGACCAGCCCTGATTCACGTCCGGGCCGCCGCTGATTCGCGTCGCAGTCGCCCGCGGCGCCGTCCCGGACCGCACACTGGGTCGGCGGACAGGCGCGTTCGTCCGGCTTGTCCGCGCGTGAGCCCCGACGCTCTGGAGGCATGTGGCTATGGGTTCGTACCTGCGTGACCGACGGCGACGGCTCAGCGCCGTGTTGAGTGCGGCGGTCGTCCTGGCCGCGGTGAGCGTCGGCGCGGCGGACACGGCACAGGTGTCGGCGGCCGCCGCCCCCGCACCGCCCGCGCGGCACGGTTCGGTGGCTCACCCGCTGATGTCCGGGCCCCTGCCCGGCATCGCGCCTCGACCCGCCGCCGCCCACCAGGCAGCGTCGAACACGCGGCGGGTGCGGCACACGAAACTGGTGTCGGCACCGGTGACGCATCCCAACGACGACTTCATGGGCTCCACGATCGAGGCCCACGAGGGCAAGCACTCCCCGCCACCCGCGCCACCACAACCGGGCGCCACGCTGCCGGGCCTCGACGTCAGCCACCACCAGGGCACGGTGAACTGGGGATCGGTCGCCGCCGCCGGCGCGACCTTCGCCTACCTGAAGGCCACCGAGGGCACCGGTTTCGTCGACGGCCGGTTCAACCGGAACTTCGCCGCCGCGCGCGCCGCCGGCCTGTTCCGCGGTGCCTACCACTTCGCCCTGCCCGACCGGTCCGGCGGAGCGGCACAGGCCACCTTCTTCCTGAACCACGGCGGCGGCTGGACGGCGGACGGCACGACGCTGCCGCCGGTCATCGACATGGAGTACAACCCGTACGGACCCACCTGCTACGGCCTGGACCGGGCCCAGATGTCCGCCTGGGTGAGGGATTTCTCCGTCACGGTGCACAACCGGACCCACCGCTGGCCGATGATCTACACGACACGCGACTGGTGGTCGAGGTGTGCCGCCGACGCCGGCGTCGGCCGCTACGACCCGCTGTGGCTCGCCCGCTACAACACCAACCCGGGCGCGCTGCCGGCCGGCTGGTCCTTCTACACGGTGTGGCAGTACGACGACGCCGGCACCCTCCCCGGCGACCAGGACGTCTTCAGCGGCACGATCAAGCAGCTCAGCGCCTTTGCCGGCGGCGGCCGCCCGATCGTGCTGCACAACCCCAAGCCCGTCGGACCGACCGCCGCCCTGCGCACCCCGGCGGCCGGCCGGCCCGCGACCACATCGACCGCAACGCCCCCACCTGCGACGACGACCGCCCCGCCGGCAACGACGACGACCACCCCACCCGCGCCGACCACGACCGAGCCGCCACCCACCACGACCGAGCCGCCGCCGACCACGACCGAGCCGCCGGCGGTGACCACCGACCCGCCGGCCACCACGACCGACCCGCCGACGGCCCCGACGGGCAGCTCAACGCTCACCACGACCGAGCCGCCGGCCACCACGACGGACCCCGCGCCGGCCCCGACGGACAGCTCGGCGCTCATCACGACCGAGCCGACCCCGACCGCGACAGCCAGCGGCACGCCGGGCTGAGATCAGGAGGTGCCGAACTGCTGATCGGCGGAATCGGTGGTCGGGTCACAGGGCGTGATGAGGACTCTGTTGGTACTGACCGCCCACGTCAGGCAGTCGAACTTCCCACCGGCGTTGACCAAGAACCATTGGCTCTCGAACTCGGTCCGGTGGGTTCTGGGGTTCGCACGGTTGATCCAGTTCTCCGCCGTGTCCCCGTTGCACGGCGCCTCACGAACGATCAGCCCGTCGGTGGCGTCGAGCTGCATGCACAGGTTGACGTTGGCCTGCTGAATGGTGCGAACCTGGCCGTCAGTTGTCGGGTACGTCCAGTTCGTCGTGCTGCTGAAAGGCGCCTGCATCTGTATCTGGGCACCCGACCCTTCGGCCTGGGCGCAGGCGACGGTGGGGGAGTCGATGCACAGGTGGGTGAACGGCGTGTCGCGGCCGATGCCGGTCCCGCGGTGAGCACGGCACCGAGTGCCAGGACACCGACGGCAATCGCGGAGACGAGTTTCATGCGAGCCCTTCCGGAAGGGGTCACGCCACCCGCGTGACCTGCCCAGAACCTTGCACCGGCCGCGCATCCGGTGGCAGACCCTAATGGGCGACGACCACTCGGCCCAGTTCGGCAGGCGCGGCGAGCAGGTCGTGCTTGGGCAGGACGCGGACGGTGTAGCCGATGGCGCCCGCACCCGGTAGCGGCACTTCCGCCTCGTACCGGCCGTTGTCCTTGTGCCACATCGGTACCGTCACCGTCTCGAACAGCTCACCGTTCTCGTCCACCCGGCCGAACACGGCCTCGACGTCGAACTCGCTCACCGCCAACTCGCCGTGCTCGATCGTCGCGCACACCCGCACCGGCGTGCCGACCAGCGGCGAGTCCGCATCGGCCAGCTCCAGATCGGCCACCCTGATGCGGGCCCAGTGGGTGCGCAACCGGTTCCGGTAGTCGGCCAGCGAACGGGCACCTCGGAAGCCGTCCGCGTTGGTTGCCGCCGCCGACCGACCGGCCGGCACGTACAGGTTGTCCACGTACTCGCGCACCATCCGGTCCGCGCGCACCCGGGGACCGAGCGCCAGCAGTGTGTGCCGCACTCGGTCCAGCCAGCCGACCGGCAGACCGTCGGTGCGCTCGTAGAACGGTGGCAGCACCTGGCGGTCCAGCAGCTCGTAGAGCGCCGAGGCTTCCAGGTCGTCGCGGCGGTTGGGGTCGGCGACGTCATCGGCGGTGGGAATCGCCCAGCCGTCCCGGCCGTCGTAGCACTCGTCCCACCAACCGTCCCTGATGGACAGATTGAGGCCGCCGTTCAACGCCGACTTCATGCCGGACGTGCCGCACGCCTCCAGCGGCCGCACCGGGTTGTTCAGCCATACGTCGCAACCCCAGTACAGGTACCGGGCCATCGACATGTCGTAGTCGGGCAGGAACACGATCCGGTGCCGCACGTCGGCCTCGTCGGCGTAGCGCACGATCTGCTGGATCAGCGCCTTGCCGCCGTCGTCGGCCGGGTGCGACTTGCCCGCGACCACCAGCTGGACAGGGCGTGCCGGGTCCAACAGCAGTGACCGCAGTCGTTCCGGGTCGCGCAGCATCAGCGTCAGCCGCTTGTACGTCGCGGCCCGCCGGGCGAAGCCCACGGTCAGCACGGCAGGGTCGAACACCGAGTCGACCCAGTCCAGTTCCAGCGCGGACGCGCCGCGCGTCAGGCACGACGCCCGCACCCGCCGCCGCACCTCGGCCACCAGCCGACCGCGCAACTCGCACCGCAGCTCCCACAGCCGCGTGTCACTGACCGGCACCGACCCGTCGATCAGCTCCTGCATCGCGGGCGCCGCCCAGGTCGGCCCGTGCACACCGTTGGTGATCGACCCGATCGGCACCTCGGCCTCGTCGAAGTCCGGCCACATGCCGTGGAACATCGCGCGGCTCACGTCGCCGTGCAGCCGCGACACCCCGTTGGCCCGCTGTGCCAGTCGCAGGCCCATGTGCGCCATGTTGAACATGCCGGGGTTGTCCTCGGCACCCAGCGCCAGGATCCGGTCCACCGGCAGGCCGGGCAGCAGCCTGCCGGACCCGAGGTAGTGCTCGACCAGCTCGATCGGGAACCGGTCGATGCCGGCCGGCACCGGCGTGTGCGTGGTGAACACCGCGCCCGCGCGCACCGAGGACAGCGACTCGTCGAAGTCCAGACCGGGCGACGCGACCAGTTCCCGGATGCGCTCCAACCCGAGAAAACCGGCGTGTCCTTCGTTCGTGTGGAAGACCGCTGGACTGGGTCGGCCGGTCAACTCACAGTAACGACGGAGCGCGCGAACACCGCCGATGCCGGCCAGGATCTCC
Organism: Pseudonocardiaceae bacterium; assembly: GCA_036491115.1. Taxonomy (GTDB): domain Bacteria; phylum Actinomycetota; class Actinomycetes; order Mycobacteriales; family Pseudonocardiaceae; genus DATEPR01. The sequence goes on from DASXCQ010000071.1 coordinate 61,583, forward strand.
TGGCGGATGCGGTGGTCCTGGTCGCCGCCGTAGAGCCGGTCGGTGACCTCGCGCAGGTCGGGGTCGTTGCCCTCGACGTCCGAGTCGAGCAGCAGCAGTGGCACCCGCCCCACCGCGGCCAGCCACACCCTGGCCCGCAGCGCCCGGTCGGCGGGCATCGGCACGGCCACCGTGACCGGCTCGCCGGAGGGCTCACGCAGCGGTGTCAACGGTTGCGCGCGCGGGTCGAGTTCGGGGTAGTGCTCCTGCTGCCAGCCCTCGGCGGACAGCGACTGCCGGAAGTAGCCGTGCCGGTAGAGCAGGCCCACTCCGATCAGCGGTACGCCCAGGTCGGAGGCTGCTTTGAGGTGGTCACCGGCGAGCACGCCGAGGCCGCCGGAGTAGTTCGGCAGGGTGGCGTTGACGCCGAACTCCATCGAGAAGTAGGCGATGGCGGCCGGCCGGCCCGGTTCGGAGGTGTACCAGCTCGATCCGGCCAGGTAGTCGGACAGGTTCGTGGCCGCGGCGTCGCAGTCGGCCAGAAAGCCCACGTCACCGGCCAGTTCGGCCAGCCGCCCGGCCGGCACCTCGGCCAGCAGGCGCAACGGATCCCCACCGGTGCTCTCCCACAGTTCGGGGGAGACGGCGGCGAACAGATCCCTGGTCGGCTGGTGCCACGTCCAGCGGAGATTGGTGGCGAGTGTGTCCAGCGCGGCCAGCCGGGCCGGGAGGCTGGCGCGGACGGTCAACCGGCGAACGGCACGCATGGCGAAAGACCCTATCCGGCGACCACTTCCGGGGCGCCGATCACCCGGTCGAGTGTCGGCAATGTCCTGATTGCGAGGTTGTCCGAAGCGTTCACAGCGGGGTGTTAACGACAGGAATTGCCGACATTACGACCGAGTGACCACTCTGGACAGACCGACTCGCCGACCTCACGGAAAGTCCATACGGGTGTACCGCTTCGTCGACCGGGGTAACTAGGCTGGACGGGTCCCCGATGACGGCCCGACATGGTCGACGCGGCACACTCTCGGGCACCGTGTGACGCCGTGTGGCACGGACGGAAGGAGCGTGGTCCATGACCGGTCGGCTCGGCATCGACGACGTGACCCCGTCGGTGGGCTGTGGACGCTACCCGGCGAAAGCCGTGGTGGGAGAACATGTTCCGGTCACCGCGACGGTCTGGCGGGAAGGGCACGACGCGGTCTCGGCCACGGTCACCTGGCGCGGCCCGGACGACCGGACGGCCAGACTCACCAGAATGGCGAGCGTGGGCGCGGGCCTGGACCGGTTCGGCGCCGTGATCGCGCCGGACAGCGACGGCCTGTGGACGTACCGGGTGGACGCCTGGAGCGATCCGTGGCGGACCTGGCTGCACGCCGTCGAGGTCAAGATCGACGCCGGCCAGAGCGCCGGTGAACTGGCGAACGACCTGGAGAACGGCGCCCGCCTGCTGGACCGGGTGTCCCGCAGGCCGGACCGGCGCCTGGACCGGGTGCTGCTGGCCGGCGCCGCGGTCGCGCTGCGCGACGAGGATCTGCCGCTGCCCGAGCGGGTCGGCCCCGCGGTGGCCGACGAGGTGCTCGCGATCATGTACGAGTACCCGGTGCGCGAACTGGTCACCAAGGGCCGGATGATGCAGCTGCTGGTGGACCGCAAGCGCGCCGCCTTCGGATCCTGGTACGAGCTGTTCCCCCGCTCGACCGGCGGTGTCGACGAGTCCGGCCGGCCGGTGCACGGCACGTTCGCCACCGCGACCGGCGCGCTGGACCGCGTTGCCGACATGGGCTTCGACGTCGTCTACCTGCCGCCCATCCACCCGATCGGCCGGGTCAACCGCAAGGGCTCGAACAACACGCTGGCGGCCGGACCGGAGGACGTCGGCTCGCCGTGGGCGATCGGCGCCGACGAGGGTGGCCACGACTCGATCCATCCGCAGCTGGGCACCGAGGAGGACTTCGACGCCTTCGTCGCGCGGGCTGGTGAACTCGGCATGGAGGTCGCGCTCGACCTGGCCCTGAACGCCGCGCCGGACCACCCGTGGGTGCTCAAGTACCCGGAGTTCTTCACCACCCGGCCGGACGGCACCGTCGCCTATGCCGAGAACCCGCCGAAGAAGTACCAGGACATCTTCCCGTTCAACTTCGACAACGACCCGCAGGGCATCTACACCGAGGTGCTGCGGGTGGTCCTGCACTGGGTGGACCACGGGGTGCGGATCTTCCGGGTGGACAACCCGCACACCAAGCCGCCGGACTTCTGGGCCCGCCTGATCGACTCGGTCAAGGACGCGCACCCCGACGTGCTGTTCCTGTCCGAGGCGTTCACCCGGCCCGCGGTGCTGTGGGGCCTGGCGCGGCTGGGCTTCACCCAGAGTTACACCTACTTCACTTGGCGTATCACCAAGGAGGAACTGGTCGAGTTCGGCGTCGACCTGCTCGCCCACATCGACGACGGCCGGCCGAACCTGTTCGTGAACACCCCGGACATCCTGCACGCGTCGCTGCAGCAGGGTGGCCCGGCGATGTTCGCGCTGCGCGCCGCGCTGGCCGCCACCATGTCGCCGTCCTGGGGCGTGTACTCCGGTTACGAGCTGTTCGAGCACCTGCCGGTGCGCGAGGGCAGCGAGGAGTACCTGAACTCGGAGAAGTACGAACTGCGGCCCAGGGACTTCGCGGGCGCGCTGGCCGAGGGCCGCTCGCTGGAGCCGTGGCTGCGCACGCTGAACGAGATCCGCCGGGCGCACCCGGCGTTGCAGCAGCTGCGCACCCTGCGGTTCCACCACGTGGACAACGACGCCCTGATCGCCTACTCCAAGCAGGACCCGGCCACCGGTGACACCGTCGTCTCGGTGATCACCCTGGATCCCTTCGTGGCCCAGGAGGGCACCCTGTGGCTGGACCTGCCGTCATTGGGTTTCGAGTGGCAGGACCGGCTGCTCGCGCACGACGAGGTCACCGGCGAGACGTGGGACTGGGGCCAGGCCAACTACGTGCGGCTCGAGCCGTGGCGGGCGGTGGCGCACGTGGTCGGCGTACGACGATCCGAAGTGTGACCGGACCCGGGCCCAGCGCACGTCCTCTCCCCACACCCCGCGTCCCCCCGGCGCAGGGTGAGCCCCGCTCACGCCGACGAGGTGGAACTCGTGATCGAAGACCCTCTCACCGACGCATTCCAGCAGGAGACCCACCGGCCGGACGCGGCACTCGGCCTGGAGGGTGTGCCGCACACCGGTGAGTCCATCACCGCGGACGGCATGCTCGTCGAACCGAACTCGGCGGACTTCGTCTCGGCCATGGAGGCACCCGGTGTGCCGGAGTGGTTCAAGGGCGCCGTGTTCTACGAGGTGCTGGTCCGGGCGTTCAGTGACTCCAACGGGGACGGCACCGGCGACCTGCGTGGTCTGGCCGGCAAGCTGGACTATCTGCAGTGGCTCGGCGTGGACTGCCTGTGGCTGCCGCCGTTCTACGCGTCGCCGCTGCGTGACGGCGGCTACGACATCAGCGATTTCCGTGCCGTGCTGCCGGAGTTCGGCAGTGTCGAGGACTTCGTGTACCTGTTGGACGAGGCACACGCCAGGGGCATCAGGGTGATCACCGACCTGGTGCTCAACCACACGTCCGACGCGCACCCGTGGTTCCAGCAGTCGCGGACCGAACCGGACGGTCCGTACGGCAACTTCTATGTGTGGAGCGACGACGACTCCCGCTACGCCGAGGCGCGGATCATCTTCGTGGACACGGAGACGTCGAACTGGACGTACGACCCGGTCCGCGGGCAGTTCTACTGGCACCGGTTCTTCGCCCACCAGCCGGACCTGAACTACGAGAACACCGACGTGCAGGACGCCATGTTGGACGTGCTGCGGTTCTGGCTGGACCTGGGGATCGACGGGTTCCGGTTGGACGCGGTGCCGTACCTGTTCGAACAGGAGGGCACCAACTGCGAGAACCTGCCGCGCACGCACGACTTCCTGAGGCGCTGCCGCAAGGTGGTCAACGACGAGTTCCCCGGCCGGGTGCTGCTGGCCGAGGCGAACCAGTGGCCATCGGATGTGGTGGCGTACTTCGGTGATCCGTCGGTGGGCGGCGACGAGTGCCACATGGCGTTCCATTTCCCGTTGATGCCACGGCTGTTCATGGCCGTGCGGCGGGAGAGTCGGTTCCCCATCTCGGAAATCCTGTCCCAGACGCCGGAGATCCCGTCCGGCTGCCAGTGGGGGATCTTCCTGCGCAACCACGACGAGTTGACGCTGGAGATGGTCACCGACGACGAACGCGACTACATGTACGCCGAGTACGCCAAGGATCCCCGGATGAAGGCGAACATCGGCATTCGCCGCAGGCTGGCTCCGCTGCTGGACAACGATCGCAACCAGCAGGAGCTGTTCACGGCGATGTTGCTGTCGTTGCCCGGTTCTCCGGTGCTGTACTACGGTGACGAGATCGGCATGGGCGACAACATCTGGCTCGGCGACCGGGACGCGGTGCGGACGCCCATGCAGTGGACGCCGGACCGCAACGCCGGCTTCTCCGGCTGCGACCCGGGCCGGATCTACCTGCCGGTGATCATGGACCCGATCTACGGCTACCAGGGCATCAACGTCGAGTCACAGACGAACAACCCGTCGTCGCTGCTGCACTGGACCCGGCGGATGATCGAGGTGCGCAAGCAGCACCCCGCGTTCGCCGAGGGCAAGTTCGTCGATCTCGGCGGGTCCAACCCGAGCGTGCTGGCCTACCAGCGCAGTTGGCGCAGGCCGGACGGGCGCGAGGACGTGGTGTTGTGCGTGAACAACCTGTCGCGCTTCCCGCAGCCGGTGGAGCTGGACCTGTCGGCGCATCGGGAGTGCACGCCCATCGAACTCACCGGCGGGGTCCGATTCCCTAGGATAGGTGACCTGTCGTACCTGCTCACGTTGCCTGGCCATGGCTTCTACTGGTTCCAGCTCGTCGAGCCGGGCAACGAGACCGAACCGAGGTGAGGCACGTGACCGATCAGGCACAGTTGGCCAACCTGGTCGACAAGGTGGTCACCGAACTCCCGGCGTGGTTGCCCGGCCAGCGGTGGTTCGCCGGCAAGGACCGCCCGGTGACCGCGGTGCGACCGGTCTCGTGGACGCGGCTGCGCGACGGCGACCCGATGCTGTTGCACATGGTCGTCGAGGTGATCCAGGACGACCGCAGCGAGCAGTACCAGCTGCTGATCGGCTGCGGCTCGCAGCTGCCGGAGCACCTGGGTGCCAGTTGGCTGGGCAACGACGGCGGCCTGGTGTGCTACGAGGCAGCAGGCGACGCCGACCTGACCGCCAGGCTGCTGGATCTGATGGTGGACGGGCGGCGGGTGGGCCCGCTGACCTTCGAGCACGAGCCGGACATCACACTGACCGGTGACCTGCGGGCCCGGCCGGTGATCGCCGAGCAGAGCAACACGTCGCTGGTGTTCGGCAGCCAGTACATCCTGAAGCTCTACCGCAAGCTGGCCCCTGGCCTGAACCCCGACCTGAAGCTGCACCGGGCGCTGCGCGGTGTCGGCAGCGACCACATCGCGCCGCCACTCGGCTCGATCAGCGGCGATCTCGGCGGTGCCGAGCCGACCACGGTCGCGATGTTGCAGCAGTTCGTCGGCGACGCCGTCGACGGCTGGGCGATGGCCACCACGAGCGTGCGCGACCTGATGGCCGAGCCGGAGCTGGGCGCGTCCGAGGTGGGTGGCGACTTCGCCGGTGAGGCGCAGCGGCTGGGCCACGCCGTCGCCGCCGTGCACGCCGAACTGCGCACCGCGCTGGGTCAGCACGAGGTGGACGCCGACGAGTTCGACCGGACGGTGGCCGCGATGGCCGGCCGGCTGGACGTGGTGGCCGCCCAGGTGCCCGAACTGGTGCCGATGGTGCCGTCGCTGCGCGCGGCGTTCGAGAAGGTCCGCGAGGTCAAGGCGCCGGTGTACATGCAGTTCATCCACGGCGACCTGCACCTGGGCCAGGTGCTGCGCACCGCCAACGGCTGGCTGCTGATCGACTTCGAGGGCGAGCCCGCCGCACCGCCCGCCGAACGCGGCGTGCTGCGCTCCCCGCTGCGGGACGTGGCCGGCATGCTGCGCTCGTTCGACTACGCGGCCCACCAGATGCTGGTCGGCCAGCCGGAAGAGGACGAACACCTGACCGAGAGCGCGCTGGAGTGGTCGCGCCGCAACCGGGCCGCGTTCTGCGACGGCTACGCCGAGGTGGACGTCGAGTCGATCGGCGACCCCCGCGCGCACGGTGACCTGCTGCGCGCGTTCGAACTGGACAAGGCCGTGTACGAGGTGGCGTACGAGCACGCCAACCGTCCGGAGTGGCTTGCGGTGCCGCTGTCCTCGATCAGCAGGCTGACCACCGGAGGCGAGTGACCATGAACACTGTCCCTGACGTGTCCACCGGTGTGGTGCCGGCGCCGCACGACGTCGAGCGCCTGCTGGCCGGTGCGCACCACGACCCGCACTCCGTGCTCGGCGTGCACCGGGTGACCGGCGGCCTGGCCGCCAGGGCGCTGCGGCCGGGCGCGGACTCCGTCACGCTGGTGGCCGGTGACCACATGCGGGTACCGCTGAGCAGGGTCGCCGACGGCATGTTCGCCGGCGCGCTGGCCGAACATCCCGGGTCGTACCTGCTGGAGGTGGAGTACGACGGCAACGTCGTCACCGTGGACGACGCGTATCGCTGGCTGCCCACGGTCGGCGAGCTGGACCTGCACCTGATCGCCGAGGGCAGGCACGAGCGGCTGTGGCACGTGCTCGGCGCGCACCCCCGGTCCTACGACACACCCACGGGCACGGTGGACGGCGTCTCGTTCGCGGTGTGGGCGCCCACGGCGAGGGGCGTGCGGGTCACCGGTGACTTCGACGGCTGGGACGGGCGGGCGAATCCGTTGCGCTCCTTGGGTTCCAGCGGTGTGTGGGAGGTGTTCCTGCCCAACGTGCCGGTCGGCGCCAGGTACAAGTTCCGGATCTTCGGCGCGGATGGCGCGTGGCACGAGAAGGCCGACCCGATGGCGTTCGCCACCGAGCGCCCACCGGCCACGGCATCCGTGGTGACACGGTCGACCTACGGGTGGGGCGACGACGAGTGGCTGGCCCGCCGGGCAGCCACCCAGTGGGCGGACGCGCCGATGAGCGTCTACGAGGTGCACCTCGGCTCGTGGCGGCAGGGCCTGAACTACCGCGAACTGGCCGATCAGCTCGCCGACTACGTGTCCGCAACCGGTTTCACCCACGTCGAACTGCTGCCGGTGGCCGAGCACCCGTTCGGCGGTTCCTGGGGCTACCAGGTCACCTCCTACTACGCGCCCACGTCGCGGTTCGGCAGCCCGGACGACTTCCGCTACTTCGTCGACCGCCTGCACCAGCGCGGCATCGGCGTCCTCGCCGACTGGGTGCCGGCGCACTTCCCCCGGGACAGCTGGGCGCTGGCCAAGTTCGACGGCTCGCCGCTGTACGAGCACAGCGACCCGCGCCGCGGCGAGCACCCCGACTGGGGCACGCTGATCTTCGACTTCGGCCGCAACGAGGTGCGCAACTTCCTGGTCGCCAACGCCCTGTACTGGATCGACGAGTTCCACCTGGACGGGCTGCGGGTGGACGCGGTCGCGTCGATGCTGTACCTGGACTACTCGCGGGACGAGTGGCTGCCCAACGAGTACGGCGGCCGGGAGAACCTGGACGCCGTGCGGTTCCTGCAGGAACTCAACGCCACCGTCTACCGCGAGCACCCGGGCGCGGTGATGGTCGCCGAGGAGTCCACGGCGTGGCCCGGCGTGACCCGGCCGACCCATCTGGGCGGTCTGGGTTTCGGGTTCAAGTGGAACATGGGCTGGATGCACGACACGCTGCACTACCTGTCCCGCGACCCGATCCACCGCTCGTTCCACCACAACGAGATGACGTTCTCCATGGTCTACGCCTGGACCGAGAACTTCGTGCAGCCGCTGTCGCACGACGAGGTCGTGCACGGCAAGGGTTCGCTGTGGCAGCGGATGCCCGGCGACGACTGGAACAAGGCCGCCGGCCTGCGGTCACTGCTGGCATTCATGTGGGCGCACCCGGGCAAGCAACTGCTGTTCATGGGCGGCGAGTTCGGCCAGCCCAGCGAGTGGTCGGAATCCCGGTCGCTGGAGTGGGGGCTGCTGGAACAGCCGCTGCACCGTGGTGTCCGGGACCTGGTGCGCGACCTGAACCTGCTGTACCGCTCGTCGCCGGCACTGTTCAGTGAGGACACCCGGCCCAGCGGCTTCCGGTGGATCGACGCCAACGACTCGGCCGGCAACGTGCTCAGCTTCCTGCGCAAGGGCCTCGACGGTTCGGTGGTCGCGTGTGTGGCGAACTTCGCCGGTGTGCCGCACGAGGACTACCGCGTCGGGCTGCCGGCCGCCGGGGAGTGGCTGGAGGTCCTGAACACCGATGCCGACCTCTACGGCGGGTCCGGTGTGGGCAACATGGGCCGGGTGGTCGCGGAGGACAAGCCGTGGCACGGCCTGCCGGCGTCGGTCGTGCTCCGGTTGCCGCCCAGCGGTGTGCTGTTCCTGGTGCCGTCGGCGACCACCGTGGCCGAACTGGTTGTTGCGTCCGATCAGGACGGTTGACCGACCGGCGGCCCGCACGGATGGAACGTCTGGACCGGGTCTTTCGGCTTTGCTGACGACAGGTAGGCAACACACGCAACTTATTCCCAAGTCCCACCGTAACTGGTCTGTTGACGACATCGCTGGGGTCAGCAATTCCATCGGATGTGGCCGGTGGACCCCGGTTTCAACTATAGTTGCTTTACGCGAGATAACGTCATCCCGTGTCGACACGCCAAAGAGATGACAAGAGGCTCTATCTTCCCACGGGAATTGGGTCTGGGCCACGCACGGATACTCGGGTGCACCGCGACGCACCGGCTGGGTAGGGTCGGCCAATGCCTGAGCTGGAACAACTGCACGCTGGGCATGCCCCGGCCGTCCTGGACTTCGAACTGGCGAACCGCACCTACTTCGCCGCCTCGATCTCCGACCGTGGCGACGCCTTCTTCGAGCAGTTCGCCGACCAGTACGACGCCCTGCTGGCCGAGCAGGACGCCGGCCTCCGCGCCTGGTACGTGCTCGTCGCCGACGACGGCTCGGTGCTGGGCAGGTTCAATCTGTACAACATCAAGGACGGCACCGCGGAAGTGGGCTACCGGATCGCGCAACACGCCGCCGGCCGTGGCGTGGCGACCGCGGCCGTCCAGGAGCTGTGTCGGCTGGCCACGACACGGCACGGGCTGCGCGCCCTGCGGGCGGCGACCTCCCACGCGAATGTCGCGTCCCAGAGGGTGCTGACCAAGGCCGGTTTCGTCGCGGTCGGCCCAGCCGACCCGTCCGACATCGGCGGCAAGGAGGGAACCTGGTACCAGCGTGACCTGGTACCGGACTAGGCCGTGTAGGGGCCGGTCGGGCGGGCGTGATAACCCTTGGCGCCGATCGTGGCGGCCAGCGGGCTGCGCGGGTCCTCGCCCGCGGCCAGGTGGGCCAGCGCGGTGGCGAAGTCGTGCCTCGGCGTCCAGCCCAGCTCCGCCCTGGCCCTGGCGTTGACGTAGACCCGGTCCAGCGCCGGGAACATCCGCCAGCCCAACCGGTCGTACACGGCCGGCTGGTCGGGGAACAGCCGCGCCACCACCGCGGGTGCGTCGGTGGCCAACTCGGCCGCATCGTCCCGGGTGAACGGCGTGGTGGCGGTGACGACGTACCGGCCGAAGCCGAGGTCCGCCGCCCGCCAGGCAGCGGCCAGGTGCGCGGTGACCACGTCGGCGATGTCCACCCGCCGGTACAGGAACTCGTTGACCTTGACGTTGAGATCCGGGTAGGTGGCGCGCACGTCGTCCCGGTCGTCACCCTCGGGGAAGAACCGGGACGTGCGCAACACGATCACCGGCAGGCCGTCCTCGCGGTGCGCCAGCTCGCACAGGTCCTCGGCGGCCGTCTTGGTGGCGCCGTAGATGTTGCGCACCACCGGCGGCACGTCCTCGGTGAGCCACGCGGCCGGTGCGCCCGGCGGCGGGGTGAGCGCCCGGCCGAACGCGCTGGTGCTGCTGGTGAACACGATCCCGTCCACACCGGCGGTGCTGGCCGCGTCCAGCACGGTGAGCGTGCCGGTGATGTTGGTGTCCACGAACGCCTGCGGGCTGTGCGAGCCGACGTGCGGCTTGTGCAGGGTGGCGGTGTGCAGCACGTAGCGCACGCCCGCCATCGCCTGCGCCACGGTGTCCAGGTCGGTGACCGAGCCGACGACGGTGGTGAACGGCGAGTCCAGCACGTCCAGCCCGACCACGTCGTGCCCTGCGTCGCGCAGCGTGCGGACCAGCGCCTCGCCCAGGTGCCCTGCGCTGCCGGTGACGAGGTAGCGGTCCACCAGGAACTCCCAACACGGCATTCAGGCGACCGACAGACTCCCCCGTGCGGTGAGTGTCACGTCGCGGGTCGATTCGATGAAGCCGCAGGCGCCGGCTTCGGTGACCTTCTTCAGGCGGACGAGGTCCGTCGTGTGCAGAATCGTCTTGCCGCCATGCGTCGCCGTGACCCGCAGAGTCAACGATCGGACCGGGTTTCGCGGGGTCGAGGCCAGTTGAGCGATGATGGACCCGGTCCCACCGGCGCGCACATCGACGCACTGCGATGCCAGGCATGCGGTGATGGCGGCCCCGGGGTGGACCGACTCCCAGGCCCCCACGTGAAGGGTGATGAACGGGGCTGGGTCGATCTCGCCTTCGCACTCCACCCCACATGCGGACGCGGTCACGGATGTCGCCACCAGGAACACCGCGAACCAGGTGGCGTACTTCCAGCCCGTGATCCTTTTCGTGCTAACGCCGCACGCCCGCACGCAGCCGCCACGGCACCACCAGCGCCTCCAACTGGACGGCCAGGCTGATCTTGCTGGTGCCGCTGTAGCGTTCCTCGAAGTGGATCGGGATCTCCACGATCTTGGTGCCGAGTCGCAAGGCGCGGTAGTTCATCTCGATCTGGAAGCTGAAACCGTTGCTGACGACGCCGTCGCCGATCGCGGTGAGCACGTCGGAGCGCCACAGCTTGAAGCCGCCCGTGGTGTCGCGGATTCGTAGGCCCAGCACCAGGTTCACGTACAGGCTGCCGGCGCGCGAGAGCAACCGGCGGTGCCGGCCCCACTGCGCAGACAGCGACCCGCCCACCACGTACCGGCTGCCGATCACCAGTCCGGCGTCGGTGGCCAGCGCGGTGCCCAGCAGTTCCGGGATGGTCTCCGGCTGGTGCGACAGGTCGGCGTCCATCTGCACGACGAACTCCGCACCGCTGTCCAGCGCGGCCCGCATGCCGGCCACGTACGCCCGGCCCAGGCCGTCCTTCACCTCGCGGTGCACCACGGCGACCCGTTCCGGCGTGGCCTCGACGAGTGCGTCGGCGATCCGGCCGGTGCCGTCCGGCGAACTGTCGTCCACGACGATCAGCCGCAGGTTCGGCAACGGTAGGCCCAGCAGGCGCTCGGCGATCATGGGCAGGTTGGTCGCCTCGTTGTACGTGGGCACGACGACGGCGACCATGGCCTGGGCCCATTCGTCGGGGAGTCGCGTCGCGACGGACGGCATCGTCAGCTCGTCACCGGTGTCCGTCGCCACGCGCCTGAAGATAGCAGTCGGTCGGCGGGGAGTGGGGCCGATTTCTACCGATCCCGATCTGTGGTCAGCGCACGCAGTGCGGCCGCGCCCTCGTTGGCGACGTCACGTAGTCGTTCGAGGCTTTCCACGTCGAAGAACTCCAGTGTGATCCGTTCCGAGCCGATGAGGATGGAGATGGACTCGTCATCCGGTGTCCTGGGCTTGTGCAGGGTGATTTCCACCCCGGAGTCCACGACAGCGTTGGCGAACACGTCGAAGCCGCTCACGGGTGAAGTCCTTTCTAGGTGTGCCGTGCAGAACACGTTACGGCGGACATCGGAGCGGCGGCCAGCTCACACACGATACCGATCGGGTGATAGTGCCCGGGATGATTTCAGGAGGCGTCACGTGCAGGTCACCTTCGGCCCCCAGGTCGCTCGCAGAGTGCTGCGCTACGAACTGGACCGCCTGTGCGTGCAGGCCGGCAAGAACCACAGTCAGGTAGGTGAACGGCTGGGCATGACCAGGGTGGCGTTCACGCACATCACCAGCGGCCGGAACCTGCCGTCCAAGCCGGCACTGGAAGTGTTGCTGGACTTCGTCGGCCGGCCCGACCGCCTGCCGCTCATGCTGGAACTGCTCGCCATGGCCAAACTCAAGCCCGATCAGCTCGGCACGGTCGAGTCGTCCATGAACGATTTCGAGCTGGCCGTGGGACTGGAGGCGGTGGCCACCAACATCGAAGCGTTCGAGCCGATGGCGGTCTACGGCCTGCTCCAGACGGAAGCCTATGCCCGAGCGTTGATCGCCTACCACGCGTCGATCAGCCTCCGCGTGAATGTCGAGCAGAGCGTCGCGCTGCGCATGAGCCGGCAGTCCGTCCTGACCCGAGAGACCCCGGCCGAACTGTGGTGCGTGATCGAGGAGCAGGCGCTGCGACGGCCGGTCGGCAACGCGGCAATCATGGCTGAGCAGCTCGATCATCTGCTGGAGATCACCAGGCGCCCGAATGTCAATGTCCAGGTGATCCCGCACGAGGTCGGGCTGCATCCGGCGCTGAAGGGTGCATTCTTCCTGCTCACCTTTGACGACGACTGGCGGGTCGCCTACGAGGAGACTCGTCGTTTTGCTTACTACTATGACGTTCCCGACGCGCTGGACGACTATACAAAGGTGATGAACCACCTCCGTCACCTGGCGCTCAACCCGAAGCGGTCCCGGGCGCTGCTGAGCAAGCTGCGAAAGGACGTGCAGTGATCGACAACTGGCGCAAGGCCACCCACAGCGTCGACAACTCGACGTGCGTGGAAACCGGCTGGTCAGGCGATGTCGTCGGGTACCGCGACACCAAGCAGGCGACGCTCCCGGAACGCCCGACCCTGCTGTTCAGCCGGACCGCCGCCCGCGCGTTCCTCGCCATGATCACCCGCTGAAAAGGGCTGGCCGCGACGACGCCGGGCTTGCTAGCGTGCCCGTGACCGAGACACCGCGCGAGGAGGTGAGACCCATGAACGCTGTATCGACTTGGGTGCTCCCCTCGGGGTCACGGTCGGGCGACTGAGGTAGGTGTCGCCGGGGGCGCCGCAACAGGCACTCCCGAAAGGCAACGCCATGCATACCTTGCGTTTCACCGCGGAGACCTCCTCGAACGGTGTCGTCGAACGTGACTTCACCCTGGGCGAGGTCACCGGCGTTCTCTGGTCGCCCGCATCCGGCTCCGCCCACGCACCCGTGGTGCTCATGGGTCACGGTGGCGGCCTGCACAAGAAGGCCGCGGGGCTCCTGTCCCGTGCCCGGCACCGGGTGACCACCTACGGTCACACGGTCGTCGCCATCGACGCGCCGGGACACGGCGACCGCCCGCGCACGGCACACGACGAGCAGACCCGCCTCGACCTCCGTGCGGCGATGGCGGCAGGCGACTCCGCAGGCGTCCAGTCGATCAGCCAGCACTACGGGTTGGCGCTGGCGGAGCGTGCCGTGCCGGAGTGGCAGGAGACGCTGGACGCACTCCAGCAGCTGCCCGAGATCGGCACCGAGGCGCCGATTGGCTACGGCGGTGGCATCACGCTGGGCACCGCGATCGGGATACGGCTCACGGCGGTCGAACCCAGGATCGGCGCCGCGATCTTCGGCGGCGGGTTCGTCGTGCACGAGTCCCTGATCGAGGCGGCGCGACGGATCACCGTCCCGGTCCAGTTCCTGCTCCCGTGGGACGACGAGCACGTCGACCGCCAGTCCGCCCTAGCGCTGTTCGACGCCTTCGCCTCGACGGAGAAAACGTTGCACGCCAACCCTGGTGACCACCGCACGATCCGCTGGCTCGGCCTGGACGACGCGTTCCTGGACCGTCATCTCGGCGGGGTCGGCACAGCCACCCGCTGACTAGCGCGGCCCCGGCCCACGGCCGGGGCCGCCTCGCCTTTGCGATGGTGTATCGAACGTAGTGTGTGCGCCATGGGCGAGTGGGATGATCACGAGAGGGCTGCGCTGATGGCCCTCCTCGGACACGCCCAGCCGGCATGACCTGGGCGCAGATTGCCGCCGAAGTAGGCTCGGCTGCTGAAGCCTGGTCGGGTCCCGGTTAGGGTTCCTGACGTTTCGGGACCGCGACTACCCGTCGCAGTTGCGTGATGTGCATCAGGTGCCCCCGTGCTGTTCACGCTCGGCGAACTTGTCTCGAACGAGAGCGCGGTATCCGTCGTAGGGTCGCGCTCTGCTTCGGACGCCGGCCTGCGGTTGGCGCGGACCGTTGCGTCGGCGCTCATCGAGCGAGGTATCACAGTGCTGTCCGGCCTCGCCGCCGGCATCGACACCGCAGCGCACCGGGCGGCGCTCGACGTGGACGGCAGGACCGTAGCCGTCATCGGTACCGGGATAAATCAGTCCTATCCTGCGGCGAACAGGCAGCTCCAGGAGTCGATAGCAGACAAGGGCCTTGTTGTCTCTCAATTCTGGCCCGACGCGCCACCTACGAAACAAACGTTCCCCATGCGTAACGCGACAATGAGCGCGTACGGCCGGGCGACGATTGTGATCGAGGCTGGCGAGAAAAGTGGCGCACGAATCCAGGCTCGCCTCGCGGTTGAACATGGTCGGCCTGTCATCTTGACCGACTCGGTCGTTCAGGGCACTACGTGGGGTAGCGAACTGGTCGGAAAGCCTGGTGTCGCGTGGGTGCGAGGCATCGATGAGATAATTGCTCATGCTGTCGATGCGGTCAGCATGGGAGATCGCGTCGCCGAACTGTTGTCCATGGTGGGAGACTGATACCGACGCGGTCGGGACGAGAATTGCTGACAGTCTCAACCGGCGAGTCGGCGGAGTGGTCATTGTCTGATGATCAATTGGCCGATCGCTTCTATATACCAACTTGTGCCGGTGCGAACACACCCTTCAGGCGTACGAACAGATCCCGCCAGCGCCCAAATGCCGTGACGACATGCGACTGACGGTACTGGCTGCGACCTACCTGCACGGGTGTCCCTGAGCTGGACAGTCATCGGTCCTCCGGTACGGCGCACACCGTGCCCTCGCTGAAGCCGGCCGCCTCGACGCCCAGTGCCGCGTTGAACCGGCCTCTCAGGTTCTCCAGGGCGATCACGAACGTCAACTGCACCAGGTGCCGGACGTCGAGGCCGCGCTGACGGACGCCGAACGCCTCGGCGGCACGCGCGTCATGGGCCCGGAACGAGCCGAGGGCCGCGACCTCGTGGTCGCCCACTTCACCGACCCGGAGGGCAATCTCATCGGCCTGGCCGGACCGACGCGGACCTGACACAGCGAGGGCGTGGCCGCTCGGCCACGCCCTCGTGCTGGTCAGGACTCGGTGACCTCGATGGTCACCCGGTCCGGGTAGAACGCCACGTGGTCCTTGATGTCGGCGACCGGCGGGTACGGCGTCTCGTACGTCCACACGGAGTTGGCCAGACGCTCGCCACCGGCCGGAATGCTGAAGTAGCTGGCATCGCCCTTGTACGGGCAGTAGGTGGCGTTGTCGGTGCGCTCCAGCAGGGACATGTCGACGTCGCTGCGTGGCAGGTAGTACACGGGCGGGTAGTCCGCCTCCTGGAGGGTCAGGGCCGAGCAGGTGTCGGCCACCGTCTTGCCCTCCACCGTCACCACGACCCGCGCCGAGCTGGGCTCCACGGTGATCGGGTGGTCCGGTCCGGGTTGCAGGATCGGCTTCGTCATGAGGCTCTCCTTCGTGCGGGTCAGTCCACAGCCGTGCCGAGGACGCGGTACCGCACGTGCGACACCTTGCTCGTCCCGCCGACCTCGACCGGCTCGAAGCGCATCCGGGGCACATCAGAGAACAACCGCTCGCCGTGCCCGATCGTTACCGGGACCGTGTGAATCCACAACTCGTCCACCAGACCGGCGGCCAGGCACTGGTTGACCACGCCGGCGCCGCCGGCGACGCACACGTCCTTGCCGGCGGCCGCCGCCCTGGCCTGCTGGAACGCGGACTCGATGCCGTCGGTGACGAACGTGAAGGTCGTCCCGCCCTCCATCGGCAGCGGCTCGTGCGGGCGGTGGGTCAGCACGAACACCGGTGCGTGGAACGGCGGCTCCTCGCCCCACCAGCCGCGCCAGGTCCGGTCGTAGTCGGCGCCGCGCGGTCCGAACATGTTGCGGCCCATGATGTAGGCGCCGGCCCGCGAGCTCTGGTAGTCCAGGATCCGCTGGTGCTGCTCCGACCCGTCGAACTGCCACGCGTGCAGCACGTCGGCCTCGATGTCCCCGAACGGGTGCTGCTCGCTCTGGCCCTCACCGGCCACGAACCCGTCCAGCGACACCGCGGCACTGCAGATGACCTCGCCGGTCCTGTCGTTCATGTCGATCCCCTTCCGCATCCCAGGAACTGCTGTCAGCAGGGGGTCGTGGCCCGACGCCGGGTTTCTACATCGCCGGCGAACTTATTTTCAGGCGGCCTGGACCGCGAGCAGCGCGATGTCGTCGTGCTCCCTGCCGTCCAGCCAGTTCTCCAGGTGCGACTCGATGTGCCGGGTCAGCTCGGGCGCCGACAGGCCCGCGCCACCGGCCATCGCCTCGCCCAACCGCTGCGAGCCGAACTGCTCCTGGCCGTCCTGGCCGCCCCTGGCCTCGGTCACGCCGTCGCTGTAGAGCAGGCAGACATCACCGGGCTCCAGCAACACCGTGGTCTCGCTGAACCTCGGCTCGGACAGCACGCCGACCAGCGTGCCGGGCACCATGATCTCCTGCACGGTGCCGTCGGCGCGCAGCAGCACGGGCGGCGGGTGGCCACCGGAGGCCAGCACCAGTTCCAGCCGGCCGTCGTCGACCCTGGTCAGCGAGCCCATCACCAGGGTGGCGAACCGGTTGTCGCTGTTACCCAGGATGGTCTGGTTGAGCAGGTACAGCAGCCGCGCCGGCCGCGACTCGACCAGCCGCAACGCGGCCACCGAGTGCTCGATGCGCCCGGCAAGGGCCGCCGCCTCGACGCCGTTGCCGGCCACGTCACCCAGCATGAACAGGGCGGAGCCGTCGGCACCGGGATAGACCTCGTAGAAGTCACCGCCGACCCGGATCGACTCCTTCGCCGGCCGGTACGCCGCCGACAGCACCGTGCCGGGCACCTCGGGCAGCGGGCCGGGCACCAGGTCGGCCTCCAGGATCGAGGCCGCGCTCTCCTGTGCGGTGTAGGCCGCCACCTGGGTCAACGCCATCGCGGCGCGGGACGCGTAGTCGCGCACCACGTCGTAGCGGTTCGGGTCGAACTCGCCGCGCTGGCCCCCGTTGACCAGCACCAGCGCGCCGATCGCATGGTCGCCGTGCCGCATCGGGGCCACCACCAGGTCGCCCACCTCGTCGAACTCGGGCGGCAGCAGCCAGTCCGGGCGTGGACCGTCGGCCAGCGAGGTTTTGGTCAGCCGGGCTTCCGGCGCGTCGAACGCCTCGGCGAGATCGGTCACCGACTCCAGCGCGTACCTGCCGATCCGACCACGGGCGGTGTCACCGCCCCGGGCGAAGCGCCACCACTCCAGCCGGCCTCTGGGCGCCTGGAGCACCATGGCGCAGCAGTCGGCCAGCATCGGCACCGCGAGCTGCACGGAGGCGCGCAGGATGCGTTCCCGGTCCAGCGAGCCTGCCAACAGCCGGCTGGCGTTGGCCAGGAACTTCGACCACGCGCAGTTGTCGCACCACGGCTCGACGTCGTCCACGACGTCGCCGTGCCAGGCCAGGTGGCGCGGACCGATCCGCTCGGGTCGCCACCGCCAGTGCACACCGGCCCTGACCAGCTCGAACGGTTCGCCGTTCGCGCCGCCGAACCCGTCGACCTCGGTCAACGGCGCACCGGACACCAGATCCGGGAACAGTTCCGTCGCTGCCGCACTGACCACCTGAACGACGCCCTGCGCATCCTGTACGAGCACGACCCGCCTGCTGGCGTCCTCCAACTGCTGCCAGAGGTCAGTGCTGATGGCGCGCTTCATGAGCTGTCCGGTCAGCCGTGCCTGGGCGCTACGAGTCAGTCCGCTCGTCCTCGGCGTGGCAGGCCGGTCGGCCACCGTGCCACCTCCCGGGTGCTGGGGTGCTCGTTGGCGGCAGCACGCCGCCCGTGTATCAGACTAACGGGTAACCGCGGGGGCCCATCCCGGCCCGATGCGGTCGGCCCGTCACCGGGGGTGAACGCGTGGCAGGCTGGGACACGTCGAGTCGCCACCCGTGGGAGGCCAGCATGGACACGAGCTCGCCGTCGTTGCGCACGGTGACGGACATGGATGACACAGGCCAGGGCATTGGTTCGGAGGTGTTTCTTGCCCGCCTGCTGTCCGCGATGGCGGATGTGCGGGACGGGAACTTCCGCCGTCGGCTGACTCCGGTCGGCGACGGACTGCCCGCTCAGGTCGCCACGATGTTCAACGAGATCGTCGAGCGAAACCAGGACCTGGTAGGGGAACTTGCCGGAATCCGAATGGCTGCCGGGGATCAGGGCCGGTTGGGTGAACGGCTGGATCTGGACGAGACACAGGGCGGCTGGTCGCTGGCCAGGGAGTCGGTCAACGGCCTGATCGAGGACCTGCTCTACCCGACAACCGAGCTGAGCCGGGTGCTTGCCGCCGTCGCCGAGGGCGACCTGTCCCAGCGGATGACCGCGCAACGCTGGGGACAGCCGCTGCGCGGCGAGTCGGCGCAACTGTGCTCCACGGTCAACGGCCTGCTCGACCAGCTCTCGGTGTTCGCGGAGGAGGTCACCAGGGTCGGCCGGGAGATCGGCACCGAGGGCAAGTTGGGCGGCCTGGCGCAGGTGCCCGGTGTGGCCGGCACGTGGCGCAACCTCACCGACAACGTCAACCTGATGGCCAGCAACCTGACCGCCCAGGTCCGCGACATCTCGCGGGTCGCGACGGCGGTCGCGGACGGCGACCTGTCGAAGAAGATCACCGTCGAGGTGTCCGGTGAGATGCTCGGCCTGAAGAACACCGTGAACACCATGGTGGACCAGTTGTCCGCGTTCGCCGACGAGGTGACGCGGGTGGCCCGCGAGGTGGGCACCGAGGGGCAGTTGGGCGGTCAGGCGCGGGTTCCCGGCGTGGCCGGCATCTGGCGCGACCTCACCGACAACGTGAACTTCATGGCAGGCAACCTGACCAGCCAGGTGCGCAGCATCGCGCAGGTCACCACGGCGGTGGCCCGGGGCGACCTGTCGCAGAAGATCACCGTCGACGTGAAGGGCGAGATCCTGGAGCTGAAGAACACCGTCAACACGATGGTGGACCAGCTGTCGGCGTTCGCCGACGAGGTCACCCGGGTGGCCCGCGAGGTCGGCGGTGACGGGCGGCTGGGTGGTCAGGCACAGGTGCCCGGCGTGGCCGGCACGTGGCGCGACCTGACCGACTCGGTGAACTTCATGGCAGGCAACCTGACCAGCCAGGTGCGCAGCATCGCGCAGGTCACCACGGCGGTGGCCGGCGGCGACCTCACCCAGAAGATCACCGTCGACGCGCGCGGCGAGATCCTCGAACTGAAGAGCACGATCAACACGATGGTGGACCAATTGTCCGCGTTCGCCGACGAGGTCACCCGGGTGGCCCGCGAGGTCGGCACCGAGGGCAAGCTGGGCGGCCAGGCGCAGGTCCGGGGCGTCGCCGGCACCTGGAAGGACCTCACCGACAACGTCAACGTCATGGCGCACAACCTGACCGGCCAGGTGCGCGGCATCGCCAGGGTGGCCACCGCGGTCGCCGACGGGGACCTGTCGAAGAAGATCGTCGTCGAGGCGAAGGGAGAGGTCGCCGCGCTGGCCGACACCCTCAACGGCATGGTGGACACCCTGCGCGCGTTCGCCGACGAGGTCACCCGGGTTGCCCGCGAGGTCGGCACCGAGGGGCAGTTGGGCGGCCAGGCGCGGGTTCCCGGCGTGGCCGGCACCTGGAAGGACCTGACCGAGAACGTCAACTTCATGGCGGACAACCTGACCAGCCAGGTCCGCAACATCGCCCAGGTCACCACGGCGGTGGCCCGAGGCGACCTGTCCAAGAAGATCGACGTCGACGCGCGCGGCGAGATCCTGGAGCTGAAGAACACCGTCAACACGATGGTGGACCAGTTGTCCGCGTTCGCCGACGAGGTGACGCGGGTGGCGCGCGAGGTGGGCACCGAGGGGCAGTTGGGCGGCCAGGCGCGGGTTCCCGGCGTGGCCGGCACCTGGCAGTGGCTGACCGAGAGCGTGAACAAGCTGGCCGGCAACCTGACCATCCAGGTGCGGGCGATCGCCGCGGTCGCCACGGCCGTGACGGCGGGCGACCTGAGCCAGCAGATCACGGTCGAGACCAAGGGTGAGATGGCCGACCTGAAGGACAACATCAACCGGATGATCGGCAATCTCAAGGAGACCACCCGGACCAACCAGGAACAGGACTGGCTGAAGACCAACCTGGCCCGGCTGTCCGGCCTGATGCAGGGCCAGCGCGACCCGCAGGAGTTGGCCGGACTGATCATGAGCGAGCTGACGCCACTGGTGTCCGCGCAGCAGGGCCTGTTCTTCCTGGCAGACGACGAAACGCTGACGATGGTCGCCGGCTACGGCGTCCGCAGGCCGGACGACGACGCGTTGTGCTTCCGGCTCGGCGAGTCGCTGGTCGGGCAGAGTGCCAAGGAGAAGAAGACCATCCGGATCAGCTCGGCACCGCCGGACTACATCCGGATCTCGTCCGGCCTGGGCGCCTCTCCGCCTGCCGACGTGATCGTGCTGCCGCTGCTGTTCGAGGGCAGTGTGCTCGGCGTGATCGAGCTGGCCACCGTCATGCCGTTCACCGAAGTACACCGGGACCTGTTGGAGCAGTTGAAGGAGACCATCGGCGTCACCGTCAACACGATCCTGGCCAGCTCCCGGACCGACGCGCTGCTGGCCGAGTCGCAGCGGCTGGCGCAGGAGCTCGGTGAGGGCTCGGCGAAGTTGCAGGCCCAGCAGAAGCAGTTGCAGATGTCCAACCGGGAGCTCGCCGAGAAGGCGGCCCAGCTGGCCAAGCAGAACAGCGACATCGAACTGAAGAACAAGGAGATCGAGCAGGGCAGGCAGGAACTGGAGGAACGGGCGAAGCAGTTGTCGCTCGCGTCCAAGTACAAGTCCGAGTTCACGGCGAACATGTCGCACGAGCTGCGCACGCCGCTGAACAGCCTGCTGATCCTGGCGAAACTGCTGGCCGACAACCTGGAGCGCAACCTCACCGAGAAGCAGGTCGAGTTCGCGTCCACCATTCACGCCGCCGGCAGCGACCTGCTCCAGTTGATCGACGACATCCTCGACCTGGCGAAGGTCGAGGCGGGCCACGTGCAACTGGAGCAGACCACGGTCGCGGTGGCCGACGTGGTCGGGTACGTCGAGGCGCTGTGCCGGCCGCTGACCGCGGAGAAGGGCCTGGACTTCGCGGTGGTGGTCGACCCGGACGTGCCGCACACCATGTACACGGATGTCCAGCGCCTCCAGCAGATCCTGCACAATTTGTTGTCCAACGCGGTGAAGTTCACGCCGGAGGGCACGGTCCGGTTGACCATCCGCCCCGCCGACCCGGACCACCACCACCGAGGCCCGGCGCGGATCGCGTTCGCCGTGGAGGACACCGGCATCGGTATCCCGGAGGACAAGCTGGACGTGATCTTCGAGGCGTTCCAGCAGGCCGACGGCACGACCAGCCGTAAGTACGGCGGAACGGGACTCGGCCTGTCGATCAGCCGCGAACTGACCCAGCTGCTCGGCGGTGACCTGCGGGTGACCAGCACGCCCGGCGAGGGCGCGACGTTCGTGCTGACCGTCCCGATGACCCCGCCGCCGGTCACTCAGTCCGAATTGGACAGGGTGACGGCCGAGCAGCAGTCCGACCAACCGGACGGCCCGCTGCGCCGCTTCCACGGGGAACGGGTGCTGATCGTCGATGACGACCTGCGGAACGTGTTCGCGCTGAGCACCGTTCTGGAACTGCACGGGTTGCGGGTGGTGCTGGCAGACAACGGCGTGTCCGGGATTCGCGCGCTGGAGCAGTACGACGACATCGCCCTGGTGCTGATGGACATCATGATGCCGGAGTTGGACGGCAACGCGACCATCGCCGCGATCCGCGGCATGTCGGCCCACGCGGACCTGCCGGTGATCGCGGTGACCGCCAAGGCCATGAAGGGCGACCGGGAGAAGAGCTTGGAGAGCGGCGCCACCGACTACGTCCCGAAGCCGGTCGACACCGACCGCCTGCTCAACCTGATCGCCGGCTACCTGGAGGCCGACCTCAACAAGAAGCCCGCCGAGAACTGAGGGCGCGCTCCAACACGACCCGGTGCCGGGTGACCCAGCCATGGGCCACCCGCACCGACTCGGCGGCACCGGACTCCCGGAGCGCCCGCGCGTTCGGGTCACCGGCATCGGCCTCGCGCTCGATGCCACGCCAACACCTGTCCTGCCACCACAGCACGGTAGGCACCAGCGCCGACCGGTCGGCCAACCCGTAGGCGTCGGCGACCGTCCGCAGCCGACGCGCGGTGTCGGCCGGGTCGGTGGCCCTCGGGTCCAGCGGCAGGAACTGCCAGCACAGATGCGCCACGTCGTGCACCCGCTCGCCGGGCGCCGCGGTGTCCCAGTCCAGGAACGCCACCGGCCGCCACTCGCTCGCCGCTCGCCGGTAGACGGTGTTCTTCGGCGACAGGTCGTTGTGGCACACCACTTCCTGGTCCGCGGCCAACTCGGTGCCGGCGGTCAGGTCGTGGCACTCGCGCAGCAGTCGAGCCACCGCGGCGACGCCGGCCCGCGGTGGCGACCGCCACGGCACGTGTCCGTCCAGATAGGACAGTATCTCGCGGCCCCGTTCGTCGATCCCGAGGAGCTTCGGTGCGCCCGGCCACCCGGCCCGCTCGAAGTGCCGCAACAGGGCATGCACGAACTCGGCCCGACGCCCCAGCGGCCGCCGAACCGTGTCGCCGACCCGGACCGGAGCGCTGCGCCACCCGCCGGCCAGCGGCATCTCCGTCACGCCCCGATCACCGACGCCAGGATGTCCACGCCGTCGACGATGGCCCGCTCGGCCAACCCGGCGTAGCCGAACAGCAGGCCCTGTTCACCCGGCGCGATCCGGTACGGCGTCACCCCGTACACGCCGAGTCCCCGCTCGGCCGCCCGCCGGACGATGTCCGCCTCGTCCAACTCCGACGGCAGCCACGTGACCAGGTGGAAGCCCGCCGACACGCCGGCCGGCCGCAACCGGGGGAGCCGTTCCCGCAACGCGGACAGCAGCACGTCCCTGCGCCGCCGGTACACCGGCCGCATCCGGCGCAGGTGCCGGTCGAACTCGCCGTGCGTCAGGAAGTCCGCGAACGCCAACTGGTCCAGCGCCGCCGAACCCCGGTCCGCGGCCACCTTCGCCGCCGCGACAGGGGCGACCAGACGGGCCGGCAGCATCAGCCAGCCCAGCCGCAGGCCGGGTGCCAACGTCTTGCTCGCGGTGCCCGCGTAGGCCACGTGGTCCGGGTCGAGGCCCTGCAACGCGCCGACCGGCGCCCTGTCGTACCGGTACTCGGCGTCGTAGTCGTCCTCGACCACCAGCGCGTGGTGCCGGTTCGCCCAGCGCAGCACGCCCGCCCGGCCGTCGGCGGACAGCACCGCGCCGGTCGGCCACTGGTGCGACGGCGTCAACACCACCGCGTCCGCCACGATCCTGTCCAGCACGTCGACCCGGATGCCGTCCGGCCCGACCGGCACGCCGACCACGTCCAGACCGGCCGACTCGGCGGACAGCCGGACGTCGTCGTCCGGACACGGGTCCTCGACCACCACCCGCTTCGCGCCCGACCGGGCCAGTACCTGGCACAGCAGGTTGATGGACTGCGCGTAGCCGGAGCAGATCACCATCGAGTCCGGCGTGGCCGACGTGCCCCGGACGCGGTTGAGGTAGTCGGCCAGCGCCCGGTGCAGTTCGGGGACGCCACGGCCGTCGAGGTAGGTGAACCGGTCGTTGGGCGCCTCGGTGAGCACCCGGCGGATCGAACGCAGCCACGCGGCCCTGGGGAACTGCGCCACGTCGGCCCGGCCGTAGCGGAAGTCGATCCGGGGCGGTTCGGTCCTGACCTGTCCGGTGGGCGGGGCGGCCGGGCGGGGTCCGGTGGCGACCCTGGTGTAGCCGCCTGCCTCGCTGGTCAGGTAGCCCTCGGCGACGAGTTGCTGGTACGCCTCGACCACCACGCCCCGGGACACCCGCAGGTCGGCGGCGATGGTCCTGGTCGGCGGCAGCGACGTACCGACCGGCAGCCGGCCGGAGCGGATGCCATCCCGGATGGATGTCTCGATCTGGCGGTGCAGTGGCAACCCGTCACCGCGCCGCAACTCGACCATCAGGTCCGCTGCGAGCGACGAATTGGTCCTGGTTCGGGTCACAGGATCGGACCTTACCGGCAGTACCGATTCCTGTCAGCCTTACCGACATGACGACAGCGACGATCGACGGCACACTGCTGCGGCCCGGCGACGCGGGCTACGACGAGGCGAGGACCGTCTGGAACGCGATGGTCGACCGGCATCCGGCGATGATCATGCGGTGTGCCGGCGTCGGCGACGTGGTGACCGCGGTGCGCACCGCCCGTGACGTCGGGCTGGAGATCGGCGTGCGGTGCGGCGGCCACAGCGGACTCGGCTGGGCCGTGCCGGAGGGCGGCCTGATGATCGACCTCACGCCGATGGGCGGCGTGCGCGTCGACCCGGTGCGGCGCACCGCGCGGGTACAGGGCGGGGCGCTGCTGGGCGCGCTGGACCTGGCGGCGCAGCGATACGGCCTGGCCACCACGGCGGGCAACGTCTCGCACACCGGCGTCGGCGGCCTCACCCTGGGCGGCGGTATGGGCTGGCTGGCCAGGCAGTACGGCCTGGCCTGCGACAACGTCATCTCGTACGAGATGGTGACGGCGGCCGGTGACGTGGTGCGGGCCAGCCGGGACGAGCACCCCGACCTGTACTGGGGGCTGCGCGGCGGCGGTGGCAACTTCGGCGTCGTCACCGAGTTCGAGTTCCGGCTGCACCCGGTCGGCACCCAGGCGTTCGTCGCCGAGTACCGGTACCCGGTGGACCAGGCGTTCCCGGCGCTGTGTGGCTGGCGCGACCTCAACGCGACGGCACCGCGGGCTGCGACGTTCACGGCGTCGGTCAGCGGCGACGAGGTGACCCTCGGCTTCGTCTGGGTCGGCGACCCGGCGGGCGCGCATTCACTGTTGCCGGCCTTCGATTCCCTGGGCCGGCCGACGGGCACCTCGGTCGGTGCCGTGTCCTATGTGGATCTACAACGCCGGGACGACACCGTGGGACGCCACGCGCTGCGCCGCTACTCGAAGGCGCACTACCTGGGTGCGTTTCCCGACTCGGCGATCGAGGCGTTCCTGGCGCGCGGCGACTCGGATGGTGGTCCGCTGCCCGGCGTCGGCCTACAGGCGCACGGCGGTGCGATCGCCGACGTGCCCGAGTCGGACGCGGCGTTCAGCCACCGGCACACCCTGTTCGAGTACGGCGCCGGCATGAGCTGGACGGATCCCGCCGAGGATGCCGACCGGATGGGCAGGGCGCGCGCGGCGGCGGAGGCAATGGCTCCGTACGCGAACGGCGTGTACGTGAACTCGATCAGCGACGAGGGCGCGGCCGGCGTGCGGCGCGCCTACTCGGCGGCGAAACTGGCCCGGCTGGTCGCCGTCAAGGACGTCCACGACCCGGGCAACGTCTTCCACCTCAACCCGAACATCCGTCCCGGCAAGGGCTGACCGACAAAGTCGTTTGGCTCGGCCCGCCTCGCCCGACAGGATGCCGGCATGAGTGATGCGAGCGGGCGGTTCGTGGACGTGCCGGGCGGGTTTCTCCACTGCCGGACCCAGGGGCAGGGGCCGGACGTGGTTCTGTGCAATCCCGGTGGCGCCGATCTTCGGGTGTGGGACTCGACCCTGTCGTGGTTGGCGGAGATCGCCCGGGTCACCACGTTCGACTACCGGGACACCGGGCTGTCCTCACCCGGTACCGAGCCCTACAGCGAGCTCGACGACATCGCCGCCGTCATGGACGCGGCTGGCATCGTGTCGGCGGTGCTGGTCGGTGTGTCCGACGGCGCGCGGCGCGCGCTCGGGTTCGGTCAGCGCTATCCGGATCGGGTCCGCAGGGTCGTCGCCTCGGGCGGCACGTTCGGCGACTTTCCCGACCCCAGCCCGGCGGAAGTCGCGGCACGGCAGGAGATGCGGGACCACTTCGCCCGCCGCGCACAGGCACGGGCCAGCGGCGGCGCCTACGCGGAGGCCGCACTCGACATCGATACGTGGGCTCCCGCACTCGACACCTACCACCGGCGCCGGATGATCGGCCTGACCGTCGCGAACGACTACCTGGTCACGCTGGCCGACGACGACTACCTCGGCCGCGAACTCGAACCACCCGTCAAGACCAGGTTCCGCGAGATCACGGTGCCCGTCAGCGTCCTCGTGGGCGGGCACGACCTGGCCGGCACCCGGCTCTGGGCCCAGCGGATCGCTGATGAGATACCCGCCGCGACCCTCACGGTCATCGCCGGGGCCGACCATTTCCCGATGTTGTCCACTCCGGACCAATTCGAGCGCTTCCTGCGCGACACGCTCGCCTAGCGATTCCGGCTACCGGGAGTCGCGCGGCGGTCGGTCGGCCGCGGTGAGCGAGCGGACACACGGGCGCAGGATGTCGATGATCTGTTGCGGGTCGGCGTCGGCCAGATGGTCGAGTTGGAGAAGGTGCCGGCCGAGGATGACACCGATGAGGGCCGCGCTGACCGTCGCGGCGCGCAGATCGGCCTGGTCGTCGGGGATGGCCGCGCTGATCCGGTCCTTGTGGGCGCGAGCGCCGTCCAGGATCTCGCGAGCGGCCTCGGGATGGGTCAGCATCGACCGCAGGAGGGCGAGCGATCCGGTCGGCTCTTCGGTCAGCGACTGGCGAAGGCGATCGAGTAGTTGCTCGGCGACCTGCTCGGCGCTGCCACCGGGCAGTGGTGGCAGCTCGCCCTGCGTGGCCTGGACGAAGAGATGTTCCTTGCTGCGGTAGTAGTGCATGACCAGGCCGGGGTCCACGGTGGCCGCCGCGGCCACCGCCCGGATGGTGGTCCGTTCGTAGCCGCGCTCGGCGAAGAGCGTGCGAGCCCCGGCGAGGATCCGGGCCTGGGTGTCGCGTCGTCGCTGAGCCCGGGAGTCGGTCACCTGCTTCATTCTACAAGCGTTGACTGAGGCTCTCCATTCGTTCTACGCTTGTTGAACCAAGGTGATCGGGGGCGGACATGCACGAGGTCGACGGCCCGTTGGCGGTCCTGGAACGGCGGAGGCGCTGCGTGATCGCGCGGGACATGGACGCCTTCGCCGACCTGTTCGCGGCCGACGGCGTGATCGAGATACCGTTCGCCGCCAACGGGTTGCCGACACGGTTGGCGGGCCGAGAGGCGATCCGGGAGTTCACGGCGCGGTCCGGTCGACGTCCGTTGGAGATCACCGACCTGCGCACCGTGCAGGTCCATCGGACCCTGGACCCCGAGGTGGTGATCATGGAGTTGGTGACGGTGGGCAGGGTCACCACGACGGGGCAGTCGTTCGAGGTGCCCTGCGTCCAGGTCTTCCGAATCCGCGACGGCCAGATCCTCCTGTTCCGCGACCACGTCGGCACCCTGGCCATGCCGGACCTGTCAGCAGCCTGATCCGCGGCCGCGTGTCGATCGTGCGCGGGCCGACGGCAGCGCCCGGCCCACGACTCCGGGCGCCGGTACCGTGGCGATCAGGGTGCGGCGTCCGCCCCAGGGACCAACTGGTCCAGCCAGGCCGACTTGTGCACTGCGGGATGCCGCTCCCACCCCACGCCCCCTGGTTGTCCAGGTACGGCCCGAGTTCGGACCCGTGGTGTTCCGGCGACCAGCCGAGCGAGTTGTTGTTCCATGCCGTCGGTGAACTGCCGGGCCGCATCGGCCGAGAACGACTGCCGTTCGGCCTCCGTCTGCAGCTGCTCGCCGAACCGCGGTCGCAGACCGTGTCGAACCACCGCTGCCGCACACTGTATTGACACGAAACTCTCGAGAGTTCACTATCGAGAGATGCCTCTCCAGGACGACCAGGGCCAGCCGAAGCTGCGCGAGCTCACCGACACGCGGACCCTCCGCGCCCTGGCCCACCCGGTCCGGGTCGCCCTGATGGAGGAGCTGGCGCTGGCCGGCCCGCTGACCGCCACCGAGGTGGGCGAGCGGATCGGCGAATCGCCCACCACCTGTTCGTTCCACCTGCGCCAGCTTGCCAAGTACGGGCTGGTGGAGGAGGCGGGCGGCGGTCGCGGTCGGGCGCGGCCGTGGCGGATGAGCACGATCGGCATGTCCATCAACGGCAGCCGGGGCGACACGGAGAACCAGATCGCCGCCACCGTGCTGGGTCGCATGGTCCGCGACCGCACCCTGCAACGCTTCCAGACCTGGCGCGACACCAAACGCACCTACCCGCAGGAGTGGCAGGACGCCGCCGAGGACAGCTCGTTCCTGTTCTTCGTCACCCCTGACGAGCTGGACCAGCTCAATCAGGAGGTCATGGACATCCTGATGACCCGCTACTGGGATCGCATCGGCGACCCGTCGCTCCGCCCGCCCGGCTCGGCGCCGGTGGAGGCGATATTCCTGTCGTACCCGGTCACCACACCGCACGACACCTCTGGGGAGAAATGATGCCGCGCAGCCTGAAACCCTTACGCCACCGTGATTTTCGCTTACTCGCCATCGGCCAGCTGACGTCCAACCTCGGCGACGCCTGCTACGCCGTGGCACTGCCCTGGTACGTCCTCGCCGTGCACGGCGGCCCACTGCTGCTGGGCACCGTGCTGGCCGCCTACGGTGTGCCGCGCACCGCGCTGCTCGCGTTCGGCGGATCGGCCAGTGACCGGTGGCGGCCGTGGACGGTGATGATGGCGTCGGACACGGTCCGCGCGCTGGGCATGGTCGCCCTCGCCGTCGCCGCCGGACTCGGTCCGGCGAACGTGGCCGTGCTGGTGCCGATCGCTCTCGTGGTGGGCGCCGGGGAGGGGCTGTTCCTGCCCGGTTCGATGGCCATCGTGCCCACACTGCTGCCGGACGAGGACCTCCAGGCGGGCAACGCACTCAGCTACGGCGGCACCGAACTGGCCACCCTGGTCGGCCCGGCGCTGGGCGGCGCGCTGGTCGCGCTGATCGGCCCGGCCCCCGTCTTCTGGGTGGACGCGGCCACGTTCGCGGTGTCCGCGGCGACCCTGGCCGGCATCCGCATCCGCAAGCTGCACGCCGTCGCGGCGACGACCGAACCGGCGGCCGAGCCCGCGGCCCGGCCCAGCCTGCGCTCCCTGCTGCGCGAACCGGTGCTGCTGATCATCCTGCTGACCACCGTGGCGGCCAATCTCGGCGCGTCGGGCTCGTTCGAGGTGGCGTTGCCGGCGCTGGCGCACGGCCCGCTGCACACCGGCGCCGCCGGCTTCGGCGGGCTTGTCGCGGCCATCGGCGCGGGCGGGCTGATCGGCACGCTCGTCGCCGGACAGGTCAGGCAGTCCAGGCGTCCGGCGATCGTCTGCTCCATCGTGTTCCTCGGCGCGGCCGTGACGCTGTCGCTGGTGCCCTACGTCGGTACCGCGATCGCGACCGGTGTGGTGCTGGCGATCGACGGCATGCTCATCGGTTTCGCCAACATCGTCATGATCACGGTCTTCCAGCGGTGGACGCCGCCTGCCGTGCTGGGCCGGGTCACCGGACTGCTGCTGCTGTGCAGTTACGGCATGTTCCCCGTCTCGGCGGTCGTCGGCGCGCTGGTCGTGCAGTACTTCGGGCCGGCGCCGTTCTTCCCCGTCGCCGGGGCGTGCCTGGCCACGGCGATCCTGGTGGCGCTGTGCCAGCGCCGGTGGCGTCAGCTCGGCACGCCGGACGCCGAGCAGCTGGTCACATCCGTTCCCCAGCCTCAACCGACAGACTGATCGTGTTGCCGGGCGGCGCGAGTGGACACTGCCACGCGCTGTCGTACCGGCACGACGGGTGGTACAGGAAGTTCAGGTCCAACACGACGTGGTCGGCCGGGCCGCCGAGATCGGCGCCCTTGGCGGTGTCCAGCGCGTACCGGCCGCCACCGTAGCTGCCCCGCCCGGCCGACCCGTCCCGGATCGGCACGAACAGGCCACCGCCGTACTGGCGCAACCACCACACGTCCAGGCCGGCGCCGAGGAACTCGACGTGCCCGACGCGCGACATCGACGTGGTGCCGTCGTTGTCCGTCGGCACGTCGAGCTCCAGCGGATCGCTGGGCAGCACGGGCAGGGTGAACCGCAGCTCAGGTTGGTAGTCCCAGTAGGGCAGGCCGGTGTCGCGCAGCGGATCCCCCTGCGGCAGCGGGCTCTGCGGGTGGGTGCGGAACAGCTCGTCCCGGCGGGCCTGCCAGAACACGTGGGCCCGAGCCGGATCGGACTCGGCCCGGACGGCCGCGTACAGCTGGCCGACCTGCCGCCGGTAGTCCGCCAACTGGAGCGTGGCCGTGATCGTCGCCATGGCGACGAGCATAGGTCGGCGGGCGTCACCCGGCCGCCGGCAGTGACACGCCGCTCAACTCGGCGCACGCCGAGAGCAGCCGCTCCTGCAGGTCCACATCCCCGGCATCGGGATGCGCCGGGTACCGCCGCTGGTGGTAGAAGTAGCCGCCGGTCTCCCCGGCCGCCGCGTCGTCGACCGCCAGCCATGCCTGCGTCTCGGCGCCCCGTGCCAGGTCGCCGGGTGCCTCCGGGCCGCCCATCTTCGTCGCCACCCAGCCGGGATCGACCGCGTTGCTCGCCACCGACGGCCACCGCCGGGCCGCCGCGAACGCCAGCACCACGTCCCACAGCTTGCTGTCCGAGTACGCCTGGGTGCCGACCCAGCGGCGCCGCTCCCACTGCAGGTCGTCCAGCCCGGGATCGCCACCACGGTGCAGGCCGGACGTGAGGTACACCAACCGGCCCGGTACCGGCAGCAGCGCGGTCAACACGTAGGGCGCGAGCACGTTGATGGCGAACACGTGCGCCAGCCCGTCCTCGGTGCGCACCCGCGCGCGTTCCTGGTGGCCGATGCCGACGTTGTGGATCACCGCGTCGAACGCCTGGCGGGCGGTCGCCTGTTCGGCGACCGCCCGCATTCCGGCCAGCGTGCTGACATCACCCACGACAACGCCTGCCGCTGCCGGGAGACCGCGCACCGCGTCCTCGGCGCGTCGCTCGTTCCTGGCGTGCAGGGTGACGTCATGTCCGGACCCGGCAAGCAGCCGACCTGCCATCAGGCCGAGCCCGTCGCTGGAACCTGTGATGAAGACTCGGGTCACCGGGTCACTCAACCACGGTCACCGGCACGATCAACTCCAGTACCGGTCGCTGCGGCATCCCGTCGGTGATCATCCGCTCCAGCGTGTCCGCGGACTGTTCCGCGGTGTCGCTGGTCAGCCGGCTGTACCGGGCGTGCGCGTAGCTGGGCCGGCCGCTGGACGCCTCCAGCGAGAAGGACTTCACGGCCGACTCGCCCGGCCGCACCAGGCCGTCGAAGAAGGTCAGCCTGCGCTGGTCCGGCGTCATGAACGTCCTCGCGAACTGGGTGGACGCGATGACCGTGCCGGCGTCGTTGACGA
Organism: Pseudonocardiaceae bacterium; assembly: GCA_036491115.1. GTDB lineage: Bacteria > Actinomycetota > Actinomycetes > Mycobacteriales > Pseudonocardiaceae > DATEPR01. The sequence goes on from DASXCQ010000071.1 coordinate 93,312, forward strand.
ACGTGGTGTTCTCGTCCGTGGTGATCTGCATGGCCACCCAGACCTGGTCGGTCAGGTTCGTCTCGGCCTTGACCACCTGCCAGCGGCCCGACTCGGGCAGGGTGATCGACATCGACAGGTCGTGGTCGGTCGCGTCCACCGCACCGGACACCAGCAGCAGCCGGCGCGCCACGTGGGCCACGGCGCTCATCGGGATGTCCCGCGCGCGGACCCGGGACGACACGTCAAGACCTGGAACCTCCGCCGACATGGCGTCCTCCTCGATCCGGACGGTGTCAGGCGGCGTCCAGGTCCAGATCGGACGCGCCGTCCACCGAGCCGATGTACGAAATGCCGAAATTGTTGAACGGGAATATGCCGATCTTGACGACCAGGTCCTCCCGTGCCAGCACGAAGAACTCGCCCGGCCGCTTGACGTCGTCGAACACCTTGTGGCTGTGGAAGACCGATCCGTCCGACACGGCGAACAACACGTCGTACACCGCGTTCTTGTCGGCCTGATTGGCGGTCTGCGTCCACTTCTCCAGGCAGGCGACGCCCACGTTGAGTCGACGCTTACGTCCCGTCGCCACGGTGCCGCGCCTCGATCCCCGCGATGACCTCTGCGAGGTCCCGTGGTTCACCCGGCTCCTCGCGGATCATGGTGGCCAGCACATAGGCCGGATTGCGCTCCATCTTGGCCGTCATCCGCAGGCTGGCGATGAAGTGGTCGATGATCGTGAGATCCCCGGTGTGCTCGTAGTGGGCGAGCGTGCGGATCAACCGCCGCAGCACCGACTCCTGACCCCAACTCGGCAGGCCGTTCAACGCGACCACGATCTGGTCGAACCGCATGCCGTCCTTTTCCAGAAGGCTCGTGGCTGGCATGTTCCGCTCCCTTCCGGCGGGCGAACCGCTCTGTGACCAATTGTCGGTCTGACCGGGTTTTCCCTGCCAGTGGCACTGTCATCGCGCTGCCGTGAATCGCTCACGAATGTGTTCTCGTCCCTTGCGCGCGCAGTCGTGGAGACGACGGCCGCCCCTCCGGCCGGGTAGGGCCGAAGGGGCGGCGACGACATCAGTGGACGGCGAGGCCGTAGGTGCGGACCGGCGCCGACGGGATGTGGAACATCTCCACGAACCTGTCCAGCAGCGCGGAGTCGCCGACCTTGATGTGCACCAGACCGGACGCGAGCGCCTCGGCGGCGGTGATCTCACCGGCGGCCAGGCCGCGGATCGAACCGTAGAGGTCCAGCGCCAGGTCGGCCTCGGGCAGTTCGCCCTCGGCGACCCGCAGGTGACCGTCGTCCACCACGGCGTGCACCACGAACTCGCCGTAGTTGATCTGGAACGACACGTGGACGTTCTCCGTGTACTCGGGCCGGAACGTGGTGTACAGCGAGAGGATCGCGGTGTCCAGGCCGAAGGCGTCGCCCGCGGCCGGGTCACCCAGGGAGCGGGCGCCCCACAGGCCGAGCTGCAACAGCACGGCCTCCAGCTCGCTGCCGTACTCGGTGAGCTCGTACACCACGGCGGCGTCCAGCTTGGGCAGCACCCGGCGCCGGATCACGCCGGCCTCCTCCAGCTCGTTGAGCCGGGTGGACAGGATGCTCACCGGAATCCGGGGCAGGCCCTCGCGCAGGTCCGTGAACCGCTTCGGGCCGAGGATCAGGTCACGGACGACGAGCAGCGACCAGCGCTCCCCGACCAGCTCCAAGGCGCGCGCCAGGCCACAAAACTGTCCGTACGTACGACCGGTCATGCGTCAGTCCTCACTTGTCCGAACGGAGAACGCTTCTCCTTGTTGGGGCGACCGGCGCGGCGACGCCGGGCGGTGTTCACGTGTCACCGGTGGACAGCAGTCCGTGGTGCAGCGCCTGGAGTTCGGCACAGGGCTCGACCCCGAGTTCCGCGTTGAGCCGGGCGCGTAACTGGCGGTAGATCTCCATCGCGTCGGATCGCCGGCCGCTGCGCGCGAGCACGCACATCAGCTGGCCGTGCAGTCCCTCGTCCAACGGGTTGGTGCTGACCAGGAACTTCAGTTCGCCGATCAGCTCACGGTGGTTTCCGGCCTCGATCTCCGCCTGGATGCGCAGGTGGTGTGCTGCCCGCCGCTGCTCCTGCAGGTCGACGGCGTAGGCGGTGAGCAGTGCGCCGCACTGCACGTTGGCCAGCGCGGGTCCGGTCCACAGCCCCAGGGCGGATCGGAACGACTGGGCGGCGTCGTCGTAACGCTGGGCGCCCATCGAGTCCCTGCCCTCACGGCAGAGCTGCTGGAACTCGGTGACGTCCAACTGCGCCGGGTCGATGTGGAACACGTAGCCGGGCGACCGGGTGACCAGCAGCGTCTCGCTGTGTTCGGCCAGGCCGTTGCGCTCGATGCACTTGCGCAACTGGTAGACGTAGGTCTGCATGGTCGTGCGGACGCTGCGCGGCGGCTCGTCGGCCCACAGCTCCTGGATGATCGCGTCGACGTGCACGACCTTGCCCGGCCGCATCAGCAGCATCCCCAGCAGTTGCAGGATCTTCGGCGCGGAGGGCGCGAAGTTCACGCCGTTCTTGAGTACCTCCAGTGGTCCGAGGAGGGTGAACGCCACGTCGTCCGCTGCCTCGTCGCGTTGCCGGCCGTGGGCCTCGTGGTCGGGTCCGTCTCGGACCGCCAGTTCGGATGACATCGAAGGCGCCTTCCCGTGCCCTTAGGGTCTTTGTCACCCACCGGAACACCACTCCAGCTCATGCCTGTATCAGGAAGAAAAGCGGTCGCCCGCACGCCAAACCATGACAGATCCGCCCTGCCCGCGGCAGTGACACCGACACCAGCACAACGTGTGTGGATCACACCGGCATATGAGCAACACATGGCGGGACGATGACGGCGACACTGGCCACCCGGCATTGTCGTTGGCGACGATTGTCCGGCCACCACTCCGGTATTGCCGACTTTCTCGTTGTCGTTCCCCGCGCCACCCCGTCGCCATCGCCCGCACAGCCCCGCCGGACGGGACACCACCCTGATTCGGCAGGTCGGCGGCCGTCCCGTCCGGCCGGGCGATCGACCGCCGTGTCCACACCCGGCCGGTCCGGCGCACCCTGGCGTGCTCGTTTCTCGACCTGGTTTCGACTTCGGTTCGAGCCAGGGACCCCATGCTGACCAAGGGTGATGCCCGCGGCGACACGGACGCCGACGCGGCGCATCGCGATCCACGGCACAAGGCATGGAGTTGCGATGGGGACGAACCCTTACTGCGTCGGCCGATGCCACGTCTCGAGTCGCCCGTCGGCGCGCCTGCTGGCCACGGACACCGACGTGCAGACCTGCGCGTGGTGCCGGGCCGGGCTGCGCAGGGACCTGCGGACGCTGGGGGAGCTGTACGACCCCGATCCGGACACCGGTGCCGCCGCGGACCAGTCACCGCCGCCCGCGGTGCTCCACGTCGTTCTCGTCGCCGTGCTGGCGTCCTGGTGCCAGCGCATCACCGCGGATGACGACCGGGTGCCCACCGCACGGGAGATCGGGCCGCTGGTCGGCTTCCTGATCACCCGGCTGGACCGGCTGATGGCCCTGCCCGAGGCCGGCGACATCGCCGACCTGGTCACCGCCGCGGGCCGGGCCCGCCATCCCAACCCGATGCGCCGCATCTCCTACGGCCGGTGCCGCTGGCCCGGCTGCGATCGCACGGTGTTCGCGACGGTGCGCGCCGGCGTCGCCCACGACCCATCCCGAGCCAGTTGTGCGGCCGGCCACGTGTGGCCGTCGCGACCCGGCGCGACCCACCGATTCGTCACCACGTGACGGAGAGGAGCCAGCCATGTTGACGGCTGTCCACAAGGCGATTTCGTCGATCCACGAGCGGTACGACACCCCGCTGACACTCAACGAGCTGGCCGCGGAAGTGTATGTCAGCCCGTTCCACTTCTCGCGGATGTTCGCGCGGGTCACCGGCGTCACGCCGGGCAGGTACCTGACCGCGGTGCGGCTGTTCGAGGCCAAGCGGCTGCTGCTCACCACGTCGCTGACCGTCTCCGACATCGTGTGCCGGGTCGGCTACAGCAGCGTCGGCACCTTCACCAGCCGGTTCACCCGAGGGGTCGGCATGACGCCGACCCAGTACCGGGGACCCGAGGTGGCCGAACTGCTCGTCGCGATGTCGCCGGACTTCCAGCGCATCCCGTCGTTCGAGGTCATGCGCTCGGTCGGCGTCACCTGTGCCGTGCCGCAGCAGGACGGCGGCGCCCTGGTCGGCCAGCTCGAGATGCCGGACGACCGGGAGTGGAACACCCTGGTCGGCGTCTTCGCCGATCCGATCCCGCAGCGCGGGCCCGTCGCGTTCAGCGCGCTGGAGGCCGCGACGTCCGGCGAGCTGATCATCAACAACATCCCGCAGGGCCAGTGGGTGCTCATCGCGGCCGCCCAGGCGGTCGGCGACACCTCGCCGGACGGCTTCGCCATCGGGGTCGAGCGCTCGCCGATCGTCGTCACCCACGACGAGACCGTCGGCGTGCGCATCCGCCTGCGTGCGCTGCAGCCGACCGACCCGCCGATCGCCATCACCCTCGCCAGCACCGGCTCCGCACTCGGGACCAGCAACGTGGTGCCGCTGCGGGCGTTGCGCGAAGCGGCCTGACGGGCTCGGCGATGATGGGGGCGGCGGTGTATTCCGCAGCACGGGAGACGGCGACGCGAATCGCCGTCCCGCGGTCGCCCCGGTGCGCTGAATCGGTTCTCCGCGAATTCCGGAGTACCGGGCATAATTGGAGAAGACTACCTGGCAGAATGGGAGAAGCGTCCGCGCAGGTAGCTGGTGCATCCTTGTCCCAACCGTGTTTCCTTGAACCAATTTTTTGGTACTACACCCTCACCGTTGGGCAGGATATCGAGCCGGCATATTGGAGTACCGTGGTATGAGCGCGCGAATTTCGATCGTTGGCATTGGCCTCCGTTATCCTGATGCCACTTCTCCGGACCAACTATGGGAGAACGTGCTGGCCGGCCGCCGGGCCTTCCGCCGGCTCCCCGACGAGCGGATGAACCACGACGACTACTGGTCGGAGGATCCGCAGGCACCGGACCGCTTCTACGCCAAGAAGGCGGCCGTGCTCCGGGACTACGAGTTCGACCGGGTCGGCTACAAGATCGCCGGCAGCACCTTCCGGTCGACCGACCTGACGCACTGGCTGGCCCTGGACGTGGCATCCAGGGCACTGGCCGACGCCGGCTTCGCCGACGGGGAGGGCCTGCCGAAGCGGGCCACCGGCGTGGTCATCGGCAACAGCCTGACCGGCGAGTTCTCCCGGGCCAACCTGATGCGGCTGCGCTGGCCGTACGTGCGGCGCACCGTCGCCGCCGCCCTGGCCGCGAAGAACTGGTCCGACGACGAGACGGCCACGTTCCTGGCCGAGCTGGAGACCCAGTACAAGTCGCCGTTCCCCGGCATCGACGAGGACACACTCGCCGGCGGCCTGGCCAACACGATCGCGGGCCGCATCTGCAACTACTACGACCTCGCGGGCGGCGGGTTCACCGTGGACGGTGCCTGCTCGTCGTCGCTGCTGGCCGTGGTCACCGCGGCGAACGCGCTGTCCGGCAACGACCTGGACGTGGCCCTGGCCGGTGGCGTCGACCTGTCGATCGACCCGTTCGAGGTGATCGGCTTCGCCAAGACCGGCGCGCTGGCCAAGCGTGAGATGAAGGTCTACGACAAGGACTCCAACGGCTTCTGGCCCGGTGAGGGTTCCGGCGTGCTGGTGCTGATGCGCGAGGAGGACGCGCTGGACCGCGGCCTGCGCATCTACGCCACGATCGCCGGCTGGGGCGTCTCCTCGGACGGCAAGGGCGGCATCACCCGCCCCGAGGCGGCAGGCCACCAGTTGGCCCTGGAGCGCGCCTACGGCCGCGCCGGCTACGGCGTCGAGACCGTCTCCTACTTCGAGGGCCACGGCACCGGTACGGCGGTGGGTGACGAGACCGAGCTCGACGCGCTGTCCAGCGCCCGCCGCACCGCCGACCCGACCGCCGCGAAGGCCGCGCTGAGCACCCTCAAGGGCAACATCGGCCACACCAAGGCGGCGGCAGGTGTCGCGGGCCTGATCAAGGCCACGCTCGCCGTCTACCACCAGGTGATCCCGCCGGCCACCGGCCACCACGACCCGCACCCCCTGCTCACCGCGGCCGACGCGACCATGTTCGTGCCGCACGAGCCCATTACGTGGCCCGCGGACCAGGTCGTCCGTGCCGGCGTCTCCGCGATGGGCTTCGGCGGTGTCAACTCGCACATCGCCATCGAGGTGGCCCCCGACCAGCCGCGCCGGCAGGACATCGACGACCGCACCCGCACACTGGCCGCCGGCCGCCAGGATGCCGAACTGCTGCTGCTGGACGCCGCCGACACCGCGGAACTGCGCGGCAAGGTGACGAAGCTGGCCGAGTTCGTCGAGAAACTGTCCATGGCCGAGGTGACCGACCTCGCCGGCACGCTGTCCGGCGAGCTGTCCGGCAAGCCGGTGCGTGCCGCGCTGGTCGTCACCACGCCGGAGGACGCGCAGCGCAAGCTGGCCACTCTGCTCAGCCTGCTGGGCAGCGGTGCCAAGTCGGTGTTCTCCCCCGCGGACGGCATCTTCGCCGACATCCGGCGCAGCGCCCCGGCGATCGGTTTCCTGTTCCCCGGTCAGGGTTCCGGCCGTGGCGCCGGCGGCGCCATCCGCCGCCGGTTCGCCGCCGCCGAGGACGTCTTCACCCAGGCCGGCCTGCCCACCGACGGCGACCAGGTCGCCACCGAGGTGGCCCAGCCCAGGATCGTCACCGGGTCGCTGGCCGCCCTGCGCGTGCTGCGCGGCCTGGGCATCGACGCGGACATCGCCACCGGGCACAGCCTCGGCGAGCTGACCGCCCTGCACTGGGGCGGCGCGATGGACGAGGCGCAGGTGCTCAGGCTGGCCGCGGTGCGCGGCCAGGTGATGGCGAACGCCAGCAGCGGCGGTGGCGCGATGGCCGGCCTGGGCGCCGGTCCGAGCCAGGTCGAGGAGCTGACGCAGGGCGAGGACGTGGTCATCGCCGGCTACAACGCTCCACAACAGACGGTGATCTCCGGACCGGCCGACGCCGTGGACCGGGTGTGCGCGAAGGCACGGGAGGCGAGCGTCAACGCGACCCGGATCAGCGTGTCGCACGCCTTCCACTCGCCCGCAGTGGAACCGGCGGCCGCCGCCTTCACCGAGCGGCTCACCGAGTTCGAGTTCGACCGGCTCAACCGGCCGGTGGTGTCCACCCTGACCGGTGACGTCCTGCACGCCGCGGAGAACCTGGCAGAACTGCTGCGCGACCAGATCCCGCAGCCGGTCCGGTTCCGCGAGGCCGCGGCCAAGGTCGCGGAGAAGAGCGACCTGGTCATCGAGGTCGGTCCGGGCAGGGTGCTGTCCAACCTGTTCGGCGACATCGCGCCGGACACCCCGATCGTCGCCGTGGACACCGACCACAAGTCGATCGCCGCGCTGCTGCGCGTGGTCGGCGCCGCGTTCGCGCTCGGCGCCCCGGTGGACGTGCCGGCCCTGTTCGCCGACCGCCTGTACCGGCCGCTGGACCTGAACGCCGAACCGAAGTTCCTGGCCAGCCCGTGCGAAGCGGCGCCGGCCATCGACGCGGACCTCGCCCACCTCCAGGGCGACGCCGTCGCGACCGCAGGGGGTGCCGCCCCTCACCGCCCTGCGGTCGCGACCACCCCCGAGGCGGGCGGCAGCTCGACGCTGGACCTGCTGCGCAAGCTCATGGCCGAACGGGTCGAACTGCCCCTGGAAGCGGTCAGCGCGGACTCGCACCCGTTGGACGACCTGCACCTGAGCTCCATCACGGTGGGCCAGATCGTCAACGACGTGACCCGCAGCCTGGGCCGCCCGGCACTGGCCGGCATGCCCAACTTCGCCACCGTGGACCTGGGCGAACTGGCCGAGATGATCGACGAGCTCGCCGAGACCGCCGGTCAGGCCAAGGAGGCCGACAAGGGTGAGGTCGCCGGTGTCGCCCCGTGGGTCCGGCCGTTCGCGGTCGGCCGCGTCGAGGCACCCCGCCCGCCCGCGGACATCGGCAACGTGGCCAGCGTGGCCGAAGCCGCCACCTGGTCGGTGTTCGCGCCCGCCGGTCACTCGCTGGCCGAACCGCTGCGGAACGCACTGTCCCGGTCCGGTGTCGGTCCCGGTGTGCTGCTGTGCCTGCCGGCCGACTGCGACGAGAGCCACATCGGACTGTTCCTGGACGCCGGCCGGCTGGTGCTGGGTGCGCCCAACGGCACCCGGTTCGTCGTCGTCCAGCACGGCCTGGGCGCCGCGGGCCTGGCCCGCACGCTGCGGCTGGAGGACCCGTCGGCCAAGACCACGATCGTCGACCTGGCGAACGTGACCCCGACGTCCGCCGACGACATCGCCGACGCGGTGCGCATCGTGGTCGCCGAGGTGGCCGCCACGACCGACTTCGCCGAGGCGTACTACGCCGAGGACGGCACCCGCACGGTGCCCAGGCTCTCCGCCCTGGCGCCGTCGGTCGCCGACCCGGCCGCCACCCTCGGCGAGGGCGACGTCCTGCTGGTCACCGGTGGCGGCAAGGGCATCACCGCCGAGTGCGCCCTGGCCATCGCCAAGGACTCCGGCATCGCACTGGCCCTGCTGGGCCGCAGCGACCCGGCGGAGGACACCGAACTGGCCGACAACCTGGCCCGCATGACGGCGGCCGGCATCCGCTTCCACTACGAACGAGCGGACGTCACGTCGGTCGACCAGGTCGCCGCGGCGGTGGTCGCCTTCGAGTCCGAACTGGGCGCGGTCACCGGTGTGCTGCACGGCGCAGGCCGCAACGACCCGGCCGCTCTGTTCAGCCTCACCGAGTCGACCTTCCGGGCCACGGTCGGCCCGAAGATCGGTGGCCTGCGGGCGGTGCTGAACTCGGTCGACCAGGACCGGATCAAGCTGCTGATCACCTTCGGCAGCATCATCGGCCGGGCCGGCCTGCGCGGTGAGGCGCACTACGCGACCGCCAACGACTGGATGTCCGAGCTGACCGTCCGGTTCGGCCAGGACCACCCGAACGCCAGGGTGCTGGCGATGGAGTGGTCGGTCTGGTCCGGCGCCGGCATGGGTGAGCGGCTGGGCGTGGTGAGCGCGCTGATGCGGGACGGCATCACGCCGATCTCCACCGAGGCCGGCATCGACATGCTGCGCTCGGTTCTGGCCGACCCGCAGTCCCCGCCGGTGCTGGTGCTCTGCGGCCGCACCTCCGGGCTGCCGACGCTGCCGATGGAACACCGCGAACTGCCGCTGTCCCGGTTCGTCGACCGCGCGATCGTGCACTACCCGGGCATCGAGCTGGTCACCGAGGCCGACCTGGCCGACCCGACCGATCCGTACCTGGGCGACCACCTGCTGGACGGCAGCCTGCTGTTCCCCGCGGTGATCGGCATGGAGGCGATGACCCAGGTCGCGGTCGCCGTGTGCGGCAGTTCCGCACCGCCGCTGCTGGAGGACGTGGAGTTCCTGCGGCCGATCGTGGTGGCGCCGGGCGGTTCCACCACCATCCGGCTGGCCGCGCTGGCCAGGGACGCCGAGACGGTCGACGTGGTGCTGCGCAGCGCGGAGACCGGCTTCTCCGCCGATCACTTCAAGGCCCGCCTGCGGTTCCCGAGGCCCGCGTTGTCCGCCGAGCCGGTGACCGGACCGGACCTGCCGGTCGTCCCGGTGGACCCGATCACCGAGCTGTACGGCACGGTGTTGTTCCAGGGCAAGCGGTTCCAGCGGCTGAACGCCTACCGGCTGGCCAGTGCGCGGCGGGCGACCGCGGAGATCGCCACCACCGGTGACACGCCGTGGTTCGCGCCCTTCCTGCCCCAGGAGCGGCTGCTGGCCGACCCGGGCACCCGGGACGCGATGATGCACGCCATCCAGTGCTGCATCCCGGACGCGACGCTGCTGCCGCAGGGCATCGAGCGCCTCTACCTGTCCCGCCAGGCCGACCAGGCCTGCGAGTACGTGGTGATGGACGCGGTGGAACGGTTCCAGGACGGCGACAGCTACACCTATGACATCGACGTCCGCTCGCCGGACGGCGTCCTGGTGGAGCACTGGGAGGGGTTGACCCTGCGGGCGGTCCGCAAGCGCGGCGGTGAGGGACCGTGGGTGGCCTCGATGCTCGGGTCCTACCTGGAGCGATCGCTGGAGCGGGTGCTGGGCGGCAGCCGGTCGGTGATCGTCGAACCCAACCCGGTCGACAGCCCGGTGCACACCGTCGCCGAACGGCGTGCCCAGACCGAACTGGCGGTGAGCAGGGTGCTCGGCCGGCAGGCCGGACTGCGCTACCGCCCGGACGGCAAGCCCGAGGCCGACGGCGTCACGGTGTCCGCGTCGCACCAGGCGGACCTCACCCTCGCGGTGGTCGGCACCGGGGCGCTCACCTGCGACGTCGAGACGGTGCTCCAGCGCACCGACACGGACTGGGCCGACCTGCTCGGACCGGAACCGTTGGCACTGGCCGAACTTCTGGCAACCGACACCGGGGAACCGGCGTCGGTGGCCCGGACCAGGGTGTGGACCGCCCTGGAATGCGTTCGCAAGACCGGTTCCATGACACAGGCCCTCACGGTGCACCGGGTGCACCAGGACGGCTGGACGCTGTTGTCCAACGGGGTGGCGCGCATCGCGACATGGGTGACGACCGTCAACGGGCAGCCCCATCCCGTGGTCTTCGCCGTTCTCGCCGGAGAGGAGGACTGACATGGCGGCCTACTACGAAATCCGCCACACGGTGGGATTCGAGGAGACCAACCTGGTGGGCAACGTCTACTACGTCAACTACCTGCGGTGGCAGGGCCGTTGCCGGGAGATGTTCCTGAAGGAGAAGGCACCGGCGGTGCTGGAAGAGGTGCGGGTCGACCTGAAGCTGTTCACGCTCAAGGTGGAGTGCGAGTTCTTCGCCGAGATCACCGCGTTCGACGAGCTGTCCATCCGGATGCGGCTGGAGGAGCTCACCTCGACGCAGGTCCAGTTCTCCTTCGACTACGTGCACCTGGTCGGGGACCGGGAGATCCTGGTCGCCAAAGGACGGCAGCGGATCGCCTGCATGCGCGGCGAGAACCAGAACACGTCGCCCACCAGGGTGCCGGAGCAGTTGCGTGAAGCCCTCGCGCCCTATGCCGAGAACGCGTTGGCCGCCGCCGCCGCGACCAGGGGGGCCTAGGTGATCAGGATCAACGGGTCCACCAAGCTGACGCCGGCGAGGTCGGCGCCGGGCCAGCGGCACGAGCCGCTGTCCCCGGCGACCGCGCTGCGCGAGGTCATGGCCCAGTTCGCCACCGGTGTCACCGTGCTCACGGCGGCCGGCGAGGACGGGCACGGCATGACCGCGAACGCCTTCACCTCGGTCTCCCTGGACCCGCCGATGGTGCTGTGCTGCGTGTCCCGCGCGGCACGCATGCACGCGGCCATCACGTCGGCGCAGGCGTTCGCGGTGTCCGTACTGAGTGCCGAGCAGCAGGACGTGGCGCGGTACTTCGCCGACTGGCGGCGGCCGCGCGGCATGGCCCAGTTCAACGAGGTCGACTGGACCCCGGGACCGGCCACCGGCTCCCCGTTGCTGGTCGGCTCCCTGGCCTGGCTGGAATGCCGGCTCGCCACCGCACACGACGGCGGTGACCACTCGATCTTCGTCGGTGAGGTGCTCGGCTCGCATCGAGGAGGGGACCAGCCGGCGCTGCTGTTCTTCAGCGGCGCCTACCACGACGTCGGCGTGCACCTCCGGGCGACCGCCTGACCCAAGGCCACAGTAGACAGGAGAACGGGCGATGCACCACCACGAACTGACCCTGCACACCAACCGGGAGCCGCTGCCGGCGGCTGCCCAGGCGGCCGCCGCCGGCAACGCCTCCGACTACAGCGGTGACTACGGCAGCGAGTACGACTACGACTACGACCCGCCGGTGGGCTCCCTGCCCCGGCTGTACCGCGGTGTCGTCTGGAGTGACATCGTCGCCGAGATGAACGCGGAACTCGAGGCGAGGAAGGCGGCGTGACCGGTCAGGTCGAGCCGGTCGCGTTCGACCCGGCCGGGAGCCGGGAGCGGGGGCACGTGCCCCTGCCCCGGCCGGGAACCGCGAGCGCCGACGAGCCACACCGGACCGGCGACACGCCGCCGGCCCCGGTGCCGATGCCCACGCGGTCGATGCGACGGTCGCGGCACGAGCGGGACGCACTGCGGGACGGCATCCTGGCCGGCCGCAAGGATGCCGTCGCCCGTCAGCACAAGCTGGGCAAGTACACGGCTCGGGAACGGCTCGGCCTGTTGCTGGACCCCGACTCGTTCGTCGAGATGGACCTGTACCGGCGGCAGAGCGCCGGTCCCCGGTCCGGTGACCGGCCGCACGGCGACGGCGTCGTCGCGGGGTCGGGCACCATCGACGGCCGCCGGGTATTCGTCTACGCACAGGACTTCACCGTCTCCGGCGGTTCCGTCGGCTATGCGCACGCGGCCAAGATCCAGAAGGTGATGGACCTGGCCATCGCCACCGGCTCGCCGCTGATCGGGCTGTTGGACAGCGGTGGCGCGCGCATCCAGGAAGGCGTCATGGCGCTGCACGGCTTCGGTGAGATCTTCCGCCGGAACGTGGCGGCGTCCGGGGTGATCCCGCAGATCAGCGTCATCCTCGGGCCCTGTGCCGGGGGAGCGGCGTACTCGCCCGCGCTGACCGATTTCACCTTCATGGTGCGCAAGACGGCCAAGATGTACCTGACCGGCCCGGACGTCGTCGAGGCGGTCAGCGGCGAGCGGGTGTCGCACGAGGAGCTCGGCGGTGCCGACATGCACGCCGGCAAGTCCGGTGTCGCCACGATCGTGCACGACGACGAGGAGACCTGCCTGGCCGACGTGCGGTACCTGGTGTCCATGCTGCCGGGCAACAACCTGGAGCGGGCACCGGGTGATCCCGGTGTCGGCGCGGCGGACGAACGCAGGCCGAGGCTGGCCGAGATCGTGCCCGCCGAGCCGAACCGGCCGTACGACATGCGGCAGGTCATCGCGGAACTGGCCGACGACGGCGACTACTTCGAACTCCAGGAGACCTGGGCGGCGAACGTGGTCTGCGCGCTGGCCAGGATCGACGGTGCCGTCGTGGGTATGGTGGGCAACCAGCCGACCGTGCTGGCCGGTGTGCTGGACCGGTACGCGTCCCAGAAGGCGGCCCGGTTCGTGCGGTTCTGTGACGCCTTCAGCATTCCGCTGGTGACCCTGGTCGACGTGCCCGGTTTCATGCCGGGTACCGAACAGGAGCACGCCGGCATCATCCGGTACGGCGCCCAGTTGCTGTACGCGTACTGCGAGGCCACCGTGCCCAGGATCCAGGTGATCCTGCGCAAGGCGTACGGCGGCGCGTACATCGTGATGGACTCCCGTTCCATCGGCTGCGACCTCTCGCTGGCGTGGCCGACCAACGAGATCGCCGTCATGGGTGCCGAGGGCGCGGTGAACGTGTTGCACCGCAGGCAACTGGCCGCCGCGGAGGATCCGGCGGCGCTGCGCGCGGAGCTGGTCGGCGAGTACAAGGGTGAGTACATGCACTCGCAGTACGCCGCCGAGCGCGGTCTGGTGGACGACGTGATCGACCCGGCGGACACCAGAGCCGCGCTCGCCAGGGGCCTGGCCATGTTGCGCGACAAGTACACCGCCAGCCCCGATCGCAAGCACGGGAACATGCCGCTGTAGCAGGAAGGTGCGGAAACGATGAACCTGGACACCCTCGATCTCGAACAGCCCGCGTTCCGCGTCCTGCGCGGTGCACCGGACGACGCGGAACTGGCTGCCCTGGTGGCGGTCCTCGCCTCCCTGACCACCCGGCAGCCCGAGGCGCCGACCGGCGTCTCCGGCGGCTGGGGCGACCGGTCGCTGCGCGCCCGACTGCACCGCAGGCCCAAGCGGTCGGCACCCGCGATCCGCGCCAGCCGCCCCACACAGCCCCGCCGCGACACCCGCAAGCCGGTCTTCGCACACCACGCCTGACCGGTCCACTGTAGTCCGTCGTTGCCGGAAACCCGGGCCCACCAGGGCCCGGGTTTTTCATGCCTTGTGCAAGAATCACAGTGCTATTCCTGACGAATTCATATGCGCTGTCATGAAGAAGTCAGGGGCGCCGATGTGCGCCATGCTTGGCACAGCGCACGACCTGGTCATGGGGACCGTAAACCGGTTGGCGCAGCGTGGATACGGCCCGATCCGCGTCGAACCATGAGGAGGTCGGTCAATGTCATCGATCGTCGCGCCCCTGGCACCGCATCCGCTGCTGGTGCTGTTCGCGACCTTGGCGGTGTTGTTGGTGCTCGCGCGCCTGCTGGGCAGGCTCGCCGCGCGGTTCGGCCTGCCGGCCATCGTGGGTGAACTGGTCACCGGCGTCATCCTCGGCCCGTCGATTCTCGGGCACCTGCTGCCCGGTGTTTCGCACTGGCTGCTGCCGAACTCCGCGGAGCAGACCCATTTGCTCGACGCGGCGGGCCAGCTCAGTGTGGTGCTTCTGGTCGGCATCACCGGCACCCACCTGGACACGGAGATCCTCAAGCGCCGGGCCCGTTCCGTCCTGTCGGTCAGCCTGGCCGGACTGTTGATCCCGTTGCTGTTCGGCATCGGGCTGGGTCTGATCCTGCCCGGCGCCCTGGCCGGCCACTCGGCGGGCCGCGGTGTCTTCGCGTTCTTCCTGGGCATCGCCATGTGTGTCACGGCGATCCCGGTCATCGCCAAGACGTTGACCGACATGGGTCTGCTGCACCGCAACCTCGGTCAGCTGATCCTGGGCTCCAGCATGGTCGACGACGCCATCGGCTGGCTGCTGCTGTCCGTGGTGTCCGCGGCGGCGACCGCCGGTGTCACCTTCGGACACGTCTCGCTCCAGGTCGCCTACCTGGCCGTGTTCATCGCGTTCGCCTCGACCGTCGGGCGGAAGCTGGTACGCGCGGTGATGACGAAGATGTCCACGTCGAACGAGTCCGGACCGGCCATCGCGGCAGCCGTCATCATCGTGCTGACCGGTTCGGTCATCACCCTGTCGCTGGGCATGGAGCCGATCTTCGGCGCCTTCATCGCCGGCGTGCTGGTCTCCCGGGCCAAGCCGGTACAGGTGAAACTGGCTCCGCTCCGTTCGGTGGTGCTGTCCGTGTTCGCACCGCTGTTCCTGGCCACCGCGGGCCTGCGGGTCGATCTGACATCGCTCACCAAGCCGTCCGTGGCGATCGCCGGCGTCGCCGTGCTGGCCATCGCGATCCTGGGCAAGTTCGGTGGCGCCTACCTGGGTGCCAGGGTCACCGGCCTGACCAGGTTGGAAGGTCTGGCGCTGGGCGCGGGCATGAACTCCCGAGGCGTCGTCGAGGTGGTCGTCGCCCTCACCGGTCTGCGGCTGGGCGTGCTCAACTCGGCGTCGTACACGATCGTCGTCCTGGTCGCGATCGTGACCTCACTGATGGCCCCGCCGGTCCTGCGCTGGGTCATGGGCAGGCTGGAAATCGACGACGAGGAACGGCTGCGCAAGATCGACCACGACACCTGGACCTCCGGTGTCGAGAAGGCCGCAGAACCGGTCGGCTGACCAACCGGCCCTACCTGACCGGACACCCCTTCGGTGGGTGTCCGGTCACGGTTGCGCATAACCCCCACCAGTGGCGGAGCGCCCGGCTACTGTCTGCCCACAGGCGGCTTCCCGGGGGTTTCCACATGACAGACGGCGCGGTCCTCACGCGTGCCAGATCCGCCCCGGTGTGGTGGATCCTGGCCGCGGTGCCCGCCGCGGCGATGCTGTACGCGGCCGCCACCGCGCCCACGATGAACTTCAAGGACTACTGGCAGGTGCTGGTCCAGGTCACCAGCCCGGACGGCTCGCTGCACCCGCGCGGCCTGGCCACCCTCTACGTCGGCCACCCGGTCGAACTGTTCGGCACGCTGTGCTGGTTGGACGCGAAGCTGTTCGGCGGTGACAACCGGGCGCTGGCCGTGCTGGCCGTGCTGCTGGGCGGCGTGATCGTCTACTGCCTGAACCGGATGCTGCCGGCCCGGCTGAGCACCACCCAGCGTGGTTCCCTGACGGTCGCGTTCTCGTTCCTCATGTTCAACTCCACCGCCCTGGAGATCTTCGTCCTCGGCGGCAGCGGCGTCCACTGGCTGTGCGGGCTGACCCCGGCCACCGTGGCGATCCTGCTGGCCCACCGCGGCCGGGCGATGCCGGCCGTCGGCGTCGCGCTGCTGGCCAGTCTCGGCCACGGCAGCGCCTTCCCGGTGTGGGTGGCCCTGGTGGTGATCGGCTGGCTGCGCCGGGACCGACCGTGGCGGCTGGGCGTCACGGCGGGGGCCGGGGTCGTGGTGATCGTGACGTGGCTGCTGCTGCCGAAGAAGCCGGTGCCCATCCCGACGGACACGCCGCTGGGCCCGGACAGCTTCCTGGCCGCCACCGTCGGCACGCTCAGCCCGATCCGGGACACCGGTGCCGCCGCCACGTCGATCGCGGTCGGCGCCCTGGTCGCGGCCCTGCTGCTGGTGCTGATCGTTCGCCTGGTCCAGCAGCGCCTGGCCCCGGCAGGCACCGCACCGGTCGCCGACGTGCTGGAGGCCGCCGGCTGGGTCGGGCTGGGCGTGCAACTGCTGCTGGTCGCGGTGGTGATCGGCGGCCTGCGCGACGAGTTCGGCGCGACCATCGGCATCACCAGCCGCTACGCGATGCTGCCCGGCCTGGCCGGGTGTGCCCTGCTGGCGCTGCTCGCCCTGCGGTTCCCGCAGCTCACCGGTGCCCGCACGGCCGCGCTGGCGCTGTGCGTGTCGCTCGTCACGTATGCCGGCGGCACGCTGCGGGCGGACGAGGTCCGGGCACAGTTCCCGGTGCTCCAGCTGTCCGCGGTGGCCATGCGGGTCGGCGACCGGGCCGAGGTGGCCGCGACGGGCATCACCCCGGACGCCGTCCACCGCGCCGCCGTCCTGCACGTCTACCCGTTCACCAGCGGGTTCACCGTGGGCTGCGGCTTCCACCTCGGCGACCACGTCGACCAGCGGACCATCCGCAGGCTGCCCGGCCAGCCGCTGACCGGCAACCCCACGGTCGGCCTGCTGGAGAAGACACCCACCCCGCCTGCCGAGCTGTTCTCCGGCTGGGCCATGGTGGACAACCGACGGGCCGACTGCGTGCTGGTCGTCGACGAGCACGGCGTGGTGGTCGGCGGCGGTGCGGTCGGCGAGATCCGGGCGGACGTCGCCGAGGTCACCGGCGGGGTGGACATCCACACCGGCTGGACGGCGACGGCCGAGCGGGGCACGGTCGGTGACACCGTCGTGCTGTCGTCGGACGATGTGCTCTACCGGGTTACGGTGCCATCCTGACTGCCGACACGAGCATGGTTGCGGCCCGGTCTCGGAACCCGCGTGCCGGCCTGGCGGTTGGGCACAATACATTTGCGCACGGCCAACTGGGAGGCTCGTAGATGTCGTGGCAAGACGAGCTGCATCAGCTCGACACCGCACTGGCTGCCGGTCGCATCTCCGCGGACGAGTACCGGCAGAAGCGTGACCAGTTGCTGGCCATGGCAGCCGGCGAACAGGCTGGTGGCCCGCCCGCGCCGGATGCCGGCCAGAGCGGGCCGATCCCCACGCCTGCCCAGCCGGCGCAGCAGGGCCCACCGCCGGTGCCGGGCGGCCCGCAGGAACAGCAGCGGGCACCGTTCCCGGAGGCATTCCGCTGGACGCCGACCGGCACACCGCCCGGTGGCACCGACCTGACGCAGGCGATGCGGCCGGTGTCCGGGCCCCCGCCGGCCAACGGTGGCGACGGTGGCGGTGACCGCACCCAGATCGTGCCCGGCCGCCAGCCCGGCGACGCCGACCGCACCCAGGTGGTGCCCAGGTCCGGCCAGCCGGCCGGCGGCTGGGACCGGACGCAGGCCGTGCGTCCCGGCCAGCCCGGTCAGCAGCCGCAGCCGTGGCGCGTGGTCCCGCCGCCGCAGCACGGCCAGTCGGACGAGGACTACTCGCCGCCGTGGGGCGTCGACCCGTCGCAGGAACTCGGTGGCGTGCCGTCCTGGATCCGCCAGGGCCCCGAGGTGTTCAACGAGAACAAGGGCCGCGGCCGCAAGATCGCCATCATCATCGCGGCCGTCGTGGTGCTGCTCGGCGGTGGCGTGACCGCCTTCCTGGTGATCAACAACAACGGCAAGCACCCGGAGGCCGGCGGGACCACGGTCGCCACGACCACCAGCGCCAAGCCCAAGCCGCCGCCCGGCCCGAAGCTGCCGCCCGGCCCGTTCATCCCCTTACAGGGCAGGCAGTTGGTCAACATGACGTGGTCGATCGACGACGCCGTCACCGCGAGGCTGCCCACCAAGCAGGAAGTGTCGATCCTGCACGACAACGGGATCGACACCGTGTCCGCGCTGATCACCGACAACGACGGTGTGCACGACGGCATCTGGGCGTTCGCCCCGGCCACCGGTGACGACGCCAGCGCCGCGCTGGCCGCGATGGACACCTACTACACGCACGCCGGTTACCGCCCGATCCCCGGCGCCCCGCCCGGCGTCGAGGACCTGTCGCTGGCCGGCAACTCGTCGGTGAGCCCCACCTTCCGGGCCCACTACCTCACCCGGGACGGCGTCTTCGTCCGCATCGAGGTCTACGGCACGACGCCGGACACCGACCCGACCCTTTTGGAGCAGCAGTTCAACGACCTGGTGTCGCAGGAGGTCGCCAAGTACCCGCCCTCCGGCGCATGACGGAAGTGACCGATCCGGCCGTCGCCCCACTGGACTACGCGGACGGCGCCGAGGCCACGGTCGCCGAACTCCTGCGTGACACGGACGACGTGAGCTCCGGCTCGGCGGCGCTCGCCGACCGGATCACGTCCTGGGAGACGGCGTACCACTTCTCGCCGCAGCGCGCCGGCCTGCTGGCCCCGCTGCGGATCGGACCGGGCCTGCGGGTGGTCGACGTCGGCTGCGGTTCCGGCGTGCTCACCAGGGCGCTCGGTGAGACCGGCGCCGACGTGGTGGGCATCGAGGCGATGCCCGACCGCGCCGATGCCGCCCGAGCCCGCTGCCGGGACCTGCCGAACGTGCGGATCGTGTGCGACCGCGTGGAGTCCGCGCTGCCCGCGGTATCCGGGTGCGACATCGCGCTGCTGTGCGGGGTGCTGGAGTACAGCGACAAGTACGGCGACGGTCCGGCCGCGCTGCTGGCCGCCGTCCGGGGTTCGCTGGCCGCCGACGGTGTCGTCGTGCTGGCCATCGAGAACCAGCTCGGCCTGCGCTACCTGCTCGGCGGCACCGAGGACCACCACTCCACGTCGTGGATCGGCTTGGCCGGCTACCCCGGTGACCAGCGCGCCCCGCACACCTGGCCCAGGGGTGTGCTCGCCGGCCTGCTCGCCGACGCCGGACTGCCGGCGCAACGGTGGCTGCTGCCCTATCCCGACTACAAGCTGCCCAGGATCCTGCTGGACGAGTCGGTGTTCGCCCGCCCGGACGCGCCGGAACTGGTGGACAAGCTGGTCCGTGAGCCGTTGCGCGGCGCGTTCGGCGGCAACGACGCCGCCGTCGCCGGCCGGACACCGCACCGCCTGGCCACCGAGCAGGGCATCGGCGCGTTGGTGGCGTCGTCGTTCCTGGTGGTCGCCGGGCCGTCGCCGGCCGACGTGGCGCGCACGAGCGAACCCGGCCTGGCCTGGCTGAACAACGACGGCAGGCGCCCGGAGTGGCGGCGGCTGCGCAGGCTGGACGACCGGCTCACCCTGCACACGGTCCGGGACGGCACCGGCGTGCCCGACCACCACACGCATCCCTGGCTGCGCCAGGAACTCGTCGCCGCCGAGCCCCTGACACCCGGCCGACCGCTCGACGCCCACCTACTGGATGCCTTGTCCGCCAAGGACTTCGACCAGTTGGACACCCTGATCGCCCGCTGGCGTGCCGCCACCGAGGCCGACGCACGGGCGTTGCGCGACGACGACCGCCGCCACCCGTACCTGCCCGGCAGCCCCGACGTCGACGTGCTCCCGGCCGACCTGCTGGACGCGCACCCCGGCAACTTCATCGTGTCCGCCGACGGCGACCTGACCAGGGTGGACCGGGAGTGGCTGGCCGGCGACGGCGTGGACGCCGAACTGGTCATGCTCCGCGGGCTGCTGGAGTTCGCCAGGGAGATCGTGGACAACCACGCGCCGCACCCGTGGTCGCCCACCGCGTCGCCTGCCGACGTGCTGGCCGGGCTGGCCGCCGCCGCCGGACTGGCCGAGCGGCTGCCCGAGCGGTGGGCCGAACTGGTGGTCGCCGAGGCGGCACTCCAGGCCGCGGTCGCCGGTGGCGAGCCTGCCGTCATCGCCGCCGCCATCGAGGCGGGGGCCTCGCTGTCCGCCGACCCGCCGCTGTGGGCGGTGCCCGGCGGCCTGG
Organism: Pseudonocardiaceae bacterium; assembly: GCA_036491115.1. Lineage (GTDB taxonomy): Bacteria > Actinomycetota > Actinomycetes > Mycobacteriales > Pseudonocardiaceae > DATEPR01. Next base: position 113,718 of record DASXCQ010000071.1, read on the forward strand.
CGACACTGCGTGCCGACCACGCCACGGCGACCAGGGCGGTCGAGGACGCGCGCCGGGCCACCGGCCGGGCCGCGGCGCTGACCGAGCGACTGAGCACGGTGGAGGGCCGGCTGGCCGACCACGTGGCCGCGCTGGCCGACGAGCGGGCGACCACCGAACTGGTCCGGGACGAGCTGGCCACCGCACTGCTGGCGCTGGACGAGAAGGACGACCGCATCGGCCTGGCCTTCGCCGAGCTGACGGCCGCTGTCCGGGAACTGGAGTCCGTCCGGGCCGAACACGCCCATGTGGCGGGCGTCCTGGCCGACACGCGGGCCGAGCTCGCCGCCACCCGGGCCCACGTCGCCGCCGTGGAACGCACGTGGACGGTACGCGCGGCGAACCGGACGTGGTGGCCGTTCTGGTCCCGGACCAGGGCCTGGTGGGACCTGCTGCGTGCCCACCCGTCGGCACAGGCCGACGACGTGCTGCGGCGCCTGGTGCCGACCGACCGCTTCGCCCGCTACCGGGCCGCCGCCGTGTCCGGTCGGGACAGCCGCCTGTACTTCGACGTGCCGATCCCGTCGACGACCGGGCCGGAGCTGGAGGTGTCCGGCTGGGTGGCCCACTCCGACATGCCGGTGGTCGCGGTGCGGCTGCTGGTCGGCGGTGCGGGCCACGCCATGGAACTGGGCGGCCACCGCCCGGACGTCACGGTCGCGCTGCGCCGGGACGGTGTGCCGGTGGACGAGTACAGCGGCGTGACGGTCACGGTGCCGGTGACCGAACCCGGCCCGGTCCACCTGCGGGTGCACCTGGCCGACGGCACGGTGCTGGAACGGGCGCTGGGCTTCGTCGACTCAGCCGACGAGGGGTAGGACACCGCAGTCGGCCAGGACCATGGCCATCTCGGCGCCGAACCGTTCCACCGAGAAGTGTTCGCGGCAGACCGACAACAGCTCCTGCTGCACGTCCGTCCACAGTGGTTGGTCGCTGAGCATCCGCGAGCTCAGCTCCACCAGTTCGGCCGGCGACCGGCCGATCAGGTGGCGCGCCGTCCACCCCAGGTGCAGCCCCTCGCCACCGACCGGCGTGGTGACGAACGGCAGCCCGGCCGCCATCGAGTCCACGAACTTGATCTTCACGCCGGCGCCGTAGCGCATCGGCACCACGTGCAGCAACTGCTGACCGAGCACCGCCTTCGGGTCGGGCACCCGGCCGAGCACCTCGATCCCGTCACCGGCCAGCGCCTCCACCGCGGGCGACGGGTCCGCGCCGACCACCCGCAGCACCAGTCCCGGATGGCACTCCCGCAATGCCGGCAGCACGTCCGAGGCGAGCTCCAGCACGGCGTGCTCGTTCGGCGTCCCCGGTGTCGCGTTGAACCCGCCGAAGAACGCGATCCCGGACCGCTCCGCCCGGCCCGGCACGGCGTCCGGCACGGCGACCGGGTAGCAGGCGACGTGCACCGACGTGTCCGGCGCCATGCGCCGCGCCCAGCGCGCCTCCTCCTCACTCACGCACACCGCGACGTCCGCCCACGTGAACGCGGCGACCTCCTGGGCACGCAGCAGATGTGCCTCCACCGCCCGGTCCCGGCGGGTGGCGTGGTCCGGCGCGGTCGCGAAATGCTGTTCCGGCCGCCGGTGGAACAGCGCCTCCGAGTCGTACACCCGTACCGCCTGCGGCTGCCACCGGCTGATCGGCAGACCGGCCCGGTCCAGGTTGTGCGGCCGGAACACGGCCACCACGTCGTAGAGCCCCATCCGCTCCTTCGACCACGCCTCCGGGTCGTCGACGCCCCACACCACCTCGACGCCCCTGGCCCGCAGTGCGGGCGCGTACTCCTCCGCCCGGTCTGGCAGGTAGGCGAAGTAGGTCACCCTGGCCCTCGGATCCGCGCGGTGCCAGGCATCGAGCACCGCGAGTGTGCGCGGATCGCCGCTGCCCCGGTCGAAATGCGGCACCCGGTCGTCGATCAGCAGCACCCGGCAGGGCGCCAACTGGTCGCGCAGCCACCAGCGCCGGTGCGGCCGTTCCTCCAGTCCGACGGTGGGCGGCCGGGTGGCGAGTTCGGCCGGCCAGCGGCGCAGGAACGTGCCGTGGTTGCGGCGCATCAACTCCTCGGCGCGGGCGGACGACGAGCTGCCGTGCCGGATGTGCAGTACCGACACGGTCGGCAACACCCAGGTCTGCCAACCGTTCGCACGCAGCAGCAGCGCGAGGTCCACGTCCTCGAAGTACGCGATCTCGTAGTCCGGCGAGAACCCGCCGACCTCGTTGAATGCCGCGCGCCGCACCACCAGGCAGGCGGCCGAGGCATAGTCCACCTCTCTGGCCACCCGCGAACTGGTCTCGTCGTCCCACGCCCGGCACCAGCCGTCGCCACCGACGATGCTGCCCGACTCCTGCACCGAACCGTCCACATTGGTCATCAAGGGTGCGACTGCGGCGACCTGGTCGTGGCTGTCGAGGAAGTCCAGCAGCGGCGGCAACCAGCCATCGGTCACCTCCACGTCGGCGTTGAGCAGGCAGATGAACTCGGTGTCCGCCTGCGCGATCCCGACATTGCACCCGGCGCCGAACCCGAGGTTCTCCGGCATCCGCAGCACGGTCGCGCCGGTCAGGTTCGCCGCCAGCCACTCGCCGGTGCCGTCCGGCGACGCGCTGTCCACGACCACCACGCGGTAGGACTGGTCGACGTGCTCCCGCAGCAGTTCGAGGCACCGCGTGACCAGCTCGCGGCCACCGTAGGACACCAGGACGAACGTGACGCGCGCCTGCTCGGTCATGTGCGCCGCAGCTTCCCGTAGAGCCGCCGCAGCGGCGCCGACCAGCGCAACAGCTTGGTACCGCGCAGCGCGTCCAGTTCCCGCTGCGACTCGGCGAGCCGCGTGGCCAGCTCCTGGTCGACCGGCTCGGCCACGGGCTCGACCGTCGGCATGCCCGGTGCGGCGAGCGTGTCGGCCAGCGACTCGACCAGCCGCCGCCGCTCCAGCATCATCCGCTGTCGCAGCCGCTCGTGCGAGATCCGCAGTGCCCGGTTCTCGGCCGCCAACTGGGCGATCCGGACGTCCGCCGACACGGGGTGGCCGTGCGTGGTGACGAGCTCCGCCACGCGGTCCAGGTGCTCGGTCAGCCCGGCGACGGCCGATTCGACGTCGGACACCGCCACCGCATCCGGCGCCGTGCCCGGCTCGCTGACCACCTGCTCCGGCCGGCCGAACTCCAACGCCACCGCACCGTCCACTCCGGACCGGTCGAGCAGCGCCCACGGCCTGCCCAACCCGGCCGCGACGGCCGCGACGTGCTCGTCGGCGGCGATCACCGCCCGCGCGCCTGCCAGTACCGCGAGCCGGTCCTCCAGCACCAGGTCGGCGGGCAGCACGGTCGCCCAGGACACGCCGCCTTCGACGGGTGCGGTCGGCAGTACCACGACGTGCCCGTCGCCGGTCGACGCCAACCCGGCGAGGTCACCGCCGGGGGCGTGCACCACGGTGTAGTCGTTGTCCGGGACCAGTTTCAGTTGGCGCAACACCCGCAACCGGCTGGCCAGTACGGATCCGTCCACCACCGCACCGGCGAGCACGCCGGGGTGCGCCACGACGGGCACGTCGACACCGGCCGCACGCAGCCGCCGCGCCGACTCGCCGTCCCGCACCGAAGGGCACGGTTGCGCCGTGACCGCGGCCGCCAGGTCGGCCGGCACGTCGCCCGCCACCCGCACCGCGGTCCAGACCACGTTCGGCCCACCACAGGCGAACAACGGCGGAGCCGCGGCCGCGTCCGATGTGCCGTAACGGGAGACGAGCTCGTCCGCCGTGCTGTCCACCGGGAAACCGGGACACACCACGGTGATCCACCCGTCGTCGCCGGTCGACGTCCCCAGCAGCGGCAGCACGGCCAGCCCGCCGTCGGTGATCGAGGGCCGCAGCGCGCCGAAGGGCGCACACACGGTGACCCGGTGATCAGGCAACCGGCGGCGCAGTTCCCGGTCCAGCACCCTGGACAGCACCTGGTCGCCCAGCCCGGGAAGGTCCGCACTACCCCGGACGAACACGACACCGGCAGGGTGCGACGGAGGTGGAGGCACGCCGCACTCTAACGCGAGCCGTTCGGCCGCGTAGTGAATCGGCCGAACGGCTCACGGCGCCGGGTGCGCCGCCAGGTACGAACGGATGCCGCTGATGACCTCTGGGCGCAGGAACGGAGCGTCACCGGCCGCGAGCACCCGCTCCACCAGCTCGATGACGATGATCTTCCCGCCGGCCAGCACCGACTCGACGGCGGCCTGGTCGGTGTCGATCGTCGCGTAGTCGATCGCGGTCGCGTCGCTGAACACGGCCGGTAGGTAGCGGGTGGCGTGCGCCAGGAACGAGTCGCCCAGCAGCGCCGTCGGCTCGGTCACCATGCCCGTGGTCGGTGGACCGCCGAACTTGGTGGCCTTCGGCATGTCGGCCAGGGTCGGGCCGGTTCGGTCGGCGCCGCCGTCCGGACCCAGCGAGTAGTGGATCTCGGTGTCCAGGCCGGTGCTGGCGATCATCGGTGGCAGGTCGGCACCCGGTTTGACCACGCCGTCGGGGACCGACTGCCAGGTGCTCGTGATGCCCGGACGGATCTGGTTGGCCACCGCTCCCAGCATCACCAGGGAGCCCAGGTCGTTCCAGTGCGTGTCCTGCTTGTAGTAGACCGGCCTGCCCGACTCGACCGCCGCTTCGGCCAGTCCTGGTCTCAGGTCCAGGGCTTTGTCGGTGCCCACCACGCCCTGCCAGAACGGGCCGCTCGCCTGGGCTGCGCAGTCCTTGTCCGGGTAGGTGGCGGGCAGGTTCGCTGGTTCGGCTGTGCTCTTGTCCGGTGCCACCACGAGGATCAGTTGCCTGCCCGAGGCTTCGATCGCCTGCCTGAGTGTGGTCAGGTCGTGAATGGTTGCGGAGATCGGCTGGTCGGGGTCGCATTTGGACGTCATGTCCTGGGCGTAGTAGAGCCAGCCGTTCTTGCCTTCGATGACCTGGGAGTAGTCGGCTTGGCCGCCGTTGAGGGGGTCCGGTGGTTGTGGTGGCGTCTGGACCGGGGCGATCGGGCCGATCTGTCCGCCTGTCGGTTGGCGGTCGGTGCCGGAGAAGGCCGGGGGTTCGCCGAAGACGTTCTGACTGATGCCCGCTTCGGCGTGTACGCCTGCTTGGCGGCCTGGGAGGTTGTCCGTGGCCCAGTTGGGCAGCGCGGTGAAGAAGCCCCATCCCTTGGTGATGCCGGGGAAGGCCGCCAGTCTGTGGTTCTCGAAGGCTGCCGGCCGTACGCCTACCGCGTAGGCGGCGGCCGGGATGAGGAAGAAGATCACGGCGCAGATCAGGGCAGTTCGTTGTCTGCGGGCGTGTCGTGGACGGTGGAGCGGGTGGTCCCTGTGCAGGAACGACTCGGGGATCGGGGGGAGATCCGTCGGTCGCACCTGGTCAGGGTAACCCGTGGTATGGGTGGTTCCTGGTGAATTCGCTCCTGGGCCGGGCCCTCGGTGAGGGCCCGGCCCAGGGTGCGGTTACGGGAAGCTGACCACGTTGCTCGGGCCGTGGTTGTTGACATCGACGGGGGCGCCTACTCCGTTGATCACCGAGTCGATGCCGCCGTTGGCGTTCAGGAAGACCGTCAGGAGGTCGTGGAACCGGACTCCTGGCCTGGTGGGTGACTGGAATGCCATGGCGTTGTGGATGTCGGCGCCCTGGTTGAAGAACGAGTAGCTGCCCATGCCGAAGCCCTGGAACCTGGTCACCCTGTTGGTGACCAGGAAGGCCGGGAAGCCGTTCTGGGTCGGGCTGGCCATCCACGCAGCCTGGTCGGGCACCTCGTACGGGTTCTCGTTCTGGAAGAACAGGACGAATCCGTCCTGGCCGTTCCAGATCGTCTCGTACTTGAGGAAGTGCTCGACGAACAGGCCCAGTGCGGACACGTGGTCACCGTTGACCACGACGCCGGTCGACGCCGGGTCGCCGGTGAACGTGCCGGCACCGGCACCGTGGTCGGCTCGCCAGGCCCAGATGTCGTCCAGGATCGAGTTGTCGCTGTTGTCGATCATCGCCGTGGTGGCCGAGCCGGCTGTCGCGCCGCCGATCCGGAAGAACACGTCGTCGACGGTGACCGGGTCGTTCGCCCTGCCGTGGTGCTGGCCCGGGCGGCCGATGTTGAGCAGCACCGGCGAGGTGACCGGGCCGGCGTCGAAGAGCAGGCCGGACAGGTTCACGCCGCGTACGTCATCGACATTCATGGTGACGTTGCCGTGCTGGGGGACCAGGGTCGGGAAGCCCAGTCCGATGATCTTGGTGTCCGCCCTGGTCACGTCGATCGTCTGCGGGACCTGGTAGACGCCCGGCGTGAACAGCAGGTTGTCACCGTGGTGCAGGGCGTTGTTGATGTCGCGCACCGAGCTGGTCGCGTTGACCACGTAGAACGAGCTCAGCGGCAGCGAGGTGCCCGGCGTGTTGCCGTTCGCCCAGCTCGGACCGCTGGTGTTGCGCTGCGGCGAGGGCACGAACACGCGGAAGTGGTTGGCCGAGTCCAGGTACAGGTACGGCTCTTCCTCGGTGTTCTGGCAGGTGGCCAGCGTGGTGTACGGGCCGGCGCCCGCAGGATCACCGAACGCCTGCGCGGGCGCGCCCGGGTCACCGCAGAACACCTGGTTCCACACGCCGTTGCTCCAGCCGTCCACGTTGCTGTCGCGCACGATGAACTGCTGCTGCGAACCGTTGATGATCGTGCCGCCGCTGAACGACGAGTCCGCGATGAACCCGCCGCTGGCGAAGTCGGGGGAACCGTCGCAGAAGTCCATCAGGGTCAACCCGCCGTTGATCGCCACCCGGCGCATCGGCGCCGCCTGGGAGACGGCCCACATGTCGTTGCCGGTGAAGCAGCCGCTCGTGCCGGCCACGTTGATCGTCAGGTTCGACACCGACCGCCAGAAGTTGACCAGCGCCGTGCAGTTGGTCTGGTCGCCGTTCTCGCACTGGTTGAAGGCGTCGATCGTGCCGTTGATGACGACCTGCTTCGGGTTCTGCCCGAGGCCGGCGATGCTGGTGTAGTAGCCGACCGTGATCTTGAGCGGGTCGTCAGCCGTGCCGTAGGTGCCCGGCGCGAACAGGATCGCGTACCGCTGCGTGCCGAACTGGTTGGGCACCTGCTGCGCCGCGATCGCGTCCAGCTTGCTCTGGATGGTGCTCACCGGCATGTCCGGCGTGAACACCAGCACGTTGGGTCCGAGGCTGCCGCCGGTGGCCGGCGGTCGGTCGGACCCCGATAATCCCGTCTGGCCCTGTGCCGAGGTGGGCACGAGCGCCAGGCCGAGCGCCGCGAGAACCGCGGCGAGGATGACGAAGAGGCGTGATTGTCCGGTCATGTGCTCGCCCTCCGTTGGGTACGAGACAGTGAGCCCAGCGCTCTGAGAGCGCTCTCAATGACGGGAGTCAACCCGCGCCGTGACGGCCGTGTCAAGCCACTCAGCCGGTGGCGCAGGTGTTCTCGAACGGCACACCGGGCACGTCGACCGCCCAGTCCTGCGGTCCGAGCTCTCCGGCCCTGGTACACGCCGTCCCGAGGGCGCCGGCCCGCAGCTGGTTCACCGGGCTCAGATCCCACAGTTCGACCCCGGTCAGGCTGGTCGTGACCAGCGTGCGGCCGTCCGGTGTGAACGCTGTGTGCGCCACCTCGCCGATCGACGCCGGCAGGTGGTCCAGGAGCCGGGCCTGCGACGTGTCGGCGAGGTCGTAGAGCAGGACGGTCCCCCCGATGCCTGTCACGGCGGCGATGTGCCCGTCCGGCGAGATGGCCGCCGCCGGGGTGTCGTCCGGCGTCGTGATCGGCGGCCCGAGCCGTGCCGGGACCTGCCCGCGGGTGACGTTCCACAGCGTGAAGTAGCCGGCGGAGGCGGCATCCAGCGTGCGGCCGTCGGCCAGGAACGCCACCGAGTCCACCGGTCCCGCGTCACCGCTGAAGGGCCCGGCGAGCTTCCTGACGTGCAGCGGATCCGACACGTCCCACAGCGCGATCGTGGTGTCGTAGCTACCGGTGGCCAGCGTGCGGCCATCCGGCGAGAACGCGGCACCGAACACGGTCGACTGCTCGCCGAAGGCCGTGCCGCCGAGCCGGCGCGGGTGCCTCGGGTCGGCCAGCGACCACAGGGTCGTCACGTCGGCCGCGGTGGCCAACGTCCGGCCGTCGGGGCTCAGCTCCACGTCGTCCACGATCTGCGGGTCGTCCGGATCCCCGATCCGCAGCGGCCCGGCCAGCCGCCGGACGTGGGCCGGATGACTGACGTCCCAGATGTTCACCCCCGCGCCGGGCTGGTCGCCGTTGGTGACCGTGACCAGGATCGACCCGTTCGGCGACAGGGCGAGCGAGTCGACCGGCAACGGCTGCGCCGGCGTGGCACCGAGCCGCCGGGCGCGGTCGGGATCGGTGACGTCCCACAGGTCGACGCCGGACCGGTCACCGAACGCGAGCGTCCTGCCGTTCGCCGAGATCTCCACCGGCGACGGGCCGTCGTTGCCCGGCAACGGAATCCGCCTCGTCTGTCGCGGCTGGCCCTCGCCGTCGACGTTCCAGAGCACCGCGGTGGCGTCATCGGAGCCGGACGCCAGCGTGCTCCCGTCCGGCGAGAACGCGAGCGTCTCGACGATGTCGGTGTGCCCGGTCATCGTGGTCCGCTGGCTGGCCCCGTTCGCGCCGACATTCCACACCGCCACACTGTGATTGCCGCCTGCCGTGGCCAGCGTGCGGCTGTCCGGCGAGAAGGCGAAGATCCCGACGGTGTCACTGGTGCCGAAAGGATGGCCGACGGCACGCAGGCGGGTCGGATCGCTGACGTCCCACAGGCGTGCCGCGCCACCGACGAGATCCGAGGTCACCAGGAAATGACCGTTGGGGGACAACGCCATCTGGATGGTGGACCCTTCCGGTCCGACGGTGGTCGACCCGAGACGTTTCGGGTGGGCGGGATCGCTGATGTCCCAGACGACACACTGCCCGTTGACACTGGTGGCGAGCACACGGCTGTTGCCGGAGAACGCGAGTTGGTCGACGGCACCGTAGGGGGCGAGCGAGAAGGCGTTCACCAGCCGGGGTTTCGCCGGGTCGTCGACGTTCCACAGCAGATTGCGGCGGGCGTTGATGTCCGGGAAGTACTGGCCGCCCGCGACCGCGAGCAGGTGCCCGTCCGGCGAGAACGCCACGGTGTGGACCGGCAGGTCGAACCGCAGCGGCTGGCCCAACCGGGTCGGCCGGTTCGGATCGGTGACGTTCCAGAGCTGGACGGTCCCCTCGTCCCCGGCGGTGGCCAGGACGCGTCCGTTCGGTGAGAAGGCGACCGTGCGGATGCGGCTCTGGCCGGTCAGCGTGGGGCCGACCCGCTGCGGCGCGCCGTCGTGCTGCCCGGTCGCCCAGAGCTGGACGAAGCCGTCCAGGCCGCCGGTGGCGATGAGCCGGCCGTCGTGGGAGTAGGCGACGGCCTCGACGATGCCGGTGTGGCCGGTCAGGGTGGCCCGGAAGGGGTTGTTGGCGAGCGTCTCGGTCAGGCCGGCGGTGGTGACGGCTCCCGGGCTCAGCCGGGCGGCGGCGATGCCGAGTTGGAGGGACGAGCGAGGATCGCTGGCGCGGAGCTGGTCGGCCTGGGCGAGCAGGCTCCGGGCGACGACGAGACGCTGCGCCGCGAGGGTCCTCGCTTGCGCCGCCTCGGCCTGCCGCTGGGCGGTTTGGGCCTGGTCCCGCTGGTTGAACGCGACGAACGAGGCCATCAGAGCCGCCACGAGCAACACCACCAGCGAGGCGACACCACCGCGCGCCAGCCGCATGGCCCGCCGATGCTGCCGGATGTGCTCGCCGACCAAGGTGTCCTTCGGCACCTGCCGGATCGCCGAGGCGACATCGGCGACAGATTCCCGTAGTCGTGGGTTGGACTGGTCCACCTGGGTGACGTTGCGCAGCCACCGCAGATCCACCCAGCGCGGTTCCTCGCGAAAAGCCCCACGCAGCGCAGGCGGCAACGCGGCGTCCTCACCCTCCCAGGTGAACTCCCCCTCGGTGAGCACGACGAGAATCCGCTCGTCGTCCCGATGATCCCGCCACCACTGGACTTCCCGGTTGACCCAGGACGAGGCGGCCGCGGTGGGCGACGCGAGCAACACGAACCACGCGGACTCCGAGAGCGCCCGCTCGATCGAGGTCCACAAACCCGCGTTGGCCTGCAGATTCGCGTTGTCCCGAAAGACCCGCAGCGCCCGAGCCCGATACCAGGGCTTCGCGAACCGCTGCAAGCCCACCTGCACCGCAGGCGCCAACGTCCCGTCCAACGCGTGACTGTACGAAACAAACGCGTCATACACCCCAGACCACCCCCTCGTCCCCTCACGGTAGCGAATGAGTAACCCGCTCCTCAGTTCTTGGGCCGGCACGCTGAGCCGTCGCATGCGGTCCGGCCCGGCGCGGGTGGACGCATACAGCGCGCTCGGCAGCGGCCGCGAGATCCGGGCTGAACGTGATCCCGCGTGCGTACGCGACGGCGCGATATCGGATCTCAATTTCGCCGAGCGTCTTTGGCCCTCGGAGGTCAGATGGCGAACGTGTTCGTGGCTTCCATCAGCGAGGATGTCGCGAACTGCGTGCGGGCGCAGGTCGACGGCGGCCAGCGTGTTCAGTGGCAACCATCCCTGGATGAGATGATCTTCGCGGCTCTCCGCGTCAGCTCTGTCGATCGTCGCCAGGTCTCTTCCTCAAGTTCGCGCCGGAGCAGCAGCCTGCATCAGACGGGCTTGGACCGATCTGTGGCCGACCGTAGACGCCGAGCATGTTGACGAGAAGTCGCCAACCGCTCACGGATCGTCGTCGCAGCCGCTACGCTCTGCGTGACCGGTAGATGAGTTCGGTCAACGCCGTGTGTGACGCAGCGCCATGACGCGGATGGGGGCGAGCGACATCAGGCAGGCACATACATCGGGGCGGCGACTGGTGCCGGTGCTTCTGGACATCGATGAGTTCAACCGATTACCCGGTCAAGTGTTCGCGGCATCACGGTCGGCGCATTCCGGCCAGGTCGAAATGGTGTTCGAGCAATACTATTTATCTCTACCTTGCTGACGTCGACGGACGCAGAGTTGAGGCGCCGCTCAATGTAATTCAACAAGATAGACTAATCTGGGATCTGCTGTACAACGGAATCCGGTACTCGATAATCCAGGGCGCGGCGCTAAGGGGTACCGCTCGGCACTACTTCACTGTCGGATAGCGCACGAGCGAAAATGTTGTCGCTAATTCTCGGTAAGTCGGCGTGCCGTGGGTGTATTTCGCACCCAAGCTACGCCGCCGAGCTGTCCCGACGGCCGATTTCGACAGGTTGAGTCGGTCCCTTTCGGTAGGCGTGAGGGTTTGGCCGGGTGCACTCCAGCGACTACTTGGAAGGGAATGATGAATCATGACCGATCGAACAAATCGAGCCCGGCGAGATGCGATCCGCGCCGAGTACGCCGCCGAAGAGACCGAGTCCACCGAAGCCGAGGCAGTCGAAATGAGCAAGCCGTCGTGTCAGTGCGTGTCCCGGCGTCACTTGCCGAAGCACTCAAGGCCAAGGCGGCGACCGAACATGTTCCGACATCGGCTCTGGTCCGCCGACTTCTCACCCAGGCGGTTCAGGAACCACCTGATACCGCGCTGACTGTCGAGCAGGTCGAAGAGATCGCGCGGAGGGTGTTCCGCGAGTCCGCGTAAGTCGGACGCCGCCAGGTAGGTGGCACAGCCCCATCACATGGGGTTGTCGCGGTGTTCCTGCCCGGTAGTTGGGTGCAACTCATGCCCATATCGCGAACAACTCGCACCCAAAGATCAACTATTGATCAACTGTCGCGGTTGTAACTGCTGGTCAGAATGGGTGCCCCCGG
>DASXCQ010000072.1:0-1955 GCA_036491115.1 Pseudonocardiaceae bacterium
GTCACCGGCGGCGAACACGTGGGTGATCTGCAGGTCGCCGTGGATGAACACCGGTGTCCACGGCCGGAGCGCAGCCTCGGCGACCCGGCGGTTGCGTGTGACCAGGCCGGCGGGAAGGACGGCGTTGGTGACGAGCCACGCACAGTCGCCGTCGAGGTGCGCGGCGATCTGCTCGAGGCTCTCACCGGGCCAGGGCGGCAGCGGCGCGTCGTGCAGCATCCGGGCGGCGGCACCCGCCGCGGCCCACGCCGCCGGCGACGCGGCCGACGGCTCGCCGAGGCGGCCCAGGGCCGTGCCTGGCAGGGCGGCGAGCGCGAGCACGGGCGGCTTGCGCCACAGCACGCCCGGAGTCGGGACCGGCGCCAAAGCCATCGCCTCGACCTCGACCTCCTCCACGCCGGCCATTGTCGCGAGATGACCACCGATTGTCGCCGGGTTTATCGCGTGCGACCACCGCCGCACCCGCACGTGTCACCGCCAGCGCAACCACCTGCTCAGGTGGGATCAGCGGTTGTTGCCGGGTTGCCGTCGGTGTCGGCCGGCCGACACCGGCATGCGTCTCTCGCTTGTTGCTGGAAACCGGGTGGTCGGCCAGCCGACAGGAGCGGTATTCCGGTCGCCCCCCGAGGCGGGTGAAGGCCTCGTGCCGGCGTTAGCGCGAGCCCAACGACCCGGGTGCTGGAGGGCCAGGGATGGGTGCGTCGTTCAGCTGCTGGTCAACGTCGACGAGAATGGCGTCGTCTTCGATCTTGCATGCGTAAACCGGGATGGGGCCGCAGGCAAACACACCGACGGCCTCGCCGGTGGTCAGGTCGTAGCGTGATGCGTGGGCGGCGCAGACAAGCGTGTCATCGTCCTGGAGGGTGCCCTCGTGCAGGGGTTGCTGCTGGTGGGTGCAGGTGTTGTGGATCGCCCTGACGTCCTCATCATCGAGGCGGATGAGGCAGACCGGTTCGCGCAGCTCCTCCACGAGCAAGGTGTCTCCGACCTCTAGATCGTCGAGGTTCGCGACGACTACGAACGTCATGGCTTTGTCCTTCCGGTTGCGGGGCGCCGGGGTGCCGGCAGGCTGCCGCGCACCTCTATCCAGCCGTTGCGGATTCGGGTAGGTAGGACGGGTTGCGGCTGGTTAGCCGGGCCGCGGCCGACGCGGCCGTCGGCGAGCGCGAAGCGGGCCCCATGCAGCGGGCAGGTCACGGTCATGTCGGCGACCGTGCCCCGGCTGAGCAGGCCACCGGCGTGGCTGCAGATGTTGTCGAGAGCGTAGAGGGTGCCGTGGCGGCGGTACAGCATGATCCGCCGGCCCTCGGCCTCGACGGCGGTCGGCGTGTCGTCGGGCAGGTCGGCTTCTTGGAGCGCGCGGGTCCACCGCCGCGGCCCGATGGCCCACGCCACCCGGTTGACCATCACGCCTTTGGTGAATACGAGATGACCGCCGAGGTAACCGGCCGAGGCCGTGACCGTGAAGCTGGCCGCGGCCAGAGCGCGGGCCGTGCTGCGGTGGCCAGTGATCCGGGTGCCCAGGGAGGCACCTTGCAGCCCCAGCGCCACCGTGTTGAGGAGGCCGTGCATGAGCCCGACGCGGCGGTCCTCCTCGTTGCTGACGGTCCAGTCGCTGAGGCCGGTCACGGCGGTAGCGACCGAGGCGAGGATGCCGGCCGCGCTGAGCACGCCTGCCGCGTCGATTCCGCGCTGGGGAGCTGAGCCGCGGTCCGCGGCGTCCAGCACCAGGACGCCCGTCCACAGCCCGATGGGCAGGTCGCTGAGGGCTGGATGTATCGGATGGCCGGCCCATCGGCCGCCATGCAGCAGCTCAAGAAGAAGGTTGTCCTGATGCCGTTCACGGACTGGGTCGAGCGTGCCGGTCAGCCAGTCGCTCAGCGTCCGGAGCCAGCCGAGCCGGTCGAGCGAAGCCACGAGATCGCCGTGCCAGGTGACCAGCCGGGTGGCAGCGA
>DASXCQ010000073.1:0-13779 GCA_036491115.1 Pseudonocardiaceae bacterium
GGTGCAGGTCAACCGGGGTGAGCTGGTCGGCGCCGCGCCGGTCGCGGTGCCCGACGTTGTTGACCAGGACGTCGATGGGCGCGAGGCCACGGATCGCCGTGTCCGCGGCCTGGAGGTCGGTGACGTCGAACGCCGTGCCGGTCACCGGGAGTCCTTCGCCGCGAAGGCGGCGGACGGCGGTGTCGAGCGATGCTGGGTCTCGTCCGTTGAGGATCACCCGGGCGCTGGCCGCGGCCAGCCCCCGGGCCATCTCATACCCCAGGCCCCGCACCGAGCCGGTGACCAGAGCCGTCCGGCCGCCCAGATCGAACATCGCCGTCGTCTGCACGCAAGAACCTCCCACTGAAACGAGTGTTTCAGTGGGAGTGTATCGTGGGGTTGTGAGCGCAGATGCGGCCATCACAGCGGGCTCGCCGGGTTCGGCGCGACGGTCAGAACTGCTGGCCTTGGCCTATGACTACGTGCTGGAGCGAGGACTGGCCGGGCTGTCGCTGCGCCCGCTGGCCGCGGCGACCGGCACGAGTCCGCGGGTCCTTCTGTACTTGTTCGGCAGCAAGGACGGCCTGGTCCGCGAACTGCTGGCCCGGGCACGCGCGGAGCAGCTGACACAGGTGCGGGCCAGCCTGGAGAACACCGAGATACACGACGTGGGCGACGTGGTGTGGCGAGTGCTCGCCGCGCCAGAGCGGCGCCGCCTGGTACGGCTGATCTACGAGGCGTTCATCATGTCCGTGCAGCCCGCCCCGGGACCCTGGGAGGGATTCGCCACCGAGCAGGTCAACGACTGGCTCGCGCTCCTGAAGGCCGCCCAGCCGGGCACGACCACCCGGCAGGCCGAGGCCCGCGCCACCCGCGCGCTCGCCATGATCCGCGGCCTGCTGCTGGACCTGCTCGCCACCGACGACAACGACCGAATCGCCCGCGCCCTGGCACAACAGCGAATGTGAGACCCGGGTACGAACGCCGATCGAGTCCCGCCTCCGCCCCAGCCACCAAGGCCGGTTGCCGCCACGATCTGACAGCCCACAGAAATAGAATGCTCCGAACAAGCGAACCGACGCACAGCTATGTCTTCCTCGGACAGGTAGAGGAAGTCGATCGTGGTGCTGGACTACGAAATCCTTTCAGTCAGTGCCCGTGGTGGGCGCAGTGGTCGCTTGCTGCCGTCGTCGGCGGGAGGTCAAGCGCCGGGTTGCCGTCGAAGAACCCGACCGGCTTGAGGTGGAAGCCGATGTAGGCGCACGGCATCACCGGCCAGTCCTCGGGGCGCACGATGTGGTGGGTGCCGACGGTGTACCAGAGGACGACGTCGGTGTTCTCCAGGTCTGCGTCGTCCCCGATGTAGACCGGCAGGCCCTGCGTATCCGTTGACTGGGCCATGTAGTCGCCCGCGGCGTACTTCTCCTTCGGGTCGTACCTGGTCACCCAGACCGGCTTCTGCACAAACCGCGCACGGTCGTAGATGTAGGACCCCCGCTGGACGAAGGGCTTGACCACGGCGCGCGGCTCAAGCTTGTAGGCGGTCTTCTCGCCGAGCTCGTTGACCTTGTCGGAGGCGATCTTCCAATAGCGGTTGGTGTCCCAGTTCCAGTCGCGGGCACCGTCCTTCTCCGACTTGACCAGCGTCGACTTGGTGTACCAGGCGTTGTGGTACGGGTTGCGCTCATCATCCTCGACGATGGAGTCGACCTCGTAGACGGAGTTGTTCGGGCCGTCGACCGCCATGTCCATGCGCACGTTGAAGAAGTGCTGGTGGTTGGGGCCGTAGATCCCCGGCGCCACCGCGACACCGTACTTGGGGGTCTCGCCCTCGAAGGCACCGGTGGTGAGGACGCCAGTCAGCTTGATCTCGTACTCGATCGACCCGTCGGTGTACAGGTACCAGAAGAACCCGTACTCGTAGTTGCCGACCGTGCAGATCATCGACACGACCAGGCGCCGGGACCGGCGCACCTCGACCTCCTGGGTACGGAAGTCAGTGTGCTTCCACGCGATCCCGTGGTCCTCCTCGTGCATGCAGACCGCGTTCGGGATGATCACGGCGTTGCCGAGGCTGTCGTTGACGATGCCATCGAAGTAGAAGATCTCGCCCAGGCAGTCACAGCCGAGGGTGAGGGGGTTGGCGGACATCCCCATGCCGACCTCGCCCATGTCGAAGACGTTCTTGTTCCAGTGGGTCGGCGCGGCATCGCCATAGGGCACCACCATCTCGGACAGGGCCGCCCGGTACATGACCGGGCGCTCGACGCCCTTGTCGTTGTAGGAGATGGCGTGGAGCACAAGGCCCTCCCGGGGGTTGAACCCGACCCGGAAGGCCCACTTCTGCCATGTCACCCCGTAGCCGTCGACGGTGAAGCTGGGTCCGTCGGGCTGGGTAATGACGATGTCCTTGAGATCGCCGCGGAATCCGGTGAACGCTGGGCGGTTGTCCGGGCTGAACAGGTCGTACTGCTCAGAGTAGTTGCCGGCCTTGGGCGGCAGGGGTACCACGCCGTGGTCCTCGACGCCGATGACCTTCATGGCGTCGAGGTCAAAGGTGACGATGAGGCCCTCGACCGGGCGGGCGTAGCCGTGTTCGCCGGGCGCCGACCGCACGAAGGTGAGCGGCCGGCAGACCGTTGGGCTGTTGACGTAGTGGTCCTGCGGCCCGAGGCAGCCCGCCGGCCACGGGTCGATCATGCACAAGCCGAAGTCGGTGACGCCGCGCTTGCGCATCCCGTCGCGCCAGCGCGGGTCTTCCCGGACGACCTTCTCGACCTCGATGAGGGTGTCGGACAGGTAGGAGGGGAAGCGGCCCGGAACTGGGGTCCACGACTCGATCGCGGCGGTGTCGAGGTTGACGATCGCCTCATAGATGAGCTTCTCCGGCGCGTCGTAGGTGACCACGAACGCCTTGCGCGCCGGGACGTCCAGCGGGCCGAACGCGAGGGTGGCCGGCTTAGGCGGCTCCTCCAGGGAGATCATCACGAAGCGCAGCGTCTCGGTGGCGTGCTCGCTCGCCTTGACGACTTCGGCCGCCTTCTCGATCTCAGCGCCACTGAGCGGGTCGAGGGGGTGGGTGGTGAAGGAACGTTCGCTCACCGGGCCGCTGATCGCGGTGTCTGCTGCCATGGTGTTTCTCCTTGCAGTCGCGGGAAGTCAGGTGCTGAATCGATTCGTCAATTGCGGAAAATAAACACATCGGCCCGAGCGGATGGTTGTTGCACGTATCGCCGCCGGTCCCGGGCGGCCACGGAAGCGCCGCCCGGGACCGGCGCGGTCACACGGCCTCGGTGGAGATGTCGAGTCTGGCCAGGTGGGCCAGCGCGTCCTCATTGGTCAGCTTCCCGGCGGAGCGGCGCCCGAGGAAGAAGACCACGCCCATGACCACGAGGGTGCCGGCGACGATGGAGCCGAGCCAGGTCATCCACGTGTCGTTCGGGACATCGGGGAGCCACGATACGGCGAAGGAGTAGTAAATGCCGCCGATCGTGCTGGCTATGCCGATGATGCAGGTGATCCAGACGCCCGGCCTGCCGCCGGGGATCCGCCAGAAGTCCTCGTTGGCGTAGCGGTCGGCGTACTTCACCCGCGCGATCAGCGGCGGGATGAAGAAGAAGAGGCCGGAAGCGAGCCAGATCACGCTGAGCCCGCCGGTCAGGTAGATCGTCACGTTGGCCAGGCTGCTCTGGCTGAACAGCCCGATGATGAGCACCGAGGAAATGGCGCCCTGGATGAGGATCGCGGTGACGGGGTTGCGGGTGCGCGGGTTGAGGTGGGTGAAAACGCGGGGCAGGTGCCGCTCGAGCCCGGACACGAAGATGAGCCGGGAGTAGGCGATCGCGTAGGTCGCCAGGGCGGTGAAGACGATGACCGCGAGCACCACGGCGCAGACTTCCATGACGCCCGACGGCAGCGACGTGCCGAGGTTGTCGATGACGCCCGTGACCGAGTTGATCTTCGCCGTCGGCAGCACGAGCATCGTCCCGATCGTGGTCAGCAGGTAGATCACCACCAGCCCGATCGAGCCCCAGAAGATCATGCGCGTGGCGCTCTTTCTGACCGAGAGGAACTCGGCGCCCATGTTGAACGGCGTCTCGACGCCGACCAGGTACAGGAGCACGGTGCCGAACAGGAAGCCGCTGGTGGCGAAGTTCGGCTTGAACAGGTCACTGCTGTGGAACGGTGTCGCCGAGTGGACGCCGTGGCGGAGGGCGTAGGCCAGGCCGCCGAAGAAGATCACCGCGGTAAGCACGCCGTAGACGATGAAGACGGTGTTCATCACCTTCTGGCTGGCGGCCAATTTGGCGAGCGCCATGCCTACGACGCCCCACAGGATGACGAGTTGCAGGACGACTGAGAGCGTCGTGCCGATCTGGGCGTGGAAGGCGAGCAGGAGCATCTGGAGCACCGTCGCCGGGCCGGAGGCGCCGTTGAGGATGACGGGCACCCAGGAAAGGAACCCGCCGATGAAGGCCCAGTTCTCGTTCATCGTTCGGTGCGCCCAGATGTAGACACCGCCCTGGCCGGGCCAGAGGTTGCCCAGCTCGCTCACCGCCAGGCCGGCCGGCACCAGGAAGGTGAGGATCCCCAGCACCCAGAACGGGATCGCCTGCCAGCCGCCGGTCGCCATGACGGACGAGCCGGTGATCCAGCAGATGATGAACACGTACACCGCGGTCAGACCGAAGGTTGTGAGCACCTTGGGCAGGATCTGCTCAGGAACCAGTTCCGTCGTCATAAGGGCGTCGCGCGGCGACGCCGTTTCTTGGGCCATGTGCGTTGCTGCTCCTTGGGATACGGGGTGGCGGGGAACTCTCTTTCTCGGGGCGGCTGGTCCAGCCCGATTCACTCTGCCTGGATCTGGCCGTCCTTCATGCGGACCACCCGGCTGGCCTGCTCGGCCACGGCCGGGTCATGGGTGCTGGCGACGACGGTGACGCCGAGCTTGGAACACAAGTCACGCAGGGTCTGCACGACGACCTCGCCGGTGCGATGGTCGAGGTTGGCGGTGGGCTCGTCGGCGAGGATGAGCGTCGGGTTCGAGATCAGCGAGCGGGCGATCGCCGTCCGCTGCTGCTCACCGCCGGACATCTTGGCCGGCTGGTGGTCGAGGCGATGGCCGAGGCCGACCAGGTTGAGCAGGTCGATCGCGCGTTGGCGCAGGGCCCTGCGGTCGTAGGGCTCGAACATGAGCGGGAGCTCTACGTTCTCGACGGCCGACAGGAACGGGATGAGGTTGTAGCTCTGGAAGATGTAGCCGATGCTGTCGTGGCGCAGAGCCGCGAACTGGCTCTCGGTGATCCTCGAGGTGTCCTGCCCGGCGATCCCCACGGTGCCCTTGGTTGGCCGGTCGAGGCCGCCGATGATGTTCAGCAGCGTGGACTTGCCTGAGCCGGATGGTCCCATCAGGCAGACGAACTCGCCGCGGTGCACCTCCAGGCTGACGTTCACGAGGGCCCTGACGATCTCGTCGCCCAGCTTGTGCAGCTTCCAGGTGTCGGTGACCTTGACGACCGGAGCGCCCGAGGGCGCGACGCTTTCTGAGGCAGGCTCGGTGACAGTCATCGGCTCTACGCCCTTCTTGGTGTCGGGTCAGTTCGAGCTGAGAGACTTGACCGGGGGGCGGTTCACCGCCCGCCAGACGGGCACCACGCTGGTGACGACCGCGGCGACGAGGGAGACGGCCACCGCGATGAGGGCCCCGGTGACGGTCCCGCCTGCGGAGACGCCGGACGCGGCCGCGCCGGTCGCGCCGAGCACGGTGCCGACGACCGCGGCGATCACGGCCCCGCCCAGGGCGCCGACGAGGGCGGTGACGAACGGCTCGACCAGCAGTGCCACCAGCACGGGGCGCGAGCGCACCCCCGTGGCGCCCAGGACGCCCAGCTCGCGGGTCCGGCCGACGATGGTGCGCGTCGTGGCGACCGCCGCCTCGACGACGCCGACCAGCAGCACCGTCACGGCGATGAGCACGATCGCGTGGCCGATCTCGTCCGTGTGGCCGAGGCCGGCCGCCTGCTTCCTGACCCCCGCCGACGTCGCGAACACGATGACGACGAGGAACGCCCCGGTCGCGATCGTGATCGCGGGCAGCAGCATCTCCCTGGCGCGGCGCCTTGAGGAGAGCAGTCCGTACGCGAGACCGTATTTGAGCATGGGTGCCTCTCAATCCGCCAGCAGCGCCACGGGACGCTGCTGCAGCAACCGGTGGACGGGAACGATGGCGCCCACGATCGCCATCGCGGGAAGGAACGCGGCCACCGTGGCCGACGCCTGCGCCCAGGCGACCGGCGTCGCGAGGTGCGGCAGCACGGCCCAGACGGCGACGCCCGCGCCGAGCACGCCGATCAGCCACGCCGTCACGAAGACCACGCCCGACTCGACCAGGAAGAAGTAGAGAACCTCGTCCGCCAGGCCGATGCTCGACATGATCCCGAACTCGCGCCTGCGCTCCTGCACCGATGCCAGGAAGGACGAGACCGCGATGACGAAGCCGAGGACCAGGCCAATGATCGAGATGAGCCCAAGCGTCGAGTCGGTGACCTGGCCCGAGAAGGCGCTGGCGTACTTCTGGGCGAAGCTTTGCGCTCCGGCCCCGGTCGTGGTGTCGTAAACCAGGCCCTTGCCGTCCCGAGCTGGCTTCTCCGCCGGGTTCTGGGTGGAGGGCAGGCCGACCGCGGGGCCGAACAGGCTGCCCAGGTCGGTGCGGCCCCGGTCGATGGTCGGCTCGTCCGCCACCCACCATCCGACATTCCCGACGACGTCCCTGGCCAGGCTGGGGGAGACGGTGAGGGCGGCGCTGTCGCCGCTCACCGAGACGGTCACCGCGTGCCCGGCGAGGCTCAGCGTGCCGCCGTTCGCCACGCCGAGCCGCTGGGCGAGCTGCGCGCTCGCGACCACCTTCCCCGGCGACGTCCCCTGCACCCCGTACACGGCGACCTGGCCGTGGGGGCTGTTCCACAGACCGGCGGTCATCTCCGCCCCCGTCCAGCCGTCCGGCAGGGTGATGTCGCTCGGCGGCCCGTCGGAGACCAGCGCGCCGGCTGAGCTTTCGTAGGTCACCCCCTGTGCGGGCACCACCCAGATGGCATGGGTACCGATCGCGTTCGTGACCGAGCCGGCGCCGGTGATAGCAAAACTGGCGGAGATCGTGCGCACCACCGTGACCGCTGCGATGGCGAGCGCGATGCCCAGCACCGCTAGGACAAACCGCTCGGGGCGACGACGGATGTTCGCGATAGCGAACCGCAACAGGCGCCCGAACGTCCCTCCGGAGCTCGTCGGCAGGGCGCTGCCCGGACCTGGCAAAGCGGCCTCGGTCTGCTTCGGAGTCTTCGTCTGGCTGACGATCTCAAAGGCTGTCACGCCCTCGATCGTCAGACGCAGGTGTTTCGCCGAAAGGATTCGGCAGAATGCAAGTTCGTTGCGTCTGGCCCCTCGTGGTAACAGCGAGGTTTCGCCGGCCCGCGAACCGTGCAGTCCCTCACAGATCAGAACGTACTTCCAAGGTCGCCGTCGACAGGCGGCGCACGAGCTCGGAGGGCAGCAGGGTCAGGTCCCCGATGGGTACGCCCTGGTCGAGGTAGTCCACCAGCGCCTCGGCACAGGACGCTCCCAGGATGCGGGGCGACAGGCTGATCGCGGTGATCGGCGGATCGCAGATCCGCAGCAGGTGAGCGTCCGCGCACGCGGCGAGCATTATGTCGCGGCCCACCGTCAGGCCGGCCTTCGCGATCAGTTCCAGGGCGGTGAGGACCGCGTGCTCGCCGGGCACGATGACTAGGTCCACGGCCCCCTTCTGCTCAAGCAGGGTGCTCAGCTGCCCGCCCCCGTCGCCAGCGAAGCGACGGCCCTCGAAGGGGATAGAGCAGTGGCGGGCGAGCACGCCGTGGTCGGCGCACCACCGGGCGTACACGTCACGGAGCACCGCGCCCCACCCCGATTGCCCGTCGGCGGCGAAGAGCACGGGGCGGCGCGCGCCGGCCGCGTGCGCGTGATCCAGAAGCTCCACCAGCGCGGTCTCGTGCTCAACGCCGATCACAGGCACGGCGGGCATCCCCGGCGGGAGCCGCTCGCCGACGACAACAGGGGTCGTCGACGAGAGCAGTTCGATGGCGCGGACATCGGTGGCGATCGGGTCGGGGATGATGATGCCGTCGACCTGTGGCGCCGCGACGCGCTGGCGTTCGGGATCGCTCGACAGCAGGGTGAGGTCGTAATCGTGCCGGATGGCGACATCCATGAGACCGGCCACGAACTCCCGGAAGTACTCGGTATCGAAATGGTCGGCGGAGTGCATGAGGTGCAGGCCGATGGCATGGGTCCGTCCGGTCCGCAGCCCGCGAGCCAGGGCGTTCGCCCGGTACCCCAGCCGCTGCGCCACGTCGCGCACGCCGGCGCGGGTGCGGTCGGTCATGCGACCGCGGCCGGAAAGGGCGTCGGAAGCGGTGCCGACCGATACACCGGCCTCGCGGGCCACGTCGCCGAGAGTCACTCTCCGAGTGGGCATCGTCACAGCATGGGGTGCGGTGCCTGAGCAGGCCCGTTTCCCCGCCCCCTTTTCATCCGCGCACGCGGACTCCCCGCATGCAACACTGATTTTAGGTGCAGCGAGCGGTTCCTTGTGGGCAAGCAGGGCTCCGACGGCCCCGCAGCCGAGGCGGCTGTTCCCGTCAGCACGGTGGTACCGCCCGACCTTACGACCAGGGAGAACCCATGCGTAGAGGAGTTACGCAAGGTAATCAGGTGCGGGGCGGCTAGGAACCGCCGCCACCCCTCGGAAATGCCGCCACCCCTCGGAAATCCGGTGCTGACGTAGGGCTGCTCGGCTCCGTCGCGCGTGGTGTGGGCGGTCCAGTAGTGCTGAGCGATGGTTTCGGTCTGGGTCTCGGGCCCGCCGGTGCCGATCCAGGCGAAGATCGGGACGTGCGCGACGTACACGCCGGTGTCCGCGGTCGCCTGGTGCAGCTTCAACGCGTAGCTGCGCACCGCACCGCTGCCGATGGTGGTCGTGGTGAACTCGGCGGGCCCGGCAAGCGGGTCCTTGGAAGTGCCGCCGGTGGTGTAGAGGATGGTGCCGCTGCCGCGCTCGATCATGGTGGGCAGCACCTGCTCGGTGGCTGCGATCTCGAGCCCGTCCTTCGCCTCGTTCATGACACACGCTCACTCGGCACGGGCCCCGCTACTTGCTCGAGCAACTGGCCGTAGACAGGGACCTTCTGGGCGCCCGGGGCGGCCACCCGGCGGTCGAGGACAACGAACGGGACGCCGGCCGCGCCCAGCTCCAGGCCCTCGGTCCGGTCGGCGCGCACGCGGTTCGTGTACTCGTTGCTCGCGAGGATCTCGCGGACTCGCTGCCCGTCCAGCCCGACCGTCTCCGCGACGCTTGCGAGTGTGTCCGGGGCGTAGGGGTTGAGGGTGCCGGCGAAGAAGCCGTCCTGGATGTCCGAGAAGAACTCGAACCCGCGGCCCTGGTCGTTGGCGTGCTGGACCACGCGGTGCAGGTCGAACGTGTTGGCGTTCAGACGGTCCAGAGAGAACTCGAGCCCCTCCTTGCGTGCGATCGCCTGCATCTGGCGCTCGGCCTGGAGGACGTCGGCGGCGGTGCCGCCGTGCGCGCGGATGAAGCTCTTCTCGTTTTTCTCTGGCTCCTGCGGTGCGCCCGGGTCCAGCTCGAACGACCGCATTACGATCTCGAACCGATCTGCGTCCGGGCGCTGCGCGATCGCGGCCTGGAGTCAGTGCTTTCCGACGTAGCACCACGGGCAGCCCAGGTCGGACCAAACCTCGATGACGACCTGCGACCCCTCGGATTGCGTTAGCCGCTCAACCATCTTGCTCACCTCACTAGTAGTGCGTAACACCATCATGAGTGTAAGAGAGGGCTTACAAAAGGCACTTTGAAGTGCGTCAGGGTTGACCTACAGACACTACACCCTCATCTGCGAAGAGCCGGGAAAAGTACGGGCGGGCGCGCGCTTCGCCATGACCCAGGTTATTAATTTCCGGGGAATTTCCCCCGGAATTTCCGGGGTACACGACGACGCCATCTCGCCTTTTCCGAGGCAGCCAACACCTTTCCGCCTCGAGATAGCCAATTCTCGCGCCAATTCCCGCGCAATTCGCTACTCACCGCCACGGGCTTAATTACTGTCCGCCCTCGCGCCTTGCCCTCACCTGGCCGTACGTCATCGCCGGGGCCGAACCACGCACAAGGCTGCGGACACAAGGCTGCGGACACAAGTGAGGTGAGTACCTGTCACTGAAAGGGCACCGGGCCACGGACAGAAGGCAAAATTAAACGTATGTCACGCATGTCCCGCCGCGCCACGCATAAATGTTTTAGGAGCATGCCCTAATACAGTCGCGGAGTTCACCGGAGGGTTTATTTCCGCCACAGCCTGCGCGTCCGCAGCCGGCAGGGGATACCGGTCTCAGCAGATAGCCCAATTGGAGTATGGATTAGGAAACGGAGCCGAAAGGCCGCAGGTTCGCGAGCCTGGCTCAACGGTGCGCCCGCCCCGGCAAACCGTTCCCATTGCCCCTCCGGGACGATCACCGGGCCACCGGACAGACACACCCGGATGCACGCCCGACTCGGCGCCGCGCGTCAAGCCAAATACGTCCGAGCGGAGCGCCCGCACCCCCGTCAAGCGGCTACGCACACCGCTCCTTGGTCCCCATTCCCGTCCGCTATGCGTCCGTGCGTTGCGGGCTCGGGGGCGGTGCGGCGCACGGACGGGCACGGACGGCGAGGGTGAGAGCGGTATGTCGACCACTCTGCCCGCCGTATGGCTGCTGACCTGCCATTTCAGGACACCTGCTCGCCGTCGTCGTCTCCCTCGTCACCAGGATCCGACCCGGCGTCCTGGGTGCCGAGGGCGCCGGTAATGCGCTGGTTGGCGGCGTCGGGCAGCGGTTGTGAACCCTTACCCCGGCGAGTCGGTCGCTGTGCTCACACCCGTCTGTTTGGCCTTGTGCGTTGGGCTTAACCCTTGATGATCGGGCACGGACACACTCGCGTAACGAGCGGTTCGTACGGTCACGAGAGGTGAGAACGGACCGAGCACAGCAGGGAGGCGCCCGTGGCCTCGCCGGGCTCGCTGAGTGAGGGCACGACGAAGGTCCGGACGGTCTGCTCGTACTGCGGAGTGGGCTGCGGCATGGTCCTCGATGTCGGCAGGGGACCCGAGGGGCGCCGCACGGTCCTGAAGACGACCGGGGACAAGGGGCACCCGGCGAACTTCGGCCGTCTGTGCACCAAGGGCGCGACCACCGCGGACATGCTCGCCGCTCCGGGGCGGTTGACTACCGCCCTCGTCCGGCCGGACCGCGGCGGCGAACCGCAGCCCGCGCCCGTGGCGGCCGCAGTCGCCGAGACCGCCCGCCGCCTGCGCGCGATCGTCGACGAGCACGGCCCCGGCGCGGTTGCCCTCTACGTCTCAGGCCAGATGACCCTGGAGGCGCAGTACCTGGCGAACAAGCTGGCCAAGGGATTCATCCGGACCAACCAGATCGAGTCGAACTCCCGGCTGTGCATGGCCAGTGCAGGCACCGGCTACAAGCTGTCGCTGGGCGCGGACGGGCCGCCTGGCTCGTACCAGGACTTCGACCAGGCCGACGTCTTCTTTATCGTCGGCTCCAACATGGCTGACTGCCATCCCATCCTCTTCCTGCGGATGATGGACCGGGTGAAGTCGGCGGGCGCCAAGCTGATCGTCGTCGATCCGCGGCGCACCGCCACCGCCGACAAGGCCGATCTGTTCCTGCAGATCAAGCCGGGCACCGACCTCGCTCTGCTCAACGGGCTGCTGCATCTTCTGCACGCCAGCGGCCATACCGACACCGACTTCATCGCCGCGCGCACCGAGGGCTGGGAGACGATGCCAGGCTTCCTCGCCGACTACCCGCCCGCCACCGTCGCCGAGATCACCGGCATCCCGGAAGACAGCATCCGGAAGGCGGCCCGGCTGATCGGGGACGCGGGCGAGTGGATGAGCTGCTGGACGATGGGCCTGAACCAGTCCGTGCACGGCACTTGGAACACTAACGCTCTGATCAATCTGCACCTCGCCACGGGCGCGATCTGCCGCCCCGGCAGCGGGCCCTTCTCACTGACCGGGCAGCCCAACGCCATGGGCGGCCGGGAGATGGGCTACATGGGGCCGGGACTGCCCGGACAGCGCTCCGTCCTCCTCGACGCCGACCGGGCATTCACCGAGGAGCTGTGGGAGCTGGAGCCGGGTGCCCTGCAGGCCGACGGCGTCGGCAAGGGCACAGTCGAGATGTTCCGGAAGATGGCCGACGGGGACATCAAGGCGTGCTGGATCATCTGCACCAACCCGGTCGCCTCCGTCGCGAACCGCAAGACGGTCATCGAGGGCCTTGAGGCCGCCGAGTTCGTCGTCACGCAGGACGTATTCGCCGCGACGGAGACGAACGCATACGCCGATGTCGTGCTGCCCGGCGCGATGTGGACGGAGACCGAGGGCGTCCTGATCAACAGCGAACGGAACCTCACCCTGGCCCAGCCGGCCACCGATCCGCCCGGCGAGGCGACGGCGGACTGGCGGATCATCGCCGCCGTGGCCCGCGCGATGGGCTACGAGAAGGGCTTCGCGTACGACAGCGCCGAAGAGGTCTTCGAGGAAATCAAACGCGCCTGGAACCCCGCGACCGGGTGGGACCTGCGCGGCGTGAGCTATGAGCGGATGCGTGCCACCCCGGTGCAGTGGCCGACGGCGACTGCGGACGGTCCCGACCGCAACCCGATCCGGTACGTCGGCGAGGACGGCTCGCCGACCTTTCCGACCGCCAGCGGACGAGCGGTCTTCTACGGCCGCCCGCACATCCCGGCGTCGGAGATGCCCGACGACGAATACCCGTACGTGCTCAACACCGGCAGGCTCCAGCATCAGTGGCACACGCTGACGAAAACGGCCAAGGTGGCCAGCCTGAACAAGCTCAACCCGGGCCCGTTCGTGGAGGTGCACCCGCGGGACGCGGCCGAACTGGGCCTCGCCGAGGGGAATCCGGTGGAGGTCGCCTCGCGGCGCGGGCGGGCCGTGCTGCCCGCCGTCGTCACCGACCGGGTGCGGCCGGGCTGCTGTTTCGCGCCGTTCCACTGGAACGACCTGTTCGGGGAATACCTCAGCGTCAACGCCGTGACCAGCGACGCAGTCGACCCGCTATCCTTCCAGCCCGAGTTCAAGGTGTGCGCGGTGTCGCTGGCCAAGGTGGCCACCCCGGCGACGGCGCACGCCCTGCCCGCGCCCGGCGGGCGGGCCACGGCTCCGGCCGCCGTCGAAGACAAGGCGGCCGGAACGCAGATCGCCGCGCCCGTTCCTGCTCTGTTCGGGCTGGAGCCCGCGCCGCCGCCGGTCCTGGGCGAACGCGAACGCCGCTACCTGGCGGGCTTCCTCGCCGGCATCCCGGCCGGTCTCCCGGGCGTACCTGCGCTGCCGCCGGATGCCCCGTTCAGCCCGGAGCACGGGCTGTGGGTGAACGGCGTGCTGGCCGGGATGTACTCCAGGGCCGGGGCGGCACACAGCCCGGCTGGCTCCCTGTCGTCGTCCGCCCCGTCGTCGTCCGCCCAGTCTGCGGACGGCCGGCGCCGCGAGGTCATGGTCTTGTGGGCCTCGCAGACCGGGAACGCCGAGGAGTTCGCGGCGGTCGCGGCACAGCGGCTCAGCGCGGCGGGCCACTCCGCGTCCGTCCGGCCCATGGACGAGACGGACCCCGCGGTGCTGCCCGCTGACGCTGACCTGCTCCTGATCACGAGCACGTTCGGGGACGGCG
>DASXCQ010000074.1:0-41483 GCA_036491115.1 Pseudonocardiaceae bacterium
GATCCGTGGGGCTACGGCAACTCCCTGGAGTGGGCCACGTCCTGCCCGCCGCCCCGACACAACTTCACCGAGCTGCCGCGCATCCGCTCCGAGCGGCCGGCGTTCGAACTGCACTACCCGCACATGGTCGAACGCATGCGCCTGGAGGCACACGTCGGCCGACGACATCCGGAACCGGTCACCGTGGGCGGTGGCGATTCCGCCCGGGAGAGCGGCGACGGCTGATCTCCCGTCACCAGCCAGGATCCGAGCCCCGGCCAGGCGCCGGGGCTCGGCCATGCCAGGAGGGCGCATGTCCACCGTTGAGCAACGTGGTACGCCGGTCCTGATCACGGTCACCGGGCCGGACAAGCCCGGTGTGTCGTCGGTGCTGTTCGCCGTGCTGTCCAGGCAGGGCGTGCACCTGCTGGACGTGGAGCAGGTGGTGATCCAGGGCCAGTTGGTGCTCGGCGTCCTGGTCGACGTGTTCCACGACCCGGAGGGCGTGCAGGAGGCCGTCGAGCAGGCCATGGCCACGGTCGCCATGCACGTGGACGTGGACATCGAGGCCGGTGCGAACGCCCTGGTGCGCAGCGGTTCCACCCACGTCCTGGTGGTGCTGGGCCGGCCGATCACCGCCCGCGGCTTCACCGAAGTGGCCCGCAGGCTGGCCGCACTGGGCGTGAACATCGACGCCATCAACCGGGTCGCCGACTACCCGGTCACCGGCCTGGAGGTGCACGTCTCGGTGCCCGGCGACGACGCCGAACTGCGCTCCGCCCTGGCCGACGTGGCCGTCTCGGCGGGTGTGGACATCGCCTTCGAGCGCGCCGGACTGGCTCGGCGGGCCAAGCGGCTGATCGTATTCGACGTCGACTCCACCCTGGTGCGGGGCGAGGTCATCGAGATGCTGGCGGCCAGGGCCGGCCGGCTGGACGAGGTGCGGGCCGTCACCGAGGCGGCCATGCGCGGCGACGTGGACTTCGCCGAGGCGCTGCGGCAGCGGGTCGCCACCCTGACCGGCCTGCCGGAGTCGGTGCTCTTCGACGTGGCCCGCGAGCTGGAACTCATGCCGGGCGCCCGCACCACCATCCGGACGCTGAAACGGCTCGGCTTCCGCTGCGGTGCGGTGTCCGGCGGCTTCACGTCGATCATCCGGCCACTGGCCGACGACCTGGAACTGGACTTCGTCGCCGCCAACGAACTGGAGGTCGTCGACGGCGTGCTGACCGGGCAGGTGGTCGGGCGCGTCATCGACCGGCCGGGCAAGGCCGACGCGCTGCGCCGGTTCGCCGCGCAGGTGGACGTGCCGCTGGCCCAGTGCGTCGCGGTGGGCGACGGCGCCAACGACATCGACATGATCTCCGCGGCCGGGCTGGGGGTGGCGTTCAACGCCAAACCGGCGCTGCGCGAGGTCGCCGACACCGCCTTGTCGCACCCCTACCTGGACGCCGTACTGTTCGTGCTCGGCGTGACCAGGGCCGAGGTCGAGGCGGCCGACATCGCCGACGGGCTCGAACCCAACCGGCCGTGACCGCCGTTCTCGCCCCGCTGACCGCCCGCCTGGCCGGTTCCGGCTCGTTCGACGACCCGGAACCCGAGCAGGTGCGGGCCATGCCGGTGATCCTGCACATCGAGCGCGCTGTCCCGCCCTCCCGGACCGCCCTGCTGGAGGCAGCGGCCGCCGCCGCTGTGCTGGTGTGCGTCGATCCCCGGTCGGCGCCGGACGGCGAGTGGCACGACGAGGTGCTGGCGTGGACGTCCGGCCGGATCCGCAAGGTGGCGCGACGGGCGCGGGGTGCGCACTGGTCGGCGGCGGGCGAGTTGCCCGGCCGGACCGTGCGGGTGGGTGACGCGGAGGCTCGGGCGCTGGTGCCGGGGCTGGTGTCGGAGACACCGCGCGAGGTGAGCCGGTTGCAGATCTCCGGCAGTGAGCTGCCGACCGACGAGCCCGGCCCGGTGCCGGCCGGGATTCCCGTGCTGTGGCTCAATCCCGGGGTCACCATGACGGCGGGCAAGGCGGCGGCCCAGGTGGGGCACGGCTCCATGCTGCTGGCGGCGATGTTGGCCGAGGTCGATCTGGCGTCGTGGGCGGAGGCGGGGTGTCCATGTGCGGTGCGGGTGGCCTCCGGTGCGCTGTGGGCCCGGTTGTCCGCGCCCGAGGCGCCGTCGGTGCTGTGGCAGCGGTCGCGGGCGGTTACCGTGCGGGACGCCGGTTTCACCGAGGTGGCGCCGGGCACGGTGACCGTGGTCGCGCAGTGGCGGGCCTAGGCCGGCGCCGCGGCATCGTCCAGTCTGCGTAGTGCTCCCCGGGCCACTTCGGGGTCCGTTGTGGACCAGAACGGCGGCAGGGAAGCGCGCAGGAAGTTGCCGTAGCGCGCGTTGGCCAGCCGGGAGTCGAGGATCGCCACCACGCCCTTGTCGCCCATCGACCGCAGCAGCCGGCCGGCACCCTGGGCCAGCAGCAGCGCGGCATGCGTTGCGGCGACGGTGAGAAAACCGTTGCCACCCCTGGCCGCGACCGCCCGCTGCCGGGCCGACGCAAGGGGATCGTCCGGGCGGGGGAACGGAATCCGGTCCACCACCACCAGCTGCAAGGACGGGCCGGGCACGTCGACGCCCTGCCACAGCGACAGCGTGCCGAACAGGCAGGTGCGCGGGTCGTCGGCGAACTTGGTGACCAGCAACCCGGTGGAGTCCTCGCCCTGGCACAGGATCGGGTGCTCGATGCGGTCGCGCAGCGCCTCGGTGGCCTGTTTCGCCGCGCGCATCGAGGAGAACAGGCCCAGGGTGCGGCCGCCGGCTGCCGTGACCAGGTCGTACAGCTCGTCCAGATAGGACTCGGCAAGACCGTCGCGGCCCGGTGCCGGCAAGTGTTTGGCGACGTAGAGAATCCCGCTGCGCTGATGTTCGAAGGGCGAGCCGACGTCCAGCCCGGTCCACTTCGGACCATCCAGGACCGGCTCCTTGTCGGTGGCCATGCCCTCGACCTTGCGTACCGGTTCCCGTGGCCCGATGGGCAGCCCCCACTGGCGGGCCAGGGTGTCGAACGCGCCGCCCAAGGTGAGCGTGGCCGACGTGAGGATTGTGGTGTGCTGGCCGAACAACCGTTCCCGCAGCAGGCCGCCGACGCCCAGCGGCGCCACCCGCAGCGACGCCGGCCGGTCGGTGTCACCGGAGACCCACACGACGTCCCGCAGGTTGGCCTCGGCGTCGTCGAACGCGTCCAGTAGCCGGGCGGCCGTGTCGAACGTCTCGTCCAGCATCGCCTTGGCGAGTTTCACCGCGGTGGCGTCGGCGGCGTTCTCCTTCTGGGCAGCGCGTTCCGGGCCGACCGCGGTCAGGCAGTTGCGGGCGGCGTCGCGGATGGCGCGCAGCGTGGTGGCCAGCGCCTCGGGCAGCGAATCCAGCCGGCCGGGTGGCAGTTCGGTGAGCAGCAGGCCGAGACCGTCGCCCGCTTCGGCGAGCCGGTCGGCGATCTCCTGGTCGATCAGCCGTCCGGTGCGGCGCGCGGCCGCGCTGACGCTGCCGCCGCTGATCTCGGCGGTCGCGGCGGACGTCACGCGGTCCACCAGGTCGTGGGCCTCGTCCACGATGACGACGTCGTGTTCGGGCAGGACCTGGTAGCCCTCCAGTGCGTTGATGGCCAGCATGGCGTGGTTGGTGACCACGACGTCGGCCCGGCCGGCCTCGGCCCTGGCGCGCTCGGCGAAGCAGTCCGAGCCGACCGGACAGCGGGACAGGCCGAGGCACTCCCGCGCGGACACCGACACCTGCCGCCACGCCTGCTCGCCGACGCCGGGCACGAGTTCGTCGCGGTCGCCGGTCTCGGTGTCGCTGGACCACTCGTGCAGCCGCTTCACCTGACGGCCCATGGCGGATACCGCGAACGGGTCGAACAGCGCGCCGTCGTCGGGTTCCTCGGGCGCGCCGGTGTGCACCCGGTGCAGGCACAGGTAGTTGCGACGGCCCTTGAGGATGGCGAACGTGGGCTTGCGGCCCAGGTGCGGTTCCAGGGCGGCGGCCAGGCGGGGTAGGTCGCGGTCGACGAGTTGGCGCTGCAGCGCGATGGTGGCGGTGGAGACGACGACGGTGGCGTCCTCAAGGACGGCGTGCCGGATCGCCGGAACCAGGTAGCCCAGGGACTTGCCGGTGCCGGTGCCGGCCTGTACCGCCAGGTGTTCGCCGGTGCGGATGCCGTGCGCGACGGCCTTGGCCATGTCGACCTGACCGGTCCGTTCGGCGCCGCCCAGGGCCGTGACAGCGGCGTGCAGCAGCGTGACCACGTCGGGCACGACCGTGCCGTCGGCCGTGGTGCTGGCTGCGACAGTCTCAGCGGCGGACCTGGGGGACACGCAGTGACCGTACCCGGATGGGCTGTCGGGAAGTCCGAGGACACCCGGGCGTCCTCGCGTGTCGACCGCCGAACGGTCGACTCGCCTTGGCTGTCGGACCCCGGCGCTAGCCTGCTGGGCCATGACATCGGTACTGCTGGTGGTGGACGCGCAACGGAACATGCTCCTACCGCCCGAGCCGGTCCCGGACGCGGCAGGCGTCGGTCCGGCGATCGAGCGGACGATCGCGGTGGCCAGATCGGCCGGGGCGCGGGTGGTGCACATCCGCAACACCGGTGATGCGGGCGATCCGGACCAGCCGGGCACGCCCGGCTGGGAGCTGGTGTACGACGTGCGCCCAGGCGAGCCGGTGGTGGACAAGCCGGAGTCCGACTCCTTCGCCCGCACCGACCTGGCACGCCATGTCCCGGCCGGCGCATCCGTTGTCGTGGTGGGCATGCAGAGCCAGTACTGCGTCCGCGCCACCGCGCTGGCCGCCCTGGCCCGCGCCCACCCGGTCATTCTCGTCCGAGGCGCCCACGCCACCTACCCCGACGGCGAACCGGCGGCCGACATCTCGGCGCGCGTGGAGACCGAACTGGCACAGGCGGGCGCCCGCATCGTCGCGACACCGGAGCTGGCGTTCGGCTAGGGGAGACCGCGACGCGGGACGAACGTCATTTCCGGAGCAGCTGGTACATCAGGTGCAGGCCGGTCAAACCGTGTTTCGGATGGTTGAACGATTCCGGAACGGTGGCCAAAATTTCGAAGCCCAGTGAGCGCCACAGGCCCACCGCGACCACGTTGGTCTCGACCACCGCGTTGAACTGGATGGCATGGTAGCCGGATTCCCGCGCCCACCGGACCACGTGTTCGCCGAGTGCGCGGCCCACCCCTTTGCCCTGATTCGTCGGGTTGACCATGAAGCTCCCCGTCGCCACGTGTGAGCCCCGGCCGGGTCGGTTCGGGCCCATCTTCGCCGACCCGAGCACCCCGTCCCCGTCGACCGCGACCACCGTCTGACCAGGCGTTTCTTCCATCCAGTACGGCTCGCCGGTGGCCTCGGTCAGGTCCGGTGGGTACGCATAGGTCTCGCCGTCGGCGACGATCCGCTGGAAGAATGGCCAGATCTTCGGCCAGTCCGCGTGCTCGGCGGGTCTGATCAGCATGGCGGGATTGTCACACGTCCGTTTCCGGCAGGGACCCGTTTCGCCAGGTCCGGCACGGGGGCCAGGTCAGCCGGATTGCGGTCGGCCCGGAGACCCTCGTCACATTGACAGTTAATTAGGTATGGCTAACCTAATTGCCGTCCTCGACCGATGGTCCGAGGGCCTGCCAGCAGCACACGTCGTCGAACGGAGCGAGCAAGCCCATGACCACCGATGTCGCCGCCGTCCCGGCCACGTCGCCGTCCGTCAACGCGTTCACCCTGCGGAGGCTGCGCGGCGCGGCCGTCGTCCGGATCGTCTTCGGCGTGATCTGGGCCATCGACGCCATGTTCAAGTTCCTGCCCGGCTTCGTGCACGGGCAGACCCTGGACAAGGAACTCGGTGCGGGCGCCGACGTCCACACGCCGATCATCCACCAGTGGATCCAGCTGTGGAGCAACGCGGCGAACCTCGACCCGCCCGCGTTCGCCATCGGCACCGGCGTCATCGAGGTGATCATCGCGGTCTGCCTGCTGATCGGCGCGTTCAGCAACCTGACCTTCATCGGCAGCGCGATCTGGTCGTTCGGCATCTGGTCGGCGGCCGAGGGCTTCCACCTGCCGTGGTCCAAGTCCGGCATCACCGACCTCGGACCGTCGGTCGGCTACGTCATCGCCTCTCTGGTCCTGTTCTTCGCCGCCGCGGGTGCGACGTGGAGCGTCGACGGGAAGCTCCGGCCCGTCATGGCACGGTTCGGCCTCGGCTGGCTGTGCAGCCCGACGCCGACGGATCTGCTCGGCCGCTAGTGGTCCAGGGCGATGACGCCGTCCGGAACCTCGTCGTTCCGGCGCGTCTTCGCCCAACCGTTGCGTCCTCTGGCCAACCGGAACACGGCACGCCAGGACGTGATGTAGAACGTGTAGATGTACGCGGCGTAGCCGGCTCCGTAGGCGAGAGCGCGCAGGAAACTGCCCTGCCGCTCGCACTTCCACCAGTAGATCGGCCCCCAGATCACGAACGGCAGGATGCCGAACGACCCGTACACCGCGAACAGGATCCAGGCGCCACCGGTGAACCACTGCCACACCCACCCCGGTGCCGTCACCGTCTTGCCGGCCAGCAGCACGAACGGGATCGGGTACACCAGGGTGCCGAGCAACTGCATCCAGGGCTGCGCCAGGTAGTACAGCATCTCGGCGGCACCGAGCGTGGACAGGTGCTTCGAGTCCCAGATGCGGCGCACGTACCGGGCGCACTGCATGGTGCCCTGGCCCCACCTGGTCCGCTGCACCAGGAACCGCCGCAGGCTGTACAGACCCTCCTGGTCCACGTGGGTGTCCATGGTGAAACCGGTGCGCCAGCCCTGGGTGAGCAGGTGGACGCCCAGCTCGAAGTCCTCCAGCAGCGACCCGCGCCACGGCGTGCCGGTGGCCCCGGCGATGGAGTCCAAAGCGGACAGACGGGCGAACTGGCCGTTACCGCCCATGGAAATGGTGCCAGTGTAGCCGCGGGACTTCTGGATCGCGGCGATCGCGGTACGGAACTCCAGGTCCTGCATCCGCACCAGCGTGCTGCCCAGCCGGCGCCGCCAGCCGGTGCGGCGCGGCGGCGGGGTGTCCCGGTTGCTCATCCGCACGTCGATCTGCACGGCCCCGACGGTCGGGTCGCCGAACAGGCTGTCCCCGGCACACGCGGCCAGGCAGTTGGCGGCCGGCCGGCCGTCGGCGTCCACCACCACCAGGATCTGCCGGCTCGGATCGGAGTGCCGGCCGATCCACGCCTTCATCTCCCGGTAGGCGGCGTTGAGCGCGTCGCCCTTGCCGATCCGGGCCTGCGGCCGGGTGCGCCGCACCAGGTGGATGTAGCGGCTCTGCTCGCCGTGCCCGTACCGCAGGCCCTCCACCACGTACGACGTGCGGTCGTCCGAGTCGTCGTCGATGACCCAGATGTGCGCCTGCGGGAACGTCGTGCGCAGGTACCGGATGGTCGGGCCGACGACCAGCTCCTCGTCCCGGCACGGCACCAGGAAGTGCCACTCGAACTGGCCGGGATCGCCCGGTGGTGCCGGCCGGTGGCGAAGGTACGGCACGATGATCACGTAGACGTACACGAGGAACGCGACGCTCATGGTGAGGGCGATCGCCTGGGTGAAGCCGAGCAGGACGGTGACGGAGCCGCCGTTCATGCCCGCTCGCGCCGCTCGTTCCGCCGTTGTCCGCGCGGCTGCCGGGTGGCCAGCCACACGAACAGCACGAGGGCGATCGCGCCGCCGAACACGCTGACCAGCGAGCCGATCATGGTGTGGCCCCAGTAGTAGCCGCGGTTGGTGCCCAGCCAGCCGACCAGCGCGGCCAGCGTCATGATGCGCAGCTGGTTGACCACGATCAGGATGAGCGCTGCCAGGGCGAGTGAGCCGAGCACCCGCTTCGCGATGGCCGGCCGCAGCGCGACGAGCACGGCGGACACCAGCACCAGCGGGATGAGCAGGAACGCGGACGTGCACTCGGGCGTCATGGTCAGGCCGAGCGGATGGGTGGAGCCAAGTCCGAAGTAGACGGTCTGCTGGTCGGCGACGACGTACACGCCGGACGACGTGAACGCGTGCAGCAGGAGTCCGGCCAGGCTGATCTCGACGGTCTGATACACGCGGTGGGCGATGACCAGCGCGGTCGCCAGCACCACCAGTGCGGTGATGAGCAGGCGGTGGGGTAATGCGGAGGGGCGGTGTGCCGCGACGTTCGTGGCGGTCAAGGTTGTCCTTTCGCGAGGCCATCGCGCTGGCCGGTCGGTGCACTGGACATAGGTGAAAGAAAATTCACTCATCATCCGATCGGCTGGTGGATCTTGTCGCTTGACTACCCGATCGGGTGGCGGTGGATACGGCGTGCCGTCGGAATTTCACCCGGAGTGTGACAACACAACCCCTTCGTGGGAGTACCCGGCTCGGCAGTGTGATCACGGTTGACGGGCCTGCCGCGCACCGTCGATAAACGTCCGGCAAGCACGCGTTGACCCGTGGAGCGCAATGCGGGCTGCCGCCGACAATCCGTCGGTGGACCGCGTATTTCCGCGGGAACGATTCGGAGGAAATAGATGCGTTTGCGTATCGTGCGCCGGGGCGGCGTACTGGCATTAGCCGCCGTCGCGGCGCTCCTGGCCGGCACCGCGCCGGCTTCGGCCGCGCCCGGTGACGGCTCCGCGTTCGGCCTCAGGGCCAACGTCACGTTGGTCGGCCACAGCGTCGTCAACGCGGGTCCGTTCGCCGCGGCCAGCACGGCCGGCCCCACCACCGACACCCTGGCCTCCGCCACCGTGCCGGGGATCGTCACCGCCGGTGTGATCAACACCTCGGCGACGAAGGACTCGAACACCGGCGCGGTGTCAGCCAGCGCGAGCACGGCCGACGTCGGCCTGCCGCTGCTGGCCGCACTCGGCGTCGTCAAGGCCAAGCTGATCGCCGCGACGTGCGGCGCGACCCAGTCCGGCGAGACCGGCTCGGCGACGCTGACCGACGCCAGCCTCGGCAGCCTCGGCGCACTGGCCGTGCATCCGGCGAAGAACACGACGATCGCGATCAAGCTGCCGGTCATCGGCAACGTGGCCACCCTGATCCTCAACGAGCAGATCCACAATCCCGACGGCAGCCTCACGGTCAACGCCGTGCACCTGCACCTGCTCGGTGGCAAGGGCGTCGGCGCGATCGGCTCCGGCGACGTGATCATCTCGTCCGCCACCTGTGGCCCGGCCGGCCTGCCCATCCCGATGGCCTCGGGCGCCGGGCTGTGGATCGGCCTGGGACTGTTGGCCCTGGTCGGCATCCCCGTCGGGACGACCGTCGTCCGCCGTCGTAGGACGAGTGCCGCGGTAGCGGCCTGAACCGGCAGGAGACACACGTCATGTACAAGGTTCCTGGAGCCGGCGGTGCGGTCGGCGCTGGCGCCGGCACCCTGGCCTTCACGGGTGCCAACGTGACCGGGTGGATCGTGTTCGGAGCGATTCTGCTGGTGGCAGGGGTTCTGGCGGTTTTCGCCGGACGCCGTCGCCGGCGCCGGCTCGCGATCAGCGACAACCCGCTCGCTGGTTGACGGGACGCCGGCCGGTGGACGTTCCCCCAACCGTCCGCCGGCCGGCACCATCGCACGAATCCACGAGAGGCACGTCACCCATGGACGTCCAACTGCTGGTCGGCACCCGTCCCGAGGCGATCAAGGCGGCACCGGTCGCCGTCGCGCTCGCCGAACGGGCCGTCCACACCGGCCTACGCCCTGTCATAGTCCACAGTGGACAACACCGGCAGGTGGTCGAGCAGGCGTTGCGCCCTTTCGGGCTGGCCCCGGACGAGTGGCTGGACGTCACCCGGACCACCGGCGGGCAGGCCGAACTGTTCGCCGGCCTGCTGCCCGCGCTGGACGACCTGCTGGGCCGCACCCGGCCGGCCGCCGTCGTGGTGCAGGGCGACACGTCCACCACGCTGGCCGGTGCGCTGGCCGCGTTCTGGCGTGCCGTGCCCGTGGTGCACCTGGAAGCCGGGCTGCGCACCCACGACCTCACCGCGCCGTTCCCCGAGGAGGGCAACCGGCAACTGGTGGCCAGGATCGCCGCGCTGCACCTGGCACCGACCAGGGCCGCCGCCGACGCACTGCTGGCCGAGGCGCCGCCCAGCCCCGACGTCGTGGTCACCGGCAACACCGTCGTCGACGCGGCCCACCACATGGCCCGGCTGGACCTGCCGGCCCGCGACCCGCTGCTGCGCGCCGCCGAGGTCGAACTGGCCGCGAGCGGTGGCCGGCTGCTGCTGGTCACCGCGCACCGCAGGGAGTCCTGGGGCGGGCCGCTGGACCGCATCCTCGGCGCGGTCGGCCGGATCGCCGACGAACATCCCGACGTGGTGATCCTGCTGCCGGCCCACCCCAACCCGGCCGTCCGGACGCAGGTCCGGGCCGCACTCGGCACGCACCCCAGGGTCAGGATCACCGATCCGCTGGACTACCCGGACCTGATCCGCGCGCTGCGGCACAGCGCCCTGGTGCTCACCGACTCCGGCGGCGTGCAGGAGGAGGCGCCCAGTTTCGACACGCCCGTGTTGGTGCTGCGGGAGACCACGGAACGCCACGAGGCCGTCGTGGCCGGCCGTGCCTGGCTGGTCGGCAGCGATCCGGACCGGATCCTCGGCCACGCCCGCTGGCTGCTCGCCGAGCGCCCGACCTGGCCGGCCGGCGAGAACCCCTACGGCGACGGCAAAGCCGCCGCCCGCGTGCTGGACGCGCTGGAGACGCTCCTGCTGCGCCGGTGACGCGGAGCGTCACCGGCGGCCGCGGCCTTCTTCGCCGGGCGCCGCTGCCGATCGCCGCAGGAGCGCCTCGCCGGCCTCCACCAGCGTCGCACCGAGGGTGGCGGCGTCGTCCGGACCGAGGGGTCGTTCCAGGAGCTGGCCGAGCAGCCACCCCGCCGCCGCATTGATCCGGGCCACCCCGGTCAGGGCATCGTCCACATCATCGGCCATCGGGGACACCTTCACTGTCGATGATCGGCACCCGTTCGATCCGGGCGTGGTCCTGGAGCAGTCGTCCCGTCTCGATCAGGAGATCACCGAAGTCGATCTGTCGGTCGACGGTCAGCGAGTCGTCCAGGATGCCGAGCACGACGGTGGGCACCGCTCGGTTGAGCTTCGCCATCGTGGCGAGTAGCCGGCGGGTGTCGCCCCTCACGACGCCTGCTCCCGGTACGTCGTGACGCACCGGGCCACCCAGGCCAACAGTTCGTCGCGCCACTCCGAGGCCCCGGGTCCACGCAGGTCGTCGGCCGGCGCCGCCAACAGGGCCGCCTGGTACCCCTCGTAGTACGCCAGTTGTCGGGCCGGATCGTCATCACCGATCAACGGCCAGCAGGACGTCAGGAAATGCCGGACGACCGCGCAGAAGCCCGCATCGGCGGGCCAGGGTCCTACCGGCGAGCGGTCCGGCGCATCGATGCCGGTCGTGGTGGTGCAGGCGGTCATGCGGACCCTCCGTCTCGTTGAGCGGCTCTGCCCGACGATGATGCCGGCGAACGGAGTAAGGTGCAATCCTTGCATTTATCGCTGGGGCACTGCGTTCCGAGGCATTGCCGAACAAAGTGGATTGCCCGACCTGCATAGTCTGGGTAGAGGGGGAGTGGCGAAGATGGAGACGGTGGCGACCAGGCGGCATATCCCGACCGTCCGGCTACGGCGGCTGGCAGCGGAGCTGCGCCGCCTACGTGCCGGCTCCGGGCTGAGCCGGGAGAGCGTCAGCGAGCAGACCGGCATCAACGTCGTGACGCTGTACCGAATCGAGACGGCTCGTACGAAACCCCAACTCAGGACCCTGAATGCGCTGCTCCTGACCTACCAGACAAGCGCGGATGTGCGCAGCTACCTCACGACGCTGTGCCGCGACGCCGGACGGCAGGGCTGGCTGCGGCCGTACCACTCCGATCTGCCCGAGGTATACAGGGCATACGTCAGCTTCGAGGACGAAGCCAGCGCCGTCTGCAACTACGAGTCGTTGTTCGTGCCTGGCCTGCTCCAGACCGAGGACTACGCCCGTGCCGTCATCCGAGGTGTCGTAACCATGGCCACGCCTCACCAGGTCGACAACTGGGTGCAGGCCCGCATCGAGCGCCAACAAGTGCTTGCCAAGGACGCGCCACTCAAGTTCTGGGCGGTCGTCGACGAAGCCTGCCTACACCGCCAGGTAGGCGGTGCGGCGATCATGCGTGGCCAACTCCGGGCTCTCGTTGAGGCGGCTGGCAATCCCACCGTCACCATCCAGGTCATCCCGTTCAGCTCTGGCGCCCATCCAGGGATGCCGGGCTCGTTCGCCCTGATGAGCTTTCCCGACCCGATGGACATGGACATCATCTACATCGACAGCATGGCCGGTGACTTGTTCCTGGAGTCGGACGCCGAGATATCCCGCTACACCAGCATGTTCGACACGCTACGAGCAGTGGCCCTGAGTCCGGACCACTCCCGTGAGTTGATTTCGCGACTCGCCAGCAGCAAGGAGGAATGAGGATATGACTACCCGAGATACTGACCGGTCCCCACTGGTTTGGCGCAAGAGTTCGTACTCCAGCGGCACCGGGCAGTGCGTGGAGGTTGCGTTTCGCGATGGCCGCGTGGGGCTGCGCGACTCCAAGCATCCTGAGCCGATGATGTGGCTCGACGGGGTCGAGTTCGCGGTGCTGGCTCGACTGCGTCCCTGACGCGCAGGACCTAGCCGACCCGGGGTGATCCGATCAGAGTCACCCCGGCCTGGTCCATCTCGGTCAACGCCGTGTCCACCGTGGACTGTGCCACCCCGGCCGTGAGGTCGAGCAGCACCGTGGTGCGCAGGCCGGCCCGCGCGGCGTCCACCGCGGTGGCCCGCACACAGTGGTCGGTGGCGATGCCGACGAGCTCCACCCGGTCCACGTCATGCGCGCGCAACCATTCGGCGAGCGTGCTGCCATCGCCCGTGGTGCCCTCGAACCCGGAGTACGCGGCGGCGTGCGCGCCCTTGGAGAACACCGCCGCCACCGGAGCCACGTCCAGTTCCGGGTGGAACGACGCGCCCGGCGTGCCGCGCACGCAGTGCACCGGCCACGTGGTCACGAAGTCGGGATGGTCGCTGAAGTGGGTGCCGGGGTCGGTGTGGTAGTCGCGGGTGGCCACGACCTGGTCGTACGGCGTACCGGCCAGGTGGGTCGAGATCGCCACGGCCACCGACGCACCACCGGTGACCGCGAGCGAACCGCCTTCGCAGAAGTCGTTCTGCACGTCGACGACGATCAACGCGGTGCCCATCGTTGTCTCCTTCTAGGTGAAGGTCGTGGGAATGGCAGGTTCGCCGTGGGACAGCTTCAGGCCCTCCCACGGCACGCTGACCAGTGCCTTCCGCAGCCGTTCCCGGCCCTGCGCCAGGGCGGGCACGTCCGGCACCACGGCACCGCCGCGGATCAGCGGGAGTTGCAGTTCCTGGTCGTACTCGCCACGCTGCGGACCAGGGCCGTCGACGACGTAGACGACCTCCTCCAGAGCGGTCCCGGTTTCCTTGTGCCGGCGCAGCGCGGCCTTCCGCCCGCCTTTGGACTCCTTGTGCGAGCTGCGTTTGGCCACCGGCCGGCCGGCCACCTCGACCAGCTTGTAGACCATGCCGGCGGTCGGCGCACCGGAACCGACCACGACGGACGTGCCCACGCCGTAGGCGTCCACCGGCTCGGCGCGCAGCGACGCGATGGCGAACTCGTCCAGATCGCCGGACACCACGATCCTGGTGTTCCGCGCGCCCAGCGAGTCGAGTTGGTCGCGGGCGTGCCTGGCCAGCACGCCCAGATCGCCGGAGTCGATCCGGACCGCCCGCAGGTCGGTGCCGGCCACCTTGATCGCGGTGGCGATGCCCTCGGTGATGTCGTAGGTGTCGACCAGCAGCGTGGTGTCCGCGCCGAGCACGTCCACCTGGCCGCGGAACGCTTGCTCCTCGGAGTCGTGCAGCAGCGTGAAGGCGTGCGCCGACGTGCCCGTCGTGGGGATGTCGTACCGGCGGCCGGCTTCCAGGTTCGACGTGGACGCGAAGCCGGCCAGGTAGGCGGCGCGGGCCGAGGCCACCGCCGCCTGCTCGTGGGTGCGGCGCGAGCCCATCTCGATGATCGGCCTGCCGTTGGCCGCGCTGACCATCCTGGCGGCCGCCGACGCGACAGCCGAGTCGTGGTTGAGCACCGACAGGACAAGGGTTTCCAGCAGTACGCCCTCGGCGAAGCTGGCCCGCACGGTGAGCAGCGGCGAGCCGGGGAAGTACAGCTCGCCCTCGGGGTAGCCGTCCACGTCCCCGCTGAACCGGTAGTTGGCCAGCCAGTCCAGGGTGGTCGCGTCGACCACTCCGCTGGCCGCCAGCCGCTCGATCTCCCCGTCCCCGAACCGGAAGCGGCTGATCGCCTCCAGCAGCCTGCCGGTCCCGGCGACGACGCCGTACCGCCGTCCGGCCGGCAGCCGCCGGGCGAACGCCTCGAACACACACGGACGGTGGCCGCTGCCGTCAGCCAATGAGCTGGCCAGCATGGTCAGCTCGTAGTGGTCCGTGAGCAGTGCGGTACTCGCACGTGGTGCGCTCATGGATGGCAGCCTAAACCGGGCGAACTTTCCGATGCGGATCACACGCGACGGCGGCGGCGTGCCACCATGGAGGGCATGACCACGCCCGTCGAGCAGGAGGCGACGCAGGTTGAGCCGGGTGGCGCCGACCTGGGCGTCGAGGACACGCCGTGGCAGACCGTCGTCTGGAACGACCCGGTCAACCTGATGTCCTATGTCACCTATGTGTTCCAGAAGCTGTTCGGCTACGGCCAGGACAAGGCCGTCAAGCTGATGCTGGACGTGCACCACAAGGGCAGGGCGATCGTGTCGGCC
The DNA here is from genome assembly GCA_036491115.1 of Pseudonocardiaceae bacterium. GTDB lineage: Bacteria > Actinomycetota > Actinomycetes > Mycobacteriales > Pseudonocardiaceae > DATEPR01. Next base: position 14,868 of record DASXCQ010000074.1, read on the forward strand.
GGGTCCAAGGACAAGGTCGAGGCGGATGTCGCCCGACTGCACGCGGCAGGCCTATGGGCGACCATGCAGCGGACGAGTTGACCCCATCGGTCATGATTCCCGTCATGATCGGGCACGGGACGGATGCCGGCCGATGAAGGGCTGGCGTCGTCGAGGCGACAAGTTGACCACTGTCTTCGACCGGCAGGAGGCCGCGCTGGTGCGCGGTCTGGTCCGCCAGGTCGTGGAGATGCTGGAGGTCAGGGGCGAGGAGGCGCCGACGGACGAACTGGCCGACCTGACCGGGATCCGGACCGGTCCGTCCACCGCGCCGGACGATCCGATCCTGTCGCGGCTGCTGCCGGACTTCCACCGGCTGGACGACGACGCACCGTCGCAGGAGGACCAGAACTCGGCGGCGGCGCTGCGGTCGCTGCACGAACCGGAGCTGTTGGAACTGAAAACCGGTGCCGCCGGGATGTTGTTGGACACGTGTCCACAGAACGGCGGCGAGATCCGGCTGACGTTCGAGCAGGCCGACGCGTGGCTGGCGTCCTTGAACGACGTGCGACTCGCGCTGGGCACCGCGCTGGACGTGACCGAGGACATGCCCGACCAGCTCCCGGACGAGGACCCACGTGAACCGCACCTCGAGGTCTACCACTGGCTGACCTGGGTCCAGGAGAGCCTGGTCCAGGCGATGTCCGAATGAGCCTGGCGGGGCCGCGCAACGCGATCACCGACGTGCCGGGTGTTTCGGTTGGTCACCACCAGCGGATCGGTGACGGCTGGGCCACCGGGACGACCGTGGTGCTGGTGCCCGACGGTGCGGTCGGCGGTGTGGACGGGCGCGGTGGCGCGCCGGGCACCAGGGAGACCGACCTGCTGGCGCCGGAGAACCTGGTGAGCCGGGTGCACGCGGTGTGCCTGACCGGCGGCAGCGCCTACGGCCTGGCGGCGGCCGACGGCGTGCTGCGGTGGCTGGGGGAGCGGCACCACGGGTTTCCCGTTGGCGCGCAGGCCCACGAGGTGGTGCCGATCGTGCCGGCGGCGGTGCTGTTCGATCTGCCGCGGGGCGCCTGGGGCAACCGGCCGACGGCTGATTTCGGTTACGCCGCTTGCGAATCCGCCACGTCCGGTGCCGTCGAACAGGGCACCGTGGGCGCCGGCACCGGGGCGAGGCTGGGATCACTCAAGGGTGGTGTCGGCACGGCGAGCGTGGTGCTCGACTCGGGTGCCGTGGTGGGTGCCCTGGTCGCGGCGAACGCCTCCGGTGAGGCGGTCGACCCGCTCGGCCGGCCGTGGGCCGCCGACCTGGAACTGGCCGGCGAGTTCCGCGTCCGCTGGCCCGACCGGCCCGGCGTGCTGCCCGAGTCGGGCGCGGCCCCGCTGAACACGACCATCGGGGTGGTCGCCGTGGACGCCGCCCTGACCAAGGCCGAGGCCAGGCGGATCGCGATGGCCGGCCAGGACGGTCTGGCCCGGTCGGTGCGGCCCGCGCACTCCATGTTCGACGGTGACACGGTGTTCGCCCTGGCGACCGGTGCCCGGCCGCTGTCCGAGGTCACCGGCACGTTCGCCGAACCCGCGCGGGCGGCCGAACTGGACGGGCTGTGTGCGGCAGCGGCGGACGCGTTCGCCAGGGCCATGGTGCACGCCCTGCTGGCCGCCCGGTCACTGCCCGGCCTGCCCGCGTACCAGGACGTCTGGCCGGTCGAGTAGCGCCTCTCACATCTCGGAAGGCGACCTATCGGCCCGTAGGATGGGGCCGTGCTGGTGATCCGACGCGATCTGGTGGACACGATGGTGGCGCATGCCCGCCGTGACCACCCCGACGAGGCGTGCGGTGTGATCGCCGGACCGGAGGGCTCGGACCGGCCGGAGCGCCTGATCGAGATGGTCAACGCGGCGCGCTCGGCCACGTTCTACGAGTTCGACTCGATGGAACAGCTCCGGGTGCACCGGGAACTGGAGGCGGCGGGCGACGAGTCGGTGGTCATCTACCACTCGCACACCGCCACCGAGGCGTATCCGTCGCGCACCGACGTCACCCTGGCCCAGGAGCCCGGGGCGCACTACGTGCTGGTCTCCACCCGCGAACCCGACACCGACGAACTGCGTTCCTACCGCATCGTGGACGGTGAGGTCTCCGAGGAGCCGGTGGAAGTGGTCGAATCGTACATGTTCGCGCATACCGGGCGGGACGACACGATCGACCGGCAGTAACCGGGCGCCCGCCGGAATACCCGGCGGGCCGCAGCGCGTCTGGACTCATAGACACCCTCAGCGGAGGTACCTCAGCATGGCCGTCACCGTTTCCATCCCCACCATCCTGCGCACGCACACCGGCGGCGAGAAGTCCGTCCCGGCGAGCGGCAAGACGCTGGCCGAGGTGATCGACGACCTCGAGGCCAACCACGCCGGTCTCAAGGCACGGCTGGTCAAGGAGGGCACGCTGCACCGGTTCGTGAACGTGTACGTGAACGACGAGGACGTCCGGTTCTCCGGTGGTCTCGATGCGGCCGTGACCGACGGTGACACCGTGACGATCCTGCCCGCCGTCGCGGGCGGCTGACCGACGATGGCTCGGTACGAGTCCTTGCTGGCCGCGCTGGGGGAGACGCCACTGGTCGGCCTGCCCCGGCTGTCGCCCGCGCCGAACGTCCGGCTGTGGGCGAAGCTGGAGGACCGCAACCCGACCGGTTCGATCAAGGACCGGCCGGCGTTGGCCATGATCGAGGCCGCGGAGGCCGATGGCAGGCTGCGGCCCGGCTGCACGGTGCTGGAGCCGACGTCCGGCAACACCGGCATCTCGCTGGCCATGGCGGCCAAGCTCAAGGGCTATCGGCTGATCTGCGTGATGCCGGAGAACACCTCGGTGGAACGCCGGCAGCTGCTCGCCGCCTACGGCGCCGAGATCATCGACTCGCCGGCCGCGGGCGGCTCCAACCAGGCCGTGGCCATGGCCAAGAAGCTCGCCGCCGAGCACCCCGACTGGGTGATGCTCTACCAGTACGGCAACCCGGCCAACGCCGACGCGCACTACCGGGGCACCGGCCCGGAGTTGCTGCGCGACCTGCCCACGCTGACCCACTTCGTGGCCGGCCTGGGCACCACGGGCACCTTGGTCGGCGTCGGCCGCTACCTGCGCGAACACAAGCCGGACGTGCAGATCATCGCCGCCGAGCCGCGGTACGGCGAGCTGGTCTACGGCCTGCGCAACCTGGACGAGGGCTTCGTCCCCGAGCTGTACGACCCGGACGTGCTGACCAGCCGGTTCTCGGTCGGCTCGCGCGACGCCCTGCGCCGCACCCGCCAGCTGCTGGAGACCGAGGGCATCTTCGCCGGCATCTCCACCGGCGCGGTGGTGCACGCGGCCCTCGCCGTCGCGGAGAAGGCGGCCGGCACGGGCGAGTCGGCCGACGTGGCGTTCATCGTGGCCGACGCGGGCTGGAAGTACCTGTCCACCGGCGCCTACGGCGGCACCCTGGACGAGGCCGCCCAACGCATCGACGGCCAGCTCTGGGCGTAGCCCGGCCCATCGCGCGCGACGCATGGGCGGCGTTCGCCGGCGACCACCCCGGCCTCCGGCCGGCCGGCACCATCAGCTACGCCGCGCCGAGGTCGAGCCCGTGTTCGTCCACACCTGCGTCGGCGGCACGGACGTCTCCCTGCACTGGTACGAGGGCAGGATCGTGATCGCGGGCGCCGACGGCGAGCAGACCGCCCGGTCACTGGTCCCGATCGCGGCCGCCCTCGACGCACACCTGCTCGGCGACGAGGACGAACGCTACGACTGAACCCGACCAGCCGGCCGGCCGCTCCCCGGCGTTCCCGCTAGCCGGGGAAGCGGGGGGTGGCCAGGCCGGTGCCGATGCCCGGGGCGACGAACAGGCAGCCGGCCAGCGGCTCGGCGGCGGCCCGCTCGGCCGTGAAGTGCTCGCGGCCCGTCGTCACGTACAGATCCGTCAGGTCGGCCCCGCCGAACGCGCACGCCGTCACCTGGTTCGCCGGGACCTCGACCACCAGGTCCGGTGACCCGTCGGGGGTGAACCGCCGCACCCGCCCGGCACCGTTGTCGGCCACCCAGAGGCATCCGTCGGCGTCCACGCACAGCCCGTCCGGCACGCCCCCGTCCGGCCAGGAGTCCACCAGCGGCCGCCGGTCGGTCGCCGCGCCCATGTCGACGTCGTAGTCGAACACGTCGACCCGGTGGGTGGGTGTGTCGACGTAGTACATCCGGCGGTGGTCGGGGCTCCAGCCGATGCCGTTGCTGATCGACACCGCGGGCAGCACCACGGTGGCCCGGCCGGTGGGCTCGACCCTGGCCAGGAAGCCGCCGTCGGTGGCCTGGTCGTAGCGCATCGTGCCGGCCCACAGCCGGCCGGCCGGGTCGACGGCCGCGTCGTTGCCGCGCCTGCCCTCGCGGGCCCAGTAGACGAGCCACCGCAGGTCGCCGCCCGGTTCCAGCAGGCCGATGCCGTCCCGGAGATTCAGCACCAGGCCGCCGCCCACCCGAGGCTTGGCCGCGCCGACGTGCTGCCGCACCTCGGTCGCCTCGTCGGTGCCCGACGACGGCCGGAAGCGGTGCACCGAGGCGCCCATGATGTCCACCCAGACCAGGCTGCCGTCGGCCACGTCCCACGTCGGTCCCTCACCGAGGGCCGGCTCACCGCGCAGCGCGATCTCCACGTCCGTCACGGGGCAGATCCTGTCACCCGGATGCGGGAAAATCAGGGTCGACCCTGATGCCATCTCTCAGGAAACGCTCGTAGCCTCGATGGTGTGGACAGCACACGCGCCCTCGCGAAGCCGCAGACCAACCCGGCGAAGCGCATTCTGCCCCCGCACCCGCTGCGGGCGGCCGCCGTGATCGTGGCGTTCACGGCGCTGCTCTACCTGATCGAACTGGTCAACCTCTCCTTCCTGCACGGACGCCTGGTCAACGACGGCATCCATCCGCGCACGCTGATGGGCCTGCCCGAGATCATCTGGGCGCCGCTGATTCACGGCGGCTGGCCGCACCTGATCAGCAACACCATCCCGGTGCTGGTGTTCGGGTTCCTGGCCATGGCGGGCGGCATCGGCCCGTGGATTGCCACCACCTCGGTGATCTGGGTGATCAGCGGGCTGGGTGTGTGGCTGGTCGGGCCGGCCGGCAGCACCATCGGCGCCTCCGGCATCGCGTTCGGATGGCTGACGTTCCTGCTGGTCAGGGGCATCTTCAACCGCAGCTTCGGGCAGATCGTGGTGGCACTCGTGCTGCTGTTCTACTGGGGCAGCGTGCTGTGGGGCCTGCTGCCGGGCAACCCGGAGGTGTCGTGGCAGGGCCACCTGTTCGGCGCCCTGGCCGGCATCCTGTGTGCGTTCCTGGTGGCCAAGGCGAACCGGGGCAAACGACCGGCCGCCACCAGCGGTTCCACGACGACCCTGCCAGGTAATCTCGCGGCATGAGTTCAGTCGACGCGCCGATCGGCATCTTCGATTCCGGGGTCGGCGGGTTGACGGTGGCACGTGCCGTGCTGGACCAACTGCCCGGCGAGCGGCTGCGGTACGTGGGCGACACCGCCCACGCGCCGTACGGCCCGCAGCCCATCGCCCGGGTACGCGAACACGCACTCGCGGTGATGGACGACCTGGTGGCCAGCGGCGTGAAACTGCTCGTGGTGGCGTGCAACACGGCGTCCGCCGCGTGCCTGCGGGACGCGCGCGAGCGCTACCCGGTGCCGGTCATCGAGGTCGTCGTCCCGGCGGTGCGGCGCGCGGTGCACGTGACGCGGTCCGGGCGGGTGGGCGTGATCGGCACCGTGGGCACCATCCGGTCCCGCGCCTACGACGACGCGTTCGCCGCCGCCAGGGACGTCCGGGTGACCAGCGTGGCGTGTCCGCAGTTCGCCGACTTCGTGGAGCGCGGTGTGACCTCGGGACGGCAGATCCTCGGCCTGGCCCAGGGTTACCTGGACCGGCTGCTGCGCGACGACGTGGACACCCTGGTGCTGGGCTGCACCCACTACCCGCTGCTGACCGGTGTGTTGCAACTGGTGATGGGCGACGGCGTGACCCTGGTGTCCAGCGCAGAGGAGACCGCGAAGGACGTGGTCAGGGTGTTGACCGAGCACGAACTGCTGCGCGAGCCGGACGGTGCACAGCCGGACCACCGGTTCCGCTGTACCGGGCAGGCCCAGCCGTTCGCCCGCCAGGCGCGCCGGTTTCTCGGGCCGCTGTCCAGGGACATGGTGTTGGACCCGCCAATTGACACAGGTCTCGTGCGAAGCTGATCGCCGTGCTCCTGACCGTACTCGGCTGCTCCGGCAGCGTCTCCGGCCCGAACGCGGCGTCCTCGGGTTACCTGGTCGAGTCCGACGGCGGACGACTGGTGCTCGATCTCGGCTACGGCACACTCGCCGCCCTCCAGGCGGCCCGCGACCCGTTCGACGTGGACGCGCTGCTCTTCTCCCACCTGCATCCCGACCACTGTGCCGACTTCAGCGGGTACATCGTGCTGCGCCGGTACCACCCGCGCCCGCCGATCGACCCGAGACAGCGCAGGCTCGCCGTCTACGGGCCGAGTGACGCGCGGGACCGGCTGGTCGCCGCCTACTCCTGCAATGCGGCCGAGGCCGCCGAGCTCGACCTGTCCGACCTGTTCGCCTTCCTGGAGTATCCCGGGACCGCCACCGAGATCGCCGGGTTCACCGTCACCGCGGCGCAGGTGGACCACGTGTGCGAGGCGTACGGCGTGCGGATCGAGCGCGGCGGCCGGTCGCTCTGCTACACCGGCGACACCGCGCTGTGCGAGTCGCTGGTCCGACTGGCCGACGGCGTCGACACGCTGCTGGCCGAGGCGTCCTGGACCGAGGGCCCGGACCGGCCGGCCAACCTGCACATGTCCGGGCGGCAGGCCGGTGAGCTGGCCGCCAAGGCCGGTGTCGGCAGGCTGGTGGTCACGCACGTGCCGCCGTGGACCGACGAGGCGGCCGTACTGGCCGAGGCCCGGCAGGCGTTCCCCGGCGACGTGGTGCTGGCGCAGGCGGGCGCCGAGTACCCGGTCTGATCGCTACTCGGCCACCCCGGTCCACACCGCCTGCGCGCCGGTGAGCCCGATGCGGACCACGTCCACGGTGGTCAGCGCGGCCAGCACGATGACCAGCACCGACGCCAGCACCGAGATCCGCCGCCACGTGGTGGGCACCCGCCGGGCCGGGGTGTCCCGCCCGTCCGCCGACGTCCGTTCGTGCTCGGCCCGGATGGTGGCGGCCCGTTCCCGGTCGGCCAGTTTGCCCGCCACCACCAGGAAGACCACGGCGACACCGAAGCCCAGCGCGTAGGGCAGCAGCTGGTTGCCCAGTTGTTCGTGCCTGGCCAGGGTCTGGTCGGGCTGGGCGAGGTATGCGGACAGCTGGCGGCCGGTGGCCTGGGCGAGCGGCACGGTGGCCACGGCCACGCCGGTCAGCGTCAGCACGGGCCAGCCGAACCGGCGGCGCAGCCTGCGGTGCACGGCGAGGCCGACCGCGCACACCGCGGCCAGCGGCAACAGCACCGCGACGGCGTCCACCAGCAGCGGATGCGCCGGCAGCCCGTCGACGGTGAACAGTCCTTGCGCGAACGGCATGTACCAGGTTCCCGGGTCGAGGCGATCGTCGTGCACGAGGCCGCTCTAGGCTAGCCGCGTGCTACGAAGCGATGGACGGCGTGACGACCAGCTCCGGGACGTGCGGCTCACCAGGGGTTTCCAGAAGTGGCCTGCGGGCTCGGTGCTCGCCGAGTTCGGCAACACGCGGGTACTGGCCGCGGCCAGCGTCTCCGACGGCGTGCCGCGCTGGCGGACCGGCTCCGGCCTGGGCTGGCTGACCGCCGAGTACGCGATGCTGCCCTCGGCCACCAACACCCGCTCCGACCGCGAGTCGGTGAAGGGCCGGGTGGGCGGCCGGACGCACGAGATCAGCCGCCTGATCGGGCGGTCGCTGCGGGCCTGCATCGACCTGGCCGCGCTCGGCGAGAACACCATCATGATCGACTGTGACGTGCTCCAGGCCGACGGCGGCACCCGTACGGCGGCCATCACCGGCGCCTACGTCGCGCTCGCCGACGCCATCACCTGGCTGGGCGCCGCCGGCCGGCTGGCCGACCCGAAACCGTTGTCCTGCGCGATCTCCGCGGTGAGCGTCGGTGTGGTGGACGGCAGGGTGCGGCTGGACCTGCCCTACGAGGAGGACTCGCGGGCCGAGGTCGACATGAACGTCGTGGCCACCGATACGGGCACGCTGGTCGAGGTGCAGGGCACCGGCGAGGGAGCCACCTTCCCCCGGTCCACTTTGGACAAGATGCTGGACTTCGCGCTGGCCGGCTGCGACGAGCTCTCCCGCGTCCAGTCCGCCGTACTGGCCGAGCCCTACCCCGGTGACCTGCCGGAACCGTCGCGGAGGGGCAAGTGACGAAGCTGTTGCTGGCCACCCGCAACGCGCACAAGCTCGCCGAACTGGACCGCATCCTGGCCGCCGAGGGCGTGCGCGGCCTGCGGGTGATCGGCCTGGCCGACGTGCCGGACTTCCCCGAGGCACCGGAGACCGGCGCGACGTTCGAGGAGAACGCGCTGGCCAAGGCCAGGGACGCGGTGGCGGCGACCGGCCTGCCCGCCGTCGCCGACGACTCGGGCATCGCCGTCGACGCGCTCAACGGCATGCCGGGTGTGCTGTCCGCGCGGTGGTCCGGCCAGGCCAAGGATGACGGCGCGAACCTGCGGCTGTTGCTGGAACAGCTCGCCGACGTGCCGGACGAGCGGCGGGGCGGCGCGTTCGTCTGTGCCGCCGCGCTGGTCACGCCACCCGGCACGGCAACCGTGGTGCGCGGCGAGTGGCCCGGCGTGATCGCCAGGGAGCCCCGCGGTGTCAACGGTTTCGGCTACGACCCGATCTTCGTGCCCGAGGACTGTGCGGTCACGTCGGCCGAGCTGGCGCCGGAGGAGAAGGACAAGCTGTCGCACCGCGGTCGGGCGTTGCGGCTGCTGCTGCCGTCACTGCGCGCACTCGCGGTGTCCTAGTTCATCCTTCGGTGTCTGATTGGCCGCACGATAGGCTTACCCGACGACGATCACGACTCCGCCGTACACTGCCACCAGCGCGCCCGCGGGCGCGACCACGACCACCGCGGCCAAGCCGGGCGGCGAACTGCCCGACACCGGCTTCGGCAACGGCTGGCTGATCTGGGTCGCGTGTCAGGCGCCCTGCAGGCTCAGATCCTTGAGCAGCCGGGCCACGTGGCCGGTGGCCTTGACGTTGTACAGCGCCTGACCGATCGTGCCGTCCGGGTTGACCACGAACGTCGAGCGGATGACGCCCATGATGGTGCGGCCGTAGTTCTGCTTCTCGCCGAACGCGCCCCACGCGGACAGCACCGCGCGGTCGGGGTCGGACAGCAGCGCGAACGTCAGGCCCTCCTTCTCCCGGAACTTGGCCAGTTTCGCCGGCTTGTCCGGGGAGATGCCGAGCACGTCGAAGCCGGCACCGTCGAGCAGGGCCAGGTTGTCCCGGAAGTCGCACGCCTGCTTGGTGCATCCGGGGGTCATCGCGGCGGGATAGAAGTAGACGACGACCGAACGACCCCGGAAGTCGGACAGCGAGACCTGCTCGCCGGTGTCGTCGGTGAGAGTGAAGTCCGGCGCCTGGTCGCCGACCGCGAGCCGTTTCTGATCTGCCATACCGGCACGCTAGCGCGGACCGCCGGATGGGCGTGTGGGCGGTGCCGGTGGCACCGCCCACAACTGTGGTGCCCCTTCCCGCCGAACGGCAGCAAGAAGCGTGAGCGCGCCGGGGGGCTTCGCGTGCTCAATTCACCCATCGGTGGAGCAGCGTCCGATGCAACAGGTGACGACGGGATTGCACCCGTTCGGCGTAACAGAAGTTGTCCTGTCTTTGTCAGGACACGATCGCGAAGAACACGACAAAGGCGCTGACGGTGATCAGACCGCCCACGATGAGCCAGCCGAAGTCACGCCAGGTGGACAGGCTGCGGGAGTCCTCGCCGGGCACGTACACGCCACGGGCCTCGAACCAGTCGGCCCACCGGACCAGCCAGGCGACCGGGTTGAGACCACTGGCCGATGGCGTGCGGCGGCGCCGGGTGGGGTTCAGTCCCATTTCGGCGCGACCTCGGGCAGCGACGGGTCGATCTGCCAGGCGCAGAACTGCCAGGCCCGTGCGGTGGCGTACTGCACGCCCGCCGTGTCGAAGTTGATCAGCGGCGGTGTCCTGATGTGTGCGGCCTTGGCCCGTTCGATCATCTCGTTCGCCGCGTCCTGCAACGGCAACTGGCGCACCAGCTCGGCCGCCCTGTCGTACACGTCGGCCCGGCTGCTGGCCAGCGTCTCACCGAAGGAGTCGCCCTTGGTGTGGTTCTTGATCGCGGTGCCCCGAGCCGCCTTGGCGTAGTCGGTGAGCATGCGAGCCAGCTCTGCCTGGTCCGGCACGTCGGCGTTCACGTGGGGAGCCGGCTCCATCGAAACCTCCGTAGCCCAATTTTCTTCGGGCGCCATGACGATAGCGCGTGGCTGCGTGAATCGTGGCATGATCATGACGCTCGGGTGGGTAGTTCCCGCTACGGCCAGCCGTTGTCGGTCGCCACCCTGGCCGCCTCCCACCGTTTTCTGGCGCCGGTTTTCGGATTGCCGATGACAGATAGTTGCGCACCGTTCCCCCGGACAGGTGGAGCCGGCAGTGCCACCACATCGCCGCGCCGCACGGTCAGGTCCAGGCCGTCCAGGGCGGTGACCTGACCGAAGTTCTTGGTGACGGACCGAAAGTCGACGGCGGTTTCGCTCATGCGGCCAACGCCAGGTTCGCGCTGGTCGGGGCGTTGGTGTGACGAGTCGGCGATCGGATGTGACACGTGTCGGACGCCAGCGCTTGCCTCGGCCCGCCGGTGGCGACAACACTGGCCGCACGGGTCGCGACAAGGAGGTCCTGATGCCGGAACGCTCCGCATACGACTATGTCGTCATCGGTGCCGGCAGCGCTGGTTGCGTGCTGGCCAACCGGCTGACCGAGCAGCCGGACGTCACCGTGCTGCTGCTGGAGGCGGGCGGGAGCGACGACGCCGACGAGATCCACATCCCGGCCGCGTTCTCGTCGCTGTTCAAGACCCGTTGGGACTGGAACTACGAGACCACCGAACAGAAGCACCTCGGTGGCCGCACCACCTACTGGCCCAGGATGAAGGCGCTCGGCGGCTGCTCGTCGATGAACGCGATGATCTACATCCGGGGCAACGCCGCCGACTACGACGGCTGGCGCGACGAGCACGGCGCCACCGGCTGGGGCTACGACGACGTACTACCCTACTTCCGCCGTGCCGAGCACAACCTCCGGCTGACCGGCCCGCTGCACGGCAACGACGGCCCGCTGTTCGTCGAGGACCGGCGCTACACCCACGAGCTGAGCTCCGCCTGGGTGGACAGCGCGGTGGCGTGGGGTCTCAAGCCCACCGACGACTTCAACGGTGACACCCAGGACGGCGTCGGCCAGTACCAGGTGACCTGCCACAACGGCAGGCGCTGGTCCACGGCGGACGCCTACCTGCGCCCGGCGCTCAAGCGGCCCAACCTCACCGTGGCGACCAACGCGTTGGCCAGCCAGATCGTGCTGGCGGGCGACCGAGCCGTTGGCGTGACCTACCTGCAGGACGGCCAGGAGCGGGTCGCCACGGTCGACCGCGAGGTGCTGCTGTCCGGTGGCGCGATCAACTCGCCGCAGTTGCTGATGCTGTCCGGCATCGGCCCGGCGACACACCTGCGGGAGCACGGCATCGACGTCGCCGTCGGGCTGCCCGGTGTGGGCGCCAACCTGCACGACCACCCGGCGGCCGGGATCGTCTGGTTCACCAAGGGCACCACCGACCTGACCGACTACCAGTCGCCGGCCCGCCTGATGCAGTGGCAGATCGCCGGTCGCGGCCCGCTGGCGTCCAACGTCGGCGAGTCCGGTGGTTTCACCGCCACCCGGTCCGAACTGGACGCGCCGGACATCCAGTTCATCGCGGTGCCGACCCTGTTCACCGACAACGGCCTGCACGAGCCGACCGGTCGTGGGTTCACGGCCGCGGTGACGGTGGTGGACGTGGCCAGCCGGGGCGAGTTGCGGCTGCGGTCGGCCAATCCGTCGTGGCGGCCGGCGATGGATCCGGCCTACTATGCCGATCCCGCCGACTGGGACGCGATGATCGCCGGCCTCAAGATGGCCATCGACATCGGCAAGCAGCCGGCGATCGGCAAGTTCCTCGCGTCACCCAGCATGCCCGACCACCTCGACGGCCTGACCGACGACGAACTCGGCGAGCACGTCCGGCGGGAGACCCAGACGCTCTACCACCCGGTGGGCACGTGCGCGATGGGCAGCGGCGAGCTGGCCGTGGTGGACCCGGAACTGCGGGTGCGCGGCGTGACCGGACTGCGCGTGGTGGACGCGTCGGTGATGCCGAAGATCGTGCGCGGCAACACGAACGCGCCCACCATCATGATCGCGGAGAAGGCGGCGGACCTGATCAAGAACGCGGGCTAGCTCCGGCCAGCAGCTTCTCCAGTGCGGCCAACACATGGGAGCGCCAGCCGCCGCCCATGACGGTCCACGCCTGCCGCTGCACCGGATCGGCCGGGTCGAAACCGGCGTGCTCCAGGAACAGCCTGGTGCCACGGCCTTCCGGGCGCAGCGTCCAGGTGACGGTGGTGTCCAGCCGGCCGCCGCGCCAGGCGATCCGCAGCAGCCGCTCCGGTTCCAGCTCGACCACCTCGCAGTGCACGACGCCGTCGAACTCCTGGCCCGGCCGGGGATCGGTGCGGAAGGTGAACCGGTGACCGACGACGGGCCGGAAGTCGTTGGGCATCAACCAGGTCGCGAGCAGGTCCGGGTCGGTGAGGGCGTGCCAGACCTTCGCCGGCGGGTGGGCGAGATACTGGTCGATCTCGATGGCGGTGTCGGTCATCCGTTGTCCTCCGTGTCCTCTGTGCTGTCCAGCAGGTCGCGCAGGTTGGTGAGCTTGCCGCGCCAGAACTGCTCGTAGGGCGAGAGCCAGTCGGCGATGTCGGCCAACGGTTCGGCGCGCAGCCGGTACAGCCGCTGCCGGCCGGATCGCTGCTCGGTCACCAGGCCGGCGTCCTTGAGCACCTTGAGGTGTTCGGACACGCTGGGCCTGCGCATCTCGAAGTGCCCGGCCAGGTCCTGCACCGGCAACGGCCCCCGATCGGCGAGCAGCCCCAGCAGCCGGCGCCGGATCGGACTGGCGACCGCGGCGAACACGTCCGGCTGCTGCTCAGCCACCTGCGCTGGCCTGCAACACGATCCCGTTGCCGTCCGGATCGTCGAAGGTGACGAACCGGCCCCACGGCACCTGCTGGACGTCGCCCTCGATGGGCACACCGCGCGCGGTGAACGTCGCGACGTCGCCGTCCAGGTCGTCGGTCTCCAGCACCAGGCCCTGCACCGAACCGGGCGGCATGGCGGCGAACCAGGTGACCAGCGTGATGGACGTGTCGGCACCCTTCGGTGCCACCTGCACCCACCGGCCGTCCGGCATCGGGTTGTCGGCGACGAGGTCGAAGCCGAGGGTGTCCACGTAGAACCGCTTGGCGCGGTCCTGGTCGGTGACGGGCAGGGACAGCAGACGTACCTGGGTGACAGCCATGGCACGGGACAATAGGTAGGGAATATCCTACCTGTCAAGCGGCGTTCAGATCTTGCGGCCGACCCCCGCGTAGATGCCCTCCTGCTCGCCACCCGCGACCTCGCTGTGCCACTGCGACGCGGCCACCACGCCCGGTGGCACGAGGTCGAAACCCTCGAACAGGGGCAGGATCTCGGCATAGCTACGGAAATACATCGGATCCCGGCTGTTGCGCATCGCCTCGACGACACCGTCGCTCTCGCCGGGCATCTGGTCGGCGGTCAGATGCGACAACACGACAAAGCTGCCGGCCGGCAGGACGGACCGGTATTTCCCGACGATCCGCGTCGGATGCCTGTCGTCCGCCACGAAATGGAACACCGCCACCATGAGCAGCCCGACCGGTTCGTCGAAATCGATCAGCGTACGCAGCGTCGGCGAGTCGAGCACCTGTTCGGGCTGGGTCAGGTCGGCGTCGATCACCGCGGCGTTCTCGTTGCCCCGCAACATCAACTGGCTGTGCGCCACGGCCACCGGATCGTAGTCCACGTACACCACGCGGCAGTCCGGATTGGCCTGCTGCGCCACCTCGTGCACATTGCCGACGGTCGGGATTCCCGAACCCAGGTCGAGAAACTGCGTGATGCCCTGATCCACCAGATACCGCACGGCACGGCTGAGGAACGCCCGGTTGGAGGTGGCGATCTGCCTACCCTGCGGCTGGACCTTCAACACCACCTCGCCGACCGCCCGGTCCGCGGCGAAGTTGTGCCCACCGCCGAGCAGGTAGTCGTACACCCGCGCGGCGCTGGGCACCTCGACGTTGATCTCGTCCGGGATCCAGCTCGCGTCGTCCGTCATGCGCACACCTCACTGCTCGGCGCCGAAACCGCCCGGCCACCTTACAACCGCCGAAGGGTGTGCGTTGATATCTGTTCGGCGTCACCTTTTCCCGTGCAGCAAGGTCATCAGGGTCGCCACCATCTTGTCCGCTTTCTCCGGCCGGGAGAATGTGGTCAGGTTGAGCGGCGCACGGAAGCGCGGCCGGGCGATCGCCTTCGACCGGGAGAACTCACGCAGGCCGTCCGGTCCGTGGATCCGGCCGAAACCGGAGTCGCCGACACCGCCGAACGGCAGGCTCGGAATGCCCGCGAAGCTGATCACCGAGTTCACCGCGACCATGCCCGACCGCAGCCGCTTGGCCAGTTCCATGCCATGCGCCTTCGAGAACACGGTGTTGCCCAGGCCGTAGCGGGTGGCGTTGGCCCTGGCCACCGCCTCGTCCATGTCGCGCACCTTGGCGATGGTCAGCGTCGGGCCGAACGTCTCGTCGGTGACGGCCTTCGAGTCCTCGGGCACGTCCACCAGCACGGTCGGCTGCACGAACCGGTCGCCGACCGAGTCCGCCCCGCCGCGCACCGCCGTGCCACCGCGTTCCAGCGCGTCCGCGATGTGGTCGGCGATGATCCGCAACTGGCTGGGCATGGTGATCGGGCCGATCTTCGCGGTGGCGTCCGAACCGGCCCGCAGGCCGTCGGTCTTCTCGACCACCTTGCTCACGAACGCGTCGTACACCTGCTCGTGCACGTACACCCGCTCCACGCCGACACAGGTCTGGCCGGCGTTGGACATGCCGCCCCATACCGCCGCGTCGGCCGCGGCGTCCACGTTGGCGTCCGCATCGACCAGCAGCGAGTCCTTGCCACCGGCCTCGATCACCACGGGCGTCAGGGTTTCCGCGCACGCGGCCATGACCCGGCGGCCCGTCGCGGCCGAACCGGTGAACGCCAACTTGTCCACGCCCGACCGGCACAGCGCGGCACCCGTCTCACCGAAACCGGTGACCACCTGCAGGATCGGCTGCTCCGGCACCACGTCGGCCAGCGTCGCGGCCAGCCATGCGCCCACCCCGGGGGTGTACTCGCTCGGCTTGAACACCACGGCGTTGCCGGCGGACAGCGCATAGGCGATCGAACCCATCGGCGTGAACACCGGGTAGTTCCACGGCCCGATCACGCCCACCACACCCAGCGGTTCGTACTCCACGGTGGCCGCGTAGTTGGCCATCAGCAGCCCCGGCGAGCGGCGGTGCCTGCCCAGCACCTTGGCCGCGTGCTTGCTGGCCCACGACACGTGCTCGATGGCAAGGACGATCTCCAGCTGCGCGTCGGCATGCGGCTTGCCCGTCTCGGCGTGCACCAACTCGGCTAGCTGTGGCATCCGCCGGGTCAGTACCCCGGCCCAGGCGCGCAGGCGTTGGGCGCGGCCGGCGAACCCGAGCTCCGACCACCAGGTGGCGGCGATCCTGGCCCGGTCCACGGCTGCCGCCACGTCCGCCGCGCTGTGCACGGCGTGGCTCGCCACGACGTCGCCGGTGTTGGGGTCCAGCGAGTCGAACGTCGGCGACGGTTGTGCGCTCGTGTCCACTTCCGCGGTGCTCATGCCGACCATCATTACTCGCGAGTCACGTTCTGGCCATACCCCACGGTAGGTCGGTCAGCCACCGCTCGCGTAGGCGCCCGCCCTGGCCAGCTTGATCTGCCGCAACACATGCCGCAATGCGGGCACGGCGGCCCCGCCATGCTCGGTGAACTCGGCGATCCGGGCGCTGTGCTGGTGGCGGTCCTGCCGGGACAGCACGTTGCCCACCTCGCCGACCGCCACCAGTGCGACCAGCGTCGCGTCCGCTGTGGACACCGGCCCGTCGCTCCGAATGGCGTTCCAGACCTCGGACCGCTGCTGTTCGAGCCGCGCCGGATCGGCGGTGACCTTCGTCGTCGGGAACACCCCCAAGGTCCGTGCCGACTCCGTGGTGATCATCCCGCTGCCCGCCAACCGGTCGCGCACCGCGGCCAGCGTCGGCTTCTTGCCCTTGCGCATCCAGCCGCGCCAACTGCGCGGCTTGTCCTCACCCATCGAGCGGAGCACACCGTCCAGCACCGTGTCGCCGGTCCGTTTGGTCGGCGACGGCCGCACGGTGCCGTCCTCGTCCACGAGGCACTCCCGCATGCTCAGGTCGGTCAGCACCGCGGCCCGCACGATGGTGGCCAGGTCCGCGGTGCGTCCGTCCTGACCCAGCAGGTAGACGCGTTCGGCCAGCGTGAGGGTCGCCATGCGCCGAGAGTAGCGCTCAACCGGTGAACAGGGACCCGGGCGTGGGCGGCGACCCGACGGCGTCCGCGTCGGCCACCGGGGCGGCGCCCGAGGTGAACCGGTCCAGGTCGGCGCCGTGTATCACCCGGCCGGGGAACGGATCGGACGCGGTCCGGCTCGTATAGCCGCGCACCGGCAGGTCCGCCCCGGCCGCCACCAGCACCAGATTGCCGAACCGCCTGCCCGCCAGCACGGTCGGGTCGGCCAGCAGCGCCAGCCGGTCGAACGCGGTGCCCACGGTGGCCACCTGCGCGCGGGCGAACCGCAGCACACCGCCGTCGGCCAGGTTCACCACCAGCACGCCGGTCGGCCGCAACGCCCGCGCGGCCAGCCCGGCGAACTCCACCGACGCCAGTCGGGCCGGCATCCGCCCGGCCGCGTACACGTCCACCACCAGCAGGTCGAACGCCCCGGCCGGCACCGTGGCCAGCACGTCCCGGGCATCCCCGGTGCGCAGCCGCATCTTGACCGACCGCCCCAGCGGCAGTTCTCGGCGCACCAGGTCCAGCAGCGCACCGTCCACCTCGACCACCTGCTGACCGGAACCGGGCCGGGTGGCGGCCACGTAGCGCGGCAGGGTCAGTCCGCCGCCGCCCAGGTGCAGCGCCCGCAACGGGCCGGCCGGCAACAGGTCGACCACGTGCCCGATCCGCCGGACGTACTCGAACACCAGGTGCGCCGGATCATCGAGGTCCACATGGGACTGTGGCGTGCCGTCGACGAGCAGGGTGCGCCCGCCCGGCAGGTCCGGATCGCTGACCACTTCGGCGATCCCGGTGCCCACCTCGACCCTGGCCCGCACCGGATCGCTTCTCCGGCTCATGTGAAATAGGCCCGCAACGCTTCGGCGACCGCCAGCGGCTGCTCCATGTCCGGCGCGTTGTGGCCCGCGTTCGTGATGGTCACCGTCGTCGCCCTCGGCAGCGTCGCGGTCAGCAGGGTGGTGACCTCGCGCAGGTACCCCGGGCTGCGCTCGCCGGCCAGCAACAGCGTGTCCGTGCCCACGCCCGCGTAGCGCTCACCGGACGAGTCGAGGCCGATCGCCACCCGCACCTCCGGTGCCACGGTGGGCAGCAGTGCGCGCATCTCGTCCAGCATCTCGCCCTGCAACATCCCGCGCAGCACCGCCGTGCGCAGGCGGACCGGCACCCGCCGCAGCTCGCCCGCCAGGTCCAGGCCCATCATGATGGCCAGCACGCCGTCCGCCGTGCGGTCCTGGGCGATCGCCCGTTCCAGGTCGGGCAGCCAGTCGGCGGAGATGGCGCCGTCGATCGACAGGGCCGGTTCCTGGACGGCCAGCCGCTCGATGCGCGCGTCCGGCCGGCGGAGCACCGTCTCCAGCGCGACCAGCCCGCCGTAGCTGTGGGCGAACACCATGCTCGCGCCGGTGTGCGCGAGCACGGCCGCCAGGTCGGCGCACTCGGCGTCGACGTCGTACCCGTCGCCCTGCGCGCCGCTGTGGCCCCGGCCCCTGCGGTCCACCGTGTGCACGGTGAAGTCGGCGGCCAGCGCGTCGGACAGGGTGCGGTAGTGCTGGGCGGCGCGCAGGCTGCCGTGCAGGACCACGAGACCCGGCCCGCTGCCGGCGGTGCGGAACCCGATCCGGGTGCCGTCGTCCGACGTGGCCAGGGTGGTGACGATCACGCCGTCCGCCATGGGTCGAGGATATCGGTCTGGCACGTGGTAGACGTGGCGCATGGACCTGACGCGCCTGCAGGCCAGGCTGCGGTCGTTCGCCGCGATCCGCGACTGGGAACCGTTCCACACGCCCAAAAACCTCGTCATGGCGCTGAGCGGTGAGGTGGGTGAACTGACCGCGCTGTTCCAGTGGTTGACACCGGAACAAGCCGCGACGGCGATGAATGACCTGGAATTGTCCGCCGACATCCTGGACGAACTCGCCGATGTGCTGATCTACCTGGTCCGGCTGGCCGACGTGCTCGGCGTCGACCTGCTGGCCGCCGCCGAGGCCAAGATCGAGCGCAACGAGGTCCGATTCCCACTCGCCCGGGCCGGTGACGCTGAGTGATCAGACCCAAATGTGCGCGTTCGGCGTAACGCTCTGCCACCCCGCTGTGTGCTACCCGTAGTGGTGGCGAGGTGAGACACATGCGGGGCACGGGACCAGAAGGGACATGGCCACCCGATTCGTTCATCGGGCGGCTCACCCCGGCGGAGCGGACCGCACTGCTGGGCCGCGGCCGCTACGCCACCTATCGGCCCGGCCAGCCCCTGCTCACCGACGGCGACCGGGCCGACGACGGTTTCGTCCTGCTGATCCACGCCGGCCAGGTGAAGGTGGTCATGCAGGAGGAGCAGGGCAACGAGCACCTGGTGGGCATCCGCACCACCGGCAGCCTGCTGGGCGAGATGTCCTATCTCGACGGCAGCCCGCGCTCGGCGTCCGTGGTCGCGGTGAACGACGTGGCGGCCAGCAGCGTGGCGTGGGAGCGGTTCGACAGTTACCTGCGCGACTACCCCAGGGTCGGCATGGAGATCGCCAGGAGCCTGGCCGACCGGCTGCGCCAGTCCGACGCCAGCAACCGCGACATCCGCAGCGACTCGGTGCCACTGCGGGTGCTGAAACTGGTGCGGTCACTGGTCGGCGAGTTCGACGACGCCACCGTCATCCCGCTCAGCCAGGCCGAGATCGCCCAACTCGCGCACGCCGCCGAGGTCACCGTGAACAAGGCGCTGCGCGAGTTCAAGAGACAACGGGTGGTCCTCACCTCCTATCGCAAGGTCGTGGTGCCCTGCCCGGCGTGCCTGGACCTGCTGCTGGCCGCCGTGGCCGCCGACGGGAAAGACGGGCCCAATTCCGTACTGGGATGTGGTGCCCGGGGACGCCACGGATCACAGTGATGCTCGCCCACCGGGTCGACAAGAGCGGGAGGCGACCATCACTACCCACGTCACTACGCTGCGCAGCAGGCCGTCCTGGGCGTCAGCCACCCTGTTGGGGCGGTTGCGGCCCGAGGTGCGTGACGAACTTCTCGACATCGGGGTGGAACGGGAGTACCCGCGCAACCATCCCATCGTCAGGCACGGTGAGCGCGCTGACCGGGCGGTGCTGCTGTTGTCCGGCACCGCGAAGGTGGTCACCTCTTCCGAGGACGGCCGGCTCGCACTTCTGGGGGTAGCGCGAGCCGGCGATCTCGCGGACGAGCTCACCGCCGTGTACCGGATGACCAGCCCGGCGAACGTGATCACCTGCGGCGTGACCGTCGTACGGCTCATCGACGCCCACGTGTTCCGCGACTTCCTGCGCTCCCAGCCGGACGCCCACCTCGCGGTGACCCAGATGATCACCGAACGGCTGCGCGAGGCCAACCGCCGCCGCGCCGACCATGTCCTGCCGGTGCCCTGCCGCCTGGCCCGCGTGCTCGTCGAACTGTCCGACACCATCGGCCGCCGCGACGCCGGCGGTCGCATGGAGTTGCCCGACTGCCTCACCCAGGCCGAACTCGGCTCCCTGGCCGGCATGGCCCGCCGCACGGTGGAGGAACAACTCCGCGACCTGCAACGCCACGGCGTCGTCGAACTGGCCTACCGCCGAATGACGATCAACGACCTACCCCGCCTGTACGCGATCGCGAAACTGACCCACGTCTGAACAATCCGCCCGATCGGCCAACGAATCCTCGCTACCATTCCCCCATGGCGATCGAGTTACCCGGGCCAGTCGCCGATTTCCTGCAGTTCATCGGCATCACCTGGCCCAACATCAATGAGGACGCCGTCCGCGAGTTCGGGCAGCACGTCCGGGACTTCGCCGACAACACCAGCTCGGCGCACGACAGTGCCACTCAGACCATCCAGCAGGTGGGGCAGTCCTACCAGGGCTCGTCCTACGACGCTCTGTTCGCCAAGTGGTCACAGATGTCATCGAGCCACATGACGGAACTGGTGGACGGTTGCACGTGCTGGCCACCGCGCTGGACGTGGGGGCCGACACGATCGTCGGCATGAAGACCGCTGCGATCGCCGAACTGGCGGTGTTGGCCGCGTCGTTCGTCGCCGACCAGGCGGCAGCGGTGTTCACGTTCGGGCTGGCCGAGGCAGCGAAGGCGGCGATCATCGCCGGCGCGCGGAAGGCGGTCAGCTTCCTGGAGCAGGAGTTGACCCAGTACGTCATCGGCAAGATCATCGAGGCTGGTGTGCAGCCACTGATCGCCGTGGTCGGCAAGGCGGTCGACGGCCTGGTGTACTCGGCCGTCCAGGGCGCCCTGGGCACCAGCACCGGCGGCGCGGGCGGCGGCTTCCAGATCACGCCCGACGAGGTGCGCGAACAGGCCAAGAGATTCCACGACCACGCGCAGACCGTCGCCGGACACGCGCAGACGTTCACCGCGAACCTGTCGTCCCTCAACTTCACCTGACCCACCACATCACCGGACGGGGAATGGCTGACGAGATCGCCGAGGCCGTCGAGGACGGCGCGGAGCGGATCGGCAAGTCCGTCGGCGGGGACTTCGCCAGGGCATACCAGGATCTGCTGCACGACACCGGCACCAAACTCACCAGGGCCGCCGACGACCACGACGCCAACAATTCCCGCATCACCGACGAACTGGACGGAATCGCCAAGGGCGGCGACGACCTGATCCGGCGTCGCCGCCATCCCGGAACCGTTGCTGCGCGATCTGGAACTGCGTGACGTCATCATCGCCCTGACCCGGGACGCGATCGCCGAGTTCGGCCCGAACCCACCGACCTCCCGGGTCTGGCGGCTGCGCTACCCACCGGGCTGACGCCCCATGACACAACGACTTCCCGCTGTGGGATCTCAGCTCACCATCGACGGCACACCCTCCGCCACCCGACCGTCATCCGACAGCTGTCGACTCGTCCGCCACTCCAATGCCTCGGGCTCATCGACGTAGTCCACGACGTTGTCCGCCAGCTTGAGCTCCCGGAGGACCTGGAGCACGTCCGTGGGCGTCGCGAAGAAGAACTCGCGGCGCAGATTGACCCGATTGACCCGCCGCTCAGCCAGCCGTTGGTGCAGCGTCGTTTCCAGGCCCACGGCGTCGGAGTCAAAGATGAGGGCGTGCACGTCGAACTTGAACGGGACCGAGGCGTCACCAAGTTCACGCACCCGCTCCAGCGGATCCAGCCTTCGCGTCAGACCGATCTTTACCACGTTCTCCCCGAACGAGCCCACATTGGAGATCACGTAGACCCAGCCGGTACGGATGTTGGCCTCGCGTGCCTCCACGCTCCTGATCGCGTCGTCGATCTCCGCCAGCTTGGCATCGGCCTGGTCGAGTTTCGCGGTGTCGCCCGCCGACAACCATCTGGTGCGGACGTTCTGCCAGTGCGACATCTCCTTCGCCAGCCGCGTCTTTTCCCGCTCGAATTCGAGCCGTGCCTGCTTCTCGTCCCGTTGCCGTTCGCGCTCGGCTCGGACCCGTTCCTTCTCCTCCTCCACCTTGGCCAGGTGGTCGGCGGTCAGTGCGAGTTCCTGGAGCCGAAGGACGTGATAGCGATCGGAGATGTTGATGTCCATCGTCCTGCCGAGCCTGCAGATCGTCTCGCGGGTCTTGTTCAACCGATCGATCGAGGTGTCGAGCCTGTGTGGCTTCATGAATCGTACGCAGTTGTCGGCTTCGGCGTTGTAGGCCCGCAGCATCAGCTTGGAGAAGTCGCGAACCATGCGCTCGCCTTCGACCCGTGAGTTGTTCACGGTCCAGTTCGTCGTCGCGTTGATGGCGCCGTTGTTCCTGGCGCAGGACTTGATCCCGTCCTTGAGTTGGGCGAGCGCCGATTTGTAGGCGACGGAGTCGGCGAGCGGATGCTTGTACTCGTATATCCCGGCCTCTTGGAGTAGTGCCAGTTCCTGGGTCTCGACGATCATGTGACGTGCGGTCAGCAGTTCCAGCTTGGCCTGCTCGTGTTCCTGCCGAACCGCGTTGAGGCCGGCCTGGATCTCTGACCGACGGCGCGCGATGGCGGCCTGCTCATCGGCGTACTGGCCGGTGAGCTGCGCCAACCGCGCACGGGTGTCGCGAATCTCCATGTCCAGCGCGACCGCGTCCGCGCCGCGGAGCCTCGCGTAGTCGGTTGCGAATCGCTCCAGCCTGGCCACGAGATCGGCGTTCTGGGCGTGTGCGTCCTGCAGGGCTCGCCGTAGTCCGCGGTTGTCGTCCTTGGCAGTCCGTAACTCTGCCTCGATCTCCCGGAGCCGCTTCCGAGCGCCAAAAACACCGACATGCCCACTGTCGTTCAAGGATTCCGAACCATCCGACATATCCGATTTCGGATGCGGTTCCTGCCCGTCGGTGCCCTGCACCCAGAACTGCCACGACGGGGGAGGCACAGGCCAATTGGCCGGCGGTTTCCAGTCGGGTGGCGGTGACCAGCCAGCTGGCACGGCTGGCCAGTTCGGCGGCGGGTTGAAGCGACGTGGCATCGTGCGCCTCCTGGTACGGGGAGTCGCCAAGCACATCGCGATCCGGTTCGGTGTTCGTTACCGTCCGACGTTCGTCGGTGGGGACGGTTAAAGTTCGCCGGTGAGTCCTGGCTTCTCCGGTGACCCGAGTGATGCGCGTTCAACGACCTTCTTCCACCCCAACCTGACGCCGGCGATGGTGGAGCGCGGCTTCAAGGCCGTGGGCCGGCGGAAGTACGTGCTGCGTGGATCCGACAACAGCGCGGTGGTTGTGCATCCGCACATGTACCTGCCTGGCCTGCCCGCATGGCGGTGAGCTGACAGCCATGCGGACCACCGAGTCGGACATCATCGAGCAGATCATCGACGAACTCGTCACGGGTGAAACCGGGGCAGAAACGTCGAGGGTCGTCGTCCGTCGAATCGACGCGGCTTCGTTGTCGCTGGACTATGGCCACTCCGGTCGATTTCGACTGACCGCCGAGAAATGCGCTGAAGACGAGTAACAGTCCGGCTCGCGCCGAAGCGGAGCCGGCCGGCCTCGTCTCACTGCCCGTCGAGCTGTGGCTGCGGCACCAGGTGGCTGGTGACGGTCCCGTCCGCGACCATTTCCACCGACTGGACCACCATCAACGCACGGCCCGCGACCGCCGGCCCGAGCTGGTCCCTAGCTCATGGAAAACGGTGGTCCCTTCGCCGTGGCAGGCGGCACCGAGGGGAGTCGAACTCCTACTGGCTGGAACCTAAATCGACTACAGACTGTGGCTCGGTCGGCTGACCTGGGCGTTTGTCTCCTGGTGGGTACAGAACCGGTGCCGTGGAAGCATGGCATGAGTTCATGGACAGAACCATGGATGGGTGGTGGACCGTGATCAGGCAGGATGAGATGCGGTCTGGATAGAAGTGCCGCCAGGAGTGCTCGACATGGCTACACTCTTATCCATGGTGCTAGCGCTGGATGATCTACCTCCCACCTTCACGACGCGTACCGTGCGTGAACTTGGCTGGCACCCGCGCGACCTCTACCAGCTCCGCGACAGCGGGCAGGTGTATGAGCTGTCTCGTGGCGTCTTTCGGAGGGCAGACGCTCCCGTGCCGAGTTGGCCTGACCTGCTCGCGGTTGGGACTCGCGTTCCCAAGGGGGTTGTCTGCTGTGTATCGGCGCTTGTCGTCCATGACCTGACCGATGAGCTGCCCAGAGCTGTCCAGGTCGCGGTTGGGCGAGCCCAACGGCCTCCTCGGATCAGCTATCCACCTACAGAGGTCTTTCGCTTCGATGACGAGACATTCGAGCTTGGACTGTCGTCGGTTGATGCGGCACCCAGTGAGCCTGTCCGAATCTACAGCGCCGAACGTACTGTGATCGATTTGATGAGGCTGCGGCAAAGATTGGGCGAATCTCTCGCCCTGGGGGCGCTAAAACGCTACTTGCGTCGACGGCAAGCTCGTCCGGGCGAGCTGCTGAGTATGGCGCGGTCCTTGAATGTATTGGGCCCAGTACGGATGGCACTGGATGTGGCAAGCGCGGAATGAATCGGCCGACGAAGGACACTGCGGGTGGTCGAGCGTACCTGGATCTGCAGAATCGGGCACGTCGAGAACGTCGGGGCACGCAGGAGCTGTTGACGTTGTATGTCTTGGAGCGGTGGCTTGCGAGGCTGGCCATATCATCGTATGCCGACATGTTTGTGCTCAAAGGTGGAATGTTGTTGGCTGTTCTCGATGCCCGACGGCCGACTGCGGATGCCGACCTGCTCGCGCGTCGCCTACCCAATGACGAAGCTGCGGTTCTCGCCTGTGTGCGTGAGATCGCCCAGACAGCCGCGGAAGAGGAAGACGGGGTCGAGTTTCTGGTCGATACGATTTCTGCGGAGTCGATCCGGGAGGGCGACTTGTACGCGGGAACACGTGTCTCGATGACGGCTCGTGTCTCGACCGCCACGGTCAGGCTGAAGCTGGACATAAACTTCGGCGATCCAGTCACGCCAGCTCCTCAGCGTGTTGCGTTTCCGTCGCAGCGTCCTGGCCGAGCGGCTACGGTGCTATTCGGCTATCCGATCGAAACGGTACTTGCCGAGAAGATCAGCACAGCTGTCTCTTTAGGCGAAGCGAACACTCGGGTCCGCGACTACGTTGATCTCTATACACTCACCGGGCGCCATGCACTCTCATCCGAAACTGTTCGGGCCGCGCTTGATGCAACCGCTAACTACCGTGACGTGCAGTTGGTTCCCTTGTCTGCCGTTGTCGGCGAGTTCTCTGCCGTTCGGCAGAGTGCATACAGCGCGTTCCGCCGTCGTCTCGGGCCTGACGGAGACCACCTACCTGCCGAACTCCACGAGATCGTCCTCGCAATCGAAGCATTCATTGACCCATTGGTGACGGGTGATGTCGGCCAGGGCCGATGGGTACCCTCGGCCAGGCGCTGGGAGTAACAAGCCGAGTTCGGGTCATGACCGAAACATCGGAACCTCCAATGCCCAAACTCGCACCCAAAGATCGACTGGCTGGGCCACGCGAGCAAAGTACGGCTGGTCAGTGATTGTGGGCCTGACGCAACACAATGCGAACCGCAGCCTGACGCGCAGCGGGCCGGGGGTCTGGGGGTCGCCCCCAGAAAACACGACGAGCGACCCGGCGAAGGTTGCGGAGCAACCGAGCAGGGTCACCCAGAGCGAGTGGGGCCGAAGGGAGTCGAACCCTCACTGGCTGGAACCTAAATCGACTACGGACCGTGGCATAGCACGCTCACCTGGGCGTATGCCTCCTAGAAACAATGAAACCGTCGCCGGAGAGGGCTCGTTCGCTGGAGTTCATGGACAGAACCATGGACAAGCGATCAAGGGTGGCCGCTGCGTATCTCGTCGGCTTGATCGACTTCGGTGATCGGTGCTGCTAACACCAGATCCCACGGAGTCTGGCTGGGATTGCTCGGACGATTACCGTGGCGGTCGCATGTCAACGGCCAAGTTGTGGTCCCCGCTGGTGGCCAACTAAAAGTCCTCACGGGGTTGATCAGCGTTTCTTGTGGGTGGGGTCTCCCTTCGCTCGGGCTTCGCGCATGCGGTAGGACTCGCCGTCGGTGACGACGATGTTGGCGTGGTGCAGCAGCCGGTCGAGCAGGCTGACAGCGGTGGTGTGTTCGGGCAGGAACCGGCCCCAGGACTCGAAGGGCCAGTGGCTGGCGATGCCCAGGGCACGGCGTTCGTAGGCCGCGGCGACGAAGCGGAACAGCAACTGCGCGCCGGTGTCGTCCAACGGCGCGAACCCCACCTCGTCACAGATGATCAGGTCGTTGCGTAGCAGGGTGTCGATCACTCGGCCGACGCTGTTGTCGGCCAGGCCGCGGTAGAGGGTCTCCACGAGGTCGGCGGCGGTGAAGTAGCGGACTCGGTGTCCGGCCGCGACGGCGGCGACGCCGAGCGCGACGAGGAGGTGGCTTT
>DASXCQ010000075.1:0-21445 GCA_036491115.1 Pseudonocardiaceae bacterium
CAGGAGGTCGACATCGTCGGCATCACCATGCCGATCACCAAGCACTCGTTCCTCGTGACGGATGCCGCGGACGTGCCGGCAACGCTGGTCGCCGCCTACCAAATCGCAACCACCGGACGCCCCGGCCCAGTCCTCGTCGACGTCACCAAGGATGCGCAGCAGCAGTACGCGCCGTTCATCTGGCCGCCCAAGGTCGACCTGCCCGGGTATCGACCGGTCACGAAGGCGCACGGCAAGCAGATCCAGGCGGCAGCCCAGCTGCTCGCCGAGGCGAAGCGACCCATCCTCTATGTGGGCGGCGGCGTCATCCGTTCTGGCGCTGACAAGGAACTTCTCGCGCTCGCGGAGGCGATCGGTGCTCCCGTTGTCACCACGCTGATGGCTCGAGGAGCCTTCCCCGACTCACACAAGCAGCACCTCGGGATGCCGGGCATGCACGGCAGCGTTCCGGCGGTGCTCGGAATCCAGGAGAGCGACCTGCTGGTATCGCTCGGTGCGCGATTCGACGATCGCGTGACGGGCAAGGTCAGCGACTTCGCCCCAGACGCCAAGGTCGTGCACGTCGATATCGACCCCGCCGAGATCTCCAAGATCCGGATTGCGGATGTCCCAATCGTCGGCGATGCCAAGGATGTCATCGCCGACCTCACCGCCGCGTACGCGGATGCCGTGAAGCAGCTCGCTGCTCCCCACGACCTCAGCGAGTGGTGGACGCGTCTGGACGCACTGCGCAAGCAGTACCCGCTGGGCTACGACATGCCGACGGATGGACAGCTGTCTCCCCAGTACGTCATCGAGCGCATCGGACAGCTGAGCGGTCCGGAGGCGATCTACGCGGCCGGTGTCGGCCAGCATCAGATGTGGGCGGCACAGTTCATCAAGTACGAGCGCCCGATGGCCTGGCTGAACTCGGGCGGTGCAGGCACCATGGGCTACGGCGTTCCTGCGGCCATGGGTGCCAAGGTAGCGAACCCCGACCGTACGGTCTGGGCGATCGATGGTGACGGCTGCTTCCAGATGACCAATCAGGAACTCGCCACCTGCGCCATCGAGGGCGCGCCGATCAAGGTGGCCGTGATGAACAACGGCAACCTGGGCATGGTCCGCCAGTGGCAGAACCTGTTCTACGACGGCCGGTACTCGCACACCGACCTGGGCACCCACAAGCACCGCATCCCCGACTTCAAGCTGCTGGCCGAGGCGCTGGGCTGCGTGGGCCTGCGCTGCGAGTCCAAGGACGACGTCGACGCGACAATCAAGGCCGCCATGGAGGTCAACGACCAGCCCGTGGTGATCGACTTCGTCGTCGGCAAGGACGCCCAGGTGTGGCCGATGGTCGCGACGGGCACCGGTAACAGCGAGATCATGGCCGCGCGCGGCATTCGCCCCCTGTTCGACGAGGACATCTAGCGTCGGCCCGCCGACGAGGATCGCAACGACGAGGACATCTGATGAGCTCCCACACGCTCAGCGTGCTGACCGAGAACAAGCCCGGTGTCCTGGCGCGGGTCGCCGGCCTGTTCTCCCGCCGTGGCTTCAACATCGAGTCGCTCGCCGTCGGACCGACCGAGCACCCGGACGTGTCGCGCATGACGATCGTCGTGTCCGTCGACGAACTGCCCCTGGAACAGGTCACCAAACAGCTCAACAAGCT
The DNA here is from genome assembly GCA_036491115.1 of Pseudonocardiaceae bacterium. Lineage (GTDB taxonomy): Bacteria > Actinomycetota > Actinomycetes > Mycobacteriales > Pseudonocardiaceae > DATEPR01. Next base: position 1,655 of record DASXCQ010000075.1, read on the forward strand.
GGTGAACGTGATCAAGATCGTGGAGCTCGAACCGGCCACCGCCGTGCGGCGCGAACTGCTGCTGGTGAAGGTGCGCGCGGACGCCACGGTCCGCAGCCAGGTGCTGGAGACCGTACAGTTGTTCCGCGCCAAAGTCGTGGACGTGTCCCCGGAGGCACTCACCATCGAGGCGACCGGCACCGCTGACAAGCTGGATGCCTTGCTGCGCATGCTCGAACCGTTCGGCGTGCGGGAGATGGTGCAGTCCGGAATGGTCGCGGTGGGACGGGGACCCCGTTCCATCACCGCGACGACGGTCCGCTGATTTCCCTATCCCGAGAGGAAGAACTGGATTCACATGAGCGCCGAGATCTTCTACGACGACGATGCCAACCTGGGCGTCATCCAGGGCCGGAAGGTCGCCGTCATCGGCTACGGCAGCCAGGGCCATGCCCACGCGCTGAGCCTGCGCGACTCCGGCGTGGACGTGCGAGTCGGTCTGCCGGAGGGCTCGAAGTCCCGGCCCAAGGCCGAGGAGCAGGGCCTGCGGGTGCTCACCCCGGCCGAGGCGTCCGCCGAGGCCGACCTGATCATGATCCTGGCACCGGACACCAGGCAGCGCGCCATCTACGAGCAGGACATCGTGCCGCACCTCAGGTCCGGTGACGCGCTGTTCTTCGGGCACGGCTTCAACATCCGCTACGGCCTGATCGTGCCGCCGAAGGACGTCGACGTCGTCCTCGTCGCGCCGAAGGGCCCGGGTCACCTGGTGCGCCGGCAGTTCGTCGACGGCAAGGGTGTGCCGGACCTGGTCGCGGTGGAGCAGGACGCCACCGGCAAGGCACTGGAACTGGGCCTGTCCTACGCGAAGGCGATCGGCGGCACCCGGGCGGGCGTGATCAAGACGACGTTCACCGAGGAGACCGAGACCGACCTGTTCGGTGAGCAGGCCGTGCTGTGCGGCGGCACGACGGCACTGATCCAGGCCGGTTTCGAAACCCTCACCGAGGCGGGCTACCAGCCGGAGATCGCCTACTTCGAGGTGCTGCACGAACTGAAGCTGATCGTGGACCTCATCTATGAGGGCGGTATCGCGCGGATGCGGTACTCGATCTCCGACACGGCCGAGTACGGCGACCTGTCCCGCGGCCCGCGCGTGGTGAGTCCCGCGGTGAAGGCCGAGATGCGCAAGCTCCTGGACGAGATCCAGAACGGGAGTTTCGCCAAGGAGTGGGTGGCCGAGGACGAGGCGGGCCGCCCCGCTTTCACCCGTTTGCAGAAGCAGGGCGAAGAACACCCGATCGAGGAGGTCGGCCGGAAGCTGCGCGGCCTCATGTCGTGGGTGGACCGCCCGCTCACCGACACGGCGTGACGTGCACCGGGGCGGCCGTTTCGCCACCGGCGGTGGCCGCCCCGGGTAGCGCTCCCATCGCGTATGGTCACGACACCGGGAAAGTGCGATGGCCGAGGGGGCGTTGTTTCGTGAGCCAGGACGACGGTACGGCCGCCAGCGCGCCGATCTACGACGACAAGGCGCACGTCCGCGGCCGGCTGGACCTGACGGCCGCGGAGTGGCAGCGGGCCGGCGATCCGAACGACGACGCGGGCGAGTACGTCGAGGTCGCCTTCGTCCCGCACACCGACGGCAAGACGTACATCGCCATGCGCAACTCGAAGTTCACCGGCCCGGACGACACGGTCCTCGTCTTCACCGAATCCGAGTGGGACGCTTTCGTTGCTGGGGCTAAAGATGGGGAATTCGACGAGCCGTGGTAGGGGCCCTGCCCGTGTGTAAAGCCCCACTCTCGGTGCACCCGTTCCCCGGGTGTTCGTTGTCAGCCCGCTGTCATCGCGCTGTGTTCCACATATCGGAATCTCGTCAGCGGCTCCCGGTAGACTTCCAGCTGTCCGGGCACGTTGTGGTGGCCGGTCAGCGGGCGGTCGCTGACCAGGCATCAGCGCACGTCGTCCGCCTTCCCCCAACGAGCTTCCCCGGAGCCGCGCCGTGACCAGTAGTCGTCGTCCCGTTGTCCTGCTAGCCGAAAAGCTCGCCCCGTCCGTCATCGAACTTCTCGGTGACGGTGTCGAGGTGCGTCACGTGGACGGCACCGACCGTCCCGCGCTGCTGTCCGCGCTGGCCGACGCCGACGCGCTGCTGGTGCGTTCCGCGACCCAGGTGGACGCCGAGGCGCTGGCCGCGGCACGCCGGCTCAAGGTGGTGGCCAGGGCGGGTGTCGGCCTGGACAACGTCGAGGTGCCCGCCGCCACCGAGCGCGGTGTGCTGGTGGTGAACGCGCCGACGTCCAACATCGTGTCGGCGGCCGAGCACGCGGTGGCGCTGCTGCTCGCGGTCGCCCGCAGGGTGCCGGCCGCGGACGCCAGCCTGCGCGAGGGCCAGTGGAAGCGCAGCTCCTTCAACGGCGTCGAGCTGAACGGCAAGACGGCCGGCATCGTCGGTCTGGGCAAGATCGGCCAGCTACTGGCGGCGCGGCTCGCCGCGTTCGGCATGAATCTCATCGCGTACGACCCCTACGTGGCGCCCGCCCGTGCCGCGCAGCTGGGCATCGAGCTGGTCACCTTGGACGAGCTGCTGGCCAGGGCCGACACGATCTCCATCCACCTGCCCAAGACGCCGGAGACCAAGGGCCTGATCGGCAAGGACCAGCTGGCCAAGGTGAAGCCGGGCGTGCTGATCGTGAACGACGCCCGTGGCGGCCTGATCGACGAGGACGCACTCGCCGAGGCGCTACGGGAGGGCAGGGTCGGCGGCGCCGGCATCGACGTGTTCGTCAAGGAGCCGTGCACCGACAGCCCGCTGTTCGAACTGCCCAACACGGTCGTCACACCGCATCTGGGCGCGTCGACCGCCGAGGCGCAGGACCGCGCCGGCACCGACGTGGCCCGCTCCGTACTGCTGGCGCTGGCCGGCGACTTCGTGCCGGACGCGGTGAACGTGCAGGCGGGCGGTGTGGTCGGCGAGGAGGTCCGGCCGTACCTGCCGCTGGTGCAGAAGCTGGGCACCGTGGTGGCCGCGCTGGCCAGCAAGCCGCCGTCGTCGATCACCGTGCAGGTGCGCGGCGAACTCGCCAGCGAGGACGTGTCGATCCTGCCGCTCGCCGCGCTGCGCGGGGTGTTCGCCGGCATGGTCGAGGAGCAGGTCACCTTCGTGAACGCGCCGAAGCTGGCCGAGGACCTGGGCGTGCGGGTCGACCTGGCCACCGAGCCGGAGAGCGCCAACCACCGCAGCCTGGTCACCGTGCTGGCAGCGCTGCCGGACGGCGGTTCGGTGACCGTGTCCGGCACGCTCACCGGCCTGGACGGCGTGGAGAAGATCGTCGGGATCAACGGTCGCCACTTCGACCTGCGCGCCGAGGGCACCGTGCTGCTGCTGGAGTACCCGGACCGGCCGGGCGTGATGGGCACCGTCGGCACCCTGTTGGGTGAGACGGGCGTCAACATCGAAGCGGCGCAGATCAGTCAGACCACCGGCGGCCAGGACGCCATCATGCTGCTGCGGGTGGACCGCCAGGTGAGCAGCGAGGTCCTCGAGCCGACCGGCGCCGCCGTGGGTGCGCGGCTGGCCAGGTCCATCTCCTTCGACTGACCGGGGAAGGCTGTCGGCCCCGGGCGGGACAGCCCGGGGCCGGTGGCCAATATGGTCGCTTCGCTCCTGGCCCACCGGCGCCGTCGGCGCGCCAGGGCACGGCCACGGTGGTCTATCGGGGTGACGATTGACCCGAACGGGGGTCGCGCGGACCGGGGGTTGTGGAGGGGAAATCAACCCTCCGGTGTGGTGAGAGGTCTTTTGGCCGGTAACCTTCCGGGATTGAGGCGTCCTCTACTCACGGGACCGTTACTCCGGAGGTGTCCATGCGGCTGGCGGTGATCCCAGGTGATGGGATCGGGCCCGAGGTGATCGGTGAGGCACTCAAGGTGCTCGGCGAGGTCGCCCCGAACGCTGAGACCACGAACTACGACCTCGGTGCCGCGCGCTGGCACGCGACAGGAGAGCTGCTTCCCGAGTCGGTGCTGACCGAACTGCGCCAGCACGACGCGATCCTGCTCGGCGCGGTGGGCGACCCGTCGGTGCCCAGCGGCATCCTGGAGCGCGGCCTGCTGCTGCGCCTGCGCTTCGAGCTGGACCACCACGTGAACCTGCGCCCGGCCAAGCTGTATCCGGGCGTGCGCAGCCCGCTGGCCGAGCCGTCGGACATCGACATGGTGATCGTCCGCGAGGGCACCGAGGGCCCGTACGCGGGCAACGGCGGCCTGCTGCGCAAGGACACCCCGCACGAGATCGCCACCGAGGTGAGCGTCAACACCGCGTTCGGCATCGAGCGGGTGGTCCGGGACGCGTTCACCCGGGCGAGTGCCCGGCCGCGCAAGCACCTCACCCTGGTGCACAAGACCAACGTGCTGACGCACGCGGGCTCGCTGTGGTCGCGGGTGGTGGAGGAGGTGTCGCTCCAGCATCCGGAGGTCACGGTGTCCTACCAGCATGTGGACGCGGCCACCATCCACATGGTGACCAACCCGTCGCGGTTCGACGTCGTCGTCACCGACAACCTGTTCGGCGACATCCTCACCGACCTGGCGGCGGCCATCACCGGCGGCATCGGCCTGGCGGCGAGCGGCAACCTGGACGTGACGCGGCGCAACCCGAGCATGTTCGAGCCGGTGCACGGCAGCGCGCCGGACATCACCGGCCGCAGGCTGGCCGACCCGACCGCGGCCGTGCTGTCCGTGTCGCTGATGCTGGACCACCTCGGGCACCACGAGGCGGCCCGGCGCATCGAGGCGTCGGTGGCGTTCGACCTGGCCACCCGGGACCACGCGTCGCCCGGCAGCACCGAGGCGATCGGCGATCGGTTGGCCGCACTGGTGTCGTCCAACGCCTCGTCCGGCCCGGCACGCACCGGCCTGTAGTGGTGGCGGCTCCCGGATGGTGTCCACCATTCGGGAGCCTCGGCCCGAAAAGTGGACCGGTCGGGTGGGTGTGTGACACGATGCCTGACATGGCTCACCGTGTGGTGATCATTATCGACGAGCGCGCCGACTAGCTGACTCCAGCATCCGGCGCGCAGACCTCTCGCATCCGCGGGGGGTCTTTTTGTTTGCGCTGGAGGTGCTTCCCCACCACCGACAGGAGAATCCCGTGAACCGCACCAGTCCCGCCGACACGCCCCTCGGCGACGCCTTCCACGTCTACGACACGACCCTGCGGGACGGCGCGCAACGCGAGGGCATCACCTACTCGGCCACCGACAAGCTCGCCGTGGCCCGGCTGCTGGACTCGCTCGGTGTCGGCTTCGTCGAGGGCGGCTGGCCGGGAGCGCTGCCCAAGGACACCGAGTTCTTCGCCAGAGCCGCGGCCGGCGAGCTGGAACTGCGGCACTCGGCGCTGGTGGCGTTCGGGTCGACCCGCAGGGCAGGCGTGGCCGTCGAGCAGGATCCGCAGGTACAGGCGTTGCTGGACGCGCAGGCACCGGTGGTGACGTTGGTGGCCAAATCGGACCGTCGGCACATCGAGCGGGCGCTGCGCACCGACGTCGACGAGGCGTGCGCGATGGTGCGGGACACGGTGCGGTACCTGGTGGCCAACGGGCGGCGGGTGTTCCTGGACGCGGAGCACTTCTTCGACGGCTACGCCTTCGACCCGGACTGCGCGCTGCGCGTGCTGGAGTCCGCCGTGGACGGTGGAGCCGACGTGGTGGTGCTGTGCGACACGAACGGCGGCCAACTGCCGATGGGCCTCGCCGAGACCGTGGCCGACGTGGCCACCCGCACCGGCTTCCGCCTGGGCATCCACTGCCAGGACGACACCGCGTGCGCGGTGGCCAACTCGGTGGCCGCGGTGCGGGCGGGCGCGACGCACGTGCAGTGCACCGCCAACGGCTACGGCGAGCGGGCCGGCAACGCCGACCTGTTCGCGGTGATCGGGAACCTGGTGACCAAGCTCGACATGCCGGTGCTGCCGCAGGGTTCGCTGGCCGAGCTGTCCCGCGTCTCCCATGCGCTGGCCGAGATCGCGAACATCGCCCCGAACGCCCACCAGGCGTACGTCGGGCAGTCGGCTTTCGCCCACAAGGCGGGGCTGCACGCGAGCGCGATCAAGGTGGACCCGGAGCTGTACAACCACATCGATCCGGGCACCGTCGGCAACGGCATGCGGGTGCTGGTCACCGAGATGGCCGGCCGGGCCAGCATCGAGCTCAAGGGACGCGAGCTCGGTGTGGACCTGGCCGGCCGGCCGGACGCGGTGGCCGGTGCGGTGCGCAGGGTGAAGGAACTGGAGGCGCGGGGCTGGTCGTTCGAGGCGGCCGACGCGTCGCTGGAACTGTTGCTGCGCAACGAGGTTGACGGCACTCACCAGGTCGACCAGGCGCCGTTCACGCTGGAGAGCTACCGGGTGATCCTCGATCACACGGCCAACGGCGACGTGGTGTCCGAGGCGACGGTGAAGGTGCGGGTGGCTGGCCGGCGGGTGATCGCCACGTCCGAGGGCAACGGCCCGGTGCACGCCCTGGACGCCGCCCTGCGCAACGCCCTGCGGCCGCAACTGTCCTGGATGGACAGTGTCGGCCTCGTCGACTACAAGGTGCGCATTCTGACCAATTCGCACGGTACGGACGCGGTAACCAGGGTGCTGGTGGAGTCGACGGACGGCGAGCGGGAGTGGACCACCGTGGGCGTGCACGGCAACATCGTGGAGGCGAGCTGGCTGGCGCTGTGCGACGCGCTGGTGCACAAGGCGATGCGGGTGCGGATGGCGCCGGTGGGGTGACGTTCTAAGGTGGGCGCCGTGCGTATCGCGAGAATCGCCCATCCCGACGGCGTCGCCTTCGTGTCGGTCGACGGCGACGGGACCGACCCGGCCCACCTGACCGCATTGGAGGTGGCAGAGCACCCGTTCGGCCAGCCGACGTACACCGGCAGGCGCTGGCCGCTGGCCGACGTGCGGCTGCTCGCGCCGATCCTGCCGTCCAAGGTGGTCTGCGTCGGCCGCAACTACGCCGACCACGCCAAGGAGTTCGGCAACCAGGTGCCGGAGAACCCGATCATCTTCCTGAAGCCGTCCACGTCGGTGGTCGGTCCGAACGCGGTCGTCCGGCTGCCGGCGAACTCCAGCCGGGTGGACTTCGAGGGCGAGCTGGCCCTGGTGATCGGCACGCCGTGCAAGGACGTGCCGGCCCGCAGGGCCAACTCGGTGCTGCTGGGCTACACGATCGCCAACGACGTGACCGCCCGCGACCAGCAGCAGGCCGACGGCCAGTGGACGCGTGCCAAGGGCTACGACACGTTCTGCCCGCTCGGCCCGTGGATCGAGACCGCGATCGACCCGTCGGACGTGCGGCTGCGCACGGAGCTGGACGGTGCGGTGCGGCAGGACGCCCGGACGTCGCAACTGATCCACGGCATCGGCGCGGTGGTGGAGTGGATCACGGCGGTGATGACCTTGTTGCCCGGCGACGTGATCCTGACCGGCACGCCGGCCGGTGTCGGCCCGATGGTCGACGGCCAGACGGTGTCGGTGACCATCGACGGCATCGGGAAGCTCACCAACCCGGTGGCGAACAAGTAGCGCTCACCGGCGGGCGAACATGGGTGCCCGTTCCGGGCGGAAGCCGATGCCGACCACGTAGGCCGGCACGAACCGGACAATGGGCCACCGCTGCGCCACCGACGCCAGGCCCGACGGCAGGCCGTCGCGCCGTCCTTCCACGACCGGCTTGAACAACACCTTGTGCAGCGCCCCCTGCAACAGTTGCACCGCCAGCGTGGCGAACCAGCGGCGGCGCTGCACCCGCGCCAGGTCGGCCCGCCGCAGCCGGCGCCCGCGCAGCGGTGCGGCCAGGTACCGGGCCGCGGCCACGGCGTCCTGGACGGCGAGGTTGATGCCGACACCGCCGATCGGGGACATCGCGTGGGCGGCGTCGCCGATGCACAGCAGGCCGTCGATGTGCCAGGTGCGCAGCCGGTTCAGCCGCACGTCGAGGTGCTTGACGTCGGCCATGTCCTCGATGGCGTCGACCCGGTCGGCGAAGTCGGGCACCAGATCGGCGATCCGCTCGCGGAACGCGACCACGCCGGCCGCACGCAGCGACGGGTCGAGGCCCTTGGCGGCCAGGAAGGCGATCTGGAAGTACTCGGTCCGGTTGATCAGCACGGCGAACGCGCGCTCGCCGGCGCGGGCGGTCAGGCCGGCCTCGGTGTCGCCGGCGTGCCGGGGCAACCGGAACCACCAGGCGTCGACCGGGACGGGGAACTCTCTGGGCACCATGCCGGCCGACTGCCGCAGCGTGGACCACCGGCCGTCGGCGGCCACCGTCAGGTCGGCGCGCAGTTCGCCGGTGTCGCCGTCGCGGGTGCGGTAGCGGACGCCGACCACCCGACCGCCCGCCATGACGGTCTCGGTGGCCTCGGTGTTCATCCACAGGTGGAACGTCGGTTCTTCCTTGGCCGCGGCGGCGAGCATGTCCAGCAGGTCCCACTGCGGCACCATCGCGACGTAGTTGTACTTGCCGGGGAGCACGCTGAAATCGCCCGCCACCACGGGTTCGCCGTGCGGGCCGGGGAACTCCAGGCGGTCCAGCCTGCTCTGCGGCAGCGCGCGGAACCGGTCGCCGAGGCCGAGGTCGTCCAGCAGCCGCAGGGTCGTGGGATGCACCGTGTCGCCACGGAAGTCCCGTAGGAAGTCGCCGTGCTGCTCCAGGACGGTCACGTCGACGCCCGCCCTGGCCAGCAGCAGTCCCAACACCATCCCGGCCGGCCCGCCACCGGCCACCACGCACGTCGTCCGCTCCACTGTCATCACCCTATTTCAACGGTAGTTGAATAAGACCACCATCCCGCTGCCCGTCCGGTGTGTCAAGGCAATCCGGGCCGGATAGGCTGATCGGGTTATGAGCACGCCTCTGCCGCCCGGCGCCGACGTCGTCCGCGCCAGGTTCTCCCCGTCGCCCACCGGAGCCCCGCACATCGGGCTCATGCGCACCGCCCTGTTCAACTGGGCGTTCGCCAGGCACAACAAGGGCAAACTGGTGTTCCGCATCGAGGACACCGACGCGGCCCGCGACTCGGAGGAGAGCTACCAGCAGATCGTCGAGGCGATGCGCTGGTTCGGCATGGACTGGGACGAGGGCCCGGACACCGGTGGCCCGCACGGTCCCTACCGGCAGAGTGAGCGCCGCGACGTCTACGCCGACGCGGTCGCCCGGCTGCTGGACGCGGACGAGTTGTACGAGTCGTTCTCCACCAACGAGGAGGTCGACGCCCGCCACCGGGCCGCCGGCCGCGACCCGAAACTCGGCTACGACAACCACGACCGCGACCTCACGGACGAGCAGCGGGCCGCCTTCCGCGCCGAGGGCAGGCAACCGTCGCTGCGACTGCGCATGCCGGACGAGGACATCACGTTCAGCGACCTGGTGCGCGGCGAGATCACCTTCCGCGTCGGCACCGTGCCCGACCCGGTTCTGGTGCGGGCCAACGGCAACCCGCTGTACACGCTGACCAACCCGGTCGACGACGCCATGATGCACGTCACGCACGTCCTGCGCGGCGAGGACCTGCTGCCGTCCACGCCCAGGCAGATCGCGTTGTTCGCCGCGCTGCGGAGGATCGGCGTCGCCGAGTTCGCGCCGCTGTACGCGCACCTGCCGCTGGTCCGCGGCGAGGGCAACAAGAAACTGTCCAAGCGGGACCCAGAGTTCAACCTCTTTCTCTACCGTGACCGGGGCTTCCTGCCCGAAGGCCTGATCAACTACATGGCCCTGCTGGGCTGGTCGATCGCCGACGACCACGACGTGTTCAGCGTGCCGGAGCTGGTGGACGCCTTCGACGTCACCAAGGTCAACCCGAACATGGCGCGCTTCGACCTGAAGAAGGCGGAAGCGATCAATGCCGCACACCTGCGCGCCCTGCCCACGGCCGAGTTCGTCGAACGGGTGATGCCCTACCTGGTGGCCGGCGGTGTGCTGCCGGCGAATCCGGACGCGGCAACGCTGGATGCGCTGCGGTTCATGGCCCCCATGGTCCAGGAGCGGATCTCGGTCCTGTCCGAGGCGTCGGGCATGCTGCGCTTCCTGTTCGCCGACGAGGAAACGTTCGCCCCCGAACCGGACTCGGCGGCCAAAGCACTGGGCCCTGACGCCGCGCCGGTACTCGACGCGTCCATCACCGCACTCGGGCAACTACCCGAATGGACCACCGAAGGCATCGAAGAAGTACTCAAAGCAGCACTGGTGGACGGTCTGGGCCTCAAGCCGCGCAAGGCGTTCGCCCCCGTCCGCGTCGCCGTCACCGGCCGCACGGTGTCACCGCCGCTGTACGAATCGATGACCGTGCTCGGTAGGGAACGCACAATCGGGAGGTTGCGCCGCGCGGCGGCCACGCACCGAACGCCCGATGGGTTCACTCCGTAAACATCTGGACCGAACCAGTTGCACCGGATTTCACCGCGTTGGACGAATCGGAGCCAACTGACTCGGGCATAACCTCTCCCGAGTGACGCCAGCCTCCGCCCGCACCGTGTCCGATTCCGGTCAGCGGACCGGGGACCAGGCCGATCCGGGCCCCGGCAGATCCGAGGACCGCGCCGTCTGCCGCGCGGTCTGCCTGGACGTCGACGACACGCTCGTCGACCACAGCGCGTCCGCCAGGGCGGCCCTGCGGTCCATGATCGGCCACGACAACGCCTGGCCACTGTGGCAGCAGGTGACCGACGAACAGGTCGCCAGGGTCGTGGCAGGCGAGATCGACTCACCCACCATGCTCTGGCAGCGCACGAAGGAGTTCTTCGCCTGCCTGGGTGAGACGCTCAGCGAGCACGAGGCCCGGACCAGGGAAGGTTTCCGGGTCAGCGCCATGCGGGACGGCTGGCACCTGTTCGATGACGCTCTGCCGTGCCTGGAATGGCTGGACGCCGTCGGCGTGAAAGTGGCCGTCGTCACCAACGCCTCGGGCGCCTACCAACGCACCAAGCTGGCCAACCTCGGTGTCGCCGCCTACATCGACGAGGTGGTCATCGCCGGTGAACTCGGCGCCGCCAAACCCGACCCGGTGATCTTCCACACCGCCTGCGCCCGCCTCGGCTACCCGCCCGCCGAGGTGGCCCACATCGGTGACCGCCTGGACACCGACGCCATCGGCGCCAGGGACGCCGGCCTCAGTGGTGTCTGGCTCAACCGCACCGGTCCGGTCGATGGCGCCCTGCCGGCCGGCGTAGCCATGATCACCAGCCTGGAACTACTCCCCGAACTGCTGGTCTGCGACCTCGACCTGGTCCTCTCCTGACCCAGCGGTCCACCGGGGGCAGCCCGATTTCCACCCGACGCCTCCTGTGCACTACCATTCTCGACCGACAGCAGGACAAGGGTCGCGGCCCACAGCCACGGCCCAAGATCCCTGTTGGGGTATGGTGTAATTGGCAGCACGACTGATTCTGGTTCAGTTAGTCTAGGTTCGAGTCCTGGTACCCCAGCCAAGCGGGCAAACCCAACAAGGTACGCTCACGCAGTCAAGGCCCCGTCGTCTAGCGGCCTAGGACGCCGCCCTCTCAAGGCGGTAGCGCGGGTTCAAATCCCGTCGGGGCTACACCGCTGGAGCACCCCTGTGCATGGAAAGCATGCACGGGGCGGCTTCGCTTCTCACACTGGGGGCCATGCCCCCAGACCCCCCGCCGGGCGGGCTTCGCCCCCCGGACCCCCTCGCTTCGCGTCTTGGGCTCAGGGTATTGGCGTGGTAGGGGACCCGCCTGGCAGTAATCAACGGGCACCTGCCGGTACAAACGGCGTCACCTGCGAAGCCCCCGGCACAGGAACGTCGAGAACCGGAGTCGGGAGCGTAACGGGAGGCACGTCTGACGGGCCGATTCACACTTCTGCCGCTTCCCGACGTAATACCCTCACGAAGAGGGAGCGGCGGAGCCAGCAACCCTCGGAGCCCGAGCCACCGCCGGAGCCGAACCTCAGAGGCGGGCCTGCAAGGCCTCAGCGGCGGCCAACAGATCAGCTGCCCACCGAACCCCGGGGCGACGCCCGATCCGGTCCACCGGCCCGGAGACGGACACAGCGGCCACCACGGCCCCGCCCCCGTCCCGAACGGGTGCGGAGACGGAAGCGACCCCAGGCTCCCGCTCGGCGACGCTCTGCGCCCACCCCCGTCGCCGCACCTCCAACAACGTCCGCTCCCCGAACACCGCGTCGGCGAGAACTGCCCGCTGAGTGGCCGGATCCGCCCACGCCGCCAACACCTTGGCCCCGGACCCGGCGGTCATCGGCAGCCGAGTGCCGACCGGAACGGTGTCCCGCAGCCCGGCAGGCGGCTCGGCGGCCAGGATGCAGATCCGCTGCATCCCGTCCCGGCGGTAGAGCTGCACGCTCTCCCCGGTGATGTCGCGCAGCCGAGGCAGCACGGTGGCGGCCGCGTCGAGCAGCGGATCCGTGGCGCCACCGGCCAACTCGGCCAGCGCGGCGCCGGGGCGCCAGCGGCCGTCCGGGCCGCGGCGCAGCAGTCGGTGCACCTCGAGTCCGACCGCGAGCCGGTGTGCCGTGGCTCGGGGTAGACCGGTGCGGTTGCACAGTTCGGCCAGTCCGCACGGTTCATTGGCGATCGCCTGCAAGACGGCCACAGCCTTGTCCAGTACGCCGATCCCGCTATGCTGTCCCACGAGGCGATACTAGCTTCCCGCAATCTGGGAAGTCCAGAAATCGGGAAATCCGAATCCGTGCTGTGGGGTGACATCAGATGGGCCACACGCTTGCCGAGAAGGTGTGGAACGACCACGTAGTGCGTCCTGGTGGGGACGCTGAGCCCGACCTGCTCTACATCGACCTGCACCTGGTCCACGAAGTGACCAGCCCGCAGGCGTTCGACGGGCTCCGGCAGGCAGGCCGACCGGTGCGTCGGCCCGATCTCACCGTGGCGACGGAAGATCACAACGTCCCGACGGTCGGCCTGGACCAGCCGATCGCCGACCCGGTGTCCAGGACACAGGTGGAAACGCTGCGGCGCAACTGCGCCGAGTTCGGTGTCCGCCTGTTTCCGATGGGTGACACCGAACAGGGCATCGTGCACGTCATCGGACCGCAGCTCGGGCTGACCCAGCCGGGCATGACGATCGTCTGCGGTGACAGCCACACGTCCACCCACGGCGCGTTGGGCGCCATGGCGTTCGGCATCGGCACGTCCGAGGTCGAGCACGTGCTGGCCACGCAGACCCTGCCACTGCGCCCGTTTCGCATGATGGCGGTCAACGTGGCCGGCCGGCTGCGACCCGGTGTCAGCGCCAAGGACATCATCCTGGCGCTGATCGCGAAGATCGGCACCGGCGGCGGTCAGGGCTACGTCCTGGAGTACCGCGGCGAGGCCATCGAGGCATTGTCGATGGAAGCCAGGATGACGATCTGCAACATGTCCATCGAGGCGGGCGCGCGGGCCGGCATGATCGCGCCGGACGACACCACGTTCGAGTACCTGAAGGGCAGGCCCTACGCGCCGCGCGGGGCCGCGTGGGACGAGGCGGTCACCGCGTGGCGGGCGCTGCGCACCGACGACGACGCCACGTTCGACGCCGAGGTCGACCTCGACGCCGCCGCGCTCACCCCGTTCGTCACGTGGGGCACGAATCCGGGACAGGGCCTGCCACTGTCCGCGTCGGTGCCCGACCCCAGTCGGATCGGCAACGAGAACGACCGGGTGGCCGCGGAGAACGCGCTCGCCTACATGGGCCTCACAGCGGGCACACCGCTGCGGGAGATCACCGTGGACACCGTCTTCCTCGGTTCCTGCACCAACGGCCGGATCGAGGATCTGCGGGCCGCGGCGGGCGTGATCGAGGGCAGGCACGTGGCGGACGGGGTGCGGATGCTCGTGGTACCGGGCTCGATGCGGGTCAAGGCACAGGCCGAGGCCGAGGGCCTGGACGCCGTGTTCACGGCCGCGGGTGCGGAATGGCGGTCGGCGGGCTGCTCGATGTGCCTGGGCATGAACGCTGACCAGTTGGCGCCCGGTGAGCGCAGCGCGTCCACGTCGAACCGCAACTTCGAGGGACGCCAGGGCAAGGGCGGCCGGACCCACCTGGTGTCACCGCTGGTCGCGGCGGCGACGGCGGTGCGCGGCACCTTGTCGGCCCCGGAAGACCTGACCTGAGAACGGCCTGAGAGGAGCACCGGACATGGAAGCCTTCACCACCCACACCGGCGTCGGGGTGCCGCTGCGCAGGTCCAACGTGGACACCGACCAGATCATCCCGGCCGTCTACCTGAAGCGGGTGAGCCGCTCGGGGTTCGAGGACGGCCTGTTCGCGGCCTGGCGGGCCGATGAGCACTTCATCCTCAACCTGCCGCCCTTCTCCGGCGGCAGCGTCCTGGTCGCCGGACCGGACTTCGGCACCGGATCCTCGCGTGAGCACGCCGTGTGGGCGCTCATGGACTACGGGTTCCGGGCGGTCATCTCGGCTCGGTTCGGCGACATCTTCCGCGGCAACTCGGGCAAAGGCGGCCTCCTGGCGGCCCAGTGTGACCAGTCCGACATCGAGCTCTTGTGGAAGCTCCTGGAGAACGAGCCCGGCACCGAGGTGACCGTCGATCTGCGGGACAAGACAGTGCGCGCCAAGGACTTCGTCTGTCCCTTCTCGATCGACGACTACACCCGCTGGCGGCTGCTCGAAGGAATCGACGACATCGGCCTGACCTTGCGAAACGCGGCCGAAATCGCCGAGTTCGAGGCTCGGCGGCCGTCCTGGAAGCCGGTCGTGGACACCACGGCGGCGAGCTGATCGACGGCGGGATTCCATGCCTCGGCACGGAATCCCGCCACCCCTTCGGGGGGTCGCCAATCCGGTCCAAAGGTCGCCGAATCGTCCCTCGGTGGAGGGGAATCTGCCACTCACAACAAAAAATTGGGCGTGGCGCATGGCATTTCGTTGGCTATGGGCTTATCTTGGCGTGCAGTCGGCCCGAAGGGGGCCGTAGTTGTCAGTGTGGTCTCTGGAGGGACTAACAGTGAACAAGGCCCAGCTCATTGAGGCGCTTTCGGAACGCCTTGGCGACAAGAAGACCGCGGGTGCCGCGGTCGACGGTCTCGTCGACGTGATCGTGCGTACGGTCAACGGTGGCGAGAAGGTCAACATCACCGGGTTCGGCGTCTTCGAGAAGCGTGCTCGGGCGGCCCGCACGGCGCGCAACCCGCGTACCGGTGAGACGGTGAAGGTCAAGAAGACCAACGTGCCTGCTTTCCGCGCCGGCACGAACTTCAAGGAGGTCATCAGCGGTGCGAAGAAGCTGCCCCGCGTGACCGCCGCCCGGTCCCGCGCTGCTGCCGCCGCCACCACGGCGAAGGCCGCCACGACCACCACCCGCACCCGTGCAGCCGCGGCCACCACCAGGTCGACCGCCCGCACCACGGCTGCGAAGCCCGCCGCCACGCGCACTCGCGCCGCCGCGTCGAAGGCCACCACCACCAAGGCGGCCCCGAAGGCCACCACCACCAGGGCTGCCGCTGCCAAGGCCACCACGGCGAAGACCACGGCACGCAAGCCCGCCGCGGCGGCCGCCAAGAAGGCGACGCCGAAGGCAACCCCGGCAGCCAGGACCTCGGCGGCCAAGCGCACCACCACTCGCAAGAAGTAACAACGGATCGACCGGTCGGCCAACCGACCGGCGACACGGCGGCCCCGCGCACCAGCGCCGGGCCGCCGTCGCCGTTCCCGGACACCGTTCTCGGGCACTGTGGCCTGCGCGGTGTCCCCACAGCGGTTCCCGGGGTCGGCGTCGGCGGGCCGAGCATCATGGGAGAACCTGTAAGCATGCGTATCGGTTTCGCGGTGCCCATGGCCGGACCCTGGGCGACACCGGAGAACCAGCTCGACGTCGCCGTTCGCGCCGAGGAACTCGGCTATGAGTCGCTGTGGACCCTGCAGCGAATCCTGAATCCACCGGATTCGCCGGACACCGCGTATCGCAACGTGCCCGATCCGTTGGTCACCCTCGCGTATCTGGCCGGGCACACCAGTTCCGCCCGGCTCGGTGTGGCCGTACTGAACGTACCGTTCATTTCGCCGGCACTGCTGGCCAAGCAGACCGCCACACTGGACCGGATCTCTCGCGGGCGCCTGGATCTCGGGCTCGGCCTCGGTTGGCTGCCCGAGGAATTCGTCGTCTCCGGTGTCTCCATGGCCCGTCGTGGTGCCAGGGCTGAGGAGTTCCTGAACGTCCTGTCCATGTTGTGGACCGGCCGGGTGAGCCCGTTCCAGGGTGAGTTCTACGCACTGCCCGACGCGCTGGTGACGCCCACACCGGTGCAACAGCCGCGACCGCCGATCCTGCTCGGTGCCGGCGCGGACGTGGCACTGCGCCGGGTCGGTCAGCTGGCCGACGGCTGGATCAGTGCCAGCCGACACGATCCTACGGATATCGGGCGGGCCATCGGTGTGGTGAAGGAGGCCGCCGAGCGTGCCGGCCGGGATCCGTCGGCGCTGCGGTTCGTCGTCCGGGCCGCACTGGGCGCACCCGTGCACGGCCCTGATTCGCCGCTGTACGGCCCGTACGACCGAATCCGGGACAACGTGGCGTTGCTGGCCGGTGAGGGCGTCACCGAGGTCTTCTACGACCCG
The DNA here is from genome assembly GCA_036491115.1 of Pseudonocardiaceae bacterium. Taxonomy (GTDB): domain Bacteria; phylum Actinomycetota; class Actinomycetes; order Mycobacteriales; family Pseudonocardiaceae; genus DATEPR01. The sequence goes on from DASXCQ010000075.1 coordinate 18,249, forward strand.
AACTTCGATCCCGCGATCGTCGCGCCCGACGTGTCGCCCGCCGCCGCACTGGACCACGTCACGGAGATGCTGGCCGCCCTGGCTCCGTGAGCACCGGCTCGGGCAACGGCGTGGGCAGGTAGTGCGCGGCCAGCAGCCGCAGCGGCTTGGTCGCGCTGAACGACAACACCCACACGCTGGCCTTCTTGCTGTGGATCCGGCCCAGTTCCAGGCCGGACCGTTCGGCGAGCGTGCCCAGCGCCGCCGGGATCACGCCCCCCTGGCTGCAGATCACCGGTGTGCCCTCGGCCCGCGCCACCGCGACCAGCCGCCGGATCGTGCCGTCCGGGTCACGGGCGTAGGCGTCCTCGGTGAGCATCGGTTCGATCGCCACGGGCACACCGAGATCGTCGGCCAGGCCGCGCACGGTCTCCACACAGCGCAGCAGGTCGGCCGCGTGCACGCGCTCCGGGCGGAACAGCGGCAGCAGCATGCGCAGTGCGGCGGCCTGGTGGTCGCCGAGCGAGCTGAGTGGGCGCTGGTCGTCCGGGCCTGGCCAGGTGGACCGCTTGCCCGCCTTGGCGTGCCGGACCATCAGGACGGTCCGGGTGTCCGCGGGCAGCGCGGTGAACCGGCCGACGACGTCCTGATCCGTCGGGTAGCTCAACAATTCCAGCGCGGCGGCCGGGCGCAGCCAGCGCATCTCGTCCACCTCGTGGTTGGGGCGAAACGGACCGCCGTCGGCCCGGCCGGCGAAATAGGTCACCGACTTGCGCCCCGGTACCGGTAGCGCCACCGGGTACTCGACGGAGCCCAGCGGCCGGCCGAGCACCGGCAGGTAACCCGTCTCCTCCTGGGTTTCCCGCACCGCGCACGCGACCAGCGTCTCGCCCTGCTCCAACTTCCCCTTGGGCAGCGACCAGTCGTCCCGGCTCGGCCGGTGCACGACGGCGATCTCGACCTTGCCGGACGTCGGCCGCCGCCACAGCACCGTGCCGCCGGCCCGCACGGTGATCCGCTGGTCCCCCTCAGCAGTGTGATCGGCCATACGCCTCGAACATTCCCCCGTCGTCGCCTGTCATTCCTTGCCCGAATGGGTGCGCATCAACTCCACCTGATGGTCGCGTACCCGCGTGCCGTCGGCGGGTGCCGGCAGCCACTGACCGTCGGACTGCAGCAGCCAACACCGCGTCGCCGGATCCAGCGCCGAGTCCAGGATGCCGTCCAACTGTGCCCTGAGCTTCGGGTCGGCCACCCGGACCAGCACCTCGACCCGCCGGTCCAGGTTGCGGTGCATCATGTCCGCGCTGCCCAGCCAGTGCTCGTCCGCGCCGACGAACTGGAACACCCTGGAGTGTTCCAGGAACCGGCCCAGGATCGACCGCACCTTGATCCGTTCGGACAGTCCCGGCTGGCCGGGCCGCAGCGCGCAGATGCCGCGCACCACGACGTCGACGTCCACGCCGGACTGCGACGCCCGGTACAGCGCGTCGATGACCTGCTCGTCCACCAGCGAGTTGAGCTTGAGCCGGATACCGGCCGGCCGCCCGGCGGCGGCGTGCTCGATCTCCTGGTCGATCCGGTCCACGATGCCCCGCCGGATCTGGTGCGGCGCGACCAGCAGGTTGTGGTAGCGGGTCTGCCGCGAATAACCGGTGAGCACGTTGAACAGGTCGGTCAGGTCGGCGCCGATCGACGGTTCCGCGGTGAGCAGGCCCATGTCCTCGTAGAGGCGGGCGGTCTTCGGGTTGTAGTTGCCGGTGCCGATGTGGCAGTAGCGGCGGATGTGCGAACCCTCCTGCCGCACCACGAGACACGTCTTGCAGTGCGTCTTCAGGCCGACCAGCCCGTACACCACGTGTACGCCGGCCTTCTCCAGTTCCCTGGCCCACCGGATGTTGGCCTGCTCGTCGAAGCGCGCCTTGATCTCCACCAGCGCCACGACCTGCTTGCCCGCCTCGGCGGCCGCGATCAGCGCGTCCACGATCGGGGAGTCACCGGACGTCCGGTACAGGGTCTGCTTGATGGCCAGCACGCTGTCGTCCGCGGCCGCCTGCTCGATGAAACGCTGCACGCTGGTGGAGAACGAGTCGTACGGGTGGTGCACCAGCACGTCACCCTCGTGCAGCGTGCGGAACAGGTTGCGCGGCGTCTCGCTCTCCGCGAACGCGGGGTGGGTGGCCGGCACGAACGGCACGTCCTTCAGGTCCCTGCGGTCCACCGCGTACAACTGCCACAGGCAGGACAGGTCCAGCAGGCCGCGCACCACGACGACGTCGGTGCTCCGGTCGACGTCGATCTCCCTGGTGAGCAGGTCCAGCATGTCCTCCGTCATGTCCTCGCCGACCTCGAGCCGGACCGGCAGACCGAACCTGCGGCGCGCGAGTTCCTGTTCCAGCGCCTGCAACAGGTGCTCGTGCCGGTCCTCCTCCACCTCGAAGTCCGCGTTCCGGGTGACGCGGAACAGGTGGTAGTCGGTGACCTCCATGCCGTCGAACAGGTCGCCGAGATGGTTGGCGATCAACTCCTCCAGCGGCAGGAACGTGGCGTGGTTGCGGTCCCTGTTCTGCTCGACCCGGATCAGCCTTGGCACGTTGTTGGGCACCTTCACCCTGGCGAAGTGCCGGGTGCCGTTGACCGGATCGTGCACGGTCACCGCGAGGTTGAGCGAGAGCCCCGAGATGTACGGGAACGGGTGCGACGGGTCGACCGCGAGCGGGGTCAGCACCGGGAACACCTGGTCGGTGAAGTAGTTGGACAGCCGCAGCCGGTCCGGCTCGGCCAGGTCCTGCCAGGTGACGATGCGGATGCCGCGCTCGCCCAGTTCCGGCGCCAGGTGGTCCAGCCACACGGTGGAGTGCTGCTGGACCAGTTCCTGGTTGCGCTTCACGATCCAGGCCAGCTGTTCCTCCGGCGTCAGGCCGTCCGCGCTGCGCACCGGCAGGCCGGTCTCCTCGCGGCGCTTCAGCCCGGACACCCGGACCATGTAGAACTCGTCCAGGTTGGACGCGAAGATGGCGAGGAACTTCGCCCGCTCCAGCAGCGGCTGGGACGTGTCCTCGGCCAGTGCGAGCACCCGTGCGTTGAAGTCCAGCCAGGACAATTCCCTGTTGAAATACCTGTCGTCGGGGAGTTCGACACCGGCGGGTGTCGCGGTGATCTCGGTGGCGGCAGGCGGAGCCGAGGGCATCGTGGAGGCACCGTGGGCCGCGGCGTCC
>DASXCQ010000076.1:0-13112 GCA_036491115.1 Pseudonocardiaceae bacterium
AACTGCTTCCGTGTGAGCGCGACGTACCGCTCATCGCGGTAGACCTCGCGCCGGAACGGATCCAGCCGCAGACCGGCGATCTCGCGCACGGGCGGCCTGCTGTGGGCGCGGCGGCGGTCGAGCGCGCGCAGGCGCATCACCAGCTCCTGCAGCTCGAACGGCTTCGTCAGGTAGTCGTCGGCGCCGAGCTCGAAGCCGGAGGCCTTGTCGTCGAGCCGGTCGGCGGCGGTGAGCATGAGGATCGGCATGCCGCTGCCGGAGGCGACGATGCGGGTGGCGATCTCGTCACCGGAGGGTCCGGGAATGTCCCGGTCGAGGACGGCGATGTCGTAGGCGTTGATGCTCAGCAGTTCCAGAGCGGTGTCACCGTCACCGGCGATGTCGGCCGCGATCGCCGCCAGGCGCAGGCCGTCGCGGACGGCTTCCGCCAGGTAGGGCTCGTCCTCGACGATCAACACCCGCATGCTTGCGATGCTACGAGCTGACCATATCGTCGGCATATCGAAAACCGCATACGTGCTGGCAACGCGGCGGCGTCGTCCTCATCGCCGCCCCGGCGGGCTACTCGCCGGTGTTCTCCCCGGCCAACTCGTGCGCGCAGGCGCCCAGCCCGTACTCGCTGGACGCCTTCACGAACACCACGTCGCCCGGCGCGATCAGCCCGGTGGCCACGCCGAGCGCCCCGGCCACGTCCTCGACCGTGTGCACCGCGACCTCCGCGCCGGACGCCTCCCGCGCCATGGCCCGTGGATCGCCTTCGCCGACCGCGATCAGCACGTCGACGCCGAGCTCGGCCACCAGCCGGCCCACGTCCTCGTGCCGAACCCGCGAGGCGTCGCCCTGCTGGCCCATCGCGCCGAGCACCGCGATGGTGCGGCGGTCACCGGCCAGTGCCCGCAACGCGTGCAGCCCGGCTCGCATGGATTCCGGGTTGGCGTTGTAGGCGTCGTTGACGACCGTGACTCCGTCGGGCCGCTCGGTGATCTCGAAGCGGCCCGACGAGCGGCGCCCGGCCGCGTTGAGCCCGGCGGCGATCTCGTCGGCGGACAGGCCCAGCGCGGCGCCCGCCGCGGCCGCGCCCAGCGCGTTGGCCACCTGGTGCTCGCCGATGAGATCGAGTGCGACCCGGGCCCGGCCCGAGGGCGTGACCAGGTCGAACGCGGGCCGGGCGTGGTCGTCCAGGCACACCCGTTCGGCCCGCACACCGGCGCCCGGCGACCTGCCGTACAGCACGATCCGGGCCCTGGTGCGCTCCGCCATCCCCACGACGTACGGGTCGTCGGCGTTGAGCAGCGCGTATCCGTCGGGCGGCAGCGCCGCCACCAACTCACCCTTGGCCTCGGCCACGTCCGCCAGGCCACCGCCCATGCGCGACACGTGCGCGGCACCGACGTTGAGCACCAGGCCCACCTGCGGCGGCGCGATCCCGGTCAGGTACGTCAGGTCACCCTTGCGGCCCGCGCCCATCTCCAGCACCAGGTACCGGGTCCCGGCGTCGGCCCGCAACACGGTGAGCGGCAGCCCGAGCTCGTTGTTGAACGAGCGGTCGGTCGACACCGTCGGCGCGTGCGGTTCGAGTATCTGGGCCAGGAGGTCCTTGGTCGTGGTCTTGCCCACGGAGCCGGTCAGGGCGATCACCGTGCAGTCCAGGCGGGCGAGCACGTGCCCGGCCAGCACACCGAGCGCCGCCTGCACGTCCGCCACCAGGATCGCCGGCACCCCGACCGGCCGGGCCGCCAGCACGGCGAGAGCACCACAGGCGATAGCCTTGGCGGCGTAGTCGTGACCGTCGACGCGGGCGCCGACCGTCGCGGCGAACAGGCCGCCGGGCGCCACCTCGCGCGAATCGACCGCCGACGGCCCCGTGACCAGAGCGTCCGGGTCGGGCACGCCGTCCAGTCTCGCGTCCAGGACACGGGCGATCTCGGCCAGCGTCATCGGGATCATGCACCGCTCCTCGCGAGCCCCAGGTCGATCAGGCGGCCCAGCAGCTCCGGATACGACAGCCCGCCGGCCGCCCAGCCCCTGGCATAGACCGAACGAGCGGTGAAGCCGGGCATCGTGTTGATCTCCAGGACGTACAGGCGGCCCGTGTGCTCCTCGTAGAGGAAGTCCACCCGGGACAGTCCGTAGCCGCCGATCGCCCGGTAGGCGTGCAGGGACAGCTCGCGTACCTCATCGGAGATCGGCTCGGGCAGCGCGGCGGGAACCGTGGCGATCTCGGCGTCGCTGAGGTATTTCGCCCCGTAGTCGAGCCAGTCGCCGTGGACATTGAGCTCGACGGCGACCGAGGCATCGGGGGAGTCGTGGTCGCCGAGCACCCCGCAGGCCAGCTCGCGGGCGACGATGCCCTGCTCGACGACGACCACCCGGTCGTAGCCGAAGGCCAGCTCGACGCCCGTGTGCAGTTCCTCCATGGAGGTGACGCGGGAGATGCCGATGGAGGAGCCCAGGTTGGCCGGCTTGACGTACATCGGCCAGTCGAGCGACTTCACCAGGCCCCACCGGTCGGTCGTGGTGCGCCAGTCGTGCTCGGTGAACCAGACGTGCGGGGTGACCGGGATGCCTTCTGCCACAAACGCCCGCCGCATCGCGGCCTTGTCCATCGCCACGGCGGAGGCCAGGACGCCGCAACCCACGTACGGCAGGCCCAGCGTCTCCAGATGTCCCTGAAGGACACCGTCCTCGCCGTACGGGCCGTGCAGCACGGGGAACACGATGTCCACCACGCCCCGGCGCAGCTCCAGCGACCAGCCGCCCTGCCGGTCGATGACAACGGGGACGGGGTCGTACCGTTCCGTCGGCAGCGCGTCGAGCACCGCCTGCGCCGACTGGAGCGACACCTCGTGCTCGGCAGATGGTCCGCCCGCCAGCACGGCGACGCGCAGGCGCTCAGTCATGATCGTTCGCCTTTCCTCGGCACCAGCCAACCCGGGAAGTGTCGGCGGTCCGGCCGATCGATTGCCAGAGCATTCACTGTTCAATTTCTGGTCACCCCGAGCCGTCGCGAAAATGGACAGTTTTTGGTCTGCGAAATGAACAACGTCGTCGTTTAACCTGCCGGGACGGCAACGGAGGGGGAGCGATGCGTACCATCGGGCTGATCGGCGGGTTGAGCTGGGAATCTACGCTCATTTACTACCAGATCATCAATCAGCGGGTGCGCGAGCGCCTCGGCGGCAGCCATTCCGCGAACAGTCTCATCTGGTCGGTCGACTACACGACCGTCGAAGACCTCATCTTCGCCGGCCGGTGGGACGAGGTGGGCCAGCTGCTCGCCGGCGCGGGCGTCGGGCTGGAGGCCATGGGGGCCGAGCTGCTGCTCATCTGCAGCAACACGTTCAGCCGGGTGAACGACGAGGTGGAGCGGGCGGCGAGCGTGCCCGTGCTGCACATCGCCGACGCCGTGGGCGCCGAGATCGCCGCCAGGGGGATACGCAAGGTCGGTCTGCTGGGCACCCGTTTCACCATGCAGGAGTCGTTCTACCGGGACCGGTTGGCAGGGCACGGTTTCGAGGTGGTCGTCCCGGAGCGCGACGAGCGTGAGCTGGTCCACCGGGTGATCTTCGAGGAGCTGATCCGGGGGGTGCTGCGGCCGTCGTCCAGGGAGGCCTACCTGCGGACGATCGCCGGCCTGGCCGCCCAGGGTGCCGAGGCCGTCGTACTCGGCTGCACCGAGATCGAGCTGCTGATCACCGACAAGGACACCGCCATCCCGTTGCTGCCCACCGCCCGGCTGCACGCGGAAGCGGCGGCCGGCCTCGCCCTGGCCGGCTGACCGCACTCACCCCGACCCGCCGACTTCCCGGCGCCAGAGGTCGTCGCAGATGCGTTCGATGCCGGCGACCAGGTGGCGGCGGTAGGTGGTGAAGGACAGGCCGAGGCGCTCGGCGGCGGCCTCCTGGGTGGGGGCGCCCCGCAGATAGGTGGCGTCGAGGGCGCGGTGCGGCTTGCCCGCCCGTGGATCCCGGCCCAGCTCCCGGATGCTGTCTTCGAGCAGCTCGCGCAGGGCCCTGCCGGGGTCGGCCCGACCGGCGAGCAGCCTGCTGCGGGTGAGGGGATTGGCGGCCAGTTCCCGGTGTTTCGACAGGTGACGCAGGGCCTTGCGGACGGCGTCGGTGAACTCCTCCCGGGACAGCACCGCCAGCTCCGGCCGGTCCTCCCGCGCGCCGGCCGGCCGCAGCCGGTCGAGCCAGACCTGCGCCGGCACGGCCCGCCAGTCGTGGGCACGCAGGACATACTCGACATGCCCCTCCCACGCGTGCTCCCCGAGATCGGGCATACCGAAACAGCGACCGATTCCGGGGGAGTCATCGCGGACGGCCAGGAACGACCAGGCCATGCGCGCCGAGCGCAGGAACCAGGCCACGGCCCGCCACTGGATCAGATTCAGCACCGGCGACGTGCCGCAGTGGCTCTCGCGCACCCAGCTCCGGTAGACGGCCAGGTGCTCGCCGGGCCGCAGCGGGGCGTTGGCGTGGGCGTTGGCCCAGGCCGTGGCGACGACCGGGTCCGCATGCGCCTCCGCCGCCGAGTCCAGGCGGAGCCAGGCACCGGCGCCCGCCAACTCGCCGTTCGCGGTGCGCCGGTAGAGACGGAACGCCTGCGGCTGCCGGGCCATCCAGTGGGCGGCGGCGGTCCCCGCGTCGCACTCGCCGGCCAGGCGCAGCAGGTCCTCGGTGTCCCCGGGACGGAGGACGTCCTCGTACACCTCGCCCGCACCCCGCCAGACGTGCGACTCCGGCGTCCGGCTTTCGTCGCGGTGCAAGTAGAACAGCGAGCCGACGGCACCGAGCGCGTCCGCGTCCTCGGCTGCCCGGACCTGTTGGGCGAGGTGGGCCTTGATGCGCCGGTGCAGGTCGGCGTAACCCTGCGGGTCGCGCCAGCGCAGGTCCGCGTCGAGGATCGCGCGGACGACGTCGTGCGGGTACAACCCGAACGGGCTCGACTCCACGAACGGCAGCCGCCGCAGCCAGGCGAACAGCGCCGCCGCGTCCTCGTCGGGCAGCACGGCACGCAGCAGGTCCTGTGTGGACATGTACGTGTGCGCGCAGACCTCCAGGGCACGCTGGTACGCCGGACCGGGCACGTCGCCGACGAACTGGTCGAGCAGGGCGGCGACCACCTCATGGGTGGGCGTCCAGCGGGAGTCCGCGGCCCTGTCACTGATCGCCACCGACGCCCCGACCGACAGGGCGAGCGGGTGCCCGCCGGCGAAGGCGAGCAGCGGATCGTGCAGCTCGCCGGGCACACCGCGGGAGTCCAGCAGCGCGGCGGCGTCCATGGGCTCCAGGTCGCCCAGCCCGATGACCCGCATCAGGTCGGCCCAGCCGGGGTCGGCCTGCCACGTCAGGTCCGGGGGCAGGCGCCCGGCCACCACGACCAGCGCGCCGACCGGCAGCGTCGGCAGGAACCGCTCACGCAGCCAACTCTCCAGGCCCTGGATGCATTCGAAGGTGTCGATCAGCAGCACCGCGCGCTCGTCGGCGAGCATCGAACCGGTCCCGGCCAGGAAAGCCGCGGGGGACGGGTCGAGCATCCGCCCGTCCAGCATCGTCACGGTGCGATCGGCCGCCGCGGCCCGCTCGGCGAAGCATCGCAGCAGCGCCGACTTGCCGACGCCGCCGGGACCGTGCACGAACAGCACCCCGCCGCCGGTGTACAGCGCCTCGTCGAAGGCGGCGAGCTCGTCCTTCCGCCCGACGAAGGCACGTTGCCTCGCGGCCTGGAGACGCCCTGCCACGCGCCCGGCATGCTGCCCCTCGTCAACGGGGGCGAGGCCGATGAGGTGGCCGTTACGCCGGAGTGCCCCATGACACGACGCGCTGTAGGTCACGCCCGCAGTCAAGGCAGTGCGGTGTTGCCAGCACGTATGTGGTTTTCGATATGCCGACGATACGACGGTCGGGGCGGTTCAGGAGCGGGTCATGGTGTGGAAGGCGAGGGCGAACCAGAGCCGCAGGACGTCGTCGACGGTGTCCTGTTGGCCGTCGCCGAGATGGACCGGGTGGAGCGCGGCGGCGCCGATGAGGGTGTCCAGTGTCGGTCGGCGGGCGTGCCGTTGAAGTCGGGGTCGGCGAGATTCTCGCCGCCGAGGGTGTTGAACGCGCGGGCGTAGCGGGCATTCGGTGCCAGGCGCGCGACGGCCTCCGCATGGTCGGCGACCGGGGGCTGATGCTTGGATCCAAGCGATGTGTCCATCGGAAGTATTCCCGTAACCTGGTCGTCATGGGCGACAGCAAGGCGCGTGCGACGCGGGACAGCGTGGACGTCATCCTGGACCAGTGGCACCGAGAACGACCCGATCTGCCGGTCGGACCGGTCGGCGTCATCACCCGGCTGGCCCGCGTCCGCTCCCAGCTGGACGCCGCGCTGGCGGAGGTGTTCGCCGGCTTCGATCTGAGCCCCGCGGACTTCCAGGTCCTGGTCACGCTGCGCCGCGTCGGCGCGCCCTACCAACTGGGTCAGGCCCGCCTGATGGACGCCCTCAACCTGACCTCCGGCACCATCAGCGTCCGCCTCACCCGCCTGGAACACCGCGACGTCGTGGTCCGCGCCCCCGACCCCGACGACAAGCGCAGTGTCACCGTCCGCCTCACCCGGCACGGCCTGGACCTGTTCGACCGGATAGCGCCCGTCCACCTGCACAGCGAGGACGTGCTCCTGTCCGCCCTGACCTCCCGCGAGCAGACCCATCTCGCCGACCTGCTCCGCAGGCTGCTCGCCTCCTTCGAACACACTGGACCCCACGCTGCCCGCTACCACGGCATGACCCTGGAGCCCGCCCGGATCGCGCGTGAACGCCGAGGTGCGGTGGGCCTGACCGACCACCCCGGACTCCTGGTCACCCACGTCGAGTCCGGCAGCTCCGCGCACCACGCCGGCATCCAGGCAGGTGACCTGCTCAGCCACCGCGACGGGCACCCTGTACACACCGGCGAGGACCTCCACTCGGGCAGCCGCCCGGTGACGCTGGGGTTGTTGAGGGGAGAACAGCCGATCGACGCCACGGTCGACCCACGCGATGCCCACGGAGAGACGGCATGACCGACACCACCGGACCGGCGCCACGCGCCAGCTTCCGCACCAGTCGCCTGGAAGCCTTCAGCGACGGCGTGTTCGCCATCGCGATCACCCTGCTCGTGCTGGACCTCAAGGTGCCCGAGCCCGATGCCCTGCACGGCGAGTCACTCGCACACGCCCTGGCGCACCAGTGGCCGGCCTACTTCGCCTACCTCGTCAGCTTCCTCGTGATCGGCATCATCTGGATCAACCACCACACCATGTGTGCCCTGGCCCGCCGGGTCGACCGCCGCACCCTGTTCGCCAATCTCTTCCTGCTGCTGACCGTCTCCGTCATCCCTTACCCCACAAGGATTCTCGCCGCCTACCTGACCGCGCGCCCTGGCGACGCCCACACCGCCGCAGCTCTGTACGCCATCACCATGGTCGCCATGGGAGCCGCGTTCTCCCTCCTGTTTCTCGCCTTCACCCGTGACGCCCGCACCCTGAACGCCCCGATCGCCTCGCGCGATCTGCGCGCCGCGATCCGCCGCTTCGGCATCGGCGGAGTGTGCTACCTCGCCACCGTCGCCCTGGCCTACCTCAGCCCCGTGGCCATGCTCGCCAGCCACGCCCTGCTCGCCGTCTACTACAGCTTCGACCAACTGACACCGGCCCGCGGCACGACCTGACCGAGTTCCGCGATCGACGCCGTGGGCCCGCGAACGGCTCAACCTGTGACGGTGACGGGTAGGGCGACCGTGGCTTCGTCGAAGTCGGACGTGCGGACGGTGATCAGCATGTCCCAGGTGCCGGGCAGTGGGATGTCGGTGTCCGCTGACCGGTAGGTGCCCTGGGTCATGCCGGTGTGCCGCATGGTGAACCGCAGCGGGCCGACTCCGCGCGCGGTCAGCGTGAGCGCCACGTCCATCTCGGCCACGTCGGTGCGCCGGCCGGCGGGATCCAGCACCGTGACGTAGATGATGTTCGCGCCGGTGGTCATCGGGAGGACGTTCACCTTCAGGGTTCCGGCGCCGCCAGGGCCGCCCGAGTCGAACGGGATCGACTGCCGGACCGAGGTGGACCGCGCGATCGCGGTGGCGGCCGGCACCGGCGTGCGCGGCGGGTCGGAGTTGACCAGTGCCGCCGTGAGCGCCAGTACCACCACAGCGCCGGCGGTCTCGACGAGCACCGGGCGCCGTGGCGACCCGGCTCTCGTGTGCACCCAGCGCCGGGAGAACCAGGCGGCCGCGAGCATCACGGCGACCGCGCCGATCTTGAGCAGCAGGAGGCGCCCGTAGCCGGTGTCCAGGAATGCCCGCCACTGGCCCGTCTGGCGCCAACTCTGGTAGATGCCGGTGGCGACCAACACCACGACGCAGGCGAACGCCAGCCGGGAGAACCGTCGGATCGCCTGGTCCGGTGGCCTCGCCCGGACCAGTACCGCCAGGCCACCCAGCCACAGGCCCATGGCGACCAGGTGGAGTACATCCACCGGCTGCGCCAACCCGGGTTGCCGGCCGGTTGCCGCGTGCCCGGACATCGACCAGGTCAGGGCAAGACCGCCGGCCAGCACGGCACACAGCCACCCGAGGCCGGCCCACCGCCGCCCGACCAGCACCTGGTTGAGCAGCGGCAGGGCGAGCGCCAGGAGCGAGATCCGCAGTGCCAGGCCGGTGCCCAGCGGCAGGGCCACGGTCGAGGCGAGCAGGCGGCCGTCGACGAGGTGATCCAGACCGACGCCCGCGCCGTAGGGTCCCTGGAGCAGGGCGTCGGTGACCGTGGTGATCAGCAGCACCGGCCAGGCCAGCCGGACCAGCCCGCCGACCCGGCGGTCGCGGCCGCCTTCCGGCCAGCACAGCAGGACGAACCCGACCGACCCCACCAGGAGCGCGAATCCCGCATAGCCCAGCATCCGACTGGCCCAGTACAGGACGGTGACCGACGCGTGTCCGGACGGCGGCGACGCCACCGCGGTCGTGGCGGACGCGTGCCCGACGGAGTAGGTGAAAGCCCCGGACACCGGATGGGAGTCGGCCGAGATCACCCGCCAGGCCACGGTGTACGTGCCCTGCGCCGCCGCGGTGACACCCACGCCCACGGTGTCACCGCGGCCGGTGAGGTGGCCGGCACGCCCGTCGTCGACCCGTGATCCGTCCGGCGCGAGCACGCGCACGCCGTCCGGCGACACCTGCACCTGCTCGCCGAACGTGAGCGTCACCCGGTGCGGTGCGGTCGGCAGCACGGACAGCGACGACGGCTGTGTCGCGATGAGCACGGCGTGCGCCGATGCCGGCCCCGCGGTGCCCAGCAGGGCCAGGACCACGAAGGCCAGCATCAGCGCGACGCGTTTCACGATGACCCGCGGGCCCGTCGCAGCGCCACGGTCGCGAGGACACACCCGAGCAGACCGACGACGATGCCGATCACTCCCAGCGGCAGGCCGGAGGTGGACGCGGGCGAGGTGATCCCGGCCGCCGTGGGACGCACCAGCCCGGCGGGCACCGCCGGAAAGGCCGGGATCAGCCGCAGCGTCGGCGCCGGATGGTCCGGTTCCGCGCCGCCCGGCATCGACGTGTCGATCCAGCGCACCACGTCACCGTTGCTGTAGGTCTGGATCGCCTTGAACACCAGCCGGTCGGTGTCGGTGGGCAGCGGGCCGAGGGACACGGTGAAGTCCTCGAACGTGCCCGGCGCGATCGACCCGCCCGACCAGGTGATCCGGGAGACGGCCTGGGTGACCGGACCGTCGTCGGATTCCAGTGGTTTCGCCAGTCGGACATGCGTCACGCTGACGTGCCAGCCGGGTAGGGCCTTGACGTCGACCGAGGCGATCGGATGGCCGGCGGGGAAGGCCACTTCCACCTTCGTGGTGGTGGCGGTGTCCTCTTCGTCGGGGACCTGGAAGGACACGTTCGCGACGCTGCCCTGCGGCGCGGACCCGGGTTCGGTGACGACGTGCGCGGCGGCGGTCCCGATGATGCCGAGGAGTCCGCCCGCCACGGCCGCGCCGACGATGACCAGTCGTCGCATCATCATCGCACCGGGATGTAGGGTCGCATCATCTCGTTGTCCTCGTGGTCGAGGATGTGGCAGTGCCAGACGTAACCCGGCCCTGTCGTCGGGTCGAAGGAGAACCGGTTGACGCCCGGCACGGCACCGGAGACCGGCGTCTCGATGGGTGTCCAGCGGACCAGTATGCGGTTGACCATGCCGGGGTTGATCTTGAAGGTGTCCTTCCAGCCGGCTTCGTTCGGATCGGGCGGCTGGATCGGACCGCTCAGGAACGGTGAGATGGCAGGGTTGCCGCCCACGGCGCCGTCCGCGTTCGGGGTGTCGTAGTCGCCGGGTGGTCCGTAGCCGGGGATGATCTGTCCGGCCGGGTAGTCGGTCAGGCCGAAGGTGCCGTCGCACTGTTGGCCGGCGTAGCGGCCGCCGGGGAACCGGGCGGTCCAGGCGGCCCGGTAGCCGTCGACGTCCACCGGTTGCCGGTTGAGGACCTGGAACTGGATGAGGTGGATGTGGATCGGGTGGGAGTCGTCGGTGATGTCGAGCAGCTCCCACAGTTCGGTCGCGCCGACGCGGGGGAGTTCGGTCAGGTAGATGCCCTGGCCGGTCTGGTCGGGCCGGGAACCGGGGATGGGCGTGTCGGTGCCGTCCCGCATGCCGTGCCACTTGCTGTTGTTGAGGAACGCCTCCAGCGGGCCGTCGCTGACGTCCGACTCCGCGCAGTCCACGGTCTCCTGCTCGAAGACGACCAACTGCCGTTTGACCGACGGACGGACGCCGGCCGCGACCGTGCCGGTCGCCGGATCGACCAGTCGGACGATCTCGCGGGGCTGTCCGGGACCGCCGCGCAGCGCGGCACCGGTGGACGGGTCGAAACTGTGGTCCACACCGGACAGACGTTGGGTCACGTCGAACCGCATGACCTGGCCGTCCAGATCGGGATCGACCGGACCGCCGCTGGGATAGGGGAACAGACCGTCGTTGGTCAGCACGAACGAGCGGCCCTGCATGCCGGCGAAGTCGATGATCACGTCGGCCCGCTCGGACGGCGCGAGGAACAGCTTCAGCGCGTCGGTCCGCGCCGGGTCGTTGAGCTGGACCGGACGGTCGAGCAGGCCGCCGTCGGTGCCGATCTGCCAGAACGGCAAGGCGGAGGGCGGTGTGGCCGACGACGCGTTCGCCGCGGCCGTGAGGTTCATCCGCAGGAAGCGGGCGTTGCAGCCGTTGACGAACCGCAACCGGTAGCGGCGGGGTTCGACCGCCTGCACCGGCCAGGTCCGGCCGTTGACCACCATGGCGTCGCCGAAGAACTCCGGAATCCAGAACGGGTGGGTCAGTGGATTGCTGGGCGGGCCGTTGAGGTCGGCGTCGGTGTTGGAGCCGTCCGGGAAGCGGAGTTGGCCGTTGGTGTCGAACAGCCGGTCCTGGATCATCAACTCGATCTCGTAGGGCCCGGCGGGCAGGCGCAGCGGGTTGTTCGCCCTGCCGGTGTCGAACTCGTCCCGCACCAGGTAGAACGCGGCGAGGCCGGCGAACACGTTGGTCCGGGTGATGCCCAGGGCGTGGTCGTGGTACCACAGCGTGGTGGCCGGCTGGCTGTTGGGGTACTGGTAGACGATCGAGTTGGGTGCCGTCGGCCGCAGGCTCTGGTAGGCGTTGCCGTGCCTGCCGTCCGGGGTCATCCAGGCGTTGGGTGCGCCGTCGTAGGACGAGGGCACCTCGGCGCCGTGCAGGTGTGCGACCGTCGGGATCGGACCGCGGTAGGGCTGGTTGGTCCTGCTCTCACCCAGCGGGGCCGCCCAGTGGATGGTCTGGTCGATGGTCAGCAGCGGCTCCAGCCGGGACGCCGTGGCGTTGGCGGGCAGGCCGTTCACGTAGGTGATCGTGGTCGGACTGTGCCTGGTCGCCTCGATGGTCACGCCTGGCCAGGACGCCGGTCGGCCGTCCACCTTGTAGCCCCACAGCCAGGTGCCGGCCGCATAGGCGGACGGGTACAGCGATGGTGGCAGCACCTGCTGTTGGAACTC
Source organism: Pseudonocardiaceae bacterium (assembly GCA_036491115.1). Lineage (GTDB taxonomy): Bacteria > Actinomycetota > Actinomycetes > Mycobacteriales > Pseudonocardiaceae > DATEPR01. The sequence goes on from DASXCQ010000076.1 coordinate 12,039, forward strand.
CACCATTCGGGTGGTGAAGTCGGTGGTGGAGACGCGGACGCCGGCGAACGTGCGCAACGGGGTCACGTACTTCGGAATCCGGGCGCTGGGCAGCGGTGTCTGACCTCGTGACACCGAAGCCGGTGGGACCGTGGCCGCCGCGAGCCCGCGCACGGTCGGGAAGACCGCCGCACCAGCGGTGGCGGCGCCGGCGACCAGTACTCGTCTTCGGGTGATCTTGCCTGAACCTGACATCAGAAACCCTCTCAGTCGGCCGTGGTGGTGGTGGCTCGTCGGAGCGGCAACGTCATGACGACTTAAACCAAACCTCAAGAGATCGGAAAGACCGTCTTATCAAAACGGCGTCCACTCGGGCCGCGCAACCCCCATAGCTAGGGGCGCCGATACCGTTCTTGGGGGGTCGGTCGCCGGGGTCCTCGCCGGTTTCCGATAATTGAACTCGCAATAATGCGGGTAATTGCTCGGACAACATTCTACAATGATGTAGTGGCACTGCGGCCACCTGTTGCAGATCGCCGATGCGACGCCATGATCAGGACGCTGGTGTACACCCGGCCCGCGTGCCGTGGTCCTCGCCGATCGGTTCGGATGGCCGCCACCACCGGAATCCCGACGCTCGCTCGAAGGCTTTCTGCCGTCCGCGGCAGGAGCACCCGGCATCGCCGGCCGAGATGCGTCGACGCGGCGCTGTCACGTGCTGGGCGTGATCAACGAGTGGCGGCAGTCCGGTCGGGACACTCGGCGCACCCGCCACACCACGTCGAGCGCGGGATCACCGGACGGGCTCGGTTCGACCCGCTCGACCGCGAATCCTTCGCGTTCGTAGAACACCCCGGCCCGCGTATTGGCCGCGAAGTGCTCGACGCACAGCCGCTGCGCGTCATCGGGCAGGTGCTCGGCCAGCGCGTCGATCAACCGCGGCCCCAACCCGTGACCGCGCTGGGCGACATGCGACGGATCGCGGAGTCCTCCGCGAGTATCGACATGCCGCCTGAGCTGCACGGACGTCGTGTCGGCACGCACAACCCCGGAGGTTCGCGGTCGAGGATCGGCTGGCAGCCCGCCCGGTCCGCA
>DASXCQ010000077.1:0-4992 GCA_036491115.1 Pseudonocardiaceae bacterium
CCACCACCACCCGCCCGGCCAACACCACCCGCTTCGTCTACCTCGACCCCGCAGCCCGCGACTTCTTCCTCGACTACGACCGCATGGCCCAGGACGCCGCCGCGATCTCCGCCTCGAAGCCGGCCGCAACCCCGACGACGCCGACCTCATCACCCTCGTCGGCAAACTGTCCACCCAGAGCGAACTGTTCCGTCGCCACTGGGGGTCCAACAGCGTCAAGTTCGACCGCAGCGGCCGCAAACGACTCCGCCACCCGCTGTCGGCGAACTCGACCTCAACTTCGAAGCCATGGAACTGGCCTCGACACCGACCTGCGGATCAACACCTACACCGCCGACCCCGGCACCTCCGCCGCCGACGGACTCACCCTGCTCAGCACCTGGGCAGCCACCACCCTCGCGGACATCGCAGACCGACCCACGCGCTGAACCGCAGGACGGCACCGCCGACCCTCGGCCTCGGCCAGCGACCCGCTCCGATAACCGGGCACGGCGCCGGGGCATGACTGGACAGCGCGCCCAACGCGTGGTTGGGCCACCCCGTCCGGCGATTGTGCCGAACGAATTGGCTCCTTCCTAACCACCTGCCGTTGGGTCGTATGCGGTTTGAGACGACCCAACTCCGTTTGGACCGGCTGATTCGAGGCACCGCCAGCGGCGACGGTACCTGGCAATTCTGGGACGTTCCGAGCAGGCTCAGCACGACGAACCAGGTCGCGACCGACGTTGCGCCGTTCGGGTAAACAGGAACCGGACGCGCGCCGCCATCGTCATACTCGCCGACCGAGGAGGCGATGGTGAGCGACGGATTCAGGGTCGATCTGGGCGCACTGACCGCGGCATCGCAGAGCATCGACGGCGTCCTGTATGACGTAAGCAACAACAAGGTCAGCGACATCAAAGTCGACCACTCCGCAGTCGGACACGACCGCCTGGCGGGGTCAATCTCCGACTTCTGCGACCGCTGGGACCGCGGCGTGAACAACCTCGCCAAGGACGGCCAAGCCGTGTCCGACCGGCTGCGCGCCAACGTTGCGGCATACGACAAGGCCGAGAAGGCAACCAGCGGAATGTTCCAGGGCACCGGTCCGGATCCGGCGGGCAACTGATGGCCGAACTCGGTACCACGAACGATCCCAAGGCGCTCGTTCCCGGCGACGCCGGCACCCTCGACGGCACCGTGCAGATGCTCACGTCCTACGGCGACATGCTGGCCGAAGCGGGCACCGGGCTGCAACGCATTGACACCTCGGACGGGTGGAGCGGCGCTGCGGCGGACGGGTTCCACAAGGCATTCCAGGGCCAGCCCGGCAAGTGGATTGAGGCCGGCGGGGCCTTCCACTCGGCCGCCCAAGCCGTAGGCAACTACATCAACACTCTGACCTGGGCGCAAGGACAGGCCGCCAGCGCGATCCGGGAATACGACGCCGGGCAGGCCGCGACCCAACAGGCCCAGGCCGACCACGCCAGGGCGGTGCAGCAGGCGCAGGCACAAGCGGCATCCTCCGGCACAACGGCTCCGAACATCCCGTTCACCGATCCCGGTGAGGCGCAGCGACAGGCCGCGCAGCAGACGCTCGACCGGGCCCGCAAGCAACTCACCGACGCCGGCAACACAGCCGCCGACACTGTCGACAAGGCCGAGGACAAGGCACCGCCCAAGCCCAGCTTCTGGTCCCAACTCGGCTCGGACATCGAGAACGTCGCAGGCAGCGCGCTGCACGGCCTGGAGAACGCCGGCAAGGACGTCGTCAACGGTGTCGCGTCGTTCGGCAACGCCGCGATTCACCATCCCGGCGAACTGGCCGCGGCCGTCGGTGGCATCGGGCTGACCGTGCTCAGCGCGGCCGGCGAAGGCGGCGGCCTGGTCCTGGACGCCACCGCCGTCGGCGCGATCGCCGGCGTACCACTCAACGCCGTCTCCGCAGCCGGCATGGCGACCGGTGTCGGCATCACGGGCGCGTCCATCGCCGCGATGGCCTCACACGCGGCCGGGGACGACCACGTCGAGCCGTTGAAGACCGACAGCAGTGGTACCAGTGGCGGCGAGGAGCCGCCGTTTGAGGCACCGAAGGAGATCACTGGCCGCACAGAGCACGGCGAGCAACAGGTCCAGACGCGGGACGGGCACGGCGTCAACGATGAGGCCGTGAACGACGCCGTCGCCAACCCGACCGAGCCACCTCGTTACATTCCTGACAAGTACGGTGGCACCTACCGGTACACCGGCAAGAATGCCTACGTCAACCTCAACAAGGACGGTCAGGTCGTCACCGCGTGGGCGAGAAACAGTTCGGGATGGAGAACTCCGTGAACGTCGTCGACGAGATCCCCGAGCCGCATCGGAGCACGTTCGTGTCGGTGTTGGAGGACAAGGACCCAGAGCTGCTACGCATTCTTCGCGACAGCACGGTACCAACCGTAGCCGCGGCGGAGACGGTCGCGGAGACATTCATCGATGCGCTCAGTGAGCACTACGGACCCGGCCACGAGCCCGACGAGACCGGCAAGCGGATCGACAACGCACTCGGTGCCTTCCTGACCCGTTGGCCAACCGACAGTCTGGCATGACCGCTGGGCGAGTTGCGGCAACTGTGCACGACACGATGCCAACACAGCGATGAGCGCTACCGGACGTTGCCAACTCGACCCCGCCGACACCACAAAACGACCGGACGGTTAACACTCTTGGGTCGTAGCTATTCAGCTGTGATCTGAGTGCCTGGTGGGGCCGCTGACGTAGCTGCCGCTGGCCTTGGGATGATCTTCGGGTGTCGGGTGTCGGGTTCGGGTTCGCTGGAGGCGCTGGTCGAGCAGTTGCTCGCGCGCGTGGTTGAGCTGGAAACGGCGTTGGCGCAACGGGACGAGCGGGTCGCGGAGTTGGAGCGCCAGGTGGCTTCTGACTCGTCGAACTCCTCACGCCCGCCCTCCTCGGATACGCCATGGTCGAAGCAGCCGGCGAAGAAACGCTCATCGCGTACCAGGTCGGGGCGTAAGCCGGGCAAGCAGCCGGGTACGGCGTCCTGTTCGCGGAGTCTGATCGAGGACCCGGATGAACGGCTGGAGATTCACGGATCGCTGCATGTCCTGTGCCGCCTCGTTACGCAGGGCCCGTGAACAGGGCCGTCAACCGCGTCAGGTGGTGGATGTCACGGCGGCTCCGCCGCCCACGGTGACGGAGTATCAGCGGATCTCGAAGGTGTGTCCGTGTTGTGGGACGGTGACCACGCCGGACTGGGACGATGTGGCAGTACCGGTCGAACACCGACCGATCGTGGCCGCGCCGGGGTCACCGGTACGGATCGGTCCGGAAGCCTTGGCCCGTGCCGCGTTGTTGACGTGCGGGCACTATCTGCCGGTGGGCGGTCCGGGCAGTTGCTGGTGGCGTTGACCGGGATTGATGTGTCGACCGGGTTGCTGGCCGGGGTCCGGGGTCGGGTGGCCCGCAAGCCGGAGAAGACGTTCCTGCCCTACGTGCGTGAGCTGCTGGCTGGTGCACCGGTGGTGCACGCCGATGAGACCACCGGCCGGGCCGCGGGTGCGTTGACCTATGTGCATGTCGCGTGCACCGAGTACCTGACGGTGTTGCACGTGGGCGGCCGGGGCAGCGACGACATCGACGCCGGTGGTGTGTTGCCGGCCTTCACCGGGGTGCTGGTGCGGGATGGATACGCCGGGTACGAGCACCTCACCGGTGCGCTGCATGCATGGTGCGGGGCACATCTTCTCCGGGATCTGCAGTCGATCTCCGACGCTGACCCGGACGGGCAGTTGTGGGCGTTGGCGATGGCCAACACCCTGCTGGAAGCCCACCACGCCGCACGAGTGGCCCGCGAGGCCGGCGCTGATGTCCTGGACGCGGTCACGTTGAGCGGAATCCGCAACTACTACCACGGTGCCTTGGCCCGAGGAGCCGATGACAACCGGAACGTTCCAGGTCAACTCGCGACCGATGCTCGTACCCTGATCCGCCGGTTCAGACGGTTCGAGGACATGATCCTTCGTTTCGCTACCGACCTGACCGTCCCGTTCTCGAACAATATGGCCGAAAGAGCCGTCCGGCCAGTCAAGGTCCAGCAACGGATCTCTGGTGGAGCGTGGCGCACCCTCGCCGGTCTGGTCGACTTCGCTGTCGTGCAGTCCTATCTCGATACCGCCACCAAGTGGGGTATCGACAAGCTCGATGTCTTGCGTGAACTGTTCACCACAGGTGCGTGGCTACCACCAGCCCTCACACCAGCTGAATAGGTACCTCCTCCCATGTCATCGAATGGACCCGAGCCCGGGACGCGGGCACCCTGACCACCAGCAGACCGGCAGATCCAGCGGCACCGTCGAAACGCACCAAGAAATCAGCCGAGCAGGTCGAGTTGGAGAAACTCCGCCGCCGCAACGCGAAACTGGAAGCCGATCTCACCAAAACTCGATTGGCGCTGGATATCATGGGAAAAGCACACGCACTCTTGGAAGAACTCTCCGAGAGTGCGGACAACGACGAGCCGCCGACGACATCATGACAACCGCGTTCACCGAACTGCATGACGCCCGCATTTCCGTGCAGAAGTCCTGCGCGCTGACCGGGATGTCCCGGGCCACCCACTATCGGCATGTCAACCCGAAAGGTCCGGTGCATGGCCCGTGGCTGCCCCGGACGCCACCGGCGGCGACGCTGACCGACGCCGAACGGGCGGCGGTGACCGACCTGCTGACCAGCCCGACCTACCTGGACCTGGCGATCCCGCAGGTCTGGGCTCGCGAGCTGGACGAGGGCCGATACTGGTGCTCTGTCTCCACGATGTACCGGATCGCCCGCACCGCCGGGCAGGTGGCCGAACGCCGCCGGCTGGCTACTCATCCGCCTCGGGTGCGCCCGGAGTTGGTCGCGTACGGGCCCAGCCAGGTGTGGTCGTGGGATATCACCGCGTTGAAAGGACCGGCGAAGGGGATCTGGTACAAGTGCTATGTCATCCTGGATATTTTCTCCCGGTATGTC
>DASXCQ010000078.1:0-296489 GCA_036491115.1 Pseudonocardiaceae bacterium
CGCGCCGGCGATGCACACCGAGATGTGGGAACACGCCGCCACCCAGGCCAACGTGGCCACGCTGCGAGGCCGCGGTGTGACCGTGCTCGAACCGGCATCCGGACGGCTGACCGGCACCGACACCGGCAAGGGCCGGCTGCCCGAGCCCGCCGAGATCGCGCAGCTGGCCGAGCTGCTGCTGCGCCGCCCGGCCGCGCTGCCCTACGACCTCGCCGGCCGGCACGTCGTGGTCAGCGCCGGTGGCACGCGGGAGCCGCTCGATCCCGTCCGCTTCCTCGGCAACGCCTCCTCGGGCAGGCAGGGCTATGCGATCGCCGCCGTCGCCGCGGCGCGCGGGGCGCGGGTCACGCTCGTGGCCGCGAACGTCGATCTGCCCGACCCGGCCAACACCGAGGTCGTGCGGGTGGGCAGCGCGACGGACCTGCGCGACGCCGTGCACAAGCACGGGCAGGATGCCGACGTCGTCGTCATGGCCGCCGCGGTCGCCGACTTCCGGCCCGCCGACACGGCCGATCACAAGATCAAGAAGTCCGATCTGGCGCCCGCTCCGATCGAGCTGCAGGAGAATCCGGACATCCTCGCCGAGCTGGTGGCCGCCCGCGGTCCGGGCGCCGTCCTCGTCGGATTCGCCGCCGAGACCGGCGACAGCAGCGCGTCCGTGCTCGACCACGGCCGGGCCAAGCTGGCGCGCAAGGGCTGCGACCTGCTCGTCGTCAACGCGGTAGGCCCCGGCAAGGCCTTCGGGCAGGCCGACAACGCCGGCGTCATCCTCGGCGCCGACGGCAGTGAGACGGTCGTCGAGTACGGGCCGAAGTCGGGGCTCGCCGCGGCGTTGTGGGACGCTGTCGCGGCCAGGTTGGGCTGAGTCCATAGGGAACGCCGGATAGACTCTCCCGGAACGTTTTTTCGAGAATCCCCCATCGGAGTGCTTTGTGAGCAGTCGCCTCTTCACGTCCGAGTCCGTGACCGAAGGACACCCGGACAAGATCGCCGACCAGATCAGTGACTCGATCCTGGACGCGCTGCTGGCCGAGGACCCGAACAGCCGGGTCGCGGTCGAGACGCTGATCATGACCGGCCAGGTGCACGTGGCGGGCGAGGTGACGACGTCCGGTTACGCCGACATCCCCGCGCTGGTGCGCGAGCGCATCCTCGCGATCGGCTACGACTCCTCCCGGAAGGGCTTCGACGGCGAGTCGTGCGGCGTGAGCGTGTCGATCGGCAGCCAGTCGGCCGACATCGCACAGGGCGTCGACAAGGCCTACGAGGCACGCGTCGAGGGCAGCGAAGACGCCATCGCGGCGCAGGGCGCGGGCGACCAGGGCCTGATGTTCGGCTACGCCAGCGACGAGACGCCCGAGCTGATGCCGCTGCCGATCTGGCTGGCGCACCGGCTCGCCGAGAAACTCACCGAGGTGCGCAAGAACGGCACCGTCCCCTACCTGCGCCCCGACGGCAAGACGCAGGTCACCATCGAGTACATCGACGGCAAGGCGACCCGCCTCGACACCGTCGTCGTCTCCTCGCAGCACGCCGAGGACATCGACCTCGAGACGCTGCTCAAGCCCGACATCGAGGAGCACGTCGTCAAGCCGGTCCTGGCCGGTCTCGACATCGACATCGAGGGTTATCGCCTGCTCGTCAACCCGACTGGCCGCTTCGTCATCGGTGGCCCGATGGGCGACGCCGGCCTGACCGGCCGCAAGATCATCGTCGACACCTACGGCGGCATGGCCCGGCACGGCGGGGGCGCCTTCTCCGGCAAGGACCCGTCGAAGGTGGACCGGTCCGCCGCGTACGCCATGCGCTGGGTCGCCAAGAACGCGGTCGCTGCCGGACTGGCCGGCCGGATCGAGGTCCAGGTGGCCTACGCGATCGGCAAGGCGGCGCCGGTCGGCCTGTTCGTGGAGACCTTCGGCACCGAGACCGTCGACCCCACCAAGATCCAGGCCGCCATCGGCGAGGTGTTCGACCTCCGCCCGGCCGCGATCATCCGCGACCTCGACCTGCTGCGCCCGATCTACGCGGCCACGTCGGCGTACGGCCACTTCGGCCGCACCGACGTCGACCTGCCCTGGGAGCGGACCGACCGGGCCGCCGCGCTGCGGACCGCCGCGGGGGCGTGAGCGTCACACCGGACGACGTCGGCCGGGCGGCGCACGACAGCCGGCGCGCGCTGCCGGCCGATGTCGGCGCTGTGCTGTACGGCCGGTTGCGTCGTGAGTTGGGCTCGGATGTCGTGCTCGACGTCGGAGCCGGTTCCGGTGTGGTGGGGGCGGAACTCGGCGAGCGGGTGGTGTTGACCGACGTAGTGGACTGGCGGTCGGTGCCGCTGCCGTTCGTGCGGGCCGATGCGGCCGCTCTGCCGTTTCGGTCCGGTTGCTGCTCCGGGGGTGCACCTGGCTCGGGTGTTGCACCACGTGGCTGACTGGCGGGCCGTGCTGCGTGAGGCGGTGCGGGTGCTCCGGCCGGGTGGTGCCGTGTGTCTGTCGCTGGGTGACCGGCCGGTGGTCGACTCGTTGCGTGAGTTGGCCGATCGCGCGGTGGCTGTGGCCTGCTCGCGTGGGTTGTCGGAGGCACCGGCGAACGGGCCGGACCCGGCGGGCGCGGACGAACTCGTCGCCGGGTTCGGCCTTGGCGTGACGGAGTTCGAGTGCGGTGGGGATGTCGTGGTGACGCCGCGCGAGGTGCTCGCCGGTGTCCTGGGCAACCCGTTCCGTTGGTTGCCGGGTACGGATTTGGGCGTGGTGCCGGGGATCGTGGCTGACGTGGTGGCGGCTGCCGGGGTGGCCCCGGACTCGCCGGTGTCGCGCGATCGGACGGTCCGCTATCGGATCTACCGCGCGGCCGGGCGGTAACCCGGTCGTGTCCCTCTGGTAGACACCGGGCATGGCCAGCGGGAACAGCACCAGGCGGGGGTCGCGGCGGGGGGAGCGCGTGCCCGCCGCGACGTTGCCCGTGGCCAGGGTGTGCGTGGACGTCCCGCTCGCCCACCTGGACCGCCCGTTCGACTACCGCGTGCCCGAGCAACTCGACGCGGACGCCGTGCCCGGCTGCCGGGTGCGGGTACGGTTCGCCGGTCAACTGGTCGACGGCTACCTGCTGGCACGCGTCGCCGAGTCCGACCACAAGGGCACGCTGGCGTTCCTGGAGAAGGTGGTCTCGCCAGAACCGGTCCTCTCACCGGAGTCGATCGCGTTCGCCAGGGCCGTCGCCGATCGCTACGCCGGCACGTTGGTCGACGTCCTGCGGCTGGCCGTGCCGCCCCGGCACGCCAGGGTCGAACAGCAGCCGTCGCCGGAACCCGCGATGAAACCACCGGCGCCCGACCCGGCCGCCTGGGCCCGCTACCCGCGCGGCCCCGCCTATCTCGAAGCCCTGCGCACTCAGCGCGCCGCCCACGCCGTGTGGCATCCGGTGCCCGGCGAGGACTGGCCCGCTCGGCTCGCCGAGGCCGCCGCCGCCGTGGCCGGCACCGGCCGGGGTGTGGTGCTCGTCGTGCCGGACCACCGGGACTCGGCTCGGGTGCACGCTGCCTGCGTACGGGCGATCGGCGACGACGGGGTGGTCGCGCTGGCCGCCGATCTGGGCCCCGCCGAACGCTATCGGCGCTGGTTGGCGGTGCGCAGGGGGGCGGTCAAGGTCGTGGTCGGCACGCGGGCCGCGATGTTCGCGCCGGTCGCCGATCCCGGCCTGTTCGTGGTCTGGGACGACGGCGACGACCTGCACGCCGAACCCCGCTCGCCCTACCCGCACGTGCGGGACGTACTCGTCCAGCGCGCCCACCTGACCGGCGCCGCACTGCTGGTCGCCGGCTTCGCCAGGACGGCCGAGGCCCAACTGCTGGTCGACTCCGGCTGGGCGCACGAAGTCCTGGCCGACCGGACGACGCTGCGGGCCGCCGCGCCCAGGGTCACCGCGCTCGGCGAGCACGACAGCCAACTGGCCCGCGACCCGGCTGCTCGCGCGGCCCGGCTGCCGTCGGTGGCGTTCGACGCGGCCCGTGCCGCGCTGGCCGTCGACCGGCCGGTGCTGGTGCAGGTGCCCCGCCGCGGCTATGCGCCCGCCCTGGCCTGCCAGCGCTGCCGGACGCCGGCCCGCTGCCGGCACTGTGCCGGGCCGCTCGCCCTGTCCAGTGGTGCCGGGCGGCCCGCCGGGTGCCGGTGGTGTGGCGTGTCGGAGGCGGCTTTCCGTTGCGCCGCTTGTGGTGGCACGCAGCTGCGGGCCACGGTGGTGGGTGCCCGGCGGACCGCCGAGGAGCTGGGCCGGGCGTTCGCCGGGGTGCCGGTGCGCACGTCCGGCGGCGCCGAGGTGCTGGCCGACGTGCCCGAGGGGCCGGCCATCGTGGTGTGCACGCCGGGCGCGGAACCGCTGGCGCCCGGCGGTTACGGTGCCGCGCTGCTGCTGGACGGCTGGGCGTTGCTGGCCAGGGCCGACCTGCGGGCCACCGAGGAGGCGGTACGGCGGTGGATGACGGCGGCGGCGCTGGTGCGGTCCGGCCAGGACGGCGGCCGGGTGGTGGTGACGACCGACTCGGGGCTGCAGCCGGTGCAGGCGCTGGTGCGGTGGGACCCGGTGTGGCACGCCAGGCAGGAACTGGCCGCGCGGGTGGAGTTGGGGTTCCCGCCGGCGATGCGGATGGCGTCGGTGGACGGGGCGCCCGCCGCGCTGGCGGACTTCCTGCTGACGTTGCGGTTGCCCGAGGACGCCGACGTGCTCGGGCCCGTCGCGCTGGAGGGGCAGCCGGAGGAACGGGAGCGGGCCCTGGTGCGGGCGCCTCGGGCGAAGGGCCGGGAACTGGCGGCGGCGCTGGCCGAAGCGGTCCGGTCGCGGACCCAGCGCAAGGATCCGGACCCGGTCAGGGTGCGGCTGGACCCGCTCGAACTGGTGTAGCACGCGAGGTGTGCTGGGCGTGTCACGCGGTCACCTAGACTGGGCGGGCACCCCCTGACCCAATCCCGCCCCGAGGGAGACCATGACCGTCCAGCCCATCCGCCTGTTCGGTGACCCGGTGCTGCGTACCCGCGCCGCCGAGGTCGTCGACTTCGACAAGGAGCTGCACGTCCTGGTCAGGGACCTGACGGACAGCCTGGCCGACCAGGGCGGCGCCGGTCTCGCCGCGCCGCAGATCGGCGTCGGACTGCGGGTCTTCGTCTACCACTGCGACGGCGCCGAGGGGCATCTCGTCAACCCCACCTGGAACGTGATCGGCGACGGCTACCAGGAGGGCCCCGAGGGCTGCCTGTCCATCCCCGGCCTGTCCTGGGACTGCCGCCGCCACGAGCACGTCGTCGCCACCGGCTGGAACGAGCACGGCGACCCGGTCACCGTCGAGGGCACCGAGATGGTCGCCCGCTGCCTCCAGCACGAGACCGACCACCTGGACGGCGTGCTGTTCCTGGACCGCCTCACCCCGGAGACCCGCAAGCAGGCCATGAAGGAGATCCGGCAGGCCGAGTGGTTCGACGGCGGCGTCCCGGTGGTCAAGAAGGATCCGCATCCCCTGTTCGGCGGCGCGCGCTGACATGCGGCTGGTCTTCGCTGGTACGCCCGACGTCGCCCTCCCGTCGCTGCGGGCGCTGATCGCCTCACCGCGACACGACGTGGTGGGCGTGGTGACCCGACCGGACGCGCCGGCCGGGCGGGGTCGGCATGTCGTCCGCTCGCCGGTCGGTTCGCTGGCCGACGAGCACGGCATCGAGGTCCTCACACCGAAGCGGGCCGGCGCCCCGGAGTTTCTCGCCCGGCTGGCCGAGTTGGCGCCGGACTGCTGCCCTGTGGTGGCGTTCGGCGCCCTGCTGCCGCAGTCCGCGCTGGACGTGCCGCCCCACGGTTGGGTGAATCTGCACTTCTCGTTGCTGCCCGCGTGGCGGGGTGCCGCGCCCGTGCAGGCCACGATCCGGCACGGCGACGAGATCGGCGGCGCGTCGACGTTCCAGATCGTCAAGGAGCTGGACGCCGGACCGGTGTTCGGCGTGCTGACCGAGAAGGTCGGCGAACGGGACACCGCTGGTGACCTGTTGGGTCGGCTGGCCGTCGCGGGCGCCGACCTGCTGGTGTCCACTCTGGACGGCATCGAGGACGGCACGCTGCGCGCGGTCGAGCAACCGGCCGAGGGCATGACGTACGCGCCGAAGGTGACCGTCGACGACGCCCACGTGGACTTCACCGCGCCGGCGCTCGCGGTTGACCGACTGGTTCGGTCGGTCACCCCGGAGCCCGGCGCGTGGGCGGAGTTCGGCGGCGAGCGCGTCAAGCTCGGGCCGGTCATCCCGGTCGACGCCGAACCGCTGCCGCCGGGGGAGACCCGGGTGGAGCGCCGGCAGGTCCTGGTCGGCACCGGCACCGTTCCGGTGCGGCTCGGCGAGGTGCAGGCGCAGGGCAAGAAGCGGATGGCCGCGACCGACTGGGCGCGCGGCAGCAGAATCGGGCCGGGAGAGCGCTGGACGTGAACGGCCCCACGGACGAGCGTTCGAGGAGACACCCATGACCGCGCCGGGGCGCAGGCCGTCCAGGCCGCGCAGCCCACACCCGCCGAGGCGCCGAACGGGCCCGACGCGACCGCCGATCGAGGATCCGCCCCGGCAGGCCGCGCTGGACACGTTGCGTGCGGTCCGCGAGCGGGACGCCTACGCCAATCTCGTGCTGCCCGGCCTGCTGCGGGCCCGCCGGATCACCGGCCGCGACGCGGCACTCGCCACCGAACTCGCCTACGGCGCCTCCCGCGCCCAGGGCCTGCTGGACCAGGTTCTCGCCGATTGCACCGACCGTCCGCTGTCCACTGTGGATGGATTGGTGCTGGACGCGCTGCGGTTGGGCGCCTACCAGTTGCTGCGCACCAGAATCCCGGCCCACGCAGCCGTCGGCGCCACCGTCGACCTGGTCCGCGGCCAGGCCGGCACACCGGTCGCCGGTTTCGTGAACGCCGTGCTGCGCAAGGTGTCCGAACACGACGAACAGGGCTGGATGGCCCAGCTCGCGCCCAAACGCGACGAGGACCCGATCGGCCACCTCGCCTTCGTGACCGCCCACCCCCGTTGGATCGCACAGGCGTTCGCCGTCGCACTCGGCGACACCGGTGACGACCTGGCCGCTGCCCTGGCCGCCGACGACCAGCGCCCCGCGGTGCACCTGGCCGCCCGGCCCGGCGAGGTGACCGCCGAGGAACTGGCCGCGATGACCGGCGGCGAGGTCGCGCCCTACTCGCCCTACGGCGTGCACCTGGAACCCGGCGCGGGCGACCCCGGCGACCTGGACCCGGTGCGCGAGCGGCTGGCCGCCGTGCAGGACGAGGGCAGCCAACTGTGTGCCGTCGCGCTCACCCGCGTCCCGGTGACCGGCACCGACACCCGCTGGCTGGATCTGTGCGCCGGACCGGGTGGGAAATCGGTGCTGCTCGGCGCCCTGGCCGGGATCAACGGCGGCACGCTCGACGCCGTCGAGAAGGCGCCGCACCGCGCCGACCTGGTCCGCTCGGCCGTGGACGGCCTGCCCGTCGCGGTGCACGTGGCCGACGGCCGCGACCCCGGCCTGCCCGAAGACGTTTTCGACCGGGTGCTGGTCGATGCGCCGTGCACCGGGCTGGGTGCGCTGCGCCGGCGTCCCGAGGCCCGCTGGCGGCGCACGCCCGGCGACGTGGCCGAGTTGGCCCGGTTGCAGCGGGAGTTGTTGCTGTCGGCGCTGAAGCTGTGCCGGCCGGGTGGCGTGGTGGCGTACGTGGTGTGCTCGCCGCACCTGTCCGAGGCCACCGGCCTGGTCGCCGACGTATTGCGGCGGGCGTCGGCCGAGGTGCTGGACGCCCGCGAGTTCTTCCCCGGCGTGCCCGACCTCGGTGCCGGCCCGTACGTGCAGCTGTGGCCGCACCGGCACGGCACCGACGCGATGTTCTGCGCGTTGTTGCGCCGTCCTGCCGAGTAGATGCTGCTGTGTCTGGTCGCGTCGGGTGGGTTCGGCGTGCAGCGGCGGTTGCGGCCGGAGCTGGCCGAGCCCGCCGTTCGGCGTGGCTGGCGGTTGGCCGTGACGCTGACGCCGATGGCCGCCGGGTGGTTGGACGGTGCCGGTGAGCTGGCGCGGCTGCGGGCGCTGACGGACCTGCCGGTGCGGTCGGTGGCGCGGCAGCCGGGGGAACCGTCGCCGTACGGGGTCGCTGACGCCTATCTGTTCGTGCCCGCCACGGCCAACTCGATCGCCAAGCTGGCGTTGGGCATCGCGGACAACCAGGCGCTCACGCAGTTGTGCGAGGCGGTCGGGACGCCGGGGGTGTCGGTGGTGGTGCGCCCGCAGGCCGGTGCGGCGCAACGAAACCACCCGGCGTTCGCCGGCCATGTGGCGGCGTTGCGGGCGGCCGGCGTGGTGGTGTCGGACGCGGAGCCCGACCAGCCGTGGGAACCGTTGCTGGACGAGATCGCGAACGAAATCAGCCCAAGCAGTGGATGAAAGCCGGACGGCGGCATCGGGAGCAGCGCGCACGTGACCGGTGAACAGGGCGGACGGCGGGTTCCTAGACTTGGGGCGTGCCGACCGAGCCCATGATCGCGCCCAGCATCCTCGCCGCCGACTTCGCCCGCCTCGCCGACGAGGCGGCCGCCGTGCGCGGTGCCGAATGGCTGCACGTCGACGTGATGGACGGGCACTTCGTGCCGAACCTGACCGTCGGGCTGCCGGTGGTCGAGGCCCTCATTCGGCACACCGACATCCCGCTGGACTGCCACCTGATGATCGACGACCCGGACCGGTGGGCGGTCGGCTACGCGAAGGCGGGCGCGCACAACGTCACCGTGCACGCCGAGGCCGCGGCCGATCCGGTCCGGCTGGCCGCCGACCTGCACGACGCCGGTGCGCTGGCCGGCCTCTCGGTCAAGCCGGACACCCCGCTGGAACCGCACTTCGACGCGCTGCGGCACTACGACACGCTGCTGGTGATGTCGGTCGAGCCGGGCTTCGGCGGGCAGCGGTTCATCCCCGAGGTGCTGGACAAGGTGCGCACCGTCCGCCGGATGGTCGACTCGGGTCAGCTGACAGTGCTCGTGGAGATCGACGGCGGCATCAACGAGGAGACCATCGAGGCGGCCGCCGAGGCCGGCGTGGACTGCTTCGTCGCCGGCTCGGCCGTGTACTCGGCCGCCGATCCCGCCGCCGCCGTCGCCGACCTGCGGGCCAGGGCCGCCGCGCACCGCGGGGCATGAACCGGTGACCGAATCCGACCAGCCGGTGGCCGCCATGCGCCTGGCGATCGAGGCCAGTGAGCGGGTGCACGGCACCACCAGCCCCAACCCGCCGGTCGGCGCCGTGATCCTGGACGCCGACGGCGACATCGCGGGCGTCGGCGCCACCAGCCCGCCGGGCGCCGCACACGCCGAGGTGGTCGCACTGGCCCAGGCCGGCGCGCGGGCCGAGGGCGGCACCGCCGTGGTCACCCTGGAACCGTGCGCGCACCACGGCCGCACCCCGCCCTGCGTCGATGCCCTGCTCGCGGCCGGTGTCGGCACCGTGTACTACGCCGTGTCCGACCCCAACCCGGCCGCCGCGGGCGGTGCCGGCCGGTTGGCGGCTGCCGGTGTGCGGGTGCAGGGCGGGCTGCTGGCCGAGGCCGTGGCCACCGGGCCGCTGCGCGCCTGGCTGCACCACGTCATCACCGGCCGCCCGCACGTGACGTGGAAGTACGCCATGTCGATGGACGGCAGGGTCGCCGCCGAGGACGGCACCAGCCGGTGGATCAGCGGCGAACCGGCCAGGGCCGAGGTGCACCGGCTGCGTCGCCAGGTGGACGCCATCGTGGTGGGCAGGGGCACCGTGCTGGCCGACGACCCCCGGCTGACCGCGCGGGCCGACGACGGCACCGACCTACCGAGGCAGCCACTGCGGGTGGTGGTCGGCACCGGTGACATCCCGCCCGGTTCCCACATCCTGGACGACGCCGCGCCCACGCTGCACCTGCGGACCCACGAACCGGCCGCCGTGCTGACCGCGCTCGCCGAGCGCGGCATCGTGGACGTGCTGCTGGAGGGTGGTCCGACGCTGGCCGGGGCGTTCCTGGCCGCGGGCCTGGTGGACCGGGTGCTGGCCTACGTCGCGCCCAAGTTCCTGGGGGCCGGACCGTGTGCGCTGGCATCCGCCGGAGTGCCGACCATCACTGCCGCGCACCAATTCGCGGTCGAACAGGCCACCATGAGTGGGAAGGATGTGCGGGTCTCCGCTGTTCCCGTGCGGTAGCTGGCCCCAGGAGGAGGACACGTGTTCACCGGGATCGTCGAGGAACGCGGCAAGATCGTCGAGGTCGAGCAACTGCCGGACGCCGCCCGGTTGACCGTGGCCGGGCCCCTGGTCAGCAGCGACACGGGGCACGGCGACTCGATCGCGGTCAACGGGGTCTGTCTGACGGTCGTCGACGTGACCGGTGACCGGTTCACCGTCGATGTGGTGAACGAGACACTGCAACGATCCAGCCTGGCCAAGATGCACGTCGGCGACCGGGTCAACCTGGAACGTGCGATGTCGGTCGGCGACCGGCTGGGCGGGCACATCATGCAGGGCCACGTGGACGGCACGGGGGTGTTCCTGTCCCGTGAGGCGGGTGGCCTGACCCGGTTCGCCCTGCCGGAACGGCTGGCGAGATACGTGGTGGACAAGGGTTCCATCGCGGTGGACGGCGTGTCGCTGACCGTGGTGGACGCCCAGGACGACCAGTTCTCCGTCGCCCTGATCCCGACCACGCTGGCCGTCACGACACTCGGCGACCGCGAGGCGGGAGATCTGGTGAACCTGGAGGTGGACGTGGTCGCGAAGTACATCGAGCGGCTGGCCGTGCCGCACCTGGTCCGGGCCCGGGAGGATAATGACCACGGAGGCGAGACGACCGGTGACTGACTTCGGAAGTATCGAGCGCGCCATCTCCGACATCGCGGCCGGCAAGGCCGTCGTCGTCGTCGACGACGAGGACAGGGAGAACGAGGGCGACCTGATTTTCGCGGCCGAGAAGGCGACGCCGGAACTCGTCGCGTTCACGGTGCGGTACACGTCCGGGTACATCTGTGTGCCCCTGCTCGAGTCCGACTGCGACCGGCTCGAGCTGCCACCGATGTACCACACGAACCAGGACCGCAGGGGCACCGCGTACACGGTGACGGTGGACGCCAAGGAAGGCACGTCCACCGGCATCTCCGCGACCGACCGGGCGCTCACCATGCGCAAGCTCGCCGACCCGGAGTCCACGCCGGCCGAGTTCAGCCGGCCCGGCCACGTGGTTCCGTTGCGCGCCAAGGAGGGCGGTGTGCTGCGCCGGGCGGGGCACACCGAGGCGGCCGTCGACCTGGCGCGGCTGGCCGGGCTGCGGCCGGCGGGCGTGCTGTGTGAACTGGTGAGCCAGAAAAACGAGAGCGACATGGCACGCCGCGAAGAACTCGAGGTCTTCGCGGCCGACCACGACCTGACCATGATCAGCATCGCCGACCTGATCGCCTACCGGCGGCGCACCGAGAAGCAGGTGGTCCGGGTCGCCGAGGCCAGGGTGCCCACCGCGCACGGCACGTTCCGGGCCATCGGCTACGACAGCCTGCTGGACGGCATCGAGCACATCGCCCTGGTGTACGGGGAGATCGAGGACGGCGAGAAGGTCCTGGTGCGGATGCACTCGGAGTGCCTGACCGGTGACGTGTTCGGGTCGCTGCGCTGCGACTGCGGGCCGCAACTGGACGCGGCCATGGCGCTGGTGGCCGCCGAGGGCCGGGGCGTCGTGCTGTACGTGCGTGGGCACGAGGGCCGGGGTATCGGCCTGCTGCACAAGCTGCAGGCGTACCAGCTGCAGGACGCCGGGCACGACACCGTCGACGCCAACCTCGCGCTCGGGGTGCCCGCCGACGCCCGCGACTACGGCACCGGTGCGCAGATCCTGTGCGACCTGGGCATCAAGTCGATGCGGCTGCTCACCAACAACCCGGAGAAACGGGTGGCACTGGAAGGGTTCGGCCTGCGGGTGATCGACCGGGTGCCGCTGCCCATCTCGCCCAACCCGGAGAACCTGCGGTACCTGCGCACCAAGCGCGACCGGATGGGTCACGACCTGCGCAACCTGGACGACGACCTGGACCTGGAACACGCCCGGTCCGCGGCCGGCGAGGACCAGGCGTAGCGACCGCGGGGCGGGGGAGATGCGCTACGGCAGGCCGCCGCTGGGACCGGTTCCGGGCGCCGCCGCGGTACTGGGCCGGTGCGGCGCCTGCCCGATCGGTGCCGTGGCCGCCGTCGCCCTGATCGTCCTACCCGACCGGGACACCATGCCGGGACGGCTGGCCACGGTGAGCACGATCGGCATCGTCGTGGCCGTCCTGGTCACGTGCTACGGCCGCGTCGCCATCCGGGCCGGGATCATGTGGCGGTCGCGCGGGCGCATGGTGCGGGGTGTCGCGTTCCTCACCGACGAACCCGAACCGGTGGTGCGACTCGACTCCCGAACCCGGTCCCACTGCCTGCCGCTGCGCGATCTGCGCACGATCGAAGTACATCGCATGGGCGAGTGGGTGAGTGACCACGAGGACCGGCGGGACCGCGACCGGCCGCCGTGGCTGCGCCTGGACTTCGGCGCCGCCCGCTACTGCCTGCTGCCGATCCACCTCAACCGGACGGACGCGAAGCTGACGGCCGACCTGCGCGCGGCACTGGCCGGGACCGGGATCCACATCGAGGACGTCACCGCCGAGTGGCGGCAATGGCGGCGCGAGCAGAGGACTATCGTTGCTGGTCGTGGTTGAGATGTTCGTGGGTGACCAGGCCGGCGAGGTGGTCGCGTGAGTGGCGAGGGACGGCCGGGCACCGAGGTTCCGCCCGAGTGTGACGGGCTGCGGTTGGGGATCGTCGCCGCGCGCTGGCACGGCACGATCACCGACACGCTGCTGGAGCGTGCGGTGGCGGCGGCGGGGGAGTCGGGCATCGGCGAGCCCACCGTGGTCCGGGTGGCCGGCGCGGTCGAACTGCCGGTGGTGGCGCAGGCGTTGGCCAAGCACCATGACGCCGTGGTCGCGCTGGGCGCGGTCATCCGGGGTGGCACACCGCACTTCGAGTACGTGTGCGACGCTCTGACATCGGGTCTGGCGCGCGTGGCGCTGGACGAGTCGACCCCGATCGGCAACGGCGTGCTCACCTGCGACACCGAACAACAGGCTCTGGACCGCTGCGGACTCCCCGACTCGGCGGAGGACAAGGGTTTCGACGCCTGTGTCGCGGCGCTGGAGGCGGCCGTGGTGCTGCGCGGATTGCGGCAGCCGTGGACGGAGCGTGGATTCTCATGACAGCGACACCGGACGGCACGTCGCCGGTGACAGCCCGGCGGACCGGGACGGACCCGGCGGCCGACACGCTCGTAGTGCGGCCGCACCGGGTGCGGTTCATCGTCATTCCGGTGGCCGCGGCACTGTTCATCGTGTTCCTGGTGGTGGCTTTCGTGTTGAAGGACGGGGCCACCGGAGTGCGGTTCGACACCGCCGACCAGTTCTCGCTGGCCGCGATCGGCGTGGTGCTCGCGCTGGGCACGCTGGTGTTCATCCGGCCTCGGCTGGTCGCCGACGCCGAGGGCGTGCAGGTGCGCAACGCGTTGTGGGGCCAGACGGTGCCGTGGTCGGTGATCCGGGGCGTCAGCTTCCCGGACGGCGCACCCTGGGCCCGACTGGACCTGCCGGCCGACGAGTACGTCCCGGTGGTCGCCATCCAGGCGGCCGACGGCGAACGGGCCGTGCTGGCGATCCGCGAACTGCGGGCACTGCACCGCAGGTTCGCCGAACAGTCGAACGGCTGAGGCTCACCCCCAGCGGACCAGGACCGATTTCGACCACTCGTCGGACAGTTCCGCGGGCGTGGTGCCGGTGACGTCCAGGCCGTCCCACGGCGTCCGGTTCCACAGCGCCAGGTAGACGTCGTTCGCCGGACCGCTCACCGACCGGTCGGCCGCTGCGGCGACCGGTTCGACCCGCGGCCCGTCCTGGCTGATCCGCACCAGCCAGTGGGTGTCCGTGTCGGTGGCGTGGACGTGCAGCGACCAGTTCCCGTTCGAGCGCAACCGGTCGCCACGCGGAAGGAAACCGGTGAGCAGCTCGTCGATGCCGTCGGTGGCCACCTCGGGTGGCGCGACCGTGGGTGTGTCGCCCGCGGCCAACTCGGCGTCCACCCGGTGGATGGCGGTCTCGTGGGTCTGGCGGCGGGCCCAGAACGCGAGCGGGCTCGGCGCCCGCAGGAACGCCCAGCAGACCATGTCGGCCGGCGCCGCGGCCAGCGTGGCGACCAGCTCGGCGTGGCCGGTGCGGTACCAGTCGACCAGTGCGTCGTCCGACGGCAGCTGGTCGACGATGTCGTAGGGCTGTTCGAGGCCGATCGGCTCGGTGCGCCCCTCGCGCACCACGGTGGCCGCCCACCGGTGCACGCCGCCGGTGTGCAGCAGCAGGTCGCGCACCGTCCAGTCCGGGCAGCTGGGCACGCCGGCCGCCAGGCCGGTCCGGGCCGCCGCGTCGCCGAGCAGCTCGCCCTGGGCGCGCAGCGCGCCGGTCAACGCCGGTACGTCCATGCCGGGAGCATGCCACCGACCACCGACATGTCCGGCCACGGACGTAGGGTGGGCAGGTGGCCGACCCGTCGACCTATCGTCCAGCGCCAGGCACCATTCCCGAGGCTCCCGGCGTGTACAAGTTCCGCGATGCGGACCGGCGGGTGATCTACGTCGGCAAGGCCAAGAGCCTGCGCAGCCGGCTGAACTCCTATTTCGCCGACCTCTCCGGCCTGCACCCGCGCACCCGCCAGATGGTGACGACAGCGGCCGCCGTCGAGTGGACCGTGGTGACCACCGAGGTCGAGGCGCTCCAGCTGGAGTACAACTGGATCAAGGAGTTCGACCCCCGGTTCAACGTCCGCTACCGGGACGACAAGAGCTACCCCGTGCTCGCGGTGACCCTGCACGAGCAGTTCCCGCGCCTGCACGTCTACCGGGGGCCACGCCGCAAGGGCGTGCGCTACTTCGGCCCGTACGCGCACGCCTGGGCCATCCGCGAGACCCTCGACCTGCTGCTGCGGGTGTTCCCCGCGCGCACCTGCTCGGCCGGCGTGTTCCGCCGGCACGGCCAGATCGGCAGGCCCTGCCTGCTCGGCTACATCGACAAGTGCTCGGCGCCCTGCGTCGGCCGGGTCAGCGAGGACGAGCACCGCGACATCGTGCTGGACTTCTGCGACTTCCTGGCCGGCCGGACCGACGCGCTGGTGAAGCGGCTGGAACGGGAGATGCACGCCGCGTCCGACGAACTGGAGTTCGAGCGGGCGGCCCGGCTGCGCGACGACATCGGCGCGCTGCGCAGGGCGCTGGAGAAGCAGGCCGTGGTGATCGGTGACGGCACCGACGCCGACGTGGTCGCGTTCGCGCAGGACGAGTTGGAAGCCGCGGTGCAGGTGTTCCACGTGCGCGGCGGGCGGGTGCGCGGCCAGCGTGGCTGGGTGATCGACAAGGTCGCCGAGGTGGACGCGGCCGAGTCCGGCGAGTCGGCGACGGCGTGGCTGGTGTCCCAGTTCGTCAGCCAGTTCTACGGCGAGCAGGCCGCCCTGGCCGAACAGGCCGACGCGGGTGGCAGCCCGGTGCCGCGCGAGGTGCTGGTGCCCGAACTGCCGGTCGACGCGGACGCGCTGGCCGACTGGCTGTCCGGGCTGCGCGGCGCCAAGGTGCGGCTGCGGGTGCCACAGCGCGGCGACAAGCGGGCACTGCTGGAAACGGTGGCGCGCAACGCCGCCGAGTCGTTCGCCCAGCACAAGTTGCGCCGGGCCGGTGACCTCACCGCCCGGTCGGCCGCGTTGCAGGAACTACAGGACGCGCTGGGCCTGGACACGGCGCCGCTGCGGATCGAGTGCGTGGACGTCAGCCACGTGCAGGGCAGTGACGTCGTGGCGTCGCTGGTGGTGTTCGAGGACGGCGTCGCGCGCAAGTCCGAGTACCGCCGGTTCGCCATCCGGGAGGGTGCCCAGGGCGGTGACGTCGGCTCGATCGCCGAGGTGACCCGGCGCCGGTTCACCCGCTACCAGCAGGAGGCCGCGCACGACGACGGCGACCGGGAGCGCGGCGGCATCGACCCGACCACCGGACGGCCCAGGAAGTTCGCCTACCCGCCCAACCTGTACGTGGTGGACGGCGGCGCGCCGCAGGTCGAAGCCGCGTCCGACGTGCTGGCCGAGATGGGCATCAACGACGTCGCGGTGATCGGGCTGGCGAAGCGGTTGGAGGAGGTCTGGCTGCCCGGCGATCCCGATCCCGCTATCCTGCCGCGCACCAGCGAGGCGCTGTACCTGCTGCAGCGGGTGCGGGACGAGGCACACCGGTTCGCCATCGCGTACCACCGGCAGAAGCGGGCCAGGCGGATGACGGCGTCGGCGCTGGACGACGTGCCCGGCCTCGGCCAGGCGCGGCGGACGGCGCTGCTGAAGCATTTCGGGTCGCTGAAGCGGCTCGCGTCGGCCAGTGTTGACGAGATCAGCGAGGTGCCGGGGGTGGGCCGGCACACCGCGCAGGCGGTGCACACCGTGCTGTCGAAGCCAGGCGGCAACGGAAATTCGGGAGGCGGGGAATGACTAGCGAGACCAGCCACGCGGCTGGGTCGTCCGGCGTCGAGGTGGCCGTCGTCACCGGTTTGTCCGGGGCGGGGCGGTCCACGGCGGCGAAGTGCCTGGAGGACCTGGGCTGGTTCGTGGTGGACAACCTGCCACCGGAACTGGTCGCCACGATGGTCGAACTGGGCGCGCAGGCGCGGGGCGCGATCACCAGGGTCGCCGTGGTGATGGACGTGCGCAGCCGCGCGTTCACCGACGACCTCGCGGCGATCATCAAGGATCTGGACGCACGCGGCTACAAACCGAGAACCCTGTTCCTGGAAGCCACCGACGCCGCCCTGATCCGCCGGTTCGAACAGGTCAGGCGGACGCACCCGTTGCAGGGTGACGGCAGGCTGGCCGACGGCATCGAGGCGGAACGGCACCTGCTGACGCCGCTGCGCGAGCAGGCCGACCTGGTGCTGGACACCACGTCGCTGTCGGTGCACCAGTTGCGCGCCAAGATCGAGGACGCGTTCGGCAGCGAGGCCAGCGCCCGCACCCGCGTGACGGTGCTGTCCTTCGGCTACAAGTACGGCCTGCCGATGGACGCCGACCTGGTGATGGACGTGCGGTTCCTGCCCAACCCGTTCTGGATCCCGGAACTGCGTGAGCTCACCGGGCTGGACACCGACGTGCGCAACTACGTGCTGTCCCAGGAAGGTGCCGAGGAGTTCCTGGACCGCTATCACGAGCTGCTGCGCCTGATCGGCGCCGGCTACCTGCGCGAGGGCAAGCGGTACCTGACGCTGGCGGTGGGTTGCACCGGCGGCAAGCACCGCAGCGTCGCCATCTCCGAGGAGCTGGCCGGCCGGCTGGCCGCCGAGGACCGGATGGCGGTCAAGGTCGTGCACCGGGACCTGGGGCGGGAGTGACGGACGGCTCGACCAGCGGAATCCGACCGGTGCGCGCGGTCGCGCTGGGCGGTGGGCACGGCCTGCACGCCACCCTGACCGCGCTGCGCGAGATCACCCCGGACGTCACCGCCGTGGTGACGGTGGCCGACGACGGCGGCTCGTCCGGTCGGCTGCGCCGGGAACTGGGTGGGCTGCCGCCCGGTGACCTGCGCAAGGCGATGATCGCGTTGGCCGACGGCGGCGGTCCGTGGCCGACGGTGTTCGGCCACCGGTTCGGTGGGGACGGCGCCCTGGCCGGGCACGCGGTGGGCAATCTGGTGCTGGCCGCGCTGATGGAACTGCTGGACGACCCGGTGGCGGCACTGGACGCGGCCAGCAGGCTGCTGCACACGCACGGCCGGATCCTGCCGATGAGCAATCAGCCGCTGGACATCGAGGCGGACGTCGTCGGTCTGGATCATGACCCCAGGGCGGTTCGCCGGATCCGCGGCCAGGTGGCGGTCGCGACGACACCCGGACGGGTGGAACGCATCCGGCTGCACCCAGCCGGCCACCCGGACGAGATCCCCACCGCGTGTCCGGACGCGGTGGCCGCCGTGCTCGGCGCGGACGTGGTGTTGCTGGGCCCTGGCTCGTGGTTCACCAGCGTGCTGCCCCATCTGCTCGTCCCGGAACTGCACGAGGCGCTGGTGACGACGCGGGCACGGAAGGTGGTCGTGCTCAATCTGGTCCCCCAACCGGGGGAGACCGCGGGATTCTCCACCGAGCGGCATCTGGACGTACTCTGCCAGCACGCACCACGGCTGCGGGTCGACGCGGTGATCGCCGATGTCGACTCGGTGCCGGCGCCGGAGAAGCTGCACCGGTCGGCGGGTGCGGTCGGGGCGCAGGTGTACCTGGCGAAGGTGGCGGCGCACGGGGCACCGGAACGACATGACCCCGTCGCGCTGGCCGGCAGCCTGCGCGCCGCGATCAGCGTGCCGGCCGGGGAGACGCCCGGCACGCCGACCAGCAGGGTGGGGAACGGGGAGGAGATCGTCGGTGGCCATGACCGCTGAGGTCAAGGACGAGTTGAGCCGGTTGGCCGTCACCAAGACCTGCTGCCGGCGCGCGACGGTCGCGTCGCTGCTGCGGTTCGCGGGCGGCCTGCACATCGTGGCGGGCCGGGTGGTGGTGGAGGCCGAGGTCGACACCGGTGCGGTGGCACGACTGCTGCGCAAGGAGATCCACGAGTTGTTCGGCCATGTCGCCGACGTGCACGTGATCACGTCCGGCGGGCTGCGCAAGGGCACCCGGTACGTGGTGCGGGTGGTCCGTGACGGCGAGGGGCTGGCCAGGCAGACCGGCCTGCTCGACCCGCGCGGCCGGCCGGTGCGGGGGTTGCCGGCGCCGGTGGTGTCCGGTGGCGTGTGCGACGCGGAGGCCGCGTGGCGGGGTGCGTTCCTGGCGCACGGCTCGCTCACCGAGCCGGGCCGCTCCAGCGCGCTGGAGATCACCTGTCCGGGCCCGGAGGCGGCGCTGGCACTGGTGGGCGCGGCCCGGCGGCTGGGTATCGCGGCGAAGTCGCGCGAGGTGCGCGGCGCGGACCGGGTGGTGGTGCGCGACGGCGACGCCATCGGCGCCCTGCTCACCCGGCTGGGCGCGCATTCCAGTGTGCTGGCGTGGGAGGAGCGCCGGATGCGCCGCGAGGTGCGCGCCACGGCCAACCGGCTGGCCAACTTCGACGACGCCAACCTGCGCCGCTCGGCCCGCGCTGCGGTGGCCGCGGCGGCCAGGGTGCAGCGGGCGCTGGAACTGCTCGGCACCGAGGCGCCCAACCACCTGGTGACCGCGGGCCAGCTGCGGCTGGCCAACCGGCAGGCGTCGCTGGAGGAGCTCGGTCAGCTGTCCGATCCGCCGATGACCAAGGACGCGGTCGCCGGCCGGATCCGCCGGCTGCTGGCGATGGCGGACAAGCGCGCCAAGGATCTCGGCGTCCCGGACACCGAGTCGGCCGTCACACCGGAGATGCTCGACGCCGAGGTGTAGCTGGCGCGCCAACGCCTGGTGTAACCTCCGAGACGCAACTCACTGATTCGATAAAGACTCCCTGTCGCAGGGTCCTGGCCACGGCGAACAGCCAGAGTGGATGCAGGGCTACAGTGCGCCCGTCGGCAATGTGGCCGCAACGGAAACAGGGGAGCACGGCCAAGAGGAGAGGGCATCGTGACGGTTCGCGTGGGCGTCAACGGTTTCGGTCGGATCGGGCGCAACTTCTGGCGGGCGGCGCGTGCCGCCGGGAGCGACGTCGAGATCGTGGCCTTCAACGACCTCGGTGACGTGGCCACCATGGCCCACCTGCTCAAGTACGACAGCATCCAGGGCGTGCTGGCCGCCGACGTCCGGGCGACCGACGAGGGCATCGACGTGGACGGCACGACCATCAAGGGATTCGCCGAGCGAGACCCCGGCAAGCTGCCGTGGGCCGATCTCGGCGTCGACGTGGTGATCGAGTCGACCGGCTTCTTCACCAACGCCAAGGACGCCCGCAGGCACGTGGACGAGGGCGGCGCCAAGAAGGTCATCATCTCCGCGCCCGCCAAGGGCGAGGACCTGACCGTGGTGCTCGGCGTGAACGACAACGCCTACGACGGCTCGCAGACGATCATCTCGAACGCGTCCTGCACCACCAACTGCCTCGGCCCGATGGCCAAGGTGCTGCACGAGGCGTTCACCATCGAGCGCGGCCTGATGACCACGATCCACGCCTACACGCAGGACCAGAACCTGCAGGACGCCCCGCACAAGGACCTGCGCCGGGCCCGTGCCGCCGCCCTCAACGTCGTGCCCACCTCGACCGGTGCGGCGAAGGCCATCGGCCTCGTCCTGCCGGACCTGAACGGCAAGCTGGACGGCTACGCGCTGCGCGTCCCGGTGCCCACCGGCTCGGTCACCGACCTGACCGCCGACGTGTCCCGCGACACCAGCGTGGATGAGGTCAACGCGGCGATGAAGGCGGCGGCCGACGGCCCGCTGAAGGGCATCCTGCGCTACAACGTCGACCCGATCGTCTCCTCCGACATCGTGAACGACCCGGCGTCCTGCATCTTCGACGCTCCGCTGACCAAGGTGATCGGCAACCAGGTCAAGATCTTCGGCTGGTACGACAACGAGTGGGGCTACTCCAACCGGCTCGTCGACCTGACCGCCCTGGTCGGCAACAAGCTCTCCTGAGCCGGAGGATCTCGCTCTGATGAAGACGCTCGACGACCTGCTCGCCGACGGCGTGGCAGGCCGCACCGTCCTGCTGCGCGCCGACCTGAACGTCCCGCTGGACGGCGACCGCATCACCGACGACGGCCGCGTCCGCGCGTCCGTCCCGACCATCCAGGCGCTGACCTCGGCCGGCGCCAGGGTCGTCGTCACCGCGCATCTCGGCCGGCCCACGGGCGCGCCCGAGGACAAGTACTCGCTGCGGCCGGTGGCCGCCCGCCTGGGCGAGTTGCTCGGCGCCGCCGTGCCGCTGGCCGCCGACGTCGTCGGCGACTCGGCCCGGTCATGCGTCGCCGGCCTCGCCGACGGCGGCGTGGCGCTGCTGGAGAACGTCCGCTTCGACCCGCGCGAGACCAGCAAGGACGAGGCGGAGCGCGGTGCGCTGGCCGCCGACCTGGCCGGGCTGGTGGGGGAGCGGGCCGCGTACGTGTCCGACGGTTTCGGGGTGGTGCACCGCAAGCAGGCGTCCGTCTACGACGTGGCGAAGCTGCTGCCGCACTACGCCGGCCGGCTGGTGGTGGCCGAGGTCGAGGTCCTGCGCAGGCTCACCGACGACACCGAGCGGCCCTACGTCGTGATCCTGGGCGGCGCCAAGGTGTCGGACAAGCTCGGCGTGATCGCGAACCTGCTGGCCAAGGTCGACCGGCTGCTCGTCGGCGGCGGCATGGCCTACACGTTCCTCAGGGCCCAGGGCCACGAGGTCGGCAAGTCACTGCTCCAGTCCGACCAGGTGCCGACCGTGCTGGGCTTCCTGGACGAGGCGCAGCGGCAGGGTGTCGATGTGGTGCTGCCGGTCGACGTGCTCACCGCGACCGAGTTCAGCAACGACGCCGAGATCCGGATCGTGTCCACCGACGCCATCCCGGCCGAGCGGGAGGGCCTGGACATCGGCCCGAAGACCCGCGAACTGTTCGCCGAGAAGCTCGCCGACGCGCGAACCGTGTTCTGGAACGGCCCGATGGGCGTGTTCGAGTTCCCGAACTTCGCCGGCGGCACCGAGGCGGTGGGGACGGCGTTGATCGACTCGTCGGCGTTCTCGGTCGTCGGCGGCGGCGACTCGGCGGCCGCGGTGCGCCAACTCGGCCTGCCCGAGGACGGCTTCTCGCACATCTCCACCGGTGGCGGCGCCTCGCTGGAGTTCCTGGAGGGCAAGGAACTGCCCGGCATCGCGGTGTTGGAGGACTGACACGTGGCTCGCCAGACGCTGATCGCCGGCAACTGGAAGATGAACCTGAACCACCTGGAGGCGATCGGGCTGGTCCAGCGCCTCGCGTTCGCGCTCCCGGACAAGTACCTGGAGAAGGTGGAGGTCGTCGTCCTGCCGCCGTTCACCCACATCCGCAGCGTGCAGACCCTGATCGAGGGCGACAAGCTGCGGCTCGGGTTCGGCGCGCAGGACCTGTCGCCCCATGAGAACGGCGCCTACACCGGTGACATCTCCGGCGCGATGCTGGCCAAGCTCGGCTGCACCTTCGTCGTGGTCGGCCACTCCGAGCGGCGCGAGTACCACGACGAGGGCGACGAGCTGGTCAACAAGAAGGTGCGGGCCGCGCTCAAGCACGGCCTGACGCCGATCCTGTGCGTCGGCGAAAAGCTGGAGGTCCGCGAGGCGGGCGCGCATGTCGACCACTGCCAGGCGCAGCTGATCGGCGGGCTCAAGGGCCTCAAGACCGAGCAGGTGGCCGGTGTGGTGGTCGCCTACGAGCCGGTGTGGGCGATCGGCACCGGGCGGGTCGCCACCCCGGCGGACGCCCAGGAGGTGTGTGCGGCCATCCGGGCGGCGCTGGTCGACAAGTACGGCGCCGAGACCGGTGCGGCGATCCGGGTGCTCTACGGCGGCTCGGTGAAGTCGGGCAACATCGGCGAGCTGGTGGCGCAGGACGACATCGACGGTGCGCTGGTCGGCGGGGCGAGCCTGGACGCAGACGAGTTCGCCAAACTGTGCGCGATGGCTGCCGGTGGGCCGCTGCCGTGAGCACGGTGGGTGCGGCCGTACACTGACCGTCGCGTAACCGTGGCGCTACGCCGTTGGCGGGGCAGAGGTACGACCAACCGATGCGAACCGGTAATCTGTGACGCCGACGGCACTATGGCGAGGATGACATGAAACTGATCCTGCAGATCGGACTTGCGTTGACCAGCATTGTGCTGATCGTGCTGGTGCTCCTGCACCGTGGCCGGGGAGGTGGCTTGTCCTCGTTGTTCGGTGGCGGCATGCAGTCCAGCCTCTCCGGTTCGACTGTCGCGGAGAAGAACCTCGACCGCATCACCCTGTTCGTCGGCGCGCTCTGGGTGATCTGCATCGTGGGAACTGGGCTACTGCTGAAGGTCGGTTGACGTTCCCGGCGTACCGGCGGCCGTACCGCGGCCGATCGGTGTGTCCGCCGTCTGCCCTGATGGGGGTGTGAGTAGCTATGTCGGGTGGCAACGCGATCCGCGGAACGCGAGTCGGTGCCGGACCGATGGGTGAATCCGAACGAGGCGAATCCGCGCCTCGGCGGCGGGTGACCTACTGGTGTGCCAACGGCCATGAGTCGCGGCCGTCGTTCGCGATGGATGCCGAGGTGCCGGACAACTGGGACTGCCCGCGTTGTGGGCTGCCCGGTGGCCGGGACCAGGAGAAGCCCCCGGCCCCACCGCGCAACGAGCCCTACAAGACGCACCTCGCCTACGTGAAGGAGCGCCGCTCGGACGCGGACGGCGAGGCGATCCTGGCCGAGGCGCTGGCCAAGCTGCGCGCTCAGCGCGAGGACGTCTGACCGTCGGCTCTGCGGGTCCGGCTCCTACGGTGGGGCTTGGCTCGCCCGCTCCAGGTATGAGGGGAACAAAGCGCTGCTCACAGCCGGGGTCCTGGGCTGGACGGCACTGCTCGCTTCCGGCGATCCTGGGCTGAACAGGCGGCCGGCGGTGAAAGCCGATCCGAGCGGAACGGGCGGTGTCAGTCCGGCGGCAACGGGAACGTCGTCCGCACCGTGAAGCCACCCTCAGCGGTAGGCCCGGCATGGAAGTCCCCACCCAACAACGTGGCCCGTTCCCGCAGACCAAGCAGCCCGTGCCCGCCCGACGGCAACTGAGTGGCGACGGCACCGGCGCCCGGTGGATCGTTGTCCACCCGCACCACCAACGCCCCACCGGACACCGTGACCTGAACACTGGCCGGCGCGTAGGCGGCGTGCTTGCGCACGTTCGTCAAGGCTTCCTGCACGGTCCGGTAGGCAGCGCCCGCCACCGACCCGGGCAGCGAGCGGCCGTCCAGGTCCATCCGCAGCGTCACATCCATCGTGCTGTCCCGGACCAGGTCCAGCAGGGTCTCCAGGTCGGGTTCCTCGGCGCCGTCGGTGGCGGTCCGCAGCGCGCCGACCAGGTCGCGCAGCTCGTCCAGGGTGCGCGCGGACAGCTCCCGGATGGTCTCCGCCGTGCGGCGGGCCTGGTCGTCACCCGTGGTGACCTGTAACGCACCGGCCTGCATGGCGATCAGGCTGACCTGGTGGGACACCACGTCGTGCATCTCCCTGGCGATCTTGGCCCGCTCGTCGGCCCGGATCGCGATGGACTGCAACCGCTGCTCCCGGCCCCGGCTGGCGGCCAGTTCGACGATCCGGGTGGACAGGTCGTGCCGGGCGATCACCAGCAGCCCGATCGCGATCGGCATGAAGATCACGAAACAGGCGTAGATGCCGTCCTCGACGTGCCGGCGCCACGTCTCCTGTGCGAAGTCGTGCAGCGGTGACGCGGGCGGCGGCGACCAGATCAGGAACCGGCACGCCCACACGCCGGCGGCGGCCACGATCGTCCGCCAGTTCCAGCCGCGCTTCCAGGCCAGCGTGCCCAGCGCGATCATGGCGCCCAGTTCTGACCAGCCGGCCAGGAACCCGGGCAGCGCCACCAGGGTCGTGGCGAACGGGAACCGCCGGCGGAACACCAGCGCCGCGACCGAGATCCCGGACAGCACGAGCGAGTAGGTGGCCACGGACCCGTCCGGCACCGCCATCGCCACGTCCAGCGCGGCCACGAGCACGGCCAGCGCGTCGATCAGGATGGCCTGGTGCCGGCGCACCCACGGTCCGGTCCAGCCGAAGTACAGGCGCAACGACGGGTTGTCGGGCGGGACGCCCGTCCCTGCCGCTGTGGAGGACTGGACAGCCAGGGCGGCACCTCCTGGAACGTTGGCGTGCTGCGTACGATACTTGCCGGTCCGGCCGCCGTAGCCACGGTGGCCGAGTTCGTGTCGGGCGCCGGGTGGCTCCATCGGTCGTTTCCGCACTTGTGTACCCCGTCCGCCCTCGTCGCCCCTCACTCATGAATAAGCGCTGAACGTGTCCGGTGGGACGCGCGGAGCGACGAATGACACGGAAATGTGCTAAGGCACACGCAGGTCGGGTGCGAATCGGTCCAATGCGGCCTCGACGACCGGTTCGTCGTCGGCCGAGGACAGCCGGAACGCGAACCGCAACGTCGGCAGGTCCGGCCGGACCGGCGCACCCCCGGTGACCGATTCGGCCAGTTCGGGGTGTTGGCGGACCGTCGCCTCGGCCGCCGGGCACAGTTCGACGGTCGGCGTGCGTGGCGCGCTGGTCCGCATGCCCTTCGGCACGATCGGCGCCACCACCCGCACCGCGGCCAGTTCGGACCACGGCAGCCGCACGGTGGCCCGCTCGGTACGGCACCACACGGCGGCGGCGTCGAACGCCAGGGCCTGCCGGTGCCGCACCACCCGCACCGCCACCGCGACCAGCCCGCACACCATCGCCAGGAACAGCACGCCCAACACGGCCGCCACCGGCCGCAACGCCGGGGGAGCGGTCACCGGCCCCGGCCAGGTGAACACGGCGTAG
Organism: Pseudonocardiaceae bacterium; assembly: GCA_036491115.1. GTDB lineage: Bacteria > Actinomycetota > Actinomycetes > Mycobacteriales > Pseudonocardiaceae > DATEPR01. Next base: position 25,550 of record DASXCQ010000078.1, read on the forward strand.
CTCAACGCGGCCAGTGCGACGAACGCCAGGAACACCGTGGTGCCACCGAAACACCCGAGCGCGATCCTGGTCGGCCGGCCCAGCTCGACGAGGACGGCGTCCTCCGCCGGACCGTCTGTCGTGTCGGCGAAGGGGCTGGGCACCCGGTGAGCGTACTGACGCGCAACTTTCGCCACTGTTCACCCCGCGGACGATTGCCGGATCCAGTGCCACGATCAGGTCCGTGCGCAGGTCAGCGCCCTCGGCCGGCCGTGGCCGCGCGTCCGGCCGCAGAGCTGCCACCGAACGGCTTCTTGAGCGATCCACCAGGAACGGTTTCCATAGTGGCGCAGACATGGGATCGATGATCGTTTGCTGGAGTCACATGATCGTCCTGGACTCGGCGTACCCGGTGCTCAGCTGTGTGCTGGGCTGGGCTGCCATCGGCAAGTTGGGCAGGTTCCGGGAGTTCGTCGGCCAGGTCGCGGCCTATCGCCTGTTGCCCATGATGTTCGTGCGGCCGGCCGCGCTGGCCGTGGTGAGCGCCGAGTTGATCACTACGGTGCTGCTGGTGCCGCCACCGACCAGACCGGCGGGCGCCGGCCTGGCGACCCTGTTGCTCGCGGTGTTCCTGGCGGCCCAGGCGTCGGCACTGGCCAGGGGTCTGGCGATCGACTGCGGCTGCTTCGGCGGCTCGGACGAACTGGCCGCGATCGGCCCGGCCACGGTCACCCGCACCGCGCTGTTGCTGCTGCTGGCCGTCGGCTCGCTCGCGGCCGGGTCGACCCCGTTCCGCCCGATCGAACTGCTGGTCGGCCCGCTGCTGGCCGGCATCGTCGGCCTGATCCCGGAACTGGCCCAGCGGCGGTACCTGCGTTAGCCGGGCAGCTTGGCTGCCGCCGCACGGTCGAGCAGCCAGAGGGTGCGGTGCTGTCCCCGGGCGCCGGCTGCCGGGATGTCCACCTCACGGGCGCCGCCCAGCGCGGCGGCGATCGCGTCGGCCTTGGCCTCGCCCGTCGTCATCAGCCACACCTGCATCGACCGGCGAATGGCCGGCAGCGTCAACGAAACCCGGGTCGGCGGTGGCTTCGGGCAGTCGCGGACCGCGACCGCCGTCCGCGTCGTCTCGTGGACCGCGGGCGAGTCCGGGAACACCGACGCCGTGTGGCCCTCCTCGCCGACCCCCAGTAGGCACACATCGAACGTCGGCACGTGTCCGTCCTCTGCCACCGATGCCAGGAACTCCGCATAGGCGGCGGCGGCCGCGTCCGGGTCGTCGCCGAACCGGCCGCCCGCGGGCTCCATCACGTGCACCCGCTCGGCCGGCACCGGGATGTGGTCCAGCAGCGCCTGCCTGGCCTGGGTTTCGTTGCGCTCCGGGTCGCCTGCCGGCAGGAACCGCTCGTCACCCCAGTACAGGTCCACCCGCTGCCAGTCGATGGCCTCCCGCGCCGGGCTCGCGTCGAGCTGGGCGAGCACCGCGGTGCCGGTCCGGCCGCCGGTGAGCACCACGCCCGCCCGACCACGCGTCAGTTGGGCGTCCACCACGGCTGTCACCAGCCGGGCGGCCGCCGCCGCGGCGAGCACGTCCGCGTCGGCGTGGACGATCACCTCGGGCTCGCTCACGACTGCGTCGCCCGCTTCGCCGTCCGGGGTGCGGGCGCGGTCTTCTTCGCGGCCGGGGGAATGGGCTCATCGGTGGCCGGCGGGACCTTCTTCGCGGCCGCCGGCTTGGTCTTCGCCGCCGCCGACGCGGGCCGGCCGCGGACCACCTTGGTCAGGCCCTTCAGCGTCTCCGCGTAGATCTCGTCCGGGTCCAGCCTGCGCAGCTCCTCGGACAGACAGTCGCGCACCGACCGGCGCTGCAACGCGACCCTGCGGTCGGGCTGGCCGGCCTGGGTGAGCGTGCCCACCTTCGCGTCCGGCCGGACCAGCTCCACCGTGCCGGTGCGCCGCTCCAGCACCACCTTCACGATGCCCTCGCCGTCGGTGGCCTTGTAGCGCGACACCGGGATGCGCAGGCACGCCGCGAGCCACGCGGCCAGCAGGTCGGTCGACGGCGAGTCGGACTCCCCGGTGACCGACGCGGCGGCGATCTTCTCGAACGGCGGCAGGTCCAGCGCGGCGGCCAGCACGGCACGCCAGTTGGTCAGCCGCGTCCACGCCAGGTCGGTGTCGCCGTCGGCGTAGGTGCTCTTGCGGTGATCCAAGGCGCGCAACGGGTTCTTCTCGTTGGCCGCGTCCATGATCCTGCGGTGCGCCAACTCGCCGATCGGGTCCTTCGCCGGCACCGCCGGCGCCTCGAACGGCCACCACGCCACCACCGGTGTGTCCGGCAGCAGCAGCGGGATGACGCAACTGGCACCCTCGTCGGCCAGCGCCCCGTACAGCCGCAGCACGACGACCTCGCTGGCGCCCGCGTCCCCGCCGACCCGGATCTGGGCATCCAGCCGGGGCGCGGCCTTCTTCGCGCCCCGCGCCACCACGATCACCCGGCACGGGTGCTCCCGGCTGGCGTCGTTGGCGGCGTCGATGGCCTCCTCGGTCCGCGAGCCGTCGTCGGTGACGATGACCAGCGTCAGCACCCGGCCCAAGGTGACCGCGCCACCTTCCTGGCGCAGCTGGACGAGCTTGCTGTTGACCTGTGCGGTCGTGGTGGACGGCAGGTCGATGATCACGGGCGCCTCCACTTACGGCCGGTACGTGCCAACATCTTGTCCGCCGACGCGGGTCCCCAGCCGCCCGCCTTGTACGCGTCCGGCTTGCCGGACGACCCCCACGACCGCAGGACCGGGTCGAGGATCCGCCAGGACAGCTCGACCTCCTCGTTCACCGGGAACAGCGACGGCTCACCGAGCAGCATGTCCAGGATCAGCCGCTCGTACGCCTCCGGCGACGACTCGGTGAACGCGTGGCCGTAGCCGAAGTCCATCGTGACGTCCCGGACCTCCATGTTGTTGCCCGGCACCTTGGAGCCGAACCGCAGCGTGACGCCCTCGTCCGGCTGGACGCGCACGACCAGCGCGTTCTGGCCGAGCTCGTCGGTCTGGGTGGAGTCGAACGGCAGGTGCGGCGCCCGCTTGAACACCACGGCGATCTCGGTGACCCGCCTGCCCAGCCGCTTGCCGGTGCGCAGGTAGAACGGCACCCCGGCCCAGCGTCGGGTGTCCACCTCCAGGGTGATCGCGGCGAACGTCTCCGTGGTGGAGTCGTTGCGGAAACCGCCCTCCTCGAGCAGACCGGGCACCTTCTGGCCGCCCTGCCAGCCCGACGTGTACTGGCCCCTGGCCGTGGTCTCGGCGAACGGGGTGACCGCCCGCGTCGCGGAAAGCACCTTCACCTTCTCCGACCGCAGATCCTTGGGATGGAAGGAGAGCGGCTCCTCCATCGTGGTCAGCGCGAGCAGTTGCAGCAGGTGGTTCTGGATCACGTCCCTGGCCGCGCCGATGCCGTCGTAGTAGCCGGCACGACCGCCGAGGCCGATGTCCTCGGCCATGGTGATCTGCACGTGGTCGACGTAGTTGGCGTTCCAGATCGGCTCGAACAACTGGTTGGCGAAGCGCAGCGCCAGGATGTTCTGCACCGTCTCCTTGCCGAGGTAGTGGTCGATGCGGAACACCGACTCCTCGGGGAACACGTCGTTGACGGTGGCGTTGAGCTCGATGGCGCTTTTCAGGTCGTGCCCGAACGGCTTCTCGATGACCACCCGGCGCCACTGGTCACCGTCCTGTGCGGACAGTCCAGAGCGGCTCAACTGCTTGAGCACCACGGGAAACGCGCCGGGCGGGATGGACAGGTAGAAGGCGTGGTTACCGCCGGTGCCGCGCACCCTGTCCAGGTCGGCGACCACGGCTGCCAGCGCGTCGAACGCGTTGTCGTCGTCGAAGCTGCCCGGCACGAACCGGATGCCCTCGGCCAGCCGCCGCCACACGGCCTCGCGGAACGGCGTGCGGGCGTGCTCGCGGACCGCGGCGTGCACGATCTCGCCGAAGTCCTCGTCCGCCCAGTCCCGCCGGGCGAACCCGGTCAGCGCGAAGCCGGGCGGCAGCAGGCCGCGGTTGGCCAGGTCGTATATCGCCGGCATCAGCTTCTTGCGGGACAGGTCACCGGTGACGCCGAAGATCACCACACCGCACGGGCCGGCGATCCTGGGCAGGCGCTTGTCACGTTCGTCGCGCAGCGGGTTGCGGTGGTTGCGGCCCCCCAGCGAGCGTGCCGCCGTCATCGGCTCACCTCCGCGACAGCCTTGAACAACTCCGCCAGTCCGGCCACCCGGTCGGTCAGGTGCAGCCGCAGCACCGGCCGGCCGTGGTCGGCCAGCACCGAACCGTCGCCCAGCGCCTGCGCGTGCTGTAGCACGCCCAGCGTGTACGGCCGGTCGGGCACCGCGATGTCCTCGGCCACCGCGCCGGTGACCTGCAGGAACACGCCGTTCTGGTGGCCGCCCTTGTGGTACTGGCCGGTGGAGTGCAGGAACCTCGGTCCCCAGCCGAACGTGGTCTGCAACCCGCTCCGCCGGGCCACCTCGGCGCGCAGCAGCGCGGCCGACGCGTCGTCCAGCCGGTCCAGGTACGCCTGCACGGCCACGTAGCCGAACTCCGGCGCCGCGGCGACCAGCGCGTTCAGCGCGGCCGCCACCGAGTCGGTGCCGGCCGGCAGCCAGCCGTCCGAGGGATGCACCTCGATCGGGCCCTCGGTGAACGCGGGCGGCGCCTCGGTGCCGCCGGTGGGCGCGTCCAGCAACGTGCGGGCCGCTGCCTTGGCCGCCTCGACGTCTGGCTGGTCGAACGGGTTGATGCCGAGCAGCCGCCCGGCCACCGCGACCGCGTTCTCCCACAACAGGAACTGCCCGCCCAGCGAGCCGGACGTGCCGATCGTGGCCGGTGCCTCGTCGGCGCCGATGGCGACCGGCGTGGCATCCGATCCGGCGTCGGCGAAGCCGGGCGCCGAGACGCCCTCGACGGCCACCGGCAGCAGGCCGGTGCCGTTCTTGCCGGTGGACTCTGCGATCAACTGCTCCGCCCAGTCCGGGAAGCCGGCGATGCCGGAACCGGAGTCGGCCAGCACGACCTTCTCCGCGCCGGTGGAGTGCCGGGTGGCCAGCGCGGCGGCCAGCACCAGCGCCGGGTTGGTGTCGCTGTCCTGCGCCAGCAGGGGCGCGGCGGCGGCAGCGTCGTCCAGCAGGGCGCCGATGTCCGCACCGGCCAGGCCGGCCGGCACCAGGCCGAACGCGGTGAGCGCCGAGTACCGGCCGCCGACGTGCGGGTCGGCCAGGAAGACCTTGCGGTAGCCGGAATCGGTGCCCAGCGTGGCCAGCGGCGAACCGGGGTCGGTGACCACCACGATCCGCGATGCACCGTCGACGCCGGCCTTGGTGAAGGCGTCCAGGAAGATCCGCCGGTGGCTGTCGGTCTCCACCGTCGAGCCGGACTTGGACGACACCACCACGACCGTCCTGGCCAGGTCGCCGGCCAGCGCGTCGGCCACCTGACCGGCGTCGGTGGTGTCCAGCACCACCAGCGGCACACCGGCGGTGCCGGCGATCACCTCGGGCGCCAGCGATGATCCGCCCATGCCGGCCAGCACGACCCGGCCGACGCCCTCGGCGGCCAGTTCCGTGCGCAGCGCGGTGATCTGCTCGACCAGCGGCCTGGACGTCTCGGCCAGGCCGGTCCAGGACAGCCGGATGGCCGCCTCGGACTCCGCGTCCGGACCCCACAGCGTGGAGTCCTGCGCGGCCAGCTTCGACGCCACCCGATCGCCGGCCAGCTGGCCGGCGATCGTCGCCGCCTCGTCCGCGAGTTTGCCGTCCAGGACCTGGACCGCGATCTGTTCTGTCACGACAGGGTTGCACCCTTCGCCTTCGCCAGTTGCCCCTCGACGCTGCTCAGCACGTCGGCCCATGCGGTGTCGAACTTCGCCACGCCCTCGTCCTCCAGGGTCTGGTAGACGTCGTCGATGTCGACGCCGACGCCACCCAGCAGTTCGATGGTCTCCGCGGCCTGCTCGCCACGGCCGGACACCGTGTCACCCTGCAGCTCGCCGTGGTCGAGGAAGGCGTCCATCGTCTTCTCCGGCATGGTGTTCACCACGTCGCGCACCACGAGCTGGTCGATGTAGCGAGTGTCCGAATAGGACTTGTCCTTGGTGCCGGTGGACGCCCACAGCGGCCGCTGCGGCCGGGCGCCGTCCTTGGCCAGCGCCAGCCAGTCCGGCCCCTCGAACGTCTCCTGGAACGCCGAGTAGGCCAGCCGCGCGTTGGCGATCGCCGCCGTGCCGCGCAGCGACAGCGCCTCCGGCGTGCCCAGCGCGTCCAGCCGCTTGTCCACCTCGGTGTCCACACGGGACACGAAGAACGACGCGACGGAGTGCATGCCGGCCAGGTTGTGGCCGTTGGCCCTCGCCTGGCGCAGGCCCTCCAGGTACGCGGCCATCACGCCCCGGTAGCGCCGCACCGAGAAGATCAGCGTCACGTTCACGTCGACGCCCTCGGCCAGCGACCGGGTGATCGCCGGCAGGCCCTCTACCGTCGCCGGGATCTTCACCATCAGGTTCGGCCGGTCCACCGTCTTCCACAGGTCGACCGCCTCGGCCACCGTGCGGTCGGTGTCGTTGGCCAGCCTCGGGTCCACCTCGATGGACACCCGGCCGTCCACGTGGTCGGTGCGCTCCCACGTCTCCCGGAACAGGTCGCAGGCGTCCCGCACGTCCGTGGTGGTCAGCTCGCGCACGGCTTCGTCCACCGAGGCGCTCCGCGCGGCCAGCTGCCGGACCTGCTCGTTGTAGGAGTCGCCGTGGGTGATGGCGTTCTGGAAGATCGTCGGGTTCGTGGTCACGCCCACGACGTGGCGGTCCCGGATCAGGCCGGCCAGATTGCCGGTGACCAGGCGCTCCCGGGACATGTCGTCCAGCCAGATCGAGACACCGGCGGCGGACAGTTCGGCGAGTGTGTCGGTCATGTCCTTACCCCTTCTGTGCTTGGCGGGCCGAGCGGGCCGCGTCGGCGACCGCCTCCGCCGTGAAGCCGAACTCACGGAACAACGTCTGGTAGTCGGCGGAGGCGCCGAAGTGTTCGATCGAGACGATCCGGCCGGCGTCGCCGACCCAGCGGTACCACGGCTGGGCGACGCCCGCCTCCACCGAGACCCTGACCCGCACCGACGGCGGCAGCACCCCGTTGCGGTACTCCTCGTCCTGCGCGGCGAACCACTCGACACACGGCATCGAGACGACCCTGGTCGGCACGCCGTCGGCCTGCAACGCCGCGCGTGCCTCGATCGCCAACTGCAGCTCGGAACCGGTCGCCATCAACACCACTTCCGGGCTACCCCCGTCGGCCTCGGCCAACACGTAGCCACCTCGGGCGACGCCCTCGATGGCCAGCTCGGCCGTCCCGACCAGGGTGGGCAGGTTCTGCCGGGTGAGCACCATGCCCACCGGCATCTCCCGCTGGCTCAGCACCGCCCGCCAGCCGGCCGCCGCCTCATTCGGATCACCCGGCCGCAGGACCGCCAGGCCGGGCACGGCGCGCAGCGCGGCCAGGTGCTCGATCGGCTGGTGCGTCGGACCGTCCTCGCCCAGGCCGATCGAGTCGTGCGTCCACACGTACGTGGTGGGCAGCGCCATCAGCGCGGCCAGCCGGACCGGGGGCCGCATGTAGTCGCTGAAGGTCAGGAACGTGCCGCCGTAGGGCCGGGTCGGGCCGTGCAGGGCGATGCCGTTGAGGATCGCGCCCATCGCGTGCTCGCGGATGCCGAAGTGCAGCGTCCGCCCGTACGGGTGGGCGTCCCACTCCTTGGTGGCGATGGCCGCCGGGCCGAACGAGTCGGCGCCGGCCATCGTCGTGTTGTTGCTCTCCGCCAGGTCGGCCGAGCCGCCCCACAGCTCGGGCAGCACACCGGCCAGCGCACCGAGCACCTCGCCGGACGCCTTCCTGGTGGACACGGCCTTGCCGACCTCCCAGGTGGGCAGGTGGTCGGTCCAGCCGGCCGGCAGCTCGTGCGCGTGCAGCCGGTCGAACAGCGCCTTGCGCTCCGGGTTGGCCGCCGCCCACGGGTCGAACGTCTCCTGCCACGCGGCATGCGCCCGCTTGCCCCGGTCGGCGACCTGCCTGGCGTGCGCCAGCACCTCGTCGGCAATCGCGAAGTCCACGTCCGGGTCGAAGCCCAGCGCCTTCTTCACCCCGGCCACCTCGTCGGCGCCCAGCGCCGCGCCGTGCGCCTTGCCGGTGTTCATCTTGGTCGGCGCCGGGTAGCCGATGATCGTCCGCAGCACGATGATCGACGGCCGCTCGGTCTCGGCCTTCGCGGCCTCGATCGCCGCCAGGATGCCGCTGACGTTCTCGCCGCCGTCCACGTGCTGCACGTGCCAGCCGTACGCCTCGTACCGCTTGCCGGTGTCCTCGGACAGCGCGATCGTGGTGTCGTCCTCGATGGAGATCTGGTTGCTGTCGTAGATCAGCACCAGGTTGCCCAGCTGCTGCGTGCCGGCCAGCGACGACGCCTCGGAGGTGATGCCCTCCTCGATGTCACCGTCGGAGGCGATCACGAAGATGTGGTGGTCGAACGGGCTGGCGCCGGGTGCCGCGTCCGGGTCGAACAGGCCGCGCTCGCGGCGCGACGCCATCGCCATGCCCACCGCAGAGCCCAGGCCCTGGCCCAGCGGGCCGGTGGTCATCTCGACGCCCGCGGTGTGGCGGTACTCCGGGTGGCCAGGGGTCAGCGAGCCCCAGGTGCGCAGCTTCTTCAGGTCGTCCATGGCCAGGCCGTAGCCGGACAGGTACAGCTGGATGTACAGGGTCAACGCGCTGTGCCCGCAGGACAGCACGAAGCGGTCCCTGCCCACCCAGTGCGGATCCGCCGGGTCGTGCCGCAGCACGCGCTGGAACAGCGAGTACGCCGTCGGCGCCAGGCTCATCGCGGTACCGGGGTGGCCGTTGCCGGTCTTCTGCACGGCGTCCGCGGCCAGTACCCGGACCGTGTCCACGGCGCGACGGTCGAGGTCGGTCCAGTCCTCCGGCAGCTGCGGGGTGGTCAGTCGGGTGAGATCGTCGGTGTCGGGCACGGACTGCAGCTCCCACTCTCGCATCGGTGCGGGGCCAGTCGCAGCGTCGACTCCGTGAGTCTCGACCGATGTGCTCTCGATCGATCCCGTATGAGCGCATTACTGGCCCGGACCCGCGAAACTCCCTCGTCGCGGACAGCCTAGCGCCGTGGCGCGGAGCGTGTGATCTCGAACCGCGGGAGCGCCCCGGCGCCGAGATCAGGACCGCGCGTGTTTACGATGAGCCTGGTCCGGCCCGCTGTCCCGCGTCGGATCGCGTTGGCGCAACAACAGCCTGAGGAGCGAGATGTCGCCGGTGAGTGGCGTGCGTTGGGGAGCGTCGGAGTGACGGTCGACGACGTGACCACCCCGGCACCGACTCGACGCTCCGCCCGGCCCGCCGACGTGGTGCGGGCCTACGTCGCGCTGATCAAACCCCGCGTCATCGAGCTGCTGCTGGTCACCGCCCTGCCCGCGATGTTCCTGGCCGAGCGCGGGTTTCCGCCGCCGTGGACGGTGTTCGCGGTGCTGGTCGGCGGCACCATGGCCGCCGGCAGCGCCAACGCGCTGAACTGCGTCATCGACGCCGACATCGACTCGGTGATGAAGCGCACCAGGGCCCGCCCACTGGTCCGGCACCAGGTGACGCCGCGCGACGCGCTGGTGTTCGGCCTGGCCCTGGGCGGCGGCTCGTTCGCGCTGCTCTACCTGATGACCAACTGGCTGGCCGCAGTGCTCGCCGTCGCCGCCATCCTGTTCTACGTCCTCGTGTACACGATGGTGTTGAAGCGGCGCACGTCACAGAACATCGTCTGGGGCGGTGCCGCCGGCTGCATGCCGGTGGTGATCAGCTGGGCGGCCGTCACCGGCACCGTGGCCTGGCCGGCGCTGGTGATGTTCGGTGTGGTGTTCTTCTGGACCCCGCCGCACTTCTGGGCGCTGGCGATGAAGTTCAAGGACGACTACGCGCGGGCCGGTGTGCCGATGCTGCCGGTCATCGCGACGCAGGAGCGGGTGTCCCGACAGATCCTGGTCTACTCGTGGGTGATGGTCGCCTGGACGCTGCTGCTGGTCCCGGCCACCGGTTGGCTGTACACGACGTTCACCGTCCTGTTCGGCGTCTGGTTCCTGATCACCGCGCACCGGCTGCACGCTGCCGTCCGGCGCGGTGCGGGCAGCGGTCGGGCGGCCAACCCGATGACCTTGTTCCACGTCTCCAACACGTACCTCATGCTGGTGTTCGTCGCGCTGGCCGCCGACTCCGTCCTGCACCTGCCGGTCCTCGGCTGGCCGTTCTGACCGTCAGTCGTCCTGCAGCCGTTGCAGCGGGAACGGCGGCATGGTCAGCGGCAGCGCGGCCAGGCGCAGCAGCAGGAGCGGGTTGTCGTCGCCGGCCGTGCGGTTGAGCCGCAGCCGCCTACAGCTCAGGCAGCGGTGGATGAGACACCAGTTGCCCTTGCCGCGCACCGTGACCGCGATCGGCTCCATGCCGGCCGAACATTCGGCCTTGCGGTCACCGGGGCTGTTGCGATCGAGGTGTCGCGACCACAGGCAGCGGGGGCAGTGATTGCGATGGGATGTTCCCGGAGCGTCCAGCGAGACCTCCGCGCCGCATCGGGCGCAGTGGAACGAACGAGCGAATGCCACTTCATGAGACCTTCCAGAGCGAGCGTGCAGGACGGCATCGGCATCGGAATCGCCTCCTTCTGGTCTCCGGGCGGTGTGCGGGCACAGCAGATCAAGGCGCCGGGTGGATGGTCAAACGGATATCGGCCGGCTCAGATCGCGGACAGCAACTGGGTGACCGTCGGGTCGTCCAGCGCCTCCACGATGCACTGCCACAGCGACAGGTTCGCCGTCGCCCAGTGCGAGTAGGCGTCCGCCGCCGCCCGGCTGTAGAAGTAGAAACCGGCGTCGTGCACCCCGACCTGCTCGCCGACGATCTTGCTGGCCAGTTCCCGCAGGCTGATCCCGTTCTCGGTGAGATAGCGGTGGGCCAGCATGACCGGCGTCACCGGCAGCGCCTTGAACAGTGTGTCCGCGTCGGACAGCGCCTGCGCCTCGATGCTGATGTCGCGGTGCCTGGTGGCCATCTCGGCCTCGACGACGACGTCGTCGATCCGGGTGGCGGTCTCGGTTGGCACACCCGACTCGGCGAGGATGCGCATCCGCAGCTCCCGGCCGGCCGCCGCCGGTGAGTTCCGGACGACCAGGTAGTTCAGGTCGTGCACCAGCGCGGCCGTCTCGACCAGGCCGACGTCGGCGCCGTTGCACTCGGCGAACTCGGCGGCCTTGGCCCGTACGAAGCTCACGTGGTGCCAGCCGTGGAAGGGCAGCAGTCGGCCGGCCCGCCGGCACACGTCCCGCACCCGGCGGGCGACCTCGGTGACCACCGCAGGCGGCACGGCGGTGCTGACAGTGGGGGACGGCACAGGAGCCAGGGCTGCCGGGCCGATCGATTCGTGGCGCATCGGACCTCCGATCCGACCTCGGTCGCGGTCCTCGCGATGGTAGGTCGGATCGACGGCCGGTTACTCCGCTTCTCCGCGAAGCACCCCGGATGTCCTACAACCGTCCCGCCAGCCGGGTCAGTCTGGTGGTCATCGGGATGTGCTGTTGCGACAAACCGGTGTCCGGGTCGTAGGACACGCTCCACGGCGCGACCATCCTGGACTTCACCAGGAACGTCATCGTGCCGTCCTCGGCGTGCGGGATCCGGTGGAACTCGTGCGAGAGCAGCAGGCCGCCGCTGTGCTCACCGAACCGGGTGCCGGACACCCTGGTCACCGAGCGGATGGCCGTGCCGGTGTCGTTCAGCTGCGCGGTGAACCGCTCGTGCAGGTAGCTGCCGGACAGCAGCGTGGTGCAGAAGTGGTACCGGTGGTTGTGCACCGAGTTGGCATAGCCGGGCAACCAGACGTGGCACGGCTTGTACTCGTGCAGCCAGAGCGAGAACGGGTCGTCCGGCCGGTCGTAGAGGCACCACGCGAAATGCGTCGTGGTCTCCTTCGACCTGGCCGCCACGCCGGCCGCCTCGTCGGCCGGCATCGCGTGCAGGTGGGTGTGCAGTTCGCGGCGCCGGCCGGGACGGTAGACCCACTCCTGGAGCGCGTGGTCGACCGCGGTCCACTGCTGGGCGCCGGCCATGCCGATGCCGCGGATCGCGTCGGCCAGTTCGGACAGGGCGGACAACCCCGTGCGCATGGCCATCAACTCCTCGGTTCCGCCGCGGACAGCTCCGCGGCCGCGGAGAACTCCCCCTGGAAGGCCCGGAACTTCTCGGTGAGCACGTCGAATCCGGAATCGGTCAGCGGGGTTCCGGTGATCCGGCCGAACAGGTGCAGGAAGTCCTGGCGGCTGGTGTCCGGTGTGATCACGTAGTGGTGTGCCAACCGTGAGTTGCACACGTGTAGGAACTGGGTGCGTTCCATGGCGTACAGGAACGAGCCCTCGGAGAACCGCAGTGACTTGGGAAACGGCGCGGTGGCCCCGGTCGCGGCGCTGAACAGCGTCAGCCAGACGCTGTCGTCGAACATCTCCAGCCGGTCCAGGTGCGGATCGGACACGACGGTGATGTCGATCCGGCTGCACCGGCTGCGCGCCAGGAACAACCCGACCAGCCCGATCCGGATCTCCTCGTGCAACTCGGTGACGATCGACGTGTAGTCGCAGTCGGATCCTTTCTGTCGCAACAGATACCGGGCCCGGCCAATGACGGCGCCGTCACCCTTCGGGTCGGCGATCATCGCGCGCAGCTCCCACTCGGAGCGGGACAGCAGCAGGCGCGCGGCGGCGTGCCGGCCGGAGAAGCCGCGGAAGAAGTACTGCCGGGTGCGGTGCAGGTCCGCCATCATCAACCGGTTGAACACGGGATCCGGTTCCGACGTCGGCTCGAAGACGTGGGTCGGATAGAACTCCTGGCTCAGTGCCCGGTATTCGGCGGACAGATCCTGTAACGCCTTCCGGCTCTCCTCGACCAGCGGCGTGACCAGAGCGCGTTGCGACGCGGTGGACGTGACGAGCGTCTGGCCGAAGCTCACCACGGCTGAGATGAGCGTGCCCGTGGCCAGCGACAGGACGAGCATGTGGCCCGCATCGTCGTCGATGACGGTGGACAACCCGAAGGACGCCGCCGAGACCAGCAGAAGTAGTGCGAGTAGCAGTCCAGTCCTGGTCCAGAAGATGTCCTGGATCAGTGAGTTGTTGCGGAAGCCGTCGGCATCCGCCGACACAGCGGGTCACCTCCTTGGCTGACACTCGAACGGACGAACGCTGTCCGTGGTCGTCCGAGTGCGCGCCGTTACTTTACGCGAAGGTCCGGTTGCCGGGAAGGCACGGATAGGCAATTTTCCGACTTGTTGCCGACTGGTGTTCTTGCTGGTGTGAGCACTGTTGTCGAGTCTGGTCGGAGCGCGACCGGCGTGTCGCTTCGCCATCGGCCGCCGGCACGATAGTTTCAGTGCCCACCGACGCAGTGGAGGACGGTCCGTGGTCGCGAGCCAGAACCAACTCAGCACGTGGATGGAGCGGATGGCCGCCCACCTCGTGGCGGAGGGCATTCCGCTGATCGGCGGCCGGATTCTGGCCTACCTGCTGGTCTGCGACCCCGATGAGCGCACCGCGGCGGAGCTGTCCGAGGAGCTGGAGGCGAGCACCGGCTCGGTCAGCACCAACCTCAAGCTGCTGGTGAACAGCGGCCTGGTGGTGCGGACGACCCGGCGCGGCCGGCAGGCGGCGCAGTACCGGGCGGACGCACCGGCCTGGGCGAATCTGATCCGGCGGCGGTTGGACGCGCTGGCCGGGTTGCGCGGGTTGTCCGCCTCGGGCCTGCGGCTGCTGTCCGGTGATCCGCACCGGGCGTTGCGGTTGCGGACGGTGGACGAGTTCCAGGGCTGGTTCGCCGGGGAGGTCCCGGAGTTGTGGGAGCGCCGGCCGGCGCCGCCGCGCTGAACTCAGGCGGTGGCGGCAGGTTCGACGGTCGGTGCCGGGGTGGTGGTGGGTAGCAGCGGGCCACGGTCGCGGGACGCGCACCACAGCGCGGCCATCGCGGCCACCACCAGCGTCGAGCCGAGCACGTGCAGGATGACCAGCACGTCCGGTACGCCGAGGAAGTACTGCACCAGGCCCAGCGCGCCCTGCGCCGCCACCACGGCCACGAAGATCCGGTAGCGCCGCCAGATCGCGGGCGTGCCACCGGCGATGCGCAGCGCGAAACCGAGCGCCGCCATCATGCCGACCAGGATGAACACGATGTCCGCGTGCGCCTGGGCCAGGTTGGCCACCGGGACGTCCAGGCGGGGTGTGTGGATGTCGCCCGCGTGCGGGCCGGCGGCGGTGACCAGCGTGCCGGCCACCAGCACCGCGGCCACGTCGAGCGCCATCGCCACCTGGAGGGCGCGCAGCGGCCGGGGGATGAGCGGCCGGGCCGGTTCGTCGCCCTCGTCGATCGCCTTGAGCAGCAGCACGGCCAGCCACACCAGGCCGGGTGAGGGCAGGAAGTGCAGGCAGACCGTCCACCAGCTCAGCTTGGTGAGCACCGTGATGCCGCCGATCACCGCCTGCAGCACGACACCCAACGGCATCGTCAGGGCCAGCAGGATGTGCCGGCGGCGATGCGGCCTGGTCAGCAGCGCGGCCAGGAACACCAGCGCGGCGAGCACCCCGACGACGCCGCCGAGCAACCGGTTGGAGAACTCGATCCACTGGTGCAGCTGACCGAGCTCGGGATGCGCGACGGGCACCAGGCTGCCGCCGGAGCAGTCCGGCCACGTCGGACAGCCCAGGCCGGACTCGGAGACCCGCACGATCGAACCGGTGACCGTGATCCCGCACTGCGCCACCACGTTGCTGATCGCGAGCACGCGCAGCGCCCGCACAGGGGGCGAGGGAAGAGTGGACCACCACCGCGACGGGACCGACACGAATCGATGGTAGGCGGCGCCGCCCGACCGGCTCCGGCGGCCCGCACCGGTTGTGACAGGGGGCACCGGCACGATGTCGTCACCCGGCCGGGGAGAGTCCGCGGACCCGCCCTGATCAGGTGACATTCGGCCCTTCACGGCACTGGTTGACTTGACCAGGCTGGGCCCCCGAGGGCAGACCTACAGGGAGCTGATCAAGCATGGAGAAGACGTCCTACCAGCCAGGAACACCGTCCTGGGTGGATCTCAGTGCCACCGATCCCAATGCCGCAGCGGAGTTCTACTCGGCGATCTTCGGCTGGCACGTGCCGGAGGGCATGCCCGAGGCGGGCGGTTACCGGATCGCCGAACTGCGGGGCGTGCCGGTCGCCGGCATCGGCCCGCAGATGCAGCCGGGCATGCCGCCCAACTGGGCCACCTACGTCGACACCGCGGACGTCGACGCCACCGCCAAGCTCGTCGCGGACGCGGGCGGCCAGACGTACATGGCGCCGATGGACGTGATGGACGCGGGCCGCATGGCCGTGTTCGCCGACCCGACGGGTGCGGCGTTCAGCGCGTGGCAGGCGGGCCAGCACAAGGGTGCCGGCATCGTGAACGAGCCGGGCTCGCTGTCCTGGAACGAGTTGGCCACCCGCCAGCCGGAGGCGGCGATCCCGTTCTACCAGCAGGTGTTCGGCTGGGAGGGCCAGACCCACGACATGGGCGGCGGGATGATCTACACCGAGTGGCTGCTGGACGGCCAGTCGGTCGGTGGCATGTCGCCGATGGACGACAGCATCCCGGCCGAGGTGCCGCCGCACTGGCGGGTGTACTTCGCCGTGGGCGACACCGACGCGACCGTCGCGAAGGTGACGGAGCGGGGCGGTTCGGTCGTCGTGCCGCCGATGGACATCCCACAGGGCCGGTTCGCCATGTTGACCGACCCGCAGGGTGCCGCGTTCAACGTGATCCAGCTGCCCTGACCGTCAGGTGAGTTTGGTGGTGCGGGTGGCGGCGAGGGTCGCCACCGCACCCCAGGCCAGGAGCACCACGACCGGCTGCCACAGCGGGGTGGTGCCCTTGCCCAGGGCCGAGTAGAGGCCCTGCGCGAGCGCGGTCGACGGCAGCACGATCGCGGCGCCGATGTCGTCCTGGGCGGACGTGGCGATGGTCGCGCCCGCGGCCAGCACCAGCACGAACCAGATGACGTTGGCCAGCGCCAGCACGATCTCCGCGCGCAGCGACCCGCCCAGCAGCACGCCCAGGGCGCCGAACGCCAACGTGCC
Source organism: Pseudonocardiaceae bacterium (assembly GCA_036491115.1). Classification (GTDB taxonomy): domain Bacteria; phylum Actinomycetota; class Actinomycetes; order Mycobacteriales; family Pseudonocardiaceae; genus DATEPR01. The sequence goes on from DASXCQ010000078.1 coordinate 41,760, forward strand.
CAGCACCACCAGCAGCACGGCCGCGCCGATGCCGGCCGCCTGCGGGTGCCAGCCGAACGCGGCAGCGACCACGCCCAGCACGACGATCTGGATCACCACCACGGCGGCAGCGGCCGTCATCCGGCCGGCCACGATGAGCCAGCGGGGGATCGCGGTGGCGGCCAGGCGCTTGAGCACGCCGTACCGGCGGTCGAAGCCCAAGGCGATGGCCTGGCTGGTGAACGCGGACGACATGATCGCCAGCGCGATGATCCTCGGCGTGAGCGAGTCGATCCGGGGCTCGGTGATCGGGATCGCGGTCAGCACGGTGAGGCCGACCAGCAGCGCCAGCGGGATGAGCAGGGTGAGCAGCACCTGCTCGCCGTTGCGCAACGCCAGCAGTGTCTCGGTCCTGGCCTGCGCGTAGAGCATGGCCGAGCGGCGGCCGGTGCCGGGCGCCGGGGTGAACGTGCCGGGTGCGAAGCGATGGGTGGCGGTGGTCACGACCGCAACTCCCGTCCGGTCAGGTCGAGGAACACGTCTTCCAGGCTGCGCCTGGCGATCTGCAACGCGTCGGCGAGCACGCCCTGCTGGGCGCACCAGGCCGTCACGGTGGACACGACCTGCGGGCTGATCGGGCCGCTCACCTGGTAGGAGCCCGCCGTCACCTCGACCGCGACGCAGCCCTCGGGCAGTGCGGTGACCAGCAGGCTCAGCGGCAGGCCGGCCGTGGCGTGGAAGGTGAGCCGCTGGTCGTCCGCGGCGACCGCGGTGAGTTCGGCCGGGCTGCCGGCCGCGGCCACCCGGCCCCGGTCGATGATCACCACGTGGTCGGCCAGCGCCTCGGCCTCCTCCATCAGGTGCGTGGTGAGCAGGACGCTGACGCCGTCCAGGCGCAGCGCGTCGACCAGATCCCACACCAGGCGCCGGGCCTGGGGGTCCATGCCGGCGGTCGGTTCGTCCAGGAAGACCAGTTCCGGCCGGCCGACCAGCGCGCAGGCCAGGGACAGCCGCTGCTGCTGGCCGCCGGACAGGCGTTTGTACGGGGTGCGGCGGGCGGGACCGAGTCCGAGCACGTCCAGCAGCCACTCCGGGTCCAGCGGGTGGGCGGCGCAGGAGGCGACGATGCGCAGCATCTCGTCGGCCCGCACGCCCGGGTAGGCGCCGCCGCCCTGTGGCATCACGCCGATCCTGGGCCGCAGCGCGGCACCCTGGGTGGCCGGGTCGAGTCCGAGCACCCGGACGGTGCCGGCGTCGCCGGTGCGGAAGCCCTCGCAGATCTCCACGGTGGTGGTCTTGCCGGCGCCGTTCGGTCCGAGCAGCGCGAGCACGGCGCCGACGGGCAGGCGCAAGTGCAGGCCGTCGACCGCCGTGGTGCTCCCGTATCGCTTCACCAGTCCGGACACGTCCACGGCCGGACTCGCGGTTCTGCCTGCCACCACCACGAAGGACAAGCCTAGGCCGTGGGCCGGGTCACGCCCTCGCCTGGACCGGTTTGGGTCTCCACTTCGGGCACGTCGTGTGGAGACGGGTCGCGCCAGGGCAGCAGCGGCACCGACTTCCGCACCAGGAACACCGCGATGGCGAGCACGGTCGCGGCGGCCACGTAGGCGTCCGGGAGCGTGTAGGTGTGGCCGTCGAACGAGCCACCGGTGGAGGGCAGGATCATGGCCACCACGGCGCTCAGCCAGACGGTGAAGGTGCGCAGGCGCGACTCGCCCAGGCCGATGGCCAGCGGGATCGACGCCCACAGCAGGTACCAGGCCTGCACAGTGGCGCCGAGGATCACCACCACGCCCAGGCACAGGCCCAGCCCCAGCATCGGCTGCAGCCGGCCCTTCCACGTGTCCCACAACAACTTCACCGTGATCACGACGGTGGCCAACTCGCCGATCGTCCGCATGATGGCGATCGTGCTGTCGGTGTGGTTGCCGACACCGAACAGGATGCCGACGCTGCCGGCGAGCAGGCCGACACCGGTCATCGGGGATTCCCAGCTCTTCACGACGCCGTTGGTGCCCAGCGCGCCGATCCAGCCGAAACCCAGCCCGGTGCCCATCGAGATCGCCACCGTGATCACGCCGAACACGGCCAGCAGCAGCACGCTCGCCGCCACCAGATGTCGGGGCTTCGCACCCCAGCGCCTGGCCACCAGCACCGCGAGGAAGCCCAGCGCGGGCGCCGCGGAGAACTTGACCGCCGTGCCCAGCGTGATCACCGAGGCGCCGGCCAGCAGCCAGAGCAGTTCCGGTCGGGTCACCGGCGGCACCGGCATGCCCGGTCCGACCCTGGGCATCCGGCGCAGCGCGAGCTCGAACCCGGCGAGCATCAGGCCGATCATCAGGGCCTCGTTGTGCGAGCCGATCACCAGGTGCCACAGCACCAGCGGGTTGGCCACGCCCAGCCACAGCGCGCTGACCTTCGGCACACCGCAGCGCTGCGCCAGCCGGGGCACCGCCCACACGATCAGGGCGATGCCGATCAGTTCCAGCAGCCGTTGAAGGTAGACGCCAGTGACGACGTGGTTGCCGGACAGGAAGGTGACGGCCCGCCCGATGGTGATGAACAGCGGCCCGTACGGGGCCGGGGTGTCCCGCCAGATGGTGGGTACACCCCTGGTCAGCGGGTCGGCGACGCCCAGCGCGGTGGCCGGGCCCAGCTTGTACGGGTTCAGCCCGAGCGCGGCGATCTTGCTCTGCGCCAGGTAGCTGTACACGTCCCTGCTGAACATCGGCGGCACGAACAGCAGCGGCACGCTCCAGGTGAGCATGATCCGCCGCACCTGGCCCCGGGACACCATCCGGGGCCGGCCGGGCCGCGCGAACCGGGCCACCCACAGCCAGCCCAGCACGATCATCGCCATGCCGGCGAACGCCAGCGCCAGGGCCACCGTCGGCATCCGGGAGAACAGCCCCAGCACCGGTACGGTGGTCAGCGGGTTGAACACCGGCGACGCGGCGGCGCCGAGCGAGCCTGCGGCCAGCAGCAGCGCGCCGACCGTGCCGAACCGGCGGATCACGTCGAGCTGGCGGGTCTCCGCCCGGTCCAGCGGTGGCGGTTCCGCCGGGGTGGTCGGCGGGGCCGGGCTGTCGGCGATCGGTTCGGTGCTCGGGTCGGCGTGCGGCGGCCCGCCCACCGGCCGGGGCCGCTCCGTCTCACCCATCACCACGAGGTGAGCCTATCCACCTCCTGCCGCGCGGTGAGTCGGATCACGTCGACCCGCCCCACCTTTGCCCTCGTCCGGCAAATACGTCACACTTGTGTTGTGAAAAACGTCGGTGCTGGTCCCGGTGCCGTGCCAGGTGGCACGGCGGCTGGTCACGCCGACGGCCGGACCCGCCAGGCGGTGACCCAACTGCTGCTGGAGCGGGGCCCGGTGACCGCGGCACTGATCGCCGACGCGCTCGGCCTCAGCCCCGCCGCGGTGCGCAGGCACCTGGACGCGCTGGTCGCCGACGGCGAGGTCGGCACCAGGGAGGCGCCCCGGCGCGGTCGGCGGACCAGGGGCCGCCCGGCCAAGCTGTTCCTGCTCACCGAAGCCGGCCGGGCCAGGTTCGGCCACGCCTACGACGATCTCGCCGTGTCCGCCCTGCGGTTCCTCGCCGACCGAGGCGGGGAGCAGGCCATCCGGGCGTTCGCGGAGAGTCGCGTCGAGGCCATGATCGGCCGCCACCGCGACGAGATCGCCGCGCAGCCCGACCCGTCGGCCAGGACACGGTCCCTTGCCGACGCGCTGACCAGCGAGGGCTACGCTGCGTCAACCCGAGACATCGGGTCGGGAGAGCAGCTGTGCCAGCACCACTGCCCGGTGGCGCACGTGGCCGCCGAGTTCCCGCAGCTGTGTGAGGCCGAGACGGCGGCGTTCGCCGGGCTGCTCGGCACGCACGTGCAACGCCTGGCCACCATCGCCCGCGGCGACGCGGCCTGCACCACACACGTCCCGACCGGACCGTTCCCGAACGCGGCCCGGCCGGAACACCCCGAACAGCAGAACGAGCACGGAGGGGAGTCCGGATGACGACCGCTGCGGAGCAGCGCACGCCCACCACGCAACCGATGACCCAGGACGAGACGATCGCGTCCATCGGGCGGTATTCCTACGGCTGGGCGGACTCGGACGCCGCAGGTGCCAGCGCCCGGCGCGGCCTGAGCGAGGACGTGGTCAGGGACATCTCGGCCAAGAAGAACGAGCCGGAGTGGATGCTCGAGGCGCGCCTGAAGGCGCTGCGCCTGTTCGAGCGCAAGCCGATGCCCAACTGGGGCGCCGACCTGTCCGGCATCAACTTCGACACCATCAAGTACTTCGTCCGGTCCACCGAGCAGCAGGCCGCGAGCTGGGACGAACTGCCCGAGGACATCAAGAACACCTACGACCGGCTGGGCATCCCGGAGGCGGAGAAGCAGCGCCTGATCGCCGGTGTCGCCGCCCAGTACGAGTCCGAGGTCGTCTACCACAAGATCCGCGAGGACCTGGAGTCGCAGGGCGTCCTGTTCCTGGACACCGACACCGGCCTGCGCGAGCACCCTGAGCTCTTCCAGGAGTACTTCGGCTCGGTGATTCCGGCCGGGGACAACAAGTTCTCCGCGCTGAACACCGCGGTGTGGTCCGGCGGCAGCTTCATCTACGTGCCGAAGGGCGTGCACGTGGACATCCCGCTGCAGGCCTACTTCCGCATCAACACCGAGAACATGGGCCAGTTCGAGCGGACGCTGATCATCGTCGACGAGGACGCCTACGTCCACTACGTCGAGGGCTGCACCGCGCCGATCTACAAGTCCGACTCGCTGCACTCGGCCGTCGTGGAGATCATCGTCAAGAAGGGCGGCCGGTGCCGCTACACGACGATCCAGAACTGGTCGAACAACGTCTACAACCTGGTCACCAAGCGCGCCAAGGCCGAAGAGGGCGCGACCATGGAGTGGATCGACGGCAACCTCGGCTCCAAGGTCACCATGAAGTACCCGTCGGTGTTCCTGATGGGCGAGCACGCGCACGGCGAGGTGCTGTCCATCGCGTTCGCCGGTGAGGGCCAGCACCAGGATGCCGGCTCGAAGATGGTGCACATGGCGCCGCACACGACCTCGACGATCGTGTCCAAGTCGGTCGCCAGGGGCGGTGGCCGGACCTCCTACCGGGGTCTGGTGCAGATCAACAAGCGGGCGCACCACTCCAAGTCGACGGTCAAGTGCGACGCGCTGCTGGTGGACACCATCAGCCGCAGCGACACCTACCCGTACGTGGACATCCGCGAGGACGACGTGTCGATGGGTCACGAGGCCACGGTCTCCAAGATCAGCGACGACCAGTTGTTCTACCTCATGTCCAGGGGCCTCACCGAGGACGAGGCGATGGCCATGGTGGTGCGCGGGTTCATCGAGCCGATCGCCCGCGAACTGCCCATGGAGTACGCGCTGGAACTGAACCGCCTGATCGAGCTGCAGATGGAAGGGGCCGTCGGCTGACCATGACGACCACTGAACACAGCCATGGTGCCCCCGTGGCCAGGATCCCCAACGCCTCCCGGGCCCAACGGTTCGAGTCCTTCGACGTCGAGGCGTTCGAGGTACCCGGCGGTCGCGAGGAGGACTGGCGCTTCACGCCGATGAAGCGGCTGCGCGGCATGCACACGTCGGTCGACGCCACCGGTACGGCGACGGTCGAGGTGACCGGGCAGGCGCGGGTCGAGTCGGTGCGGCGCGGGGACGAGCGGCTCGGGGTCGCCGGCACGCCGGGCGACCGGGTGGCGGCCCAGGCGTGGTGCTCGTTCGACGAGGCCACCCTGATCACCGTGCCCGGTGACACCCGGATCGACGAGCCCGTCGTGGTGACGGTCGCCGGACCGGGTGCCGACCGGGTCGCCTACGGCCACCTGCAGGTGCGGGCCGAACAGTTCGCCGAAGCCGTCGTCGTCGTGGACTACACCGGTTCCGGCGCCTACGCGGAGAACGTCGAGTTCGTGCTGGCCGACGGCGCGAAGCTGACCGTCGTCGCCGTGCACGACTGGGCCGACGACGCCGTCCACATCACCGCGCACCACGCCCGCCTGGGCCGCGACGCCACACTGCGGCACACGGTCGTGACGCTGGGCGGTGACCTGGTGCGGGTGGCGCCGACGGTCACGTTCACCGACCGCGGCGGCAACGCCGACCTGAGCGGGCTGTACTTCGCCGACGCGGGCCAGCACCTGGAGCACCGGCTGTTCGTCGACCACGCGGTGCCCAACTGCCGCAGCAGGGTCACGTACAAGGGCGCGTTGCAGGGCGACGGCGCGCACACGGTGTGGATCGGCGACGTGCTGATCCGTGCCGCGGCCGACGCCACCGACACCTACGAGCTCAACCGCAACCTCGTGCTGACCGACGGCGCCCGCGCCGACTCGGTGCCGAACCTGGAGATCGAGACCGGTGAGATCGCCGGCGCCGGGCACGCCAGCGCGACCGGCCGGTTCGACGACGAGCAGCTGTTCTACCTGCAGGCCAGGGGCATCCCGGAGGACCAGGCGCGCCGGCTGGTGGTGCGTGGGTTCTTCCACGAGATCCTGGCCAGGATCGCCGTGCCGGCCATTCGGGAACGACTGGAGGCGGCCATCGAGGCCGAACTCGAGGCGGTCGGGGTATGACGCAGGGCTTTCGGGTGTGCGCGCTGTCCGATCTGGACGACGACAAGCCGTTCGCCTCGGACGTGGACGGTGAGCCGATCGTCCTGGTCCGCCAGGGCGACGAGGTGCACGCGCTGCGCGACGAGTGCTCGCACGCCGAACTGGCACTGTCCGACGGCGAGGTGACCGGGAAGGGCATCGAGTGCTTCCTGCACGGGTCGTGTTTCGACCTGCGCACCGGCCAACCGTCGTCGCCGCCGGCCACCGAGCCGGTCGACGTGTTCGCCGTCCACGTGACGGACGGCGACGTGTACGTCGACACCGGCCGACCGATCAACTGACTTTTCGCACTGTCACACAGGAGAGACGAAGTAGCGATGGCCACTCTGGAGATCAGGGACCTGCACGTGTCGGTCATGGCCGACGACACCGAGAAGCAGATCCTGGACGGCGTCGACCTCACCGTGAAGGCGGGCGAGACGCACGCCATCATGGGCCCCAACGGGTCGGGCAAGTCCACCCTGTCCTACGCGATCGCCGGCCACCCCAAGTACAAGGTGACGTCCGGCGAGGTGCTGCTGGACGGCGAGAGCGTGCTGGCCATGACGGTCGACGAGCGCGCCCGGGCCGGCCTGTTCCTCGCCATGCAGTACCCGGTCGAGGTGCCTGGCGTGTCCATGTCGAACTTCCTGCGCTCGGCCGCCACCGCGGTGCGCGGCGAGGCACCCGCGCTGCGGCACTGGGTGAAGGAGGTCCGGGCCGCGATGACCGACCTGGACATCGACGCCGCGTTCGCCGAACGGTCGGTCAACGAGGGCTTCTCCGGCGGCGAGAAGAAACGCCACGAGATCCTGCAGCTGTCGCTGCTCCGGCCGAAGATCGCGATCCTGGACGAGACCGACTCCGGACTGGACGTCGACGCGCTGCGCGTGGTGTCCGAGGGCGTGAACCGGTACAAGGCGTCCGGCGAGGTCGGCGTGCTGCTGATCACCCACTACACCCGGATCCTCAAGCACATCACCCCCGACTACGTGCACGTGTTCGCGGGCGGCCGGATCGTCGAGTCCGGCGGCCCGGAACTGGCCGACGTGCTGGAGGCCGACGGCTACGTCCGTTACCTGGACACCAAGCACGAGGGGGCGGCGACCCCGTGACGAGCACTCCTGGCGCGGCCAGCTCGCTGGACGTCGACGCGATCCGCAAGGACTTCCCGATCCTGTCCCGCACCATCCGGGACGGGAAGAAGTTGGTGTACCTGGACTCCGGCGCGACATCGCAGCGCCCCCGGCCGGTGCTGGACGCGGAACGGGTGTTCCTGGAGACGTCCAACGCGGCCGTGCACCGCGGTGCGCACCAGCTGGCCGAGGAGGCCGACGAGGCGTACGAAGGTGCCCGCGCGCGGATCGCCGATTTCATCGGTGTCGGCGCAGACGAGGTCGTGTTCACCAAGAACGCCACCGAGGGCATCAACCTGGTCGCCTACGCGATGAGCAACGCCACCACCGCCGGCCCGTCGGCGGACCGGTTCCGCCTGGGCCCCGGTGACGAGATCGTCGTGACCGAGATGGAGCACCACGCGAACCTGGTGCCGTGGCAGCAGGTGGTCGAGCGGACCGGCGCCACGCTGCGCTGGTTCGGCGTGACCGACGAAGGTCGGTTGGACCTGTCCAACATCGACGAGCTGATCAACGACCACACCAGGGTCGTTGCCTTCACTCACCAGTCGAACGTCCTCGGCACGGTCAACCCGCCGGCCCGGCTGGTGGCGCGGGCCAGGGAGGTCGGCGCGCTCACGGTGCTGGACGCCTGCCAGTCGGTGCCGCACTCGCCCGTTGACTTCGGTGCGCTGGGCGTCGACTTCGCGGTCTTCTCCGGCCACAAGATGCTCGGCCCCACCGGCATCGGCGTGCTCTACGGCCGGAATGAGCTGTTGTCGGCCATGCCCCCGTTCCTCACCGGCGGGTCCATGATCGAGATGGTGCACATGGCGCGGTCCACGTTCGCGGCTCCGCCGCAGCGCTTCGAAGCCGGCGTGCCCAACTTCTCGCAGGCTGTCGGCCTGGGTGCCGCGGTGGACTATTTGACGGCGGTCGGCATGGACCGCATCGCCGAACACGAACACCAGCTGACCGACGCGGCCCTGCACGGCCTGGCCGAGATCCCCGGCGTGCGGGTCATCGGGCCGACGCATTCCGGCGCGACGGGAACAGCCGACCGGGGTGGTGCTGTTGCCTTTGTCGTGGACGGCATTCACGCACACGACGTCGGCCAGGTCCTGGACGACAACGGTGTCGAGGTGCGGGTGGGCCACCACTGTGCGTGGCCGCTGCACCAGAGGTTCGGCATCCCGGCGACGGTGCGGGCCACGTTCTACCTGTACAACGACCTGGACGACGTGACCGCGTTGCTGGACGGGGTCCGAACGGCGCAGCGGTTCTTCGGGACGGTGTGATGCGACTGGATCAGATGTACCAGGAGATCATCCTGGACCACTACAAGCGCCCGCATGGGCGTGGCCTGCGCGAGCCCTACGGTGCGGAGGTGCACCACGTCAACCCGACCTGCGGTGACGAGGTGACCCTGCGGGTACAGCTGAAGGGCAGTGGTCCGGCGGCCGAGGTCGCGGATGTCTCGTACGACGGCCAGGGTTGTTCCATCAGCCAGGCCGCCACATCTGTCTTGACTGATCTGGTCGTCGGGCACACTGTGGAAAAGGCGTTCGGCACGATGGACGCGTTCGTCGAGCTGATGCAAGGCCGAGGCCAGATCGAGCCGGACGAGGACGTGCTGGAGGACGCGATCGCGTTCGCCGGCGTGGCGAAATACCCGGCCAGGGTGAAGTGCGCGCTGCTCGGCTGGATGGCGTTCAAGGACGCCGTGGCCAGGGCCGACGCGGACACCGACACGACCGAGGTGGAACACCGATGACGAGCCACACCGACCCCCGCACCACAGAAGCCACGACAGGCACCGCAGCCGGCGACGCCACGGCTGCCGCGACCGGCGCTCCGGCGACCGGCACCGCCGCAGGCGACGTCCCTGGGAACGGAGTCGGCACCGAGGGCGAGGTTCCGGACCGCAGCGCCGCGAGCCTGCCCGAGCCGCCCGCGGCCAATGCCGACGTGGCGTCCGTCGACGACGTCGAGGAAGCCATGCGCGACGTAGTCGACCCCGAACTCGGCATCAACGTGGTCGACCTCGGCCTCGTCTACGACATCCGCGTCGACGAGCAGAACACCGCCGTGCTCGACATGACCCTGACCTCGGCGGCCTGCCCGCTCACCGACGTGATCGAGGACCAGGCCCGTAGTGCACTGGTCGGCGGCCCGGCCGGCGGCATCGTCGGCGACATCAAGATCAACTGGGTCTGGATGCCGCCGTGGGGCCCCGAGAAGATCACCGAGGATGGCCGCGAGCAGTTGCGCGCGCTCGGCTTCACGGTCTGATCTCGGGACTGCCGTCGAACGCTGGCTGAGCCGGATCGGCCAGTCGGCAGACGACACCGAGCCTCGCCGCCAACCGCATCCGGTGCGAGCTGACGGCGTGGCGCGCCGACTGGCTGGGCGCGCGTGCCCGTGGCTCGGCATGATCTCGCAGGCGATGCGGACCGACGGTCCAGCGTCGTCTGGCGGGCGATGCGAGCTGACGGTTCGGCATGACCTGGTTGGCGACACGGCCGGTGGTTCGGCGTGGCCTGATCGGCTACGTGAGCCCACGGTCCGGCACGGCGTGGCAGGTGACGCTAGCCGACGGTTCGGCACGGCGTGGCAGGTGACGCTAGCCGACGGTTCAGCACGGCGTGGCGGGTGATACTAGCCGGCGGTTGGCCTGGTCTGGCAGGTGACGCGCGCCGACGGTTCGGTTGGCCTGGCAGGTGATGCTGGCGGTGGCCTGGCGTCGGACTGGTTCGCGCGCGGGCGGTCGGTGCTGGCTGGCAAGTGGCGCCAACGGTGGGTCGGGTGCCAAACCGGCTGGTGACACCAGCCGGCGCCAATTCGCACATCACGCTGCACGGGTGCTCGCCGTCGCGGCCTCGGGCGGCGGAGATGTCCCGGCACGGCCGGGTTCCCTGTGGGTCGCGATATATTCTCCTTGCTGTCGATGTGGTCCTGGTGGCGTTGCCGCGAGTCGATTGTCGGCTGATACTTGGATCATGAGCGCATTCAGTGAGGCCGAGCTGGCCTACCTGGCCAGCCAGCGGCTTGGTCGGCTCGCGACGGTCGACCGGGACGGCAACCCGCAGAACAGTCCTGTCTCCTTCCAGTACAACGCCGAGTTCGACTCGATCGACATCGGCGGGTTCGGCATGGGCGCCAGCCGGAAGTTCCGCAACGTGGCGGGGAACGAGCGGGTGGCGTTCGTGGTCGACGACATCGCTTCTCTTGACCCGTGGCAGGTGCGGTGTGTGGAGATCCGCGGGACTGCCGAGGCGTTGACCGGGCAGGAGCCACAGCGGCCTGGGATGTCGGAGGAGCTGATTCGGCTTCGACCTCGGCGGGTGATCAGTTTCGGGCTCACGGAGCCGGCTCCCGCGCGCCCGCACTGATCTGGGGACTATTGGGCGACAGAGGATCCTTTCGTTGGACTGCAATCGGTTTGTCGGGACTCGGGCCTATGGGGCCGTTCCTGCGATGAGTGATGGGCAGGGGCGGCTCCGTTTTGGCCTGTGCGGACGGCTAAGACCCGCGGGGTGGGCTCGTGGTGGGCATTCGTTGGGCGGCGCGGCTTCTGCGGGTGGAGCTGTGTTGAGGACGGCTCTTGTTGTTGGCTGGCTTGGGTTGGGGGATATTGAGCCGGCAATTGAGTTGTAGGGCCTGGTTGGGCGGCTCCTCGGTGGTGGCCTTCTCGGGGTCGCGCGTGGGTCGCTTCCAGTGGGGACTGGTGTTCGCGGAGCCGGCTTCGGCTATGGAGCTGGTTGGCCGTGGGGGCGGTGGGCGGGCTGGGGTTATATGTTGTGGTAGGTCATTGTCAGGGCGTGGCGTGTTCCTGTGTGGACTCTGCTGATGCCTTGGCGGACACTGACCTTGTAACTGCCTCGTTTGCCGGTGGCTGGTCTGTGGCTCGTAGGGTGGATGATTGCTTCTCCCTGCTTCAGGGTTATGGCTCTGCCTCGGGATTGGGCTCGGGGGTGGTTCTCCACCAGTAGGAGCTCACCGCCTGTGTACTGCTTGCGGTGTTGGCTCAGCATGATGGTGAGTTGCAATGGGAACGTTGTCTCGTCTTGTTGGTGGAGGCCTTGATATTCTTGGGCTTGGTGTTTGGTTACTCGCGTGGCCGGTTGTGGGTGGCCTGGCCGGGTTTCCTGCCATTGCTCGGCTATCGCGGCCAGGTGGGGGTAGCAGTGCGCCTGGAGTGTGGCGACGGCGGGTGGGGGACTGGTGAAGCGTTGGTGTTCACCCGGGCCCAACCGGTAGGTGTCTTGTTGGATGCGGTCCTGCCACGGGTCTGGTTGGTCGTAGAGGGCGATCAGTTCGGTGCAGTCGGCTGCGGACAGGGCGGGTGGGGCTACCGCGAAGCCCTGTTCGTTGACGGACTTCGTGATCGCTTGCCAGTTCCAGGTCGCGACCGTGCCGGGGGCGAGGGTGAGTGTCTTCATATAGATAAGAACCCCGGCGGGGGTGGAACGGTTGCAGTTAATCCGGAGAAAGTCCCGATTCTCTGATGGTGATGTTCAGGCGGCCGCTCGGCAGGCCCAGATCGGGGTCTCCTTCGGACGGTCGGATGCGCGGCACACCGTGGTACGCCCGGCGGGACGGGCCGCCGAACACGAACAGGTCGCCCGACGCCAGCTCGATGTCGGTCCACGGCTGGTTGCGGGTTTCCGTGTTGCCGAAGCGGAACACGCAGCGGTCGCCCAGGCTCAGCGACACGACGGGCGCCAGGCTGCGCTCGTCCTTGTCCTGGTGCATCCCCATCTTCGCGTCGCTGTCGTAGTAGTTGACCAACGCGACGTCCGGCCGGTACGCGCGACCGGCATCCTCGTCCTCGTACGCTTCGGCCACCGCACGCTTGCCGAGTTCGGCCAACCAGGCCGGGAACGGCTTCACCGGTGTCTGGGCCTCGTCGTTCACCGTGCGCGAATAACCGTACGGATACCAGTGCCAGCCCAGGCATACGGTCCGCACCGACATGACGCCACCGGACGGTAACCGCATGGTGCGCAGTCCGGCCGGCGGCTCCGACCACTCGCGACACGCGGCCACCAGGGAGCGCTGCTCCTGCAGGTCCAGCCAGTCGGGCACGTGCACGGCGCCGGGCGCGATCTCGGCGTGTGGGCGGGGAAACAGGCCGGCCATGTCAGCCGGCCTCATCTGGTGCCGGACAGCACTGCGCGCACGGACGGTAGCCGGCGTCGCGCGCCGCGGTGACGGTGGGAAAGCCGGTCCGGTCGGTCCGGGCCTGTGAGCAGGTCGGAAAGCACACCATCCCGGTGGCGTCACTGGCCACATAGCGGATGTCGAGTTGGGCCAACGCGTACACCTTGCCGAGATTAGTGCCCTCGGCGGCCAGGAGCGCGCGTTTCACAGCTTGACCGAGTACGTGCTCGCCCGGCGTGCCGTCGGCATTGATCACCCGGTGACAGGGAATCAGTACCGGGACGGGGTTCTCGCGTAGCACGACGTCCACGTGATGCGCGGTTGCCTGTGGACCGACGCGGCCGGCGAGCCAGTCGTAAGGGCGTACCTGACCTCGGGGGATGGTGAGGACCGCCAGCAGCACCTCGCGTTCGAACGCGCTCAACCGGCTCAGGTCGAAGCGGATCCGGTCGGCACGGTCCGTGTTCGACGGTGGGGGCGGGCCGCCGGCGAGCAGCGGTTGGGCGAACCGGCGGTGGAACTGGTCGGTGAATTCGGTGTCGTCGTCGTGGACGGCATCGCTGGTGCGCACGTAGATGACGCCTCGGTGGGTGGAGGCGACGTACAGGTCGCAGACCGGTCCGGGCGTCCGGGCCCAGCGGGCGGCGATGCGTTCGAGCAGGCCGGGCGGGCCGTTGGCGGCCAGGGTGGCCAGGCCCTCGGTGACGGCGTCGTCCGGGACGGGGGTGACGGGCGGTCGGTCAGGGGTCATCGGCGCGCCTCCGCAGCGGGTCGTCGGGCGGACGAGGTGGCGGGGAGTTGGTGCAGGTTGGGCGGGCCTTCAGCGCGGGGCCTGACGGGGGCGAGAAGGCTCCTGACGGGATCAGGTGGCTGCCGCCTGGGCGAGGCGGCTGTGCGAGAGCGGCGGGGGGTTGGGTTGGTGGTGTAGAGGCGGCGCAGGCGGCCGAGGCCGCGGGAGATGTCGGATTTCACCGTGCCGACCGAGCGGCCGACGACCGTGGCGATCTCGGCGATCGGCAGGTCGACTACGTGGCGCAGGACGACGGCCACGCGTTGGTGGTCGGGCAGGGCGGCGAGCAGTCCGGCCAGTTCCCGGTTGGTCTCGCTGTCGGCGATGGCCTGTTCGACGTCGACCCGCTCGTCCGGCCGGTCGACCTGCTCGTCGACCTCGTCCCACGGTTCGCAGGCCGGTTGCCGGCCGGCGTCCCGCTGCTGGTTGCGGCAGGCGTTGAGCGTGATGGTGAGCAGCCAGGTGCGCAGCTTCAGGGCGAGGATCTGGTCCGGGCGGTAGCCGGCGAGCGCGCGGTAGGCACGCAGGAACGCGTCCGCGGTGAGGTCCTCGGCGTCGGCCCAGCAGCCGCCGATCCGCAACGCCATGGAGAACACGATCCGCCGGTACTTGTCGAACAGCTGGACGAATCCCGTGTCCAGGTCGTGCAGCAGCGATCGGACGATCTGGTCGTCCGACCGGCTCGGGGGCGGGGCGTTCACGCTGGTCACATAGTGTTGAACCCCGCGGTGATCACGACGGTTGCGAATTTCGGCACCGGTCACTCGTTCGTGTCGCTGGTGCGGTATGACAGGGAACGTGGCCGAACTCGCGGACCTGATGCGGTCGTTCGCCGACGGTGGATCGTCGGCGTTCGGCCGGGACCTCACGGTCGTGACGCCGCCGGACGACCGTTCGGTGGGCGTCCTGGCCTTCGCCGGGCTCAACGTCGTCGCGGTCGACATGGCCGACGACTGGGTGCGCGAGCGGCTGCCGGGCGACGACCTGGGCGCGCCGCTGGACCAGTCCTTCGTGGCCACCCTGGCTGCCGCGACCGGCCGGGTGCCGGAGCAGCTGAACGTCGTCCTGGCCGCTCCCGCCACCGGTCGGCTCGGTGGCATGGAGCTGGTCGAGCTGACCGAGTTCCGCGAGCCGCTCTCGCTCCGGCTGGCCCGCTCGCTGAGCAGGCGGGTGGACGTGCGGGTGTGGCGGTGCCCCGGCGGCCTGCTGATCATGGGCCGGGGCGTCGCCGGGCGGTGGGAGGTGTCGCTGGAGGTCGAGCCCGCGCTGCGGGGGTTCGGTATGGGCCGCGGCCTGTTCGCGGCGGCGCGCGGGCTGGTGCCGGCCGGCGAGCACGTGTGGGCGCAGGTGGCGCCGGGCAATGCGGCGTCGATCCGGGCGGCGCTGGCCGCCGGGTTCCGGCCGATGGGGGCCGAGGTGCTGCTGTGGCCGCCGTCGCCGTGGCCCGATCAGGTGACTTTCGGATCGTTCGGTTGGTTCGCCGATCCGGGGCGGCGGAATCTCGCGCCGGTGCCGGATGTGCCGGACGACCACCTGGCCGGTCGCCTGGAGGAGCCAGGTTTGGGCGAAGCGACCGGCCCGAGCCCTGCCACAGAATTGAAGACTGTGGATGACGATCTGGCCACGAATGAGCACACAGTTGGGCCACTCTCCGTATTGGGTGACCCGGCAAGTGAGGGCGAAGCGGACGATTAGCTATCCGAATGAGTGTCCGTCGTAAGTGGGCCGGCACGCATTCCACCTGGTCGTATCTTGACCGTGCGTGAGTACGGTGTAACGCTCCCATGGCCAAATTCACTCGCCCGGGGGTCGTTGCCGGGCGTGATTCCAGGAGGGCTCGTGCGTGCACTCTCTCGTCGCCGCGTCATGGCGGCGTTGTCAGGAGTCGCCGTAGCCGCAGCTACCGCGATGACCGGTATGGCTGCGACCACAGCCGTCGCCACAAGCGGCGTGATGACACCAGCGATCGGTGTCAACCCGGACTACAAGATCGCCGGGCATGTCGGTGCCAACCCGGCGGACACCACCTTCAGCTGCCAGCTCACGGTCCCCGCCCAGTGCTACGGGCCCAACCAGATCCGCGCCGCCTACGGCGTGGACAAGCTGGCCAACCATGGTCTGGACGGCCGTGGCGAGACCATCGTGATCATCGACGCCTTCCAGAGCCCGACGATCACGCAGGACCTGGCCACGTTCGACGCGACCTTCGGCCTGCCGGCGCCGAAGTTCAACATCATCGCGCCGGACGGGTTGACCCCGTTCGACCAGGCTGACGCGAACCAGACCGGTTGGGCCGGTGAGATCACCCTCGACGTGGAGTACGCGCACTCGATCGCGCCCGCCGCCACGATCGACCTGGTGCTCTCCAAGACCAACGATGACGCCGACATCCTGTCCGCGCAGAAGTTCGTGGTCGACCACAACCTCGGCGACACGCTGTCGCAGAGCTTCGGCGAGGCGGAGCAGTGCGAGGACCCGACCATCTTCAACCAGGTCCACAAGCTGTTCGAGAAGGCGCAGAACGAGCGGATGACCGTGTTCGCCTCGTCGGGCGACCAGGGTGCCGCCCAGCCGACGTGTGACGGTGCGTCCTTCGCGAAGGCCGTCAGCACGCCCGCGTCCGACCCGAACGTCACCGGTGTCGGTGGCACGATCCTCGACGCCAACGGCACCACCGGTGCCTACAACGGCGAGGTCGTGTGGAACGAGCCGGACTTCCAGGCTGCCGGTGGCGGTGGATTCAGCGTCGCCTACAAGACGCCGGACTTCCAGCGCGGTCTGCACCTGGCCACCCGTGGCGTGCCGGACATCTCCTACAACGCGGCCATCATCGGTGGCGTCCTCGCGGTGTGGAGCACCTCCGGCCAGGGTGCCAACCTGGTCTTCCAGTTCGGTGGCACCAGTGCCGGTTCCCCGCAGTGGGCCGGTCTGGCGGCGCTGACCGACCAGTTGGGGCACAAGCGGGTCGGCGACATCAACCCGTCGCTGTACGCGTTGGGGACCAACCGCCTGCTGTCCGGCGCGTTGTTCCACGACATCACCGTGGGTGACAACACCTTCCACGGTGACGTGACGGTGCAGGGCTTCTCGGCGACGAAGGGCTGGGACCCGGCCACGGGTATCGGCACGCCGAAGGCCAACCTGCTGGTTCCGGCTCTGGCCGCCGCCGCTCATGGCGGTCCCGGCCGTGGCTGATCCAGCTCGGTGACCGATCGGGTGGCGAGTCGGCTCTGCCGGCTCGCCACCCGCCGTTCCAGGTAGTGGAACGTGGGCCTGGGGTGCATCAGGAAGTCGTGGTGCGAGATGTCCCAGGCGTAGGCGCCCGCCATGCCGAACACGACGCGGTCGCCCACCATCAGCCGGGCCACCGGCACGTGTCTGGCCAGCACGTCTTTCGGCGTGCACAGCTGCCCGGCCACCGTGACCGCCGAGTCGGTCACGCCCGGTCGCGGCCATGGCCGGTGCCACACCGTCGGGAGCACGTCGAACGGCTGGTCGTGGCCCTTCGCGACGGGGGTACGCAGGTGGTGGGTGCCGCCGGCGAGCAGCGCGAACGCCTCGCCGTGGCTGCGTTTGACGTCCACGACGGACGCGGCGTACCAGCCGCAGTAGGCCGTCACAGCGCGACCCGGTTCGATCCGCAGCCGCACGCCGGTCCGTTCGGTGATCTCCCGCAGCCCGGCGCCCAACTCTGCCCAGTCGTAACGGGCGTCCGGGTGGCCGTAGTCGACCGCCATGCCGCCGCCGACGTTGACCTCCCCAACGCCCAGCCGTGCCGCCCACTCGACGACGGCCGAGGCCAGCCTGACCTGCTCGGCAGCGGGCAGGCCGCTCGCCAGGTGGGCGTGGATGCCGTGCCAGGTCAGCGTTTCCGCGTCGCGCAGTACGGCGAGGCACTCGTCCAGGTCACCGGGGTCGATGCCGAACTGGCTGGGCCGACCGCCCATGGTCAGCACGGCGGCCCCGGTGGGCAGGGCC
This sequence comes from Pseudonocardiaceae bacterium, assembly GCA_036491115.1. Classification (GTDB taxonomy): domain Bacteria; phylum Actinomycetota; class Actinomycetes; order Mycobacteriales; family Pseudonocardiaceae; genus DATEPR01. Next base: position 59,423 of record DASXCQ010000078.1, read on the forward strand.
AGGTTGACGCGCAGCAGTACGCCGGCCGGCCGGCCGAGCGCGGCCAGGCGGCGCAACTCGTGCACGCTCTCCACGTGGATCCGGTGGGTGCCGGCAGCCGCCGCGGCGATCAGTTCGGCGTCGGTCTTGGCCGGGCCGCCGAGCGCCAGCGGCGCGTCCGGGACGACGGACCGGACGTGGGCCAGTTCGCCGCCGGACGCCACTTCGAACCCGTCCGCCACACCGGCCAGCGTGCGCAGGATCGGCGCCGCCGGGTTGGCCTTGGCCGCGTAGTACCACTCCGTACCGGACGGCAGCGCGGCGCGGATCGCGGTGGCGTGCTCGTGCAGCGCGGCCAGGTCGTAGACGTAGGCGGGCAACCGGTCGTCGGGCAGGGCGGCGACGTGGTCGGCGACGGCGGCCGGGATCACGGCAGGGCCAGCGGCAGGCGGACCGGCACGTAGCCGGCGCCTCGGTCGTTGGTGCGCCGCCACCGGGCCAGTAGGTTCGCCTTGGCCGGCACCGGACCGCCCGCCAGCACGGCCGCGATCTCCGGCGTCCTGGGCAGTCCGGCCAGTTCCCGGCCGACCAGTGCCCACAGGTCGGGTTCCAGGTCGGGTCGCAGGTCGGCCAGTGCCGCGACGAACTCGGCGACGTGGTTGACCAGCAGGCAGTACGCGACCCGCCGCCACGCCTGCTGCCGGCTGTAGGACAGCGACGCGGCGACGTCCCGCGGCAGCGCGGCGAGGGTGGCGGCATGGTGGTCGGCGACCAGCTTGGTGCCCTCCAGGTCGCGGAACAGCAGCCGGACCGGCAGACCGTCGTCAGCCGCGCAGACCAGCACGTTCTGCAGGTGCGGCTCCAGGACGACGCCGTGGTCGAACAGGGTGGCCAGCACCGGCGGCACCAGCAGCCGCAGGTATGCGGCCCACCAGCCGAGCAGGTCGGCGCCGGCCAGCCGGGACACATGCGCGTCGGACAGCGGGTACTCGTCAGCGACGGCCGCGGCCAGCAGCGGGGTGGCGCCCGGCGGCAGGTAGCCGGTGACGTCGTCGCGCACGATCACGCCGAGCCCGTCGCGCAGCCCGTCGATGTCGACCGTGCGGTAGCCGGGTTCGCGCAGCACCCACACCGGCAGGTCGGTGGTGTCCAGCAGGTCGGTCAGGGCGACGGCGGAGGCCAGTTCGTATGTCGCGTTCTTGCGCACGCAGTTGGTGATCCGCACGTTCAGGCTGAACTTCAGGAAGCCCGTGGGGCCGTGCAGGGTGCGCACCGAGGACGTCGGCGTGAACAGTGGACCGCCGGTGCCCAGGTCCAGCAGTCGGCCGCCGGTGATGTCGTGGCGCAGCAGGTCGAACTGCCACGGGTGCACCGGCAGCAGCCGGTGACCGTCGGGCACCGGGCGCAACGTGTCGATCGCGTCGAGCTCGCCCGACTCCCGCACCAGGTCCGCCGGCACGGCCAGGTAGCGCAGCGCGATCCGGCTGCCGGTCTCCGGGGCGTAGTCCCGCCAGTCGCCGGTGGCCGCGGTGCGCGCCTTCGGGGTCGGGTGGAAGCGGTGACCGAGCGGGAGCGACTGCTCGGACGCCAGGTAGCGGTCCGACGGCTCGACGAACCGTTGGCGCAGCGCGGTTTCCGTCACCTCATGGCTGGCCGCCACCTGCGCGGCGAACTCGCCGTTGGCCATCCCGGTGGCCGCGGTCAGTTCGGTGGCGACCAGTTCGGCCACCTCCCACCAGGCCACCTCGGCCCATACCCCGGACCGCTCGGTGAACGCGGGACCGGCGAACCGGTGGGCGCCGGACAGGGACCTGCGGCGCACCTCGACCCGCAGCGCACGGCCGGTGTGCGGCAGCGGCACGCGCAGGTGGTCGCCGTCGACCACACCGGGGCCGATCTCGCGGACATAGCAGTTGAGCAGGTTGTGGACGACCACGTGGTCGGCGCACACGGTGGGCGCGCCGATGGTCGGGGTGGACACGTCAGACGCTCCTGAGATAGTTCGGGCCGGTGTAGGAGTAGAACTTGTTGACGTCGGCGGCGCCGGACCGCTGCTTGGACAGCAGCGTGCCCGCGGTGAGCATCGCCTTCACCGGCAGCCGGTCGGCCAGCAGGGTCCGGTCGATCAACCTGCGGCGGTCGGGGCTGTCGGGATGGCGGTCGATCGCCGCGCACAGCAGGTCGCGGATCAGCCGTCGGTCGATGCCGCCGAGGGCGAACACGATCGCCGCGGCGCACAGGTGCAGCGTGATCGTGGTGAACAGGTCGACCAGCGGCGCGAACGAGTCGACGACGATCCGGCGGTCGTCCAGCAGCGCCGGATCACCGCCGGGCGGCCAGTCACCCAGACCACGCCACAGCCGGCGGGGATGCAGTCGCGGGCCGTCATTGTCCTTGACCAGCAACCGAAGCGTGCTGCCAGGCAGGAGGGACACGTTCTGCTGGTGGGATTCCAGGGCCATGCCGTAGCGCAACAGCAGGGTCACCTGGAAGTCCAGCAGCAGCGACAGGTACTCGGTGACCACGGCGACCCGGTCGCCCAACTCGTCCACCACCAGGCCCGTGCCGGTGGGCGCGGGCAGCGCGGCCAGCGGGATCGCGCCGAGCGGCACCCTGCGCACCAGGAAGGCGAGCAGTTCGTCATCGGCGTGGGCGTAGGTCTGCTCGTCGGCCAGCACGATCCGGTCGGTGAACCTCGGCTCGGCGGCCAGCGCGGCGGCGAGCAGGCGGCCGGTGACGGCACCGTCGAGCAGCGTGCCCGGTTTCATCGTCCGGCGGTTGCGCAGGCCCAGCGTGCTGGTGGGCAGCGGCAGCTTGACGTGGGTGCCGGGATCGGCCAGCACGGCGACGGTGCGCATGGACAGTGTCGGTGTCACGTCGACGGCGTCCGCGACGGCGAGCCGGTGTCGTGCGGTCAGCGGGTGCACCGGGAACGGCACCAGGTCAGCGGACATGCCGAGCTCGTCCGCCGTGGGCCACCAGCAGGGCAGCGTGCCGGCGGCCGTCACCGCCGACGCCCGCACCGCCGCCCACCGCAGCCGGAACGTCGGGCCGTACTCGGGCGCGTAGCGCGACTGGTCGGCCGGGCTGATGCCGCGCCTGGCCAGGCCGGTGGGGTAGACGGGATGGCCGAGATAGGCGGCGAGAACGTCGTACCGCAGCGGGCCGGTGGTGGTCCGTTTGTCGCGCTGGAGCCGTTGCGTGGCCTGTGCGTCGCGGCACTCGGTGACGAAGGCGTCGAAGCCGTCCAGATCGCCTGCGGGCACGCCTTCGCGGAGCAGCGCCAGGATCGGGTCGAGTTCGGTCAGCCGCGTGCCGTCGCGGGTGAGTTCCGGGGCCGACACGGCGACGTCGCACAGGAAACCGTCCGGCCGCACCGGAATCGCCAACGTGTGTCCCGCGTAGTCGACGTGCAGTGTACCGTCCACAACGGAACTTCTGGTGCGGATGCCCTGGAAGTCTTCCCGCAGCAACGTATCCAGGACCGACGCCAGCAGCGTCACCGGATGTCCCAGCGGTGCACGTCGAGGAAGTCGGCGGCCACCGTGTCCACTGTGGACCCGTTCGGGCCGGTGGTGCGCAGTACGCCCAGGTAGTCGCGGTTGGTGTTGGTGAGCACGAGTGCGTCGCCGAGGCCGCGCAGCGGCCGGTACACCAGGTGCACGTCGTCGCGCTGCTCGTCGACCGGTGGGGGAGCGTGCACCAGCAGGCCGTCGCGGTCCACGCACGGCCAGTCCACCCGCCCGGCGCGCGCCGGCGGGTCCGGCGCGGGCGGCAGCGGTTCGCCGACGTGCACCCGAAGGATCTGTTCGAACAGGGGAACGCCGGTGGTCTCGGCGAGCAACAGGTCGCACTGGTCGCCGATGGCCCGGTAGTTCACCTCGATCAGCCGGACCCGGTCACCGGACACCACGTACTCGGTGTGGCAGGCACCGAAACCCACGCCCAGCGCGGCCAACTGGGCCAGCACCGGCCCGGCGTCCGGCTCCGGGTCGAACACCGTGCTCCGCTCGACGAAGTACGGCGGCGCGGACAGCGTCGTACGGAAACCGCCCATCACCCGCAGCGCGGAGCGGTCGCCGAGGGTCTCCAGCGAGCGCAGCTCACCGGCGAGGAACTCTTCCACCACCAACGGTTCCGGCCGGTGCGACCAGATGTCCGCGCACACGGTCGCGAGTTCGGCGGCGTCGGCGACCAGCACGACGTCCTCGCTGGCCACCCCCTCCCGTGGCTTGACGACACAGGGAAACGGAGGGTCCTCGACCGTCTCGCCGGGCAGGACTTCCCGCGACCACACGGAATCCACCCCGGCGCGGGCCAGATGCCGGCGCAGCTGTGCCTTGTTCTTGGCCCGCAGCGCCACCTGCCAGTCCTTGGCCGGCAGCCCGGCGTAGGTGGCGGCGAGCGCGGTCTGGGTCTGGAGATGATCGCTGTTGGTGAACACGGCCGCCGGCCGCTCGTTTCGCTCCACATGGTCGATGATCGCCCGAAAATCGCGGACGTCACAGGCGACGATCTCGTCCGGCGCGTGCGGCAGGCCGGCGTACGCGCGGGCGTGGGCGTCGGGCTGGTTGGTGAGCAGGGTGACGCGCAGGTCCAGCTCCGCCGCTGCCGGCAGGTAGCCGTCGGTCACGGAGTCGGTCGGGTTGAGCGCGACCAGACACAGTCGTCGTTGCGGCGGCATCCTCATCCTCGGGCAGGTCGAGGTGCCTAAGTTAGGTTAGCCTTCCCTCGTACCGCAAGATCGTGATCGGGAATCCACACAGACAGGCGATCCGCTCAGCCGGCCTTGGCCGGTGTGTGCCTGGGCAGTGTCGCGGCCATCGACGACGGCGGTGGCGGCTGGGCCACCGGCCGGGGCCTGCCCCGGCCGCTGCGCAGCACGTCGGTCCGGTCGGTGCCCGGCCTGCCCACCACCCAACTCGATCCGGTGATCGCCTTGGCGCGCAGCTTCAGCGGCGCCAGCAGGTGGGACACCTCGCGATAGCCGGTCACCGATCCGGCCGCGCACACCAGGGTGGCCAGCGACAGCGAGACCGGGACGCCGTCCGCCGCCCACGCCGTGTCGATCAGCCTGCTGGCCAGCGGCATCAGGTGGTCCAGCGCGCTGACGAAGACGAAGTCGTCGCCGCCGATGTGGCTGACCCGGATGTCCGGCTGGTGCTCCGCGGCCTCGGCCAGGCACCGGCCGACGTCCCGGATCAGGTCGTCGCCCGCTGCGAAGCCGAACCGGTCGTTGACCGTCTTGAACGCGTCGATGTCCAACCAGCCCACGGCGAACACGTCGCCGTCGCGGATCCGCCGGGTGACCGAGCGGTCCACCGACGCGCTGCCGGGCAGCCTGGTCAGCGGGTTCAGCGCGGCGGCCGCCTCGACCTTGCTGTCCGCGACCGCGCGGACCAGGTCGGTGGCGCGCACCACGCCGAGGCAGCGGAACGCGGCGTCCACCACGATCACGTCGTCGGTGCCGCGCGAGCGTTCCGCGCCGGACAGCACGTCCAGCAGGTCGAACATGGTGGCGCCGATCGGCACCACGAGCGGCTTGTCGGCCAGCCGGGTGGCACTGCGCTTGGCGTGCAGGGCGTGGCCGTAGGGGCCGGTGACGGCGAGCAGGAACCGGTTGCGGTCGATCATCGACTCGGGGCGGCCGGAGTCGTCCAGCAGCACGACGCAGGACGCCTCCTGGTCGGTGGCGAAGGCGGTCCGCACGTCGTCCGAGGTGGCATTGGCCGGCAGCGTGGTTGCCGGGTGCATCAGCTCGGTGACCTTGGGCGTGGCCATCCGGTCGGGCTGTTCGACCGGGGCGACGGACAGCGGGTCGCCGGTCATCGGGGCGATCGTGACGTGGCCGCCGGACCGGTGGCCCGCCGGGCAGAGCAGGTCGCCCTGGGCCAGCCGGACGCCCAGCCCGTGCAGGGTCTCCAGCTCGTCCGGCGTGGTGATGGCCTCGGCGACGAGCTGCATGTCGCTGCGCTCGCACAACGACACCATCGACTCGACCATGGCCCGCAGCCGTGCCTCGTGCGGTGCTCCGGCGGTCAGCGACCGGTCGAGCTTGATCAGGCCGATCTCCGGCCAGCCCATCAGGGTGGCCGGGGCGTCGCCGTCCCCGATCTTGTCCACCGCGAGCCGGAACCCGGCGTCGCGCAGCACGGTCACGCCCTGGCGGAACGCGCCCCAGCGGACCGACGAGAACGGCGGGTTCAGCTCCAGCACCACGTCGGCCGGCCGGCGGCCGGTCTCGCGCAACGCCTCCAGCAGCGGCGCGGCCGCCACGTGGGCGCGGCCGACGGACACGGCGAGCAGGTTGAGGTGCAGCGGGATGCGCGTGTCGTGCTCGGCGGCGCGGCGGACGGCCAGCGCGGCGAGGCCGTAGTCGGTGGTGAGCCGGCCCGTGTCCGCCGCGTGGCGCAGGAGCGACCGGACGCTGCCGTTCGTAGGCTTGGCCTTGGCTTCCACGGCCAGGACACCACCGGTGTGCAGGTTGAACACCGGTTGGTAGACGACCTGCACGTCGTCGGGCAACGCAGGCACCCGCACATGGTGCACCGGCCGCAGGTTGAGGCGTAAGGAGGTTCGTGTGCTGTTCATGGGCGGCCGGGCGATTCACCTGAATGGATGTGCGCGGAATCACCTAGCGGCAGGTCAGATCGGGTAGATGTCGGGCCGCATGCGGTGCCGGATGCGGTCGGCGATGATCTCGGCCCTGGCCGAGTCCGAATGCGGGCCGATCCGGTGCTGGCTGCCGTCGCGCAGGGTCAGCACCACGTCGTGGGCGACGCCCAGCCGCCGCACGGTGCGCCGGGTGATCACGGACTCGACGTCGGCCAGCTCGATCGCGCCGAACTCGCTGTCCGCCGCGTGCCGGGTCACCCAGGCCGCCGTGGGCACCACGGACAGCCCGCCCTTGGCCGCGTACACCTGCACCAATCGGATCCTGGTCACGCACGCCAGCGCCGGCCGCACCCTGGCCCGCGGCCGGAACGGGTTGGTCACGTCCAGATAGTCGGCGTGGTAGGCGAAGGCATCCAGGATCCGCTCACCCTGCCGCAACCCGCTCAGCGCGAGCCGGATGAACAACGTCTCCACGCCGGCCAGTACGTCCAGGTGCCGGGCGTTGTCCCGCTGGTAGACGGACCGGCGGACGGTGGCCTCGTCCTGCCTGGCGCGCATGGCCGAACGCTAGGCGGCGACACCGGCGCGGCACCTCGGGGAAGCACCCTGGTGATCCGAGCCGGCAACCCCGGGTCTCAGCCCGGTTCCCCGACCAGCCGGCGCAGATCCTGCCGGGACGGCACGTCGAGTTTGTCGAACACGTGGCCCATGTGGTACTCCACGGTCTTCGGGCTGATGATCAACCGGGCCGCGATCTCCTTGTTGGACAGGCCGTCGCAGGCCAGCCGCGCCACCGCCCGCTCGGTGTCGGTGAGCACGTCGAACGGGCCGTGGGTCACGTCCACGGCCAGCCCGAACCGGTCCACCACGACCATCGCCCGTGCGGTGAACGCGTGCGCGCCCAGCACCGCGAACTGGCGCAGGGCGGTCCGGATGTGCCGTTCCGCGCCGCCGCGCCTGCCCAGCGCCAGCAGACACCGGCCGGTGAGCAGCTCCGCCCTGGCCGCCTCCAGCGGCAGGCCGAGTTCGGTGGCCAGGTCGAATGCCGCGCCGCACTCGGCCCGCGCGGTCCTGTTCTCACCCCTGGCCAGGTCGATCTGCGCCCGTACCCGCGCCACGCCCACCTGGGCCGACCGGCGGCCGCTGCGTGCCAGGCCGGCGGCGAAGGCGTCCACCGCGGCGCTCGCCTCGGCCAGGCGGCCCAGCCGGGACAGCGCGTCCGCGCGGACCGGGCCGAGCAGGTAGGTGCCCGGTTCCAGCGAGTCGTAGGCCGCCTCCAGGTCCTGGGCGGCGGACAGCATCGTGGTGGCGTCACCTCGGGCCACGGCGACGGCCGCGCGGGCCCCGGCGGCGAACGCCGTGCTGGCGCGGATGCCCAGCAGCGGAGCCCACTCGGCCGCCTTCCCGGCGTGTGCGTCGGCCTGCGCCCAGTCGCCGCGCGCCGCCCTCGGGTAGGTGGCCAGTGCGTGCAGCATGGTGTAGTCCCAGACCCTGCCGTTCTCCTCGGCGTCGGCGACCGCGAGTTCGGTGTGCAGCACCGATTCGGCGAGCATGCCCCTGCGGAATTCGACCTCGCCGAGGAAGCCCAGCGCCTGCGCGATCCGCAGCACCTCGCCGTTGGTGGCGCGGTCGGCGACGGCCAGCAGGTCGGCGTGCGCGCCGGGCAGGTCGTCGCGCCACAGCCGGATCATGCCCCTGGCCGTCAACCCGTCCAGGCCGCCGGGCGCGCCGGGCAGGTGGACACCGACCAGGCTGGCCAACGCCTCGTCGCCGCGACCGGCCAGGGCCAGCCCGATGCTCCTGGCGAACCAGGCGAACCCGGCCACCCACCGCTGTCTGGTGCCGGCCCGCACGGCCGTGTCACCGTACTCGATCATGTCCGGATAGGACAGTGTGACGATGGCGATGACCGCCAGTTGGGAGGCGATCCTGGCGGTCAGGTCGTCCGGTGCCGGCGGTGCGGGCAGCCCGCCCGACCGGACGGCCTCCAGTGCCCTGGCCAGCCGGCGCCGGGCTTCGTCGACCCGCCCGGCCAGCATCGCCTGCTGGCCGGCCACGTAGTCCCACCACGGGTCGGCCGGACCGGCGGCGAGCTCGTCCGCGTACTCGGCCGCGGTCACCGCGTCGCCCGCCACCAGCAGCGCCTCGACCGCGGTCAGCAGCCTCGGCCCCCGGTCCGGGCCCGGTCCGGTCAGGTCCAGGCAGGTGCGCAGTTGCGCCGCCGCGACCGGAATCCTGCCCTGCCGCAACTGGTCGGTGGCGGCCTCGGCGAGATCGGCGGCCAGCACCGGATCGGGTCCGTCGGCGGCGGCGATCCGGTGCCGCAGCGCGGCGGCTCCGGTGAGCAGGCCGGCCGCCGCCCGGTGCAGCTCGCGCCTGCGGGCGGCGCCCAGATCGTCGTAGACGGCGGCCTGCACCAGGCCGTGGGTGAACGCCAACTCCTCGCCCGCGGTACCGGGCACCTCGGCCACGAACCTGGCCCGCACGGCGTCGGCCACCGGCGTCGACGTGTCCGCGAGATCGGCCAGCCTGCGCACGGTGGCCAGCCGGAACCGCATGCCCAGCACCGAACCGGCGCTGACCAGCCGTCGAGTCGGCTCGGCGCACGTCGCCAACCGGTCGGCCACGATCAGGGCGACGTCCCTGGGCGCCGGCAGCGGGCCGGCGCCGGACCCGATCGACCGCAGCGGCACCTGGTCCAGGACCGCCTGGGCGTGCAGCGGATTGCCACCGGTGTGCTCGCGCAGTCGGGTGGCGCCGGGCGGGTTCAGACCGGGATGGCCGGCCGCCGACGCGAGTTCGACGAGTTCGGCCGACGAGAGCCCGCCGACCTTCAGGTGGCTGCCGCGTTCGTGGGCGAAGATCCGCCGCCAGCCGTCGTCCAGGCCGGGACTCGGCCACGGCTGGGCCAGCGCGCCACCACCACCGGCCGGCTGGTGCACCACCAGCAGCAGCACCGGTTCGGTCATCGGGCCGGACAGCAGCCGCCGGGCCACGAACCGCAGCGCGGCCAGTGACGGCCGGTCCGCCCACTGCGCGTCGTCCACCACCAGCAGCAGTTCGCCTGCGGACCCCAGGTGTGTCAACAGACCCTTGCCGACGAACAACGGATCGGCCTGTGCGTCCAGTTCGTCCACTTGGGACACCAGGTCGGGGGAGAGCTGCCGCGCCAACTGCCACAGCACACCCCAGGGCAGGTGGGCCTCCTGCTCGTCACCGCTGGTCCACACGCAGCGGGCAGGTGCGATGTCGGCGCGGAACCGCCGCACCAGCTCCGTCTTGCCGATGCCGGACTCACCCTGGACGCCGATCACCCGTCCCCTGCGGTCCTGGGCCTCCCGCCACGCCCTGCTCAGGAACGTCAGTTCGGCGCTCCGGCCGACGAACGGACTCTGTCGTGTCGGAATTGTCACCAGCTCTGCTGCTCCGTCGATGCCGCCGCACTCCCTGCAGTGGGTGTCGTGTTCGATCATCGGTTCATTTCGCTTCGCAGTACGGTGACCGCATGCCGGCGGAAAACGAGAGTAGAACGGCCCGCCGCTGGCGCCAGCAGCCGGCGCCGGGCGACCTGGTGGCCAGCCCGTTCCGGGTGGACCGGGACCGGGTGGCCAGCTCGCCGTTCTTCGGCCGGCTGGCCGGGGTCACGCAGGTGGTCAGCCCGACCGGTTCCGGCCTGTTGCTGCACAATCGGCTCACCCACAGCCTGAAGGTCGCGCAGATCGCCAGGGCCGTCGCGGAACGGCTGCTGGCCGACCACGAGACCGCGGGCCTGCTGGCCAAGCTGGGCGGCTGCGACGTCGACGTGGTGGAGGCCGCCGCGCTCGCGCACGATCTGGGCCACCCGCCGTTCGGGCACCTGGGCGAGGAGATCCTGGACCGGATCGCGCGGCACCGGTTCAACCTGCCGGACGGCTTCGAGGGCAACGCCCAGTCGTTCCGGATCGTCACCACCACCGACACCCGGGGCCCCAGCGGTGTCGGGCTGGACCTGACCGCCGCGGTGCGGGCGGCGCTGCTGAAGTACCCGTGGACGCGGCTGCACTACCCGGATCCGCATCCCAGCACCATGGCGGTGCCGCCGCGCGGGGCGAGCGAACCGCCGGACGCGCCAGGCTCGGGCTCGGCCAAGTTCTGCGCCTACGTCACGGAACTGGCCGACCTGGTGCAGGCGCGGGACGCGTTCGCCGACCGGATCGAGCCGTGGCAGCAGACCGTCGAGGCGTCGGTCATGGACACCGCCGACGACATCGCCTACGCCATCCACGACCTGGACGACTTCCACCGGGTCGGCGTCCTGCAGCACGCGACGGTGGCCGCCGAGTTCGGCCAGTGGCTGGGCCATGCGGCCGAGTTCGCCGACCTGGACGACGAGGCGCTGGCCATGGAGCAGCGGCTGCCCGGCCGGGCGCTGGAGGCGCTGCGCCGCAGGCTGCACCGCCGGGACGGCTGGGCGGTGGACGACGACGCCTTCGCCGACGCGGTGACCCGCGTGCGGGTCGAACTGGTCGAGGGGTTGCTCGCGGTGCCGTTCGACGGCTCGGTTGCGGCAGAGCAGTCGCTGGCCCGGTTCTCCGCGCGCTGGACGGCCCGGCTGGTGGACGGCGTGATGGTCACCGCCGACCCGACCACCAGGACCGGGCACGTGCTGCTGGCCACCGGTGCCTGGCACGAGGTGCAGGTGCTCAAGTTCGTGCACCGCCACTTCGTGCTGCTGCGCCCGGACCTGGCGCTGCACCAGCGGGGCCAGGCCCGGCTGCTCACCTCACTGGTGGAGGAGCTGGAGCAGTGGACCACCGACCGGCGGCAGGCCGAACGGCTGCCGCGCAGGCTGCACGAGCTGGTGGAACTGGCCGAGCACCAGTACGCCTCGCTGGCCGGCGCCCGGCCCGGCCTGCTGGTCGGCGCCACCGGCGAGGCGCCCACCGGGCCGGACGCGGTGCGTGCGCTGGCCAGGGGACGGGCGGTGGTCGACTTCGTGGCGTCGCTGACCGACAGTCAGGCCGCGGCCCTGCTGGAGGCGTTGACCGGGCGACGGGGTCAGTTGTGGACAGACGCGTTCGCGCTCTGAACGGCGGCGGGCTGCCGGGGCGGGATCCGCTCGCCGGCCGGTGCGGGGATCACCGGCGGCCAGTCCCACTCGATCCCGAACAGGCCGGGGCCGACACCCAGCGCGACCGCGTGCACGTCACCGGTCGGGCTGATGGTCAGGTTGCGTCGCCTGGCCAGCCGGACGTCACCGGCGGGGGAGCTGAACTGCTGGCAGCGCACCGGCAGGTTGCCCCGGTCGAACTGCACCTCGACCACGTAGTCGCGGACCGGCAGGCGCAGCCGGCGGAAGTAGGCGTCGGCGGTGGCGCCGTAGTCGGAGACCGGGTTGACCACCTGGTACTCCATGATCAGCGTCTCGCCGGTGGCCAGCGCGCGGTCGAACAGCAGTTCGGCGACCAGGATGTGTGCGTCGTGGTCGACCGCGATCCGGCCCAGCCGGCAGTTGCGCAGGCCGATGATCTGCGGCGCGTCCTTGGTGGCGACCTCCCAGTCGTAGACCAGGACCCAGCGGTCGGCGCCGTCCTGTTCGGCGCGTAAGACCTGGCTGACCCGCACCGTGTGCAGTTGCCGGCGGGCGTTGACCATGCACTGGTCGTGCTGGCTGATCCGGGCCAGGATGCCGTCGCAGGACGTGTTCACCCGGCCGAGCAGGTTGCCCAGGTTGGCACTGTTCCACAGCACGTCCAGCGGGAGCAGGCGGCCGGTGTGCCGGCGGCGCCCCCGGGGCCGGGGCGGGCCGAGCAGCGCGGTCAGCGCGTTCGGCGGCACGCGGAGCACCGCTTCCAGATGGCGTAGTGCGTCCAGCGACTCCGGGCGCTCGGGACGACGGCGGCCGGACTGCCAGTAACTCAGCGTCGCGACACTGATGGTCACACCGCGCAGTTGCAACCGGTGCTGAATGCGGTCGAGACTGAGCCCGCTGCCCTTGATCGCGGCGCGGAGCGCGTCCGGAAATGGCCCGCCGGCGAGAAGTCTCGCCAGTTCGGGCCGTACTGTCACGGGCCTTGCGATGCCGTGCTCAGTTCGACTGGCTGCGATAGTCATTGTGACTCCCCGTCGTCACGTCGTCACGCGAGAGTTACCCTACTTGGGTGACGCTTTTTGTTACACCCCCTTTCGGCGCCAATTGATGCGACGAACGGCGGATCAAGTTCTGCCCTGACTGCACGCGCTAGGCTGCGAGTCGCGTTGATCGACGGCCAGGGGCGGTTCGCCCCGTTGGGCCTCGACCAGGCGATCAGTCGCGATTTCGAGACTGATCAGGGCACCAATCGGCATGGCGGCGGCGTGAACCTCGTGGGCACTCGGTGAGTACGGTGCGACCAGCGGCGGGCGGCGGGCGCTTCGTCGAGGTATCCCCCGCACGGGTGAGTGGCTGGTTCGATCGGTTCGGCGCGCGGCACGGCGGAGTGCTGTCCACCGACATCCACGGTGACACGGTGACGGTGCTGGCCGCCGACCACGCGACCGCGCGGGTGACCACACCGTTCCCTCCGCTGGGCCTGCCCGAGGGCCGCCACCCCGGCCTGGTGATCACCGGTCTGGTCGCGCACCTGTGCCTGCCCCGCCGGATCGGCCTGCTGCTGGTCCGCCTCGGCGGGCACAGCATCGGGATCGCCGAGGAGGGCAGGGTCCTGGTCTCGGCCACCGACCGTAAGCAGGTGCACGGCAGGAACAAGGCGGGCGGCTGGTCGCAGCATCGGTTCGCCCGGCGCCGCGAGGGCCAGGCCGCGGTGGCGCTGCGCTCGGCCGCCGACGACGCGGCACGGGTGCTGGCGCCGAGGGTGGGTGAGCTGGTCGGGGTGGTGCTCGGCGGTGACCGGCGGGCGCTGGAGGTGCTGCGCGGCGATCCGCGGCTGGCCGACGTGTTCGCGATCGCGCTGCCCAAGGTGCTGGACGTGCCGGAGCCGCGCCGGGCGGTGCTGGACGACGCGGCGGACCGGGCGCTCGCGGTGGAGATCCTCGTCACCGAGCCGTGAATCGGGAAATCCGGTGGTGCCGATCCCGTACACTCGTCGACGTGGTGGTTCGCACGGAGTGATGGGCTGTTCGGCTCGCCGGCCATGGCAGGCGAGCAGACGAGTCCTGCCCGTAGTCAGGCTGACCGTTCAGCCGCCACCCTCATCGGAGTCCTCCCGTGATCGTCGCTGCCAATCTCGAACTGCGCGCCGGCTCGCGCATTCTGCTGTCCGACACCACCCTGCGGGTCCAACCCGGCGACCGGATCGGCCTCGTCGGCCGCAACGGCGCCGGCAAGACCACCTCGCTGCGCGTCCTGGCCGGGGACGGCCAGCCCTACGGCGGCACGCTGCAGCGCACCGGTGACATCGGTTATCTGCCACAGGATCCACGCGAAGGTGATCTTTCGGTCACCGCGAAGGACCGGGTGCTGTCCGCCCGCGGCCTCGACCAGTTGCTGCGGGACATGGAGAAGACCCAGACCGCCATGGCCGAACTGGTCGACGACAAGGAGCGGGACGCCGCCATCCGCCGCTACGGCCGGCTGGAGGAGCGGTTCTCCGCGCAGGGCGGGTACGCCGCGGAGAGCGACGCCGCCCGGATCTGCGCCAATCTCGGTCTGGCCGAACGGGTCCTCGCCCAGCCGCTGCGCACCCTGTCCGGCGGCCAGCGGCGCAGGGTGGAACTGGGCCGCATCCTGTTCGCCGCGTCCGACGCCGGTGCCACCGGCCGGTCGGCCACCACTCTGTTGCTGGACGAGCCGACCAACCACCTGGACGCCGACTCGGTCACCTGGCTGCGCGGCTTCCTGAAGGCGCACGACGGCGGACTGGTGGTGATCAGCCACGACGTCGACCTGCTGGCCGCGGTGGTGAACAAGGTGTGGTTCCTCGACGCCACCCGGGCCGAGCTGGACACCTACAACATGACGTGGCAGCGCTACCTGGACGCGCGGGCCGCGGACGAGAAGCGCAGGCGCCGCGAGCGGGCCAACGCGGAGAAGAAGGCGAGCGCGCTGTTCGCCCAGGCGGACAAGATGCGGGCGAAGGCCACCAAGGCGGTCGCCGCGCAGAACATGGCCCGCCGCGCGGAACGGATGCTGTCCGGTTTGGACGAGACCCGGCAGGCCGACAAGGTGGCCAAGATCCGGTTCCCGGACCCCGCGCCGTGCGGGAAGACGCCGCTCACCGCCACCGGCCTGGCCAAGAACTACGGCTCGCTGGAGGTGTTCACCGGCGTCGATCTCGCGGTGGACCGAGGGTCGAAGGTGGTCGTGCTCGGGCTCAACGGTGCCGGCAAGACCACCCTGCTGCGGCTGCTCGGCGGCCAGGAGCGGGCCGACGCCGGTGAGGTCGTGCCGGGCCACGGGCTGCGGATCGGCTACTACGCCCAGGAACACGAGACGCTGGATCACAACGCCTCCGTGTGGGAGAACATCCGGCACGCCGCACCGGACGCCGGTGAGCAGCAGCTGCGCAACCTGCTCGGCACCTTCCTGTTCACCGGTGAGCAGCTCGACCAGCCGGCCGGCACGCTGTCCGGCGGCGAGAAGACGCGGCTGGCGCTGGCCGGTCTGGTGTCCAGCGCGGCCAACGTCCTGTTGCTGGACGAACCGACCAACAACCTCGATCCGGCCAGCCGGGCACAGGTGCTGGACGCGCTGCGGCGGTTCTCCGGTGCGGTCGTTCTGGTCACGCACGACTCCGGAGCGGTCGAGGCCCTTGAGCCCGAGCGGGTGATCCTGTTGCCAGACGGCTCCGAGGACCATTGGTCGGAGGAATACCTCGAACTCGTGCAG
This sequence comes from Pseudonocardiaceae bacterium, assembly GCA_036491115.1. Taxonomy (GTDB): domain Bacteria; phylum Actinomycetota; class Actinomycetes; order Mycobacteriales; family Pseudonocardiaceae; genus DATEPR01. The sequence continues at coordinate 74,823 of DASXCQ010000078.1, forward strand.
CTGGCATGATTAACCTGCGACGACGGGAATTGACTCCTGTTCACTGATACTGCATGTGAGTGATCAGCCGCAGGTGACGTGTCGATCACACTCAGAAGATTTCGCTCACTCGCCTGGCGTTCCGCGCGTTCGTGTTCGATCATTGCGACGAAGGGGCCGCACGCGGTCCGACCTGCAGTGCGTGGAAGGCGGGACAAGGTGGCTGACCTGAAGAAGGGTGCTCGTATCACGGGTGCCACGCGGGACAAGCTCGCCGCGGACCTGAAGAAGAAGTACGAGAAGGGCGCTTCTATCCGTGCGCTCGCCGAGTCGACCGGCCGCTCGTACGGATTCGTGCACCGAGTGCTGTCAGAGTCCGGTGTCCAATTGCGTGGACGCGGCGGAGCGACGCGAACCAAGAAGAAGTAGGCTACCGCGCGGTAACACTACCGCGTGATCGGCCAGGAGAAGCCCGGGCCAGGTCCGCGCGACGCGTCGGGAGGGCCCGTGGTTGAGCCGGATGTCGAGGCCGATCTGCTCGAGCGTGGCGGCGTGGGCCTCGCCGTCGACGGTGCGTGCGCGACGATCACCTTGCAGCGCCCGGAAACGCTGAACGCGCAGACCCCCGGCACCTGGGAGGCCCTGCGACAGATCGGTGAGCGCCTGGCCCCGGACGTCCGAGTCGTGGTCGTCCGGGGTTCCGGCCGGTCGTTCTCCGCCGGCCTGGACCGCAGGATGTTCACCCCGGACGGCGTGCCGGGCGAGCCGGGATTCGGCGACGTCACCACGGCGCCGCCGGGCGGTGGTGACGCGATCATCGACCGGTTCCAGCAGGGCTTCACCTGGCTGATGGCACCGGGCAGAGTGACGGTGGCGGCCGTCCAGGGGCACGCGATCGGCGCCGGTTTCCAGTTGGCGCTCGCGTGCGACCTGCGGATCGCCGCCGAGGACGCCCGGTTCACCATGGCCGAGACGGGACTGGGCCTGGTGCCCGACCTCACCGGCACGCTGGCGCTGGTGCGCGCCGTCGGTTACTCGAAGGCGGTGGAGATCTGCCTGACCAGTCGCGCGATCCCGGCTGACGAGGCGCTGCGCACCGGCCTGGTCAACTCGGTCGTTCCCGGTGATCAGCTCGATTCGGCGGTGGACGAACTCGTTGCGGCACTGGTGAAACCGCCGGCGGGCGCGATGCGGGAGACGCTGGCGCTGCTGGCCGGCGCGGCCGACGGTGCGTCGCTGGACGATCAGCGGGCGGCCGAGCGGGCGGCACAGTTGCGCCGGTTGGCGGAACTGCGGCAGTTGATGTCGGGCTGAGTTCCGACGGTTTTCTTGCGCATCGCCGGTGGCCGGCAGCATTGTTGCGGCGCAACGTGATCGCCATGGTCAGCGCAGTGCGGGAACTCTCGGGGTGTAGCGCGCCATCAGGCCCGAGTTCGCCTCGTCGCCGCCGGGCACGTTGGAACTGCGCCACAACGGCAGCGGCACGCCTTCCTTGGCGGCCAGGTCGGTCAGCGCCACCAGCACCAGGTCCCACAGGTAGGCGTTGGCCACCGTGGAGATCGGCGCGATGACGGGGGAGTCCGCCGGGTAGGTCGAGTCGCCGGGCGGGACGAGCGTGTCCAGCACGACGGTGGCCTGTTCGGCGACGGTGCTGCCGGCCCGGCGGGGTGCGACGGCACTGGCCGGACCGGACGTCACCGCCACGACGGCCCGCCCGGCCGTCCTGGCCAGCGTGGCCAGTTCCACCGGATACGGGTTCACGCCGGACGTGGAGAACACCACCAGGACGTCCTGCTCGCCCAGCGGTTCCGGGCCGAGCACCTCGGCGGCCAGGCCGGAGCGGCGTTCGGCGGTGGTGCTGCTGACCGCGCCGTTCATCGGCAGCAGATCGGGGTGGTACAGCGGGCGGACGCAGGCCAGCCCGCCGGCCCGGTAGAAGGTCTCGGCGACGGCGGCCAGCGAGTGGCCTGCGCCCGCGGTGTGCACCAGGCCGTCGGCCCGCACACAGGCCAGGATCAGATCGGCCACCTCGGCGACCGCGTCGGCGTTGTGTTCGGACATCTTTCGCAGGTGCGCGCGAACGGTCTCGTCGTAGTCGCTGATCGTCATCGCAGGTGCGCCCCTCGCCGCCGGATCGTCCCGATTGGTCTATACCAGTTCAGGACGTGGGTCAAGACCCGAGCCGGTCCAGATCCTCGGGGCGATCCACGTCGGTGCCGGTGGCCACGTCACCGCAGGGCACGTCCAGCACCGGATGCGCGCGCAGGTAGTCGCGCGCCCCCACGTCACCGACCGCCGACGCGATCACACCGGCCCAGTGGTCGGCGCCGATCAGCACCGGATGTCCCGCCACACCGGCATAACTGGCCCTGGCCAGTACGTCCGGCGCCGCGGTCGCGCGCACCCTGGCCACCGCCTCGGCGGTCACCCCGGGCACGTCCACCGGCAGCACGACGGCGGCCACCGCACCGGAACCGGCCAGCGCGGTCAGTCCCACCCGGACGGACGCGCCCATGCCCTCCGGCCACTCCGGGTTGTCCACCACCTGGTAGCCGGACAGGTCCGCCTCGGCCCGCACGTCCGCCGACCGCGCGCCGAGCACGACCACCACCGGAGCACACCCACCCGCCGCCAGCACCGCGGCGGCCGACTCGACGAACAGCTGCCCGCCGTGCCGCACCAACGCCTTCGGCATGCCCATCCGCCGCCCGGCGCCCGCTGCCAGCAGCAGCCCGGCGGCGGCAGCGGTCACCGGCCGCCCCAACTGGTCAGGTGGGCCAGCAGCACGTCGGAGACCAGACTGCCCGCCTCCTCGCACATCCAGTGCGACAGGTCCTCCAGCATGGCGAACCGGTACGGCCCGGTGACGTACTTCTCCGTGCCCAGGGCCGCGGTCGAGCCGACGGCGATGTCCTCGGTACCCCAGAGATACGTGGTCGGCACGGCGATCTCACCGACCTCCGTTGTGGACATCCGCACCGCGCGGTACCAGTTCAGGGCGGCGGTCAACGCGCCCGGCTCGGTCAGCCGAGTGACGTACTCCTCGATGTGCGAGCGCGGCACCTTCCGCTCGTAGACCTGGCGCAGCAGCGCGGCGTCGTCGGCCAGCAGGCGGCGTTCCGCGGTGCCGGTCTCCCGGAACAGCCGCATGTATGCCGACCGATGGGCCTGGTCCTCGTCCTCGCGGATGGCGGCGGCGAACGGCGTCGGGTGCGGCACCGACAGCGTGACCAGCGACCGCACCCGCTCCGGCGTCCACGCGGCCGCCGCCCACGCCACGGCGGCACCCCAGTCGTGGCCGACCAGGTGGAACCGCTGCCAGCCCAGCGCGTCGGCGATCCGGAACACGTCGCCGGCCAGTTCCTCCAGCCGGTAGTCCTCGACCGCGGTGGGCCGCACGCCGGGGGAGTAGCCCCGCTGGTCGGGCGCGACGACGTGGTACCCGGCGGCACCGAGCGCGCCCAACTGGTGGTCCCACTGCAGGGAGCACTCGGGGAAGCCGTGCAGCAGCAGTACCGGCTCACCTCCCGACGGGCCGGCGACGAGCGCGTCGAAGATGCCGGGTTCGGTCGGTATCCGCAGGTGATCCGTCACGTCGCCCGACTCTAGTGGACCATGCCGTCATGCCCTGGCGTGTAGTGCGGCGAGCGCCCGGTCGGCGTGCACGCCCATCCGGACCTCGCTCTTGATCACCTCGAGGACCTTCCGGTCGGTGTCGATCACGAACGTCGTCCGCTTGGTGGCCAGCGGCGTGAACTTCCGCCGCACGCCGAACAGCGTGGCGACCTCGCCGTCCGGGTCGGAGAGCAGCGGGAAGTCGAACGAGTGCTTGGCCGAGAACTTGGCCTGCTTGTCCACCTCGTCCGGGCTGATGCCCACGCGCTGCGCGCCCGCGTCGGCGAACTCCTTGGCCAGGTCGCGGAAGTGGCAGCTCTCCGAGGTGCAGCCCGGACTCATCGCGGCCGGGTAGAAGAACAGGACGACGGGACCGTGGGCGAGCAGTTCGGACAGCGTCCGCTTGGTACCGGAGTCGTCGGACAGCTCGAAGTCGGGGACGGTGTCTCCCGGTTGCATGGGCGGTGGTCCTCTCACAGGCGGCGGTAGTGCCGATCCTACTTCGCCGTAGACCGATCATCGTCCGCGTCGCCGGGCTTGGTCAGTTGTTGCACGAGATGGTCGAGACCGGGCAGGGCGAGCATGATCGCCTCCCGGTCGCCCGGCGGGAGCCGGTCCAGGGCGCTGCCGATCCGGCGTTCGTGCGCGGCCCGCCACTCGTCCAGTTGCCGGTGACCCGCCTCGGTCAGCGTCACCCTGGCCACCCTGCGGTCGGTCGGGTCGGTCTCCCGGGACGCCAGGCCTGCCTCGACCAGCTGCTGCACCAGGCCGCTGACCGTGTTGGGCGCCAGGCGCTGCAACGTGGCCAGGCGGCCGATCTTGGTGGGCGCGTGGTCGGCCAGCGCCATCAGCAGTTCGACCTGCGCCATCGGCAGCGACTCCCACGGGTAGTCGGTGCGGATGCTGGTGCGCAGCGCCCTGCGCAGCCGGGTCACCACGTCGGTGAGCAGTTGCGCGTCGCCCGGGGCGGTGCGCTGGGCCCGGTCGGGGAGCTGATCGGCCTCCGTCATGTGGTCAGGGTAGTGGCCGACCGGCCGCTGTCCCGGAGTGCGGAACACGGCGAGCCCTGCGGAGCAGGTCGATCGCCTCGCCGGAGGAGACCGGTTCGCCGATCGACGGGCCGCTGCCCAGGCGCACGCCGATGCCGCGCAGCCGCTCGCCGACCACCACGGTGTCCACGCCGTCGGCGACCAGCCGCAGGTCCAGGCGGCCGGTCAGGTCGACCAGCTGGCGCAGCGCGTGCTCGAACGGCGAGTCGGCGTCCTCGGACTCGGCGAACGCCCGGACCAGACCGGGCGCCACCGTCACGCCGTCGACCGGCAGGGTGCGCAGGTCGACCAGGCCGGTGTTGCCGGCGCCGAAGCCGTGCACCACGGCGCTCACGTCGATGGCGCGCAGCGTGTCCAGGTTCTCCAGCGGCTCGCCGTTCTCGTCGACCACCACGCTGGCCGGCACGCTCAGCCGCAGTTTCGTCGCGGGCGCCTTGGTCTCGGCGAGCAGTTCCCGGATGATCTGCACCAGGTCCTGTTCGCGGGCCATCCGGGCGGTGAGGTTGACGGCGACCGGCGGGGCCGCGTCGCCGAACTCGTCCGCCCACTCGGCGATCTGCCGGCACGCCTGCTCCAGCATCCACCGTCCCATGGGGACGATGAAGCCGGTTTCCTCCGCCATGTCGAGGAAGTCGCCGGGGTGCAGCAGGCCGCGGCGCGGATGGTGCCAGTGCAGCAGCGCGCGCAGGCCGGCGAGCGAGCCGTCGGCCAGGTAGTGCACCGGTTGGTAGGACACCTGGAACTGACCGGTCTCCAGCGCACCGGGGATCGCCGCGCCCAACTGGAACTGCGCCCGGTACTCGGCGTCCAGTTCGGCGTCGAACAGCTCCCACTGCGCCTTGCCGTTCAACTTGGCCCGGTGCACGGTGATCTCGGCGGCCCTGATGAGTTCGGCGGACGTGAGGCCGGTGGCCTCGCGTTCCACGATGCCGACGCTGGCGCTGACCGCGACGCCGGTGTCCTCGTCGGAGTAGACCGGTTCGGCCAGTTCGGTCAGCGCCGCGGCGATCCGCTCGCTGATGCCGAACCGGTCGGTGGTGCCGGTGACCAGCACGGCGAAGCCGTCACCGCCCATCCTGGCCACCATGGTGGACGGCTCGGGGAACGCGGAGTTCAGCACGGCGGCGACCCGCTTGAGCACCTGGTCGCCGGTGTCGTGGTCGACGCCGTCGTTGATGATCTTGAAGCCGTCCAGGTCGACGTAGCACAGCGCGATGTGCTCATCCGGTTCCGCGTGCTGCAACGCACTGTCCAGCTGGGACATGAACGCGGTGCGGTTGGGCAGGCCGGTGAGCTGATCCTCCAGCGTCATCGACAACTGGCGTTCGCGCAGCAGGTGGAGGTCGGAGATGTTCTCCACCACGGCGACGGCGTACTCCGGTTTCTCGACGACGTCGCGCACCAGCGACAGCGACAGCCGGGTCCACACCGGTTCGCCGTCCTTGCCGACGAAACTCACGTCACCGACGAACTTGTCGTGCTCGCCGCGCGCCACATGGCCGAACGCGCCCAACACCTGGGCGACGTACGGCGGACTGATCTTCACCGACAGCGGCTGGCCGAGCAGTTCGTCCTCGGAATGGCCGAGGATCTCGCACAGCGCCGGATTGACCATCTGGAGCGTGCCGTCCAGGTCGGTGATCGCGATGCCGGCCGCGGTGGAGTGGAACACGGCCTGCCAGCGGGCCTCGGTGGCGCGGCGGGCCTGTTCGGCCACGTCCCTGGCGCGGAACACCGCCTTCTTGATCATTTCCTGCTCGTTGAACAGCCGGTCGCGCAGCGCTGCGACGTACCCGCCGGCCAGCGACCCGGTCAGCCGGATCACCTTGTCCTGCCACGACCGGTGGTACGCGATGCCGGCCGCGGTCAGCAGTTCGGCGCCCAGCAGGCGGATCGTGCCGTCCAGCGCGGTGTCGCCGGTGAGGTTGATGCTGACCAGCGCGGCGCCGGACTCGCTGGCCGGACCCGGATCGAACGGCTCGATGCGCAGCACGTCGACGAGCGCGTCGGTGATGTCCAGCAGGAACGCCTCGATGTCCGACCGGGACAGCGCCACGTGGCTGCTGGACAGCGCGATACCGGCCCAGCGTCGGGCCAGGTCGATTTTGCTGTGTTCCGCCGACTGCGCCGGGCCGTGGGGCACGTCAGTCACTCCGGCCCGCTTGCCCACCGGACAGGATCGTTGCCCGCGGGGACAGCGCCACGAACGGGTGTGTCAGGAGAATGTGGGAACGGCGGCATTGCCGCCTGTCCTGGCGGTTCTGTCGCGTGACGCCACTGCCGGCCGGTGCCCAGCTCGGGCGGTGCCGCACCACGGTCGCCTCCGGGGTTTGACTCGATGTGCCGAGTGTAGGGATCAACCTACTGCCGGCATATCCGGTCCGGAAAATGCGGGAGCGAAGTTGGTGGACTTTACTCCGTACGAGTGAGGATTCCAGCACGTTCGACCGGCGATTCCCCACCGGTCGACCGACACGAACCACGCGCTCGGGTGATCTGTCGGTTCCGGGCCTACCCTGGTCACCGGGTGACGGCCACGGGCGCGGAGGGAGGCGGGTCGATGCGGCACACGGCCGAGTACGTCGGCGGGCCGCTGGACGGTAGGCGCGAGCCGCTGCCGCCCGCCAAGTCGTTCGTCGGCAACATCGTGACGCACGTGTTCCTGCACGGCGGACCCAAGATCGAGACCCACTACCGGCTGGACCGCACCGACGACGGCGAGTGGATCTACCGCCTGGTCGGCGACCCGGAGTAGCCGACACGACTGTCATCTGTGAAGACGACCGGGGCGTGGTGGCCGTTGCCCGCCCCGGACCGCGCCGTTGGGCTACGTGAGCAACCAGTTGCTGCCCGTGTCCGAACGGAGGGTCCCCACATGCGGCGTGCACTGTTCCGTCAACGCCCCGTCCGACGATGGGGTGGTTCCCTGCTGGTCCTGGCCGCCTCGGTGGTCACCGCCCTGTCGGTGGCCGCGGTACCCGCCCAGGCGGTCACCGTCACGCCCGCGGCGCCACTGCCCGGCCTGGTGATGAACTTCGGCTGCGCCACCGGCTCGGTCCACTGCCTCGGCGAGATGCGGGCCAAGCGGGCCAGCCGCGGCCTGCTGGCGCCGATGCTGATGGCCGGCCCGACCGGTCTCGGCCCGGCCGATCTCCAGTCCGCGTACAAGGTCGGCGGCCTGACCTCGGGTGGCCGGACCGTCGCCATCGTGGACGCGTTCGACGACCCCAACGCCGAGGCGGACCTCGCGCACTACCGCAGCCAGTTCGGGCTGCCGGCGTGCACCACCGCCAATGGCTGCTTCCACAAGGTCAACGGCAACGGGCAGGCCGGCCCGCTGCCCAGCGCCGACGCCGGGTGGGCGGAGGAGGAGAGCCTGGACGTCGACATGGTGTCGTCGACGTGCCCGGACTGCCACATCACCCTGGTCGAGGCGGCGGGCGCCGACGAGACCTCGCTGGACACCGCGGAGGACTCGGCGGCGGCGTCCGGCGCGGCGGCCATCTCCAACAGTTGGGGTGGCGCCGAGGACAGCACCATCACCACCGACGACGCCCATTTCAACCACCCCGGCGTCGCCATCACCGCCAGCTCCGGTGACTCCGGCTTCGGCGTCATCTGGCCGGCGTCCTCGCCGCTGGTCACGGCCGTCGGCGGCACCTCGCTGAGCAAGGCGAGCAACGCCCGCGGCTGGACCGAGACGGCCTGGTCGGGTGCCGGATCGGGTTGCTCGGCGTTCGAGAGCAAACCGGCCTGGCAGCACGACACCGGCTGCGCCAAGCGGACCGTGGCCGACGTGTCCGCGGTCGCCGACCCGAACACCGGTGTCGCCGTCTACGACACCTACAACACCTGCGGCTCCAGCTCGCTGTGCGACGTGCTCATCGAGCTGGGCCTGGTGACCGGCGCGGACGGATGGGTGCAGGTCGGCGGCACCTCGGCCGCGTCGCCGATCATCGCGTCGGTGTACGCGCTGGCCGGCAACACCGCGACCGTCACCGCGGGCTCCTTCCCGTACAGCCACACCGGATCGCTGTTCGACGTCACGTCGGGCTCGAACGGGAGCTGCGGCGGGACGTACCTGTGCACTGCCGGCACCGGCTACGACGGTCCGACCGGCCTGGGCACGCCGAACGGGACCGGAGCCTTCTGACCAGATTGGGCGGCCGATGACCACGGCGCCGATCAGCGAGCGGCTGGTCGGCGCCGTGGTGCGTGCGGTGGTCGCTCAGCGCCGCAGGCCGCCGAAGGCGACCGCGACGAGGGCATCGGCCAGTTGTCGCTGGTCGACGCCGCGATCGGGCCGGTACCACTCGGTGATCGAGTTGACCATGCCGAACAGCAACCGGGCCGTCAGCACGGCGTCCACGTCCGGGCGCAGGCCACCCTCGGCGACCGCCTGGCGGACCAGGTCGGCCACCGCCTGGTCGAACTCGCGGCGCCGCCGCAGCGCGGCCCGTTCCACCTCGGTGTTCCCGCGCACCCGCAGCAGCAGGGTGACGAACGGCAGTTCCGCGACCAGGACCTCCACGCTGCGCCGGACCAACTGCTCCAGGCGCTCGGTCGCCGTCCCTTCGGTCAACTCGGCGGCCGCGGCCGCCAGGCCGTCCAGCGCCCGGTTCACCGCCAGCTCCAACAACTCCGCCTTGCCGCTGACGTGGTGGTAGATGGCCGACTTGGTGATGCCGAGGCGGGCGGCCAGGTCCTCCATGCTGGTGCCGTCGTAGCCGCGCTCGTTGAACACGGTGACGGCGATCCGCAGCAGTGTCTCCCGGTCGTATCCGGGCCGACCCCGCCGCACCTCCTGACCGAACATTCGGTCAGTATCGCACCGGACCAGCGGGCCCGGTACTGGCCGTAGGGTGGTCCGCATGGCCGAACTGGAGGGATCGGACAGCAACGAGAGCCTGGGCACCGTGCTGCTCGCGGCCGGGGTCAACCTGGCCATCGCGGCCGCCAAGGCGGTGGGCGGCATTCTGTCCGGCTCGTCGGCCATGCTGTCCGAGGCGGCGCACTCCGTGGCCGACACGGTGACCGAGGTCCTGCTGCTGACCGCGCTGCGGCGCAGCGCGCGACCACCGGACGCGCGCCACCCGCTGGGCTACGGGCCGGAACGCTATTTCTGGGCGTTCCTCGCGTCGGTTGCCACGTTCATCGGTGGCGCGGTGTTCGCCGTGTACGACGGCATCCACACCATCCTGGCCGGCGAGGACCTGGGCAGCCCACTGGTGTCCTACATCGTGCTCGGCGTGGCGTTCGTCCTGGAAGGTACGTCACTGGCGCGCGGTCTGCGCCAGACCACCAGGGAGGCGCGGCGCTGGCGCACTCCCTTGCGGACCTACATCCGGCACATGCCGGACACCACCGTGAAAGCGGTCGTGTTCGAGGACACCGCGGCGATCGTCGGCATCGTGATCGCGGCCGGTGGCCTGATCGGCGGGCAACTCACCGGGTCGCCCTACTTCGACGGCGTCGCCTCCATCCTGATCGGGCTCACCCTGGCGTTCGTCGCGTTCACCCTGGGCAGGGACAACATGTCGCTGCTCATCGGTCGTTCGGTGCCCGACCGGGTGCTGCGGCTGATCCGGGTCGAGATCGAGGCACCGGCGGTGGTGTCGGGCGTCGGCGACCTGGCCGCGATCCTGCTCGGCCCGAACGACGTGTTGGTGGCGGCCAAGGTGGACTTCATCGACAGTGCGTCGGCGGCGGACGTCGAGGCTGCCTGCGAGGATGTGGAGCAGCGGCTGGGCACCCGCTTCCCCGCCATCCGGCAGGTGTTCCTCGACCCCACGGCCAATCTTCGGGTGACCACCCGGGACGGCACCATGGCACCGTCCAAGGTGGACGATCAGTAGCCGGATCCGGCACCGTAGGGGAACAGCGTTCCCGTGCCGTCCGCCGTCGGGATGGTGACCGGCAGGTGCCCAGTCGGCTCCGCGGTGCCGACGATGGCGTTCGCCAGCGCCAGCAGTGACGGCGATTGGTAGTCGTAGGCCGCGAGATAGTCCGGCACGGTGGGGAAGTAGGACACGTCGTACGGTCCCTCGACCGCCGCCACCACGACCGGCCTACCGGTGGCCAGCAGTGCCGCCACCAGTTTCTGCTGCGTGGTGTCCGCCCAGGCGTTGCCCGTCGTCACCACGGTGACGTCGTTGGCCTGCGCCGCCGCCACGGCCGCGTCGATCGTGGCCTGGTCCGGTGAGCCGGTCCACAGCCGTTGCACCGCCGCGCCGGTCGCGGTCAGGTCGTCGGCCAGTGTCCGCGTCGTGCCGACACCCCAGCCGGTGACCAGCACGTGGCTGCCCGCGGTGACGGGCAGGGCGTGGTCGGTGTTGCGCAGCAACGTGATCGAGCGCCGCGCGATACCGGCCATGCCGGCCTCGTCGGCGGGCGTGCCGACGGACGCGGTGATGCGCTCGGGCGTGGTGTACGGGTCGGCGAACAGGCCCTCCTCGGCCTTCATGGTGAGGATGCGGGTGACCGACCGGTCGATCCTGGCCGGCGAGATCGTGCCGGCCTGGACGGCGGCCACCACGGTCTGGATGTCGGCCGGCACGTGCGCCGGCATCAGCAGTTCGTCGTCACCGGCGTTGATCGCGTCCAGGATCACCTGGCTCTCCGGGATGCCGGCCAGCGCGGCAGCGCTCAGCGAGTCGGTGATGACGACACCGTTGTAGCGCAACGTGTCGCGCAGCAGCCCGGTGACGATCGGCCGGGACAGGCTGGCCGGCAGGCGGGACGGGTCCAGTGCGGGCGCCACGATGTGCGTCGCCATGATCGACCGCACGCCCGCCGCGATCGCGGCCCGGAACGGCGGGATGTCCCTGGCCATGATCTGCGCCCTGGTCTCGTCGGTGACTGCGACGCCGTCGTCGGTGTTGACCGTGGTGTCGCCGAGACCGGGGAAGTGCTTGGCCTGTGCGGCGACGCCGGCCCGCTGGTAGCCGGTCACCTCGGCGGCGGCCATCGCCGACACCGCTGCCGCGCGGTCGCCGAACGACCTCGGGCCGTCGGCGCTGTTGTGCGGATCGGTGTTCACGTCGACCACGGGCGAGTCGTCGACGTTGACGCCCATCGCGCGCAGTTCGGTGCCGGACACCGACGCCTGGCGGAGCGCGTCGGCCGGGCGGAACGTCGCACCGACGGCCATGTTGCCCGGCGACACCGCCGCGGGTGCGCCGATCCGGGTGACGCTGCCGCCCTCCTGGTCGGTGCTGATCTGCACCGGAACCGGGTTGGCTCCGGACATCGCGACGTGCTGCAACCCGTTGGACAGCGCGCCGATCCGCTGCGGGTCGGTGAGGGTGTTGGACCAGGTGAAGTAGATGATCCCGCCCAGGTGGTACTGGGCGAGCAGGTCGGCGCCGTTGTTCACGGAGTCGCCGTAGACGGCGTGGTTGTCGGCGACGTCGGTCGGATCCTCGGTGGTGGCGCTCGTGCCGTAGACGTAGGACACGAACATCTGCTCGACCTTCTCGGTGACCGTCATCTTCGCCATGGCCGCCTGCACCTCGGCGGCGACGCCGGTGCGCTGTGGCCCGGCGGATGCGGGTACGGCCAGCGCGGCGGCCATGGCCACCGCCGCTCCGAGCACGGTGACACGTAACGCGGACATGCGGACTCCCCCGACGGACACGGTGAACTTTCAACGAAAGCAAGCCTCTAGTAGGTGGCCATTTCACCGCTGTCGTTCCGCACTGTCAATGTCGTCGGTCGCTATATTGCGACACATCGGATGTCTGCACGGTCGTGGAGAAGGTGCGCGTGGCCATCACCGACGAGGCGATCGGGAAGATCAAGTACCTGATCGTCACCGGCGCGCTGCGGCCCGGTGACCGCCTGCCCCGCGAGGCCGATCTCGCCGAGCGGCTCGGGTTGTCCCGCAACTCGTTGCGGGAGGCGGTGCGGGCGCTGTCGCTGATCAACGTGCTGGACGTCCGCCAGGGCGACGGCACCTACGTGACCAGCCTGGAACCGGCGGTGCTGCTGGACGCCCTGTCCTTCGTGATCGACTTCCACACCGACGACAGCGTGCTGGAGTTCCTGGAGGTGCGGCGGATCCTGGAACCGGCGGCCACCGCGATGGCCGCCACCCGGATGAGCGCCGACGACGTGGCGGGGCTGCGCGCGCTGCTGGCCGAACTCGGGGACGACCCGTCGGTGGCGGAGTTGGTGGACAGCGATCTGGAGTTCCACCGGCGGATCGCGCACGGCTCGGGCAACCGGGTGCTGTGTTCGCTGATCGACGGACTGGCCGGGCCGACCCGGCGGGCCAGGATCTGGCGCGGCGTCACCCAGGAGTCGGCGGTGGCCCGCACGCTGGCCGAACACGGCGCGATCTGCGACGCGATCGCGGCCGGCCAACCGGACGTGGCAGGCGCGTGGGCGACGGTGCACGTTGCCGGTGTGGAGCAATGGTTGCGGGCGGCGCTTACCGAACCGACATGGTGAACATCTGTAACGCGGCCGGGTTGCGGCCAACCGGGTGTGGCTCGTTTCTGCCCCTGGTGCTACCCGAAGATTACGATTAATCTTCAGCTCAGCTGGCCGGTGTTTGAGGGACAGCGCGGCACCAGTACCGAGTAATCGCAGTCCAGACTTGTCGGGGTAACAGGTCTCCTGGAGTACCCATGCCACGACCCGACGTGTCGGACTCACCCGTCGCGCCCAGACCGAACGCACTCGTGTCACTACCACGCCGACCGGCCCCGGTACGACGAACGGACCGCGCCAATCCGCCGTCGCGGCCGGGACCGGTCGGCACCCTGATCGCGGCCGGAGTGATCCAGTCCGGCCAGGCCCTCACCTGGGTGCTCGTCGGACTGCTGATCGGCACCGGCGACAAAGCCCCGCGGCACGGGCAACCCGTCACCGTCGTGCTCGCCATCGCCGCGATTCTGGCGTTCGCCATCGGCTGCTTCGCCCTGGCCATGGCGGCCGGCACGCTGCGTGGTTCGGAAGTGTGCCGCATCGCCAGTGTGCTCTTCCAGATCGCCTCGGCCGGTCTCGTCGTGGGCGTCGGCACGTCGGTGGTCCGGCAGGTGTCTGATCCGGCCGCCGCAGCGGCTTTCGTGGTGTTGCTGGTGTCCTGCGTCGTGGTGGCGATGTTGTTGTTGTGGCCACGCCAGTCCGTAGTGGACTGATCACTGCGGCCGCAGCCGCAGGCCCTGCATACCGCCGTCCACGGCCAGTGACGTACCGGTGGTGGCCGCGTTGAGCGGGCTGGCCAGGTAGCAGATCGCCGACGCCACCTCCTCCGCCGACACCAGCCGACCGCCGGGCTGCCTGGCCCGCAGCGCGGCCAGTTCCGCGTCCGGATTCGCTGCCTCGGCCAGCAGCCTGCGCACCCACGGCGTGTCCGCGGTACCGGGATTCACGCAGTTGACCCGGATTCCCTCGCGGACGTGGTCCGCCGCCATCGACAGGGTGAGCGAGTACACCGCTCCCTTGGACGCGCCGTAGAGCGCGCGGTTGGGCAGCCCCGCCGTGGCGACGATGGAACACGTCTGCACGATCGCCGGGTGCCGCCCGGCCGCCGCCGACTCGCGCAGCGGCGGCAGCGCCGCCCTGGCGACCCGGACCATGCCGAGCACGTTCACGTCCAGCACCCGGCGCCACTCGTCGATGTCGTTGTCCGCCACCGTGCCCTGCGCGCCGATCCCCGCGTTGTTCACCAGGATGTCGATCCCACCCAACCGGCGAGCGGCCTCGGCCACCGCGTCCGCCACCGCGTCGTCGGCCACGTCGGCGGTGATCGCGACGATCGGCTCCGGCGCCGCGGCCGGATCGAGGTCCAGGCAGGCCACGGCCGCGCCCCGCTCGGCGAGCAGCATCGCGGTGGCCAGACCGATGCCGGAACCACCGCCGGTGACCACGGCCCGCTGGCCGGCGAACTCGGACGTCATAGCGCACTCCTCCAGACCGCACCGGACGGGAACAGGTGATCGGCGAGCGCATCATCGCGCAGCCGTGCGGAGAATCCCGGCGCGGCCGGCGCGGCGTACCGGCCGCCGGTGACCATCACCGGGTCGGTGAAATGCTCGTGCAGGTGGTCGACGTACTCGATCACCCGGTCCTGCCGGGTGCCGCTGACCGCCAGGTAGTCGAACATCGCCAGGTGCTGCACCAGTTCGCACAGGCCCACCCCGCCGGCGTGCGGGCACACCGGTATGCCGAACTTGGCCGCCAGCAACAGGTTCGCGATGTTCTCGTTGACGCCCGCCACCCGGGTCGCGTCGATCTGCAGCACGTCGATCGCCCGCGCCTGGAGCAGTTGCTTGACCACGATCCGGTTCTGCGTGTGCTCGCCGGTGGCGATCCTGATCGGCGCGACGGCGGCCCGGATGGCCGCGTGGCCGAGCACGTCGTCCGGTGACGTCGGCTCCTCCACCCACCACGGCCGAAACGGTGCCAGCGCGCGGATCGCCTCGATCGCCGTGCCCACGTCCCACCGCTGGTTGGCGTCCACCGCGATCCGCACGTCCGGCCCGACCGCCTGCCTGGCCAGCCCGCACCGGCGCACGTCGTCCCCGGTGTTCGCGCCGACCTTCAGCTTGATCAGGTCGAAGCCGTCCGCCACCGCCGCCTCGCTCAGCCGGACCAGCCTGTCGTCGCCGTAGCCCAGCCAGCCCGGCGACGTGGCGTACGCCGGGTAGCCGTTGGCCAGCAGGTCGGCCTCCCGTGCCGCGCGGCCGGTTCGGGCCGCCCGCAGCAGATCCAGCGCCTCGTCGCGGGTCAGGGCGTCGGTGAGGTAGCGGAAGTCGACCAGGTCGACCAGTTCCGTCGGGGAGAGGTCGGCCAGCAGCCGCCACAGCGGCTTGCCCGCCCGCCGGGCCCGCAGGTCCCACAGCGCGTTGATCACCGCGCCGATCGCCATGTGCATGACGCCCTTCTCCGGGCCCAGCCAGCGCAGCCGCGAGTCGTGCACCAGCAGCCGCCACATCCCGCCGAGATCGGCGAGCGTCTCGTCTACCGGGCGGCCGACCAGGAACGGTGCCAGCGCGTCGATCGCGGCCACCTGCACGTCGTTGCCCCGCCCGATGGTGAAGGCGAATCCGTGGCCGTCGACGCCGTCGCCGGTGCGGATCACCGCATAGGCCGCCGAGTAGTCCGGATCGGGATTCATCGCGTCGGAGCCGTCGAGCCGGCGGGACGTGGGGAAGCGGACGTCGTAGGTGTCGACAGCGACGATGCGCAACGGCCTCACCCCAGACATCGGATGTGTGGCTGTCTACCAGGCGCGCGACGCCGGTGTCCAGATCGAGCGGTGCCCACCGCGACCCTGGATAATCACCACCATGCGGGACGTGGAGACGGTGCTGTTCCTCGTCGTGGTCGCGACCGTCGTGGCCACCTTCGCCCGCAGGCTGAGCGTGCCGGCTCCGTCGCTGCTGGTGGTGGCGGGGGTGCTGGTCGGGTTGGTGCCCGGCGTGCCGGAGGTGCGGGTCACCCCGGAGATCGTCAGCCTCGTGGTGCTGCCGCCGCTGCTCTACGCGGCCGGCGAGGAACTGCCCTGGCGGGATCTGCGGGCGGTGTGGCGGCCGGTGACCGCGCTGGCCGTCGGGCTGGTGCTGGCCTCGGCCGCCGCCGTGGCCGCCGTGGTGGTGGCGATCACCGGCCTGCCGGTGGGGCTGGCCCTGGTCCTGGGCACCGTGCTGGCCAGCACCGATCCGGTCGCGGTCACCGCGCTGGGCCGCAGGCTGTCGCTGCCGCCCAGGGTGCGGGCGCTGGTCCAGGCGGAGAGCCTGTTCAACGACGCCACCAGCTTGCTGCTGTTCCGGGTGGCGCTCACGTTCGGCCTCACCGTGGGCGCGGTGTCCTGGGGGCACGTCGCCGTCGACTTCCTGTTGCTCGCCGGCGGCGGCACGCTGGTCGGTGCCGTGGTCGCCGGCGGTGTGGTGCTGATCCGGCGGCGGACCACCGATCCGGTGCTGGAGACGGTGATCGCGCTGGTCACGCCCTATGCGGCCTACGTGCTCGCGGAGGCGCTGCACGGCTCCGGCGTCACCGCGGTGGTGGTGGCGAGCGTGGTGATCGGCGCACGGGCGTCCCGGCTGAGCACCCCACACATCCGGCTGCAGGTCGACGCCGTCTACCAGACCGTGGTGTTCCTGCTGGAGAGCGTGGTGTTCGGCCTGATCGGGCTGGAACTGCCGACACTCGTGCGATCGCTGTCCGGGCACGGACCGGCGTGGCTGCCACAGGCGCTGGCGATCACGGCGGCGCTGGTCGTGGTGCGCGTGCTGTGGGTGTTCCCGCTGGCCGCGCTGGGCCGCCGGCAGGGTCGACCCGGCTCGGCACGGCCGTCCTGGCAGGTGCCGGCCGTGGTGTCCTGGGCCGGTGCCCGTGGCGTGGTGCCGCTGGCCGCCGCGCTGTCCATCCCGCTGGTCACCGACGCCGGTACGCCGCTGCCCGGCCGCGACCTCGTCCTGCTGCTGGCCACCGCCGTGATCGTGATCACGCTGGTGGTGCAGGGATTCACCCTGGCGCCGCTGGTCCGCTGGGCGGGTGTCGCGGTGCCGCCCGCCCACGTCCGGGAGGAGGACCGGGTGGCCCGGCTGCACGTGGCCCGCGCCGGCCTGGCCCACCTGGACTACCTGGCCGACCTGGAGCTGGCCCCGGAGGTGGTGTTGGCGCAGCTCCGGGACAGGCTGCGGGCCCGCGTCGACCGGATCGAGGCCGACCAGCGCGACGACACCGACCCGGCGGGCTCCGGCGTGGCGGCCTACCGGGCCGTGCGCCGGGACCTCCTGGCCGTGCAGCGCGAGGAGCTGGACCGGCTGTTCGACGCCGGCACGATCAGCGACGCCACCCGGCGTCGAGTGGGCCGCAGCCTGGACCTGGAGGCCGCCGGGCTGGGCGACGAACCCTGAGTCCGACCGATCCGGGGACGGACGGTCACCGTCCGACCATAGGATCGGCTTGTGTCGACACCGTCTCCGCCGCGGGCCCAGCGCCCGCGGCGTTTCGTGGTCTGTGGGGACAACCCGCTCGCCTACCGGCTGGTGAACGAGTTGGTCACCCGGTTCGGCGCCGAGGTCACCGTGGTGCTGCCGCGCGCCGACCGCAACCAGGGCCCGCTGCTGGGTCAACTGCCCGGCGTGCGGATCATCGAGGCGGCCGTGCTGGACGACGCCACGCTGCGCAAGGCGGGCGTGGTGGAGGCGCGGGCGCTGGCCCTGGTCGACCAGGACGACGTCGGCAACATCCACGCCGCGCTGCGGGCCGGTGATCTCAACCCGGACATTCGCCTGGTGATCCGGATGTTCAACACCAGTCTGGGTTTTCGCATCCGAACACTGTTCGCCGACTGTGCCGTGCTGTCCGACTCGGCGATGGCGGCGCCCTCGTTCGTCGCCGCCGCGCTGGGTGAACTGGCGCCCAGCCACGTCCGCCTGCCCGGCCAGACCCTGTACATGGCGCACCGCGGCGACGTGTCGGACAGCCGCGTGGTGTGCGGGCTGGCCGACACGTCCGGCGGCACCACCCGGCTGCTGCCCGGCAGCCCGGACGACGCCGACCTGGTGCTGGCCCTGGCCGACAGCGGTCCGGCCGACTCGCCGTCCGGCCACCGGCGGCACCGCTGGTCCGCCGGCTGGCGCCGGGTGCTGCTGGGCAGCGTGCTGGTCCGGCTGGTGGTCGTCCTGGTGTCGCTGATCCTGCTCGGCTACGTGCTGATGGCCACGGCCGGCCACGCCGGCTGGGGTGGCGCGCTGTACCAGACGTTGCTGGACGCGGCAGGCGACGCGGTACCCGACCGCGGGCTGCCGGCGGCCGGCCGGGTGTTGCAGTTGATCGTCACGCTGTCCGGCCTGGCGCTGATTCCGGTGGCCACCGCCGTGGTGGTGGACGGCCTGGTCCGGGCGCGGCTGACCGATCCGGGGCCGGACCCCGCGATGTTCGGTGACCATGTCGTGGTGGTCGGTCTGGGCAACGTCGGCACCAGGGTGGTGGCGCAGTTGCACGACCTGGGTGTGCCGGTGATCTGTGTGGACGCCGACGAGAACGCGCGGGGCGTGCCGCAGGCCCGCAGGCTGGGCGTGCCCGTCGTGTTCGGCGATGCCACCCGGGAGGACACGCTGCGGTCGGTGTCGGTGGCCAACGCGCGGGCGCTGCTGCTGCTGACCAGCAGTGACGTGGCCAATCTGGAGGCGGCGCTGCTGGGCAGGGCCAGCCGCGAGGACCTGCGGGTGGTGCTGCGGCTGTTCGACGACGACCTGGCCGAGCGGGTGGAGCGCGGCCTCGGGTTCGCCATCTCGCGCAGCGTGTCCCGGCTGGCCGCCGGTTCGTTCGCGGCGGCGATGGTGGAGCGGCAGGTGATCGGCACCATGTCGATCGGCCGGTCGGCGCTGATGATCGCCGAGGTGCCGGTGGTGGCCGGGTCACCGTTGGACGGCCAACCGGTGTCCGAGGCGGACGAGCCGCTGCAGGCGCGGGTGATCGCGCTGGGCCATCACGGTGTCGGACGGTTGAACTGGCATCCCGAGCCGGAGTACCGGTTGCGGGCACAGGACCGACTCACCGTCGTGGCCACCCGTGCCGGACTCGGCCACCTACTCGCCAGAAGCATCCCGCCCGTGCCGCAGGAGGCCGCGGGCTGACTGTGCCGTCCGAAACCCGGGACTGATTCCGCCCGGAACGCTGCCGGCTTGGTGCCACGGCACACCGTGGGTCGGTCTTGTCACCGTTGCGCCGGCGTGGTGCATATACTCCGCTCGGCCAGGTGATCGGCTCGACCGCGTGCACGGTGCTGTCGACTGTCCAGAATGGCCACTGACTCTCTCTTCCGATTCGATTCGCGTGGTGATGTCTCGTTGCGGTCCAGAGCACTGACCGGAATGGTTCGGCGCTGTGTTCTCACTGGACAGTCGCGACCACGAAAAGTTCGAGACTCGTCGTGATCGAGCGCAACATTCCTGGATGGTGTCGATGACCGACCGCTTCTACTCGACAATGCGCATGCGCTACGTCGGGCGAGTCTTGGGGGAATGGCGGGGCAGAGCCGGCCTGACCGGGGACGTCGTGGCCGAGCGTCTCAACTGGGCGAGATCGAAGATCAGCAAACTGGAGAACGCCAGCCAGACCATCACGCCCGCGGATGTGATCAGTATGGCGGTCGTCTATGGCGTCTCCGAGACCGAACGCGACGAATTGGTGGACGAGGTACACCATGCGAGCGAACGTGGTTGGTGGCTTTCTTACGGCGACGCCGTGACCGCCAAACGGTTCGATCGGTACGTCGACTTCGAGTCCGAGGCCGTGTCGCTGGTGAACTTCGAAATCGATCTCGTGCCCGGCCTGCTGCAGACCGAGGACTACGCCAGGGCGGTGGCGCGCGCCTTCACTCCTTCGGCTGACCAGTCCCAGATCCAGCACCGGGTGGAACTGCGCAAGCGCCGCCAGGCCAGGCTGTTCGCCGATCACCCCATCGAGTTCGACGCCGTGGTCAACGAGGTGGCGCTGCGCCAACTGGTCGGCGGCCGGGACGTGATGCGCGACCAGTTGAAACACCTCAGCCGCATCGCACACCTGCCGAACGTATCGATACGCATGATCCCGTTCACCGTCGGCGCCTACCCCGCGATGGGCCGCCCGTTCGTGATCCTGAGCTTCGATCGTCCTGAGTGGTTGGATGTCGCGTACCAGGAGAATCTGAACAGCTGCATCTATGTAGAGGATCCGGCGGAGGTTGCGCAATACACTGCCGGCTACACCGGCCTGTGCGAGCGGGCGCTGGACAAGGAGGAGACTCTGCTGGCGATCGACGACCTGGCCGGTGCGCTGTGAGCTGAACCTGTCGGCGGAGAGAAAGTGGACGACATGCGGGCGGACGACCTGTCGGATGCGGTGTGGCGCAGGAGCAGTCACAGCGGCGGTGACAACGGATCCCAGTGCGTGGAGGTGGCGGTACGCGCCGGTCGTGCGGCGGTACGTGACTCCAAGGCGGCGGCACCGGCGCTGGCGTTCCCCGCCGCGGCCGTGACGGCGTTCGTGGCAGCCACGCGGGAAGGCGACATCACGGGCGAACCGGCCACACCGGCCGGCTGAGCGCCGCGAACACCGCAGATACCCGGCAGGCTCACCGGTCCCGACACGGTTCGGGGCCGGTGAGTTCTTCTGTCGGTCGGACCGGCTTGGATGGGGTGCATGGACATCCAGGATCTGGACCGGCGGGCGGTGCGCACCAGTGTCGCGCTGGTGCGCCAGGTCACCACGGACCGGCTCGGCCTGCCCACACCCTGTGCGGACTGGGACCTGCGGGCGCTGTTGGCCCACCTGACCGTGCAGCACATCGGCTTCGCCAGGGCGGTCGCCGGCGAGCGCACCGAGGTGGCCGACTGGCAGCCGGAACCGCTGCCCGACGACTTCGTCGCCGCCTACGAACGGGCCGCCGACCAGGTGATCGAGTCGTTCGGCTCGCCGGAGGCACCGAGCCGGCGGACGTACCTGCCGGAGATCCGCGACGGTGTCACCGTGCCCGGCGCCATGGCGATGGGCTTCCACTTCATCGACTACGTGGTGCACTCCTGGGACGTCGCGGCCGCGATCGGCGTGCCGGTCGAGTTCGACGACGACGTCCTCGCCGCGGCGCTCACCGTCGCCGGGCAGGTGCCCGCCGACGCGGCCAGCCGGGGTCCGGGCACGGCCTTCGACCCGGTGCTGCCCGAAGCCGCCGGCGGTGCGCCACTGGACCGCGTGCTGGCGATGCTGGGCAGGTCACCGGCCTGGCCGGAGTGATCCGGTCGGTCGCGTGACGCCGCCCACCCGGCGCGGTCCGTGCCTGGTCGCGTGGCTAGCATCGGGGCGTCGGCAAGTCGAAACATTCAGGGAAGGTCGTGGCACAGGTGCCCGTCAACGTCGCCGTCACCGGTGCGGCCGGTCAGATCGGCTACGCGCTGCTGTTCCGTATCGCGTCGGGCCAGATGCTCGGCCCGGACACCGAGATCCGGCTGCGGCTGCTGGAGATCCCGCAGGCGGTCAAGGCCGCCGAGGGCACGGCGATGGAACTGGACGACTGTGCGTTCCCGCTGCTGCGCGGCACCGACATCACCGACGACCCGAGGGTGGCCTTCGACGGTGCCAACATCGTGCTGCTGGTCGGCGCCCGGCCCAGGACCAAGGGCATGGAGCGCGGCGACCTGCTGGAGGCCAACGGCGGCATCTTCAAGCCGCAGGGCGAGGCGATCAACGCGGTCGCCGCGGACGACGTCCGGGTGCTGGTGGTCGGCAACCCGGCCAACACCAACGCGCTCATCGCCCACACCCACGCGCCCGACGTGCCGGCCGACCGTTTCACCGCGATGACCCGGCTGGACCACAACCGGGCGCTGGCCCAGCTGTCGGCCAAGCTCGGCGTCCCGGTCACCGAGATCCGGAAGCTGGCCATCTGGGGCAACCACTCGGCCACCCAGTACCCGGACATCTACCACGCCGAGGTCAACGGCAAGAACGCGGTCGAGGCCGTCGGCGACGACGCCTGGCTGCGCGACACGTTCATCCCGACCGTCGCCAAGCGCGGCGCCGCGATCATCGAGGCGCGCGGCGCGTCGTCGGCCGCCTCCGCCGCCAGCGCCGCCGTCGACCACGTGCACACCTGGGTGCACGGCACGGCCGACGGCGACTGGTCGTCCGCGGCCGTGGTGTCCGACGGCTCCTACGGCGTGCCGGAGGGCCTGATCTCGTCGTTCCCGGTGGTGGCCAGGGACGGCCGCTACCAGATCGTGCCCGGCCTGGACATCGACGCCTTCTCCCGGGAGCGGATCGACGCCTCGGTGCGCGAGCTGACCGAGGAGCGCGACGCGGTCGCCGGGCTCGGCCTGATCTGACAACGTCCTACGCTTGTCAGGGCCCGGTCGCCGACCGGGCCCTGACTCATGAGTGGGGATGGCGTATGCGGCCGACCATGGGGGCCGTCTGGTCGCTGCAGCGGGACAGGTCGGTGCTCAAGACCGGCGTCCGCAAGGGGACCTGGCGGCGGATGCTGCGGTTCGTCCTGCCCTACCGGATGATCCTGGCGGGGTTCCTCGCCGTCGTCGTGGTGGACGCGGTGATCAGCGTGGCGAACCCGCTGATCTACCGGGACATCATCAACGACGGCATCCTCGGCAAGAACGCGCGGCTGGTGATCGAGCTGGCGCTGCTGCTGGCCGGGTTGTCGGTGTTCGACGCCGGGCTGTCCGTCCTGCAGCGGTGGATCTCGGCGAAGGTGGGCGAGAGCCTGATCTTCGATCTGCGCACCGGTGTGTTCACGCACATCCAGCGGATGCCGCTGGCATTCTTCACCCGCACCCAGACCGGCGCGCTGATCAGCAGGCTGAACAACGACGTGCTGGGTGCCCAGCAGGCGTTCACCGACACGCTGTCGTCGGTGGTGTCGAACCTGATCACACTGGTGTTGACGCTGGTCGCGATGCTGCTGCTGTCCTGGCAGATCACCCTGGTGGCGCTGGTCATCCTGCCGGTGTTCGTGATCCCGGCCTACCGGATGGGCGGCAGGCTGGCCAAGATCACCCGTGAGTCGTACGACCTGAACGCCGCGATGAACACCACGATGAGCGAGCGGTTCAACGTGGCGGGCGCCCTGCTGGTGAAGTTGTTCGGCCGGCCGGGCGAGGAGGCAGGCGAGTTCCGCGACCGGGCCGCCCGGGTGCGCGACATCGGCGTCACCCAGGCCCTCTACGCGCGGCTGTTCTTCACCGCGCTGCTGCTCACCGCGTCCCTGGCCACCGCGCTGGTCTACGGCTGGGGTGGCGTGCTGGCCATCGACGGCGTGCTCAACGTCGGCACGATCGTCGCGCTCACCGCCTACCTCAACCGCCTGTACGCACCGCTGATCGGGCTGTCCAACGTGCAGTTGGACGTGATGACCGCGCTGGTCTCGTTCGACCGGGTCTTCGAGGTGCTCGACCTGCAGCCGATGATCGCGGAGAAACCGGACGCCGTGGCGATCCCCGGCGGTCCGGCGAGCGTCCAGTTCGAACACGTCGACTTCACCTACCCGAGCGCGGACGAGGTGTCGCTCGCGTCGCTGGAGTCGGTGGCGGTGCTGGAGCAGACGGCGTCCCGGCCGGTGCTGTTCGATGTCGGCTTCCATGCGGCGCCCGGCCAGCTGGTGGCGTTGGTCGGGCCGTCCGGCGCCGGGAAGACGACGATCAGCTACCTGGTGTCCCGGCTGTACGACGTGCGGGCGGGCGCGGTCCGGATCAACGGGTTGAACGTGCGGGACGCGACGTTCGCGTCGCTGTCGGACACGGTCGGCGTGGTCACCCAGGACGCGCACCTCTTCCACGACACGATCCGGGCCAACCTGAGCTACGCCAAGCCGGACGCCACCGACACGGAACTGGTCGCCGCGCTGCACGGCGCGCAGCTCAGCTCGCTGGTGGAGTCGCTGCCGCAGGGCCTGGACACCGTCGTGGGCGACCGCGGTTACCGGCTGTCCGGCGGCGAGAAACAGCGGCTGGCGATCGCCCGGTTGATGTTGAAGGCACCCAGGGTGGTGGTGCTGGACGAGGCGACCGCGCATCTTGACTCGGAGTCCGAGGTCGCCGTACAGGAAGCACTCTCGGTAGCACTGCGGGACCGGACCTCGTTGGTGATCGCGCACCGGTTGTCCACCGTGCGGGCAGCCGATCTGATCCTCGTGGTGGACGGCGGGAGGGTCGTCGAGCGCGGTACGCACGACGAACTACTGGCGCGCGGAGGTTTGTATGCCGAGCTCTACCAGACACAGTTCGCCGGGCAGGCAGGCTGATCTGGACGGTGATCCAGACGGTTGATTTGGTGAAAGTTGGACGGTGGCCCGTCGGCATCGGGTGATCGTCTGCTGGGGCACGAACTCAACCGTCTAGGATCAAGCGGTGACGGGTGGTACGACACTGACTCTCCGGGAACTGAACCGGGCCACACTGGCCAGGCAGTTGCTGTTGGAGCGCACGGACATCCCGGTTGCCTCAGCGGTGGAACGGCTGTGCGGCATCCAGGCGCAGGAAGCCAGACCACCGTTCGTCGGGCTGTGGACCAGAGTGGCCGGCTTCCGCGCCGAAGACCTGCATTCCTTGCTACACAAGAGAACCCTGGTGCGCGCCACGTTCCTGCGCGGCACGCTGCACTTACTGTCCGCTCGCGACTATGTGACGTTACGTGGCGCCGTCCAGCCGGTGCTGACCGACGGTCTGCGGGTGCTCGGCTCCCGCGCCAAGGGACTGGACCTGGACCAGGTGCTGCCGGCCGCGGCGGAGCTGTTCGCCGAGCGGCCGAGGGATTTCTCCGAATTGCGCGACCTGCTGCAGGCCCGCTTCCCGGACATGAACGAGCGCGCCCTGGGCTACTCGGCCCGGATGATGCTGCCGCTGGTCATGGTGCCCACCGACGACCGGTGGGCGTTCCCGGCGACCGCCTGCTTCACGCCGGCCGAGGACTGGCTGTCCGAACCGGTGTCGGGCGACGAGTCGCCCGACGAACTGGTCCGCCGCTACCTGGCCGCGTTCGGCCCGGCCACCGCGTCGGACGTGCAGACGTGGTCCGGGCTCAAGGGCGTCAAACAGGTCCTGGCCGAGCTGCGCCCGGAACTGGTGACACTGCGGGACGAGCAGGGCAGGGAACTGTTCGACCTGCCGGACGCGCCCCGGCCGGACGGTGACGTGCCGGCGCCGCCCCGGTTCCTGCCCGAGTTCGACAATCTGGTGCTGTCCCACGCGGACCGCACCAGGGTGATCGCCGACGAGCACCGCGGTCACGTGGTGACGAAGAACCTGCGGGTGCGGGCCAGCGTCTGGTACGACGGTTTCGCCTGCGGCATCTGGGATCTGGAGCGGCGGCGGTCGGGTGTGGTGCTGCGGGTGACGCCGTTCGCGGCACTGTCCGCGGACGCGGTGCGGGAGTTGACCGACGAGGCCGAGGCACTGCTGCGGTTC
Source organism: Pseudonocardiaceae bacterium (assembly GCA_036491115.1). Classification (GTDB taxonomy): domain Bacteria; phylum Actinomycetota; class Actinomycetes; order Mycobacteriales; family Pseudonocardiaceae; genus DATEPR01. The sequence continues at coordinate 100,381 of DASXCQ010000078.1, forward strand.
CTGGAACCGGCGACGGTCAGCACCGGGGTCAGGTTCGTGGCACCGATGGGTAGTTGACCCCCTCGGTGAGCAGCTGGAACGCCATGTCGACCAGATCGGAGTAGCGGGCGCCGGGGTCGGCCTCGCGCCAGGCGTTGACGGCGGTCTGCACGGCGCAGACGCCGACCGACGCCACCAGGTGCGGGCGCGGGTCGACCGTGTGGTCGACACCCATCCGGAGGCCGATCAGCCGCGCGAGCTCGGTGATCCGCACGGCGCCCAGTTCGATGCCGTGCGCGGCCAGCGCCGGGTTGGTGGCGACCAGTCGCTGCATGGTCTCGTAGCGGTCGGCGTCGAATCCGCCGGAGCCGCTCTCACAGCGCCGGACCACCTCGACAAACGAGTGGTGCAGCGCGGTGAGCACCGGTTCGTCGGCCGGCCGGTGGGCGAACACGTCGACCAGGACGTCGATCTGTTCGTCCAGCAGCGACAGCGCCACCTCTTCCTTCGAGGTGAAGTAGCGGAAGAACGTCCGCGACGACACGTCGACGGCGTCGGCGATCTCGTCGATCGTGGTGGCGTCGAATCCCTTGCGGCCGAACAGGGTGAAGGCGGCGTCGATGAGGGCGCCTCGGGTGCGCAGCTTCTTGCGTTCGCGCAGTCCGGCCTCGGTCATTCCCCGGATGTTACAGCCACGTTCCCGATTTCGTCACTTCATGACAAGAGTCACAGAGCGCAGTAAGGCGGTTGACGTCTCTTGTCAGCTGGTGACAGTTTTGGGTCATGCCCGAGTCCCCCAGTGGCGTGCTGGAACCGGTCGAGGACGTCGTACCCCGACGTGCCCGAGGCAACCCGTGGTGGACCCTGGTCGCCGTGGCGCTCGGCGTCACGATGGTCGGCCTGGACGGCACGGTCGTCTCCATCGCCAACCCGGCCATCGCCACCGACCTGCACGCGACCCTGGCCGGCCTGCAGTGGGTGACCAACGGCTATCTGCTGGCCCTGGCCGTGTCGCTGATCATCGCCGGACGGCTGGCCGACCGGTTCGGCCGCAAGCGGTTGTTCCTGGTCGGCGTGCTGCTGTTCGCGGTGGCCTCGGCGCTGGTCGGCCTGTCCGGCAGCATCGGCCCGGTCATCTTCTGGCGGGTCGTGCAGGGCTTCGCCGGCGCCATGCTCCAGCCGGCCAGCCTGGCGATCCTGCGCAAGGCGTTCCCGGCCGACAAGCTGAACATGGCCATCGGCATCTGGGGTGGCAGTTCCGCGCTGTCCATCGCCAGCGGCCCGATCGTCGGCGGCCTGCTGGTCGAGCACGTCGGCTGGCAGTCGGTGTTCTTCATCAACATCCCGGTGGGCGCGATCACGCTGCTCATCGGCGCCCTGGTGATCCGCGAGTCCCGCGACCCGGATGCCGGCGGCTCCTTCGACTTCGCCGGTGTGGTGCTGCTCGCCGGTTCGCTGTTCTGCCTGGTGTGGGGCCTGATCAAGGCGGCCGAACTGGGCTTCGGCGACGCACTGCCGCTGGGCTTCATCGTTGCGGCCGTGGTGCTCGGCGCGCTGTTCGTGCTGCGGGAACGGGTGGCCGCGCAGCCGCTGCTGCCGCTGCGGCTGTTCCGCTCGGTGTCGCTGTCCGCGGCGACCGTACTGGTCACGCTGGCGTTCTTCGCGCTGTTCGGTGCCCTGTTCTTCCTGACGCTGTACCTCCAGCAGGTGCACGGCAGGACGCCGGTCCGGGCCGGTGTGGAACTGCTACCGCTGACGTCGGTGTTCATCGTGTCCTCGCCGCTGGCCGGTTTCCTGACCTCGCGGCTGGGGCCCCGGCCGGTGCTGATGGCCGGGATGCTGCTCAACGCGGTCGCCATGTTCGGCCTGTCCCGGCTGGGCGTCGACTCGCCCTACTCGCACCTGTGGCCGTGGTTCGTGCTGCTGGGCTTCGGTTTCGGGTTCGTCATCGTGTCCGGCACGGAGGCCGTGGTGGGCAACGCACCGGTCGAACTCGGCGGGGTGGCGGGCGGGTTGCAGCAGACGGGCATGCAGCTCGGCGGCGTCCTGGGCACCACGGTGTTCGGGACGGTGATGGCCACCAGGGTCGGCGACGTGCTGTTCGCCAAACTCACCGGAGCCGGCCTGCCACCGACGATCGCCCGCCAGCTCGACGGCGCCAAGGAGTACGTCGCCCAGGGCGTGGCCCCGATCCCGCCGGGCGCGCCCGCTTCGGTCGCGCAGGCCATCAGGACCGGCAGCCACCTGGCGTTCCTGTCCGGCTTCTCAACGTCACTGGTGATCGCCGGGATCGTCAGCGTGATCGCCGCCGCCGGCGCGCTGCTGGTGCGGCGTGGTGCGAACGCCGGCGGTGGACCGGCACTGCTGTAGCGATGCCCACGTGCCACGCTCCGCGGATCGCCGCCAGTTTGCGGTGGAAGTCGGGATCGTCCGCCAGTCTCCGCGCACTGTAGGGAGCGGGGAGCTTGAAGCGGCGCCCGTCGGACAGCGTGACGCCGACCCGGGTCATCGTCTCGCCACTCGTGATGCCGATGCCGTTGAACCTCACCGTGTTGATGTCGGCCACGTCCGCCCAGGCATGAGTCCGGCGCCGCCAGACGCTCCGGGTACGCAGGCCGTGCTCGTCGATCCGCGTCGAGCTGACGTACGCGGCGACGATGATGTAGGCGGGCAGCAGCAGCGGTGCTAGGACGACATAGATCGGTCCGCCGACCAGCAGGCCCGTCGTCAACACGGCGACCAGCAGGGCCGAACCCAGGCTCACCCGCCGCTGGCGCCGGGTGTACCCGAAGCTCGACTCGCTCACCATCTGTCGTGCACGCCGGCACGGATGCGGCGGTCGTACAGGTCGGCGATCGCGGCGAGCGTCTTGTCCGACAGCGGCGGTACGTCGGCGGTGGCCGAGTTGGCCTTCGCCTGTGCCACGTTGCGGGCGCCGGGGATCACCGTGGTCACGCCCGGCTGCTGGATCACCCAGCGCAGCGCGGCCTGGGCCGGAGCCATGCCTTCCGGCACGATGCCGGCGAACTCGGCGGCCGCCTCGACGCCGGTCTGGTAGTCCACGCCGGAGAACGTCTCGCCGACGTCGAACGCCTCGCCGTGCCGGTTGTAGCTGCGGTGGTCGTCGGCGGCGAACACGGTGTCCATCGTGTACCGCCCGGTCAGCAGGCCGGATGCCAGCGGCACTCGCGCGATGATCCCCACACCCGCATCGGCCGCGGCCGGCAGCACCCGCTCCAACGGCTTGCGGCGGAACGCGTTCAGGATGATCTGCACGCTCGCCACGCCCGGCCGCGCGATCGCCGTCAGCGCCTCGGCCGCCGTCTCCACGCTCACCCCGTACCGGGCGATCCGGCCCTCGTCGACCAGCGTGTCCAGCCCGTCGAACACCTCATCGGCCGCGTAGACCGGCGTCGGTGGGCAGTGCAGCTGGACCAGGTCCAGGGTGTCCACGCCGAGGTTGGCGCGGGACCGGTCGGTCCAGTCGCGGAAGTTGGCCAGCGTGTAGTTGGCCGGTTCCTGCGCCACCCGCCTGCCCATCTTGGTGGCCACGAACAGCCGCTCGCGGTCGTGTTCGGCCAGGAAGCGGCCGATCAGCCGCTCGCTGCGCCCGTCGCCGTACACGTCCGCGGTGTCCAGGACGGTGACCCCGGACTCGACGGCAGCGGTCAACACCGCCAGCGCGTCGCGCTCGTTCACGTCACCCCAGTCCGCGCCGAGCTGCCACGTGCCCAGGCCGACCACGGACACCAGTCGGCCGGTCCGGCCGAGAATGCGTTCCTCCACGGCCGAAGCCTAACGAAGAACGCCGTCCACCCGGCGCGGCACGACGGCGTCGCCCGGCTCGTCGCGCAGTTCCGCCGGCAGCAGCCGCTGTGGCGCGTCCTGCCACGCCACCGGCCGCAGGAACCGCCGGATCGACGTGATCCCGACCGACGTGTGCAGCGTGTTCGTCGCCGGCCACGGTCCGCCGTGGTGCTGTGCCCATGCCACGGCCACCCCGGTGGGGAACCCGTTGAACAGCAGCCTGCCCGCCTTCGGCCGCAGCACGTCCAGCACCACCGTGACGTCCTCGTCGGTCAGGTGAACCGCCGCGCTGAGCGAGCCGGGCAGCTTGTGCAGTGCCGCCAACAGATCCGATTCGTCCACGTAGGACACCAGGATGGTGACCGGGCCGAAGCACTCCTCGGTCAGCGCCTCGTCCAGGTGCGCGGTGTCGGTGCCGAACAACGCCGGCCGCAGCCAGAAGCCGTCGCCGTCCGATTCGGCGCCGGTGGCCAGTGCCGCCATGCCGGGATGGTCGCCGATGCGTGCCGTCCCGGCCGCGTAGCCGCGGGCGATGCCGCCGTTCAGCGCGACCAGCCCGCCCAGTTCGGTGAACGCGGCGGCCGCTGCGTCCCGCAGCCGGTCACCGGCCTCGCCCGCCGGGACGAACGCCAGGCCCGGCTTGGTGCAGAACTGGCCAGCGCCCAGCGTCGCGGAGCCGGCCAGCCCGGCGCCGATCGCCTCGGCCCGCTCGGCGGCCGCCGCCGGCGTGACGATCACCGGGTTGATGCTGCTCAGCTCGCCGTAGAACGGGATCGGCTCCGGCCGGGCGGCGGCCAGGTCGGCCAGTGCCCGCCCGGCGCCCAGCGAACCGGTGAACCCGACCGCGCGGATCGCCGGATGCCGCACCAGCTCGGCGCCCGCGTCCTGGCCGTGCACCAGGCCCAGCACGCCTGCCGGGGCGATGTCACGCATGACCTCGAAGCAGCGCTGCGCGGTCGCCGGATGCGACGGGTGCGCCTTGAGCACCACAGGGCAGCCCGCTGCCAGCGCGGCGGCCGTGTCGCCGCCGGGCACCGAGAACGCGAACGGGAAGTTGGACGCGCCGAACACCGCGACCGGCCCGATCGGCACCAGCATCCGGCGCAGGTCCGGGCGTGGACCCATCGGGGTGTCGCCCGCGTGGTCGATGATCGCCTCGACGTAGCTGCCCTCGTCCAGCGCCTCGGCGAACAGCCGGAACTGGTAGCACGTCCTGGTCAGCTCACCGTTCAGTCGGGTGGGGCCCAGGCCGGTCTCCCGGTCGGCCAGCCGGACGAGGGTCTCCCGGTCGGCCGTCAGGCCGTCGGCCAGGTTCCGCAGCAGTGCCGCCCTGCCGCGTCGACCGAGCGCCTCCAGTGCCGGCGCCGCGTCGGCGGCGGCGCGGCAGAGCTCGTCGACCTGGGTCAGGGTGGTCTCGTCGGCCACGGTGGCCACGACGGTGCCGCTGCGCGGATCGGTGCTGGTGACGGCCGTCATCGCTGGCATGCTCCCTTGCTGGCTGGGGTCCTCCGCACGGTAGCAGCCTGCGGCCCGGGAGTTCATGCGTCTACTGTGGACTCAGCGGTGAAACCGACGGTACGTTGGGCGCCGTGAGCAATCACAATCACCTCGACGCGCGTGCGGCACTGGCCGAGGCCAGGGACACCGTGCGCCGACCTGACTTCCGCCGGGCCATCGGCTGCGGCATCATCGCCCTGGCCGCACCGGGCGTGTACTACGAGCTCGGCGGCCTGCAGGCACACGGCGGCCAGCGGATCGGTGTGTACGCGGCGATCGCCGCCTGCCTGCTGTTCGGCTTGGTCGCGGTGCGTAGCGCGGCCAACGAGGTGGCCCGGCTGGTCGGCCGCAACGGTGGCCCGGCAGCGGCGAACGTGTTGCGCTGGGTGATCACCCTCGGTGGCTACGTCGTCGTGGTCGTCGAGGTGGTGTCGCTGCTCGGCGTGCCGCTGGACCGGCTGCTGCTGTCCGGCGCCATCACCGGTGTCGTCGTCGGCATCGCGGCGCAGCAGTCGCTGGGCAACGCGTTCGCCGGGCTGGTGCTGCTGTTCTCCCGGCCGTTCGTGGTGGGGGAGTACATCACGCTGCGGTCGGGCGCCCTCGGTGGTCAGTACGACGGCAAGGTCACCGCCATCACCCTCATGTTCACCCGGCTGGACACCGAGGACGGCCCGGTGGTGCTGCCCAACTCCGGCGTGCTGAACGCGGCGACCGGTCCCCGGCCGGCCCCGCCGCCGGAGGTCGAGCCGCCACCACCACCCCGGCCCAGGCCGCGTCCGGTGCCGTCGGTACCCAAGGGCTCGCGGCGACGCCGGGCGGCCTGAGCGCCGCCGACGTACTGTGCCTGCATGGGCAAGACGGACCGACTGCCGAAGAAGGCCTACGAGCGGGAACTGCTGCGCCTGCAGACCGAGCTGGTCAAGATGCAGGGCTGGGTGCGGACCGAGAACGCCCGGCTCGTCGTGGTGTTCGAGGGCCGGGACGCGGCCGGCAAGGGCGGCACGATTCAGCGGGTCGCGCAGCACCTGAATCCCAGGATCGCGCGGATCGCCGCGCTGCCCGCGCCGACCGAGCGGCAGCGCACCCAGTGGTACTTCCAGCGCTACGTGGAGCACCTGCCGGCCGGCGGCGAGATCGTCCTGTTCGACCGGAGTTGGTACAACCGGGCCGGCGTCGAGCGGGTCATGGACTTCTGCACGCCGGACGAGTACCGGCTGTTCCTGGCCCAGTGCCCGGTGTTCGAGCGGATGCTCATCGACGACGGCATCCTGCTGCGCAAGTACTGGTTCTCGGTGAGCGACGACGAGCAGACCCGCCGGTTCGAACAGCGGCTGGACGACCCGCTGAAGCGGTGGAAGCTGTCCCCGATGGATCTGGAGTCGCTGGCCCGCTGGGAGGACTACTCGCGCGCCAAGGACGAGATGATGGTGCACACGGACACGCCGGACTCCCGCTGGTTCGTGGTGGAGAGCGACAACAAGCGCAGCGCCCGCATCAACATGATCGCCCACCTGCTGTCCACGGTGCCCTATCACAAGGTGCCCGAACCCAAGATCGCCCTGCCGGACCGCCCGAAGAGCAGCGGCTACCAGCGCCCGCCCAAGGACCTGCAGACGTTCGTCCCGAACCACGCGGCGACACTGGTGGAATAGTTCAGCACGCGGTGACAAAAACCGAACCGGAAATTAGCGTCGGTGACAAAAACGCGCCATAGCCACGCCATAGCCGTTTCGGGTTTCCGCCGGGCATGCCAGACTTCTCGCCATGCATTTCGTTCGCACATTGTTGGTCGGCGCTGCCGCCGCGGCGGCGGTCGCACTCGGTGCCGGCCAGGCGTTCGCCGCCGGCGACATCACGATCACCGGAGCGGGCGGAGCCTTCTCCGCGACGGGCACCATTGTTCTTGGCGATCCGACCTCCGGGCAATCTTTCCAGTGCACGGTGACCCTGACCGGCAGTCTGGCCAATGTCACCAACGCCCCGTTGCCCTACACGACGATGCAAGCGAATGGGTCTGCCCATTCCATCACGGGCTGGTCTTTCGGCGGCTGCACGAGTTCGTTCGGTTCCCTTACGCCCAGCGTTCCGGCCGCTGACCTGCCTGACGACCTCGTGTTCACCACTGTCAGTGCCACCGCACCGCAAGCCGGTGGGTTTCTGCAATCGGCGGGTACCGCCGGGGCCCTCTTCCACCTCTCCGTACTGACGTGCGGCTTCAGCGTGGCCGGCCAAGCGAACTTCACGTGGACCAATGGGACCGCCGGTCAACTGAAGCTCCCCGGTACCGGCACACTGCACCCGATCGGCGTCAGCTCCGGATGCTTCGGTCTGGTGAGTGCTACCGACACTCTGACGTTGACCGGCACCCTCACCGTGACGCCCTCGTCCATCATGATCGGGTAGGCCGTGCCCAGGGGACCGGTGGCCAACTGAAGTTCGTCGGCAGTCGCACGTCGCACCGCCTTGTCCGTGGGCGGCAGTCATGATCAGCTCGGCTGACCGGCGATGATCACGTCCAAGGTCCTCGGGCCGTGGACGCCTTCCACCCGGTCGAACTCGATGTCGCTGGTGGCCGACGGGCCGCTGATGAAGGTGATCGGGCGGCTGGAGTCCAACCGGGCCACGGCTTCCGGCACGATGCCGACGATCTGTTCGGCCCGGACCACGCACAGGTGATAGTCCGGAACCAGGGTCAGGGCCCTGCGGCCCTGGTCCGGTCCGGCGTTGAGCACGATCGTGCCGGTCTCCGCGATCACCAGCGCGCACCCGGTCAGCACGCCGCCCACCTGGTCCAACTCGGCCAGCGACAGCGGGTGGTCGGCCCGGTCCAGCAGCCAGTCGACCGAGTCCGTGCGCCACGCGGCCGGTACGCCGGGTGGTGCCGTCATCGTGCCGGGGGACCGGCTCGCCAGCACGTCGGCGATCGCGGTCGGCAGGTCGGCCTGCACGCAGCGGTGCACCGTGGCCTGGTAGTCGGCGATCCGCTCCGCCGCCAGTTGCACCAGGTCGCCGAGGTCGCGCGTGCGCAGGTAGTCGCGGGGGATCGGCGCCGTCGCCCGATGGCCGGCGTGGGCGATTCGGGCCAGGATGGCTGCTTTCGCGTCAGGCATGGGTTCGCTTCCACCAGGCTCGGAACGATTCGGTCGGCGGCATCGGGGCGTCCCGGCCGGCGGTCCACTTCTTGCCGGGGCCGGGCAGGCGGCTGATCTTGCCGTCGTGGCCCAGCAGCCGCGCCAACTGGCCGGCCTTCTGGGCCATCTCGTAGCGGAACGGGTCCCGCAGGATCCACGCCAGCGCCGACATGCCGACCGCCTCGGCCGTGTACCTGCCCTTCGCGCGGGTGACCTCGGCCCGCAGGTGGGTGAGCACCTCCGGGATGTTGATCCGCACCGGGCACACCTCGTAGCAGGCCCCGCACAGCGACGACGCGTACGGCAGCGACGCCACCTGCGGGTCGTGCGGATCACCGGACAGCTGCGGCGCCAGGATCGCGCCGATCGGCCCCGGGTACACCGAGCCGTACGCCTGCCCGCCGGTCCGCTCGTACACCGGACACACGTTCAGGCACGCCGAACACCGGATGCACCGCAGCGCCTGGCTGCCCACCTCGTCGGCCAGCGTCGCCGTGCGACCGTTGTCCAGCAGCACCAGGTGGAAGTTCTTCGGTCCGTCGCCCGGTGTCACGCCCGACCAGATCGACGTGTACGGGTTCATCCGCTCCGCCGTGGACGAGCGGGGCAGCAACTGCAGGAACACCTCCAGGTCCGCCCACGTGGGCAGCACCTTCTCGATGCCCATCACGGTGATCAGCGTCTCGGGCAGCGTCACGCACATCCGGCCGTTGCCCTCGGACTCGACCACCACGATCGAACCGGTGTCGGCCACACCGAAGTTGGCGCCGCTGACGGCCACCTTGGCGGACAGGAACTTCCGGCGCAGGTGCCGCCGGGCCGCCTCGGTCAGCGCACGCGGTTCGTCCAGCAGGTCGGCGGGCGCGTCCGGCATCTCACGCCGGAAGATCTCCCTGATCTCCGCCCGGTTGCGGTGGATCGCGGGCACCAGGATGTGGCTGGGCCGGTCATGGCCGAGTTGGACGATCAACTCGGCCAGATCCGTCTCCACGGCGGTGACACCGCCCTCGGCGAGTGCCTCGTTCAGGCCGATCTCCTGGGTGGCCATCGACTTGACCTTGACCACCTCGTCGGCGCCCTGCGCCCGCACCAGGTCCAGCACGATCTGGTTGGCCTCGGCCGCATCCTGTGCCCAGTGCACCACGCCGCCGCGCGCGGTCACCTCGGATTCCAGGCGCTGCAACAGGTCACCGAGATCGGCCAGCATGTTGTCCTTGATCGCGGCGCCCGCCGCCCGCAGTTCCTCCCAGTCGGCCAGCTCGCCGACCACCCTGGCCCGCTTGGTGCGGATGATGCCGGTGGCGTGCCGGAGATTGGCCCGCAGCTGCGGATCGGCCAGCGCGGCGGCGGCCGCCGTGGGGAATGCCGGGGTACCCAGCCAGGTCACCGGGTTGCGTTGCCGGGCGCCGTCCGCTGTGGTTGCCATGGCTCCTCCTCCGTGCTGGCCAGGATCTCCGCGATGTGCAGTGCCCGCGTGCCGGCGCGCAGCCGGGACAGGCCGCCGCCGATGTGCATCAGGCAGGAGTTGTCGCCTGCGGTCACCAGTTCGGCACCGGTGTCGATGACCGAGCGCATCTTGTCGGCGAGCATGGCGAGCGAGGTGTCCGAGTTCTTCACCGCGAACGTGCCGCCGAACCCGCAACACGTGGTGGCGTCCGGCAGCTCGGCCAGCCGCAGCCCGCGCACCGCCCGCAACAGCCGCAGCGGCCGATCACCGACGTCCAGCATGCGCAGCGAATGGCAGGTGGGGTGGTAGGTGACGCGGTGCGGGAAGTACGCGCCGACATCGGTCACGCCCAGCATGTCGACCAGGAACTCGGTCAGCTCGAAGGTGCGGATGTCCGACGGCGGCAGGTCCGACTTCCGCACCAGCCCCGGGTGGATCTCCCGCACCATGCCGGCGCACGACCCGGACGGCACCACGACGGCGTCGTACCCGGCGAACACCTGCGTGTAGTGGCCGGCCAGTTCGGCCGCCGGGTCCGGATAACCGGTGTTGAAGTGCATCTGGCCGCAGCAGGTCTGGCCCAGCGGGAAGTCGACGTCGCAGCCGAGCCGGGTGAGCAGCCGGACCACCGCTTTCGCGGTGTCCGGGTAGAACGTGTCCGTCACGCACGTCGCGAACAGCGCCACCCGCACCTGATCACCTCCACATCGGCCGAGCCAATCCTAACCACGGCCGGCCGACGATCATGCTGTTCAACGTTGGCGCAGCGCCTCGTACAGGATGATCGCGGCCGACGTGGCGACGTTGAGTGAGTTGGCCCGGCCGACCATCGGGATGCGCACCCGCACGTCGGCCGCGGCCAGCCAGTCGTCGGTGAGGCCGAACTTCTCCGAGCCGACGGCGACCACGGTGGGGCCGGTGAAGTCGACGTCGGTGAACACGGTGTCGGTGTTCGGGGTGGCCGCGACGACCCGCATCGAGTGCGCCCGCGTCCACGCCAGCACGTCGGCCGAGTGGGCAGCGGCGACCGGCACCGAGAACACCGTGCCCTTGCTGGCCCGCACCACGTTCGGGTTGCCCCAGTCGGTGACCGGCTGCGCGGCGACCACCGCCGTCACGCCGACCGCGTCCGCGGTGCGCAGCATCGCGCCCAGATTGCCCGGTTTCTCCACCGACTGGCAGACCAGGGCCAGCGGGTCGGTGGTCATCGGCAGCGCGGCCAGGTCGGTCGGCACGGTCGGCACCACGGCCAGCCAGCCGTCCGGCGACTCCCGGTAGGCGATCTTCTCGAACACCCGGACGCCGACCCGCACGATCTCCGCGCCGGTCGCGGCCACCATGCCCACCAGGTCGTCGACGACGGCCGGGTCCCGCACCAGGTCAGGGCAGTAGTAGAGGGTCACCGGTACGACGCCGGCGTCCAGCGCGAGGCTCAGCTCCTCGTAGCCCTCGACCAGGATCAGGCCGAGCTGGTCGCGCTGCCGGCGGCGGCGCAGGCCGACCACCTGCTTGATGCGCGGATTGCTGACGCTGGTCAGTTCCAGATGCGCCGATCCCCTGGCGTGCGCGGAGACCGGCTGTTCTGGCATGGCACTGATCGTAATCGGTGCCGGTCAGCCGGACGCCGGCACGCGGGGTCGTGGCCGCGTCACCGCCTGCGGCCGTCGTTGCCGCCGTTGTCGAAGCCGGCCCGGCGCAGGGCGTCGGCGAGGGCACCACCGGGCGCCGGCGTGTTGTCCTGCCGAGGCCTGCGCTGCTGCTGTTGCTGCTGACGGCCGGCGCCTCCGGAGCGACGCTCCGCACCACGCTCCGGCTCGTCCTCCAGCCGCAGCGTCAACGAGATCCGCTTGCGGGGGATGTCCACGTCCAGCACCTTCACCCGCACCACGTCACCGGGCTTCACCACGTCCCGAGGGTCCTTCACGAAGGTGCGGGACATCGCCGACACGTGCACCAACCCGTCCTGGTGCACCCCGACGTCCACGAAGGCGCCGAACGCGGCCACGTTCGTCACCACGCCCTCCAGCACCATGCCCTGCTTCAGGTCGCCGATCTTGTCCACGCCCTCGGTGAAGGTCGCGGTCCGGAACGCCGGTCGCGGGTCGCGGCCGGGCTTCTCCAACTCGGCCAGGATGTCGGTGACCGTGGGCAGGCCGAACGTGTCGTCGGTGAACGTGACGGGGTCCAGGCCGCGCAGGGTCGCGCTGTCGCCGATCAGCGTGCCGATGTCGGTCGTGGTGGCGGTCAGGATGCGGCGCACCACCGGGTACGCCTCCGGGTGCACGCTGGAGGCGTCCAGCGGGTCGTCGCCGCCCTGGATGCGCAGGAAGCCGGCGCACTGCTCGAACGCCTTCGGTCCCAGCCGCGCCACCTTCTTCAGCGCGGTCCGCGACCGGAACGGGCCGTTGCCGTCCCGGTGCGCCACGATGTTCCCGGCCAGTCCCTCGCCGATGCCGGACACCCTGGTCAGCAGCGGTGCGGACGCGGTGTTCACGTCGACGCCGACCCCGTTCACACAGTCCTCGACGACCGCGTCCAGCGACCGGGACAGCTTCAGTTCGGCCAGGTCGTGCTGGTACTGGCCGACGCCTATCGACTTCGGGTCGATCTTCACCAGTTCGGCCAGTGGGTCCTGCAACCGCCGCGCGATGGACACCGCGCCGCGCAGCGACACGTCCATGCCGGGCAGTTCCTGTGCCGCGTAGGCCGACGCCGAGTACACCGAAGCGCCTGCCTCGGACACCACGACCTTGGTCAGCTTCAGTTCGGGCGACAGGCGGATCAGGTCGGCGGCCAGCTTGTCGGTCTCCCGCGACGCCGTGCCGTTGCCGATCGCGATCAGGTCCACCTGGTGCGCCTTGGCCAGTTTCGCCAGCGAGATCAGCGCGTCCTCCCAGCGGTTGTGCGGCTGGTGGGGGTAGATCACGTCGGTGGCGACAACCTTGCCGGTGGCGTCGACGACCGCGACCTTCACGCCGGTGCGGAAACCCGGGTCCAGGCCCATCGTGGCGCGGGCACCCGCCGGTGCGGCCAGCAGCAGGTCACGCAGGTTGGTGGCGAACACCCGCACTGCCTCGTCCTCGGCCGCCTGCCACAACCGGGCGCGCAGGTCGATGCCCAGCCGCACCAGGATCCGGGTGCGCCAGGCCCACCGGACCGTGTCGGCCAGCCACCGGTCCGCCGGCCTGCCCTGATCGACGACGCCGAACCGGCCTGCGATGTGCCGCTCGTAGTCGCTCGGACCCTCGTCCGGCGCGTCCTCCGGCGCCATGGTCAGGTCGAGCACGTCCTCCTTCTCACCGCGGAACACGGCGAGCACCCGGTGCGACGGCAGTTTCGGGAACGGCTCGCTGAACTCGAAGTAGTCGGCGAACTTCGCGCCCTCCTCTGCCTTGCCGTCCCGCACCGCGGACACCAGCCTGCCGCGCGTCCACAGCCGTTCCCGCAGCAACCCGATCAGGTCCGCGTCCTCGGCGAACCGCTCCACCAGGATGGACCGGGCACCCTCCAGCGCGGCGGCGGTGTCCGCGACGCCCTTGTCCGCGTCCAGGTAGTCGGCAGCGGCCGTGCCCGGGTCGTTCGTCGGGTCGCCGAGCAGCAGGTCGGCCAGCGGTTCCAGGCCGGCCTCGCGGGCGATCTGCGCCTTGGTCCGCCGCTTCGGCTTGTACGGCAGGTAGATGTCCTCCAGCCGCGCCTTCGAGTCGGCGGCGGCGATCCGCGCGGCCAGCTCGTCGTCCAGCTTGCCCTGCGAGCGGACCGACTCCAGGATCGCGGCCCGCCGCTCCTCCAGTTCGCGCAGGTAGCGCAGGCGTTCCTCGAGGGTGCGCAGCTGGCCGTCGTCCAGTTCGCCGGTGACCTCCTTGCGGTACCGGGCGATGAACGGCACCGTGGCGCCGCCGTCCAGCAGGCCGACGGCAGCGCCGACCTGGCCGTCGCGGACCCCGAGTTCCTCGGCGATCCTGCGGTTGATCGACTGCGCCAGTGCCGCGTCCGTGTCCGTCACTACGTCTGCCCTCACCGAATGTCACTGCCCATAACGTCCCTGCATTCTGCCGGGTGGCACGGCGTTTGTCGCAGGCGGGCCGTGGGTAGTTCGTGATCGAGGGAGTCGTGTGGAGGTGATCGGGAATGGCCGTGATCGCCCGCCTGCCGGGGCCGGTCGAGCAACGCTGGGAGTGGCAGCTTCGGGGCAGCTGCCGCGGGCTGGACAGCTCGCTGTTCTTCCACCCGGAGTATGAACGCGGCCCGGCCCGCCATGCGCGCGAGGAACGGGCGAAGGCCATCTGCCGGGCCTGCCCGGTGCTGGCCGAATGCCGCCGGCACGCGCTGTCCGTGCGCGAGCCGTACGGCATCTGGGGCGCCATGACCGAGGACGAGCGCCGCAAGGCGGTATCGGTCGACTGACCGTGCCGTGTGGTCAGTCGTCATCCACTGTGGCCGCGTCGGCCGAGTCTGCTGGGGTCATCGCGTCGCGCAGCACGGCCAGGCTGGCCGAGAGCAGCCGCGACACGTGCATCTGGGACAGACCCACCCGCTCCGCGATCTGCGTCTGGGTGAGGTTGCCGAAGAACCGCAACAGCACGACGGTCCGCTCACGCTCGGGCAGCGTGGCCAGCGCGGGGAACAGGGACTGCCGGTCGACGACGTCGGCGAGCCGCTGATCGTCGGTACCGAGCAGGTCGCCCAGCGGGGTGGACGCCGTCTCGCCGGAGGCGACGAGTTCGTCCAGTGAGGCGCTCTGGTACGCGTTGGCCGCGGCCAGCCCTTCCTGGATCTGCTCCACGGGCAGGCCCAACGCGTCGGCCAGTTCGGTGGGTCGGGGTGCCCGGCCCAGATCATGGCTCAGCTCGGTGGTTTTCGCCGTGATGGCGGCGTGCAGTTCCTTGGCCCGCCGGGGCACCCGCACCGACCAGGTGCTGTCCCGGAAGTAGCGGCGCACCTCGCCGGTGATCGTCGGCACGGCGAAGGCCAGGAAGTTGCTGCCGCGGCTCGGATCGAAGCGGTCGACGGCCTGGATCAGACCCAACGCGGCCACCTGCCGCAGGTCGTCCTCGGGTTGGCCCCGGTTGCGGAACCGTCTGGCGATGTGTTCGGCGATCGGCAGGTGCCCGGCGACGATCCGGTCGCGGAGCATCTGCCTGGTCCGGTCCGGCAGCTGATCATCTGCCAGCTGGTCGAACAGTGGTGCCAGATGGTCGTATTCGGTGTACTTCGAAGGTCTTGTTGCGGTCATGAGAGGTCACCCGGCCGGTTGACGGACTATGGGCGGCGCGACACGGCACCGGAACCGCGAGCTGGCGCGGCGCGGGCGGGAATTCGCCCCGGGTGCGGCTGTGCGCTCAACCGCGGCAACACAACATTACGTGGCCCGACGAAATGGGACAAGCGCAGGGCTGCGTTCGGCGGGTCACTTCTACTATGGACCATTTCCTTGCTGCCGCAACATCTCCCACGCTATTTTCGCCGCGGCGACGGCTTCTGGTCCGGGATCGGACAGCAGGTGGTCGGCTCGGTCACCGAGCAGTTCGCGTTCGGGTTCCTCGGCGGGCGCGTCGCCCACGTGCTGGACCAGCGCGACGCTGAACTCGCGGAGCTTCACGTTGGCCTGCTGGCTGATCCGCACCAGTGTGCTGAACGCGTTGGGTCCGGGGCAGCCCAGATGGGCCATCACGATGCCCTTGGCCTGCTCGATCACCCGCCGGTGCTGCACCATGTCCAGCACCTGGTCGGTGCGCATGATCTCGCCGGCGCAGTACTCGACGACGGCCGCGCTGGTCGCGATCAGCGGCTCGTACTCCTCCACCACCCGCAGGTCGGCGACGGTGGGCGCGTGGTCCAGGTAGATGGTGAGCATGATCAGCCCACCCTGGCTCCAACTGCCGGGCAGCGCGACCATGCCGACCTCGGAGTGCTCGCCGTCCAGCCAACTGGTCAGGTCCGGCCAGCGCTGATCGGTGTGCAGGTTGTCCACCACGACGTGGTCGTCGTGGTTTGCCGCGGTGAGCAGCGGCCCGGCGCCCGCCTCCCACTGCCGACGGTCGAGCTCCGCGGCCAGGCCGACGGCGGCCATGACCGTGCCCTTGGTCACCGAGGGACCGGAGTTGAGCCCGACGCCGAGACAGCCGCGCACCTGCTCGCACAGGTGCTCCAGCAGCCGGCCGATCAGCTCGGAACCCACGGTGAACCGGGGTGGCGCAGTGTCAGTCACATGACGAGGGTGCCCTGCGGTGGTTCCGACAAACCCGCAGGTGAGCGATGCCACGACCAGGTTTAGCCCTGACTGTGCCTGCCGTTCGCGGTCTTGCGGAGGGCGCGGCGCAGCTGCATGATCCGGCCGTAACCGGGGACGGCGACCAGCAGTACACCGCAGATCGCGGCGAGTAGCAGGGCGACGCCCAGCGGCAGGTGTCCGTGCGCGCCGAAGAACGAGATGTCCACCCGCTGGCCGTTCTCGATGATGAACACGAGCAGCACGAGCAGGACGACGGCGGCGATGGTCAGGCCGACCCAGAGTCCGCTGATCCGGGTGCGTCGCATCTGGTGGTAGGCGTGTTCCGGGGCGGGCGCCGTGGTTGCCGGGTCGGTCGTCGAGGCCGGTACCGGTTCGGGCGCGCCGGCGGTCTGGACCGGTAGTTGGTCCGTGTCCGGGGCGTCGGGGAGCTGCTGTTGCTCAGCCATGTCGGTCACCTGTGCTCTCGGCTGTCGTATCGCCACCGTGTCCAGTGTGGGTCCGGTGGGGGATATCGGCCCAATCGGGCGGACCATTACCACTCATTGGAGTACCCATAACCACGTGTCGGGTCGACATGTCCGGTGAGGATGAGTCCCGCGAGGGTGACCACGGCATCGGCGGCCCGCCCGGTGGGGTAGTCGGCGCGGACGGCGCGGCGCAGGTCGGCGGCCAGTCCGGCGAGCAGCAGGTGGGCCAGGCAGTCGGCGTCCAGGTCGGGCCTGGCCTGGGCGAGCAGGGCGCGGGCGTGGGCGTGCCAGGTCAGGTAGCCGCCCACCCGGTAGCGGGCGCCCGGTGACGCCGTCTCGGACATGTGGACCAGGTCCAGGTTGGCGTCCAGGAAGTCGACATAGGCGGCCAGGAACGCGCACAGCCGGTCACCGGCGGGCGCGCCGGGGCCCAGCGGCGGCGGGCCGGCCTCCAGCGCGGCCTGCAGCGTGGTCTCCCGCTCGGCGAGCAGGGCGACGCCCAGCCCGGCCTTGTCGCCGAACCGGCGGAACAGCGTGCCCTTGCCGACGCCGGCCTCGGCGGCGATCTGGTCCATCGACACGTGGTCCACGCCGTGCTCGGCGAACAGCCGCGCGGTCACCTCAAGGATCTTCGCCCGGTTGCGCACGGCGTCCGAGCGTTCCTTGCGCGGCCGCACCACGGTCTCGTCACCCACAGTAGAAGGACTCTAGTCCGGATGTCCGGCGGCGCCACCCGAATACACGCCACAGGGTTGACACACCGCCGCAGGCGTCAACTACCCGGCCTTGCCGCTAGCCCCGGCGGCCGCCGGCCAGGGCGGAGAGCAGGTCGGGCAGGGCGTCCAGGCGGTGGGCACTGACCACCGCGTCGCAGTGCGGCCACGCGGCCGCCATGCCGCCGGCCAGCGGCTGGTAGCCCGGTTTCGCGGTGCGTGGGTTCGCCCACACCACTCGGTAGGCCAGCCGGGACAGTGCCGCCATCGCCTTGCCCAACTCGGCCGGGTCACCGCTCTCCCAACCGTCCGAGATGATCAGCACCACAGCACCCCTGGCCATGCCGCGCCTGCCGTGGTCGCGCAGGAACGCCTGGATCGCGGCCGCGATCCGCGTCCCGCCCGACCAGTCCGGCGCCAGGTGCCCTGCCCGGTCCAGCGCGTCACCCGGCCGGCTGCCGGCCAGCGCGGGCGTCAGCCTGGTCAGCCGGGTGGCGAACGCGAACGCCTCCGCCTTCGGGCCGCTGGCCGCGCAGTACAGCAGTTGCAGCATCGCGCGGGCGTAGGGCTGCATCGACCCGGAGATGTCGCACAGCACCACCAGTCGCCGAGGCGTGACCCGCTCCGCGGTCCGCTCCAGCCGCACCGGATAACCGCCGGTCCGCCGCGCCTTGCGCAGGCTGGACCGCAGGTCGATCCGCCGTCCGGCGGGCGCCCGCCGCTGCCGGCGGGAGCGGCGCGTCGGCGTGCGCAGCACCAGTTCCCGCATCAGGTCGGCCAGCAGCGCCAACTCGTCCGTCGTCAGCTCCGCGAAGTCCCGAGTGGACAGTCGTTCGCCCTCGGTGGCCACCGACGCCACCTCGTACTCCCGTTCCGACGTGCCGGTGCCGGACCGGGAGTCGACGCTCGGCGCGCCGGTGGGTGGCCGCGTGGTGGACACGCCGGGATCCTGACCCCGCTGCTCGGCGACGTCGACCAGCCCGGCGAACACCCCCTTGAACACCGAGTCGAACACCGGCAGCTGGGCCGGATCGCTGACCAGCGTCGCCATCGCGCACCAGTACAGCTCCGACACGGTCACCGGGTCGACGACGGTCACCGCCTGCGCGAACCGGGCGCACCGGTCCGGCCCGACCGGCATGCCGTCCGCGCGCAGCAGCGTGCCGAACCGCGCGACCGCCTCGGCCAGGTCAGGCTTCATGGTCGACCAGCGTGCCCAGGCCGGCCTGGCGCACGAGGTCGGCGTCCTCCGCGTACTTCAACACGACACCCAGTGTGCTCTCCACCGCAGCCGAGTCCAGGGTGGACACTTGGAGGACGTCGAGCGCCACGGCCCAGTTGATCGCCTCGGCCACGCCGGGCGGCTTGGTCAGGTCCAGCCCGCGCATCCTGGCCACGGCCGTGGACACCTTGTCCGCCAGCCACTCCGCGCTCGGTGGCACCCGCCGCCGGATGATGTCGGCGACCCGATACGGGTCCGGGTAGTTGATCCAGTGGTAGAGGCAGCGCCGCTTGAGGGCGTCGTGCAGGTCGCGGGTCCGGTTCGAGGTGAGCACCACGATCGGCGGCACGGTGGCGTGGAAGGTGCCCAGCTCCGGGATGGTCACCGCCGCGTCGGCGAGCAGTTCCAGCAGGAACGCCTCGAACTCGTCGTCGGCCCGGTCCACCTCGTCGATCAGCAGCACCGCCGGCCGGGGACCGGGATGCCGGATCGCGGCCAGCAGCGGCCGGGGGAGCAGGTAGTCGGCGGCGAACAGGTCGGCGTCGCGCAACGTCTCGTGGTGCGACTCGGCCAGCCGGATCGCCAGCAGCTGCCGAGGGTAGTTCCACTCGTACAGCGCCTCCGCCGACGACAGTCCCTCATAGCACTGCAGCCGGATCAGCGGCGTGTCCAGTGCCGCGGCCAGCGCCCGCGCGGCCTCGGTCTTGCCGACGCCGGGTTCGCCCTCCAGCAGCACGGGCTGGGCCATCCGCACGGCCAGCAGCAACGCCGTGGCCAGCGGTTCGTCGGCCAGGTAGCCGACGGAGTCGAGCCCGGCGCGCACCGAAGGAATGTCGGTCAGGTCAGCCACACGTCACCCCGACTGATCGGTCTGGTCAAGGAAGGCCCGGCGGCAGCCAGGCCCACAGAAGTACACCCGACGCCCGCCCACCTCGGCGGACAACGTCGACGGCGTGATCGCCACCGTCATCCCGCACACCGGGTCCAGCGCCTCCGCCGTCGCCACGTCGGCCACCGGCGCGGGCGTCGCGGGCCGCCGGGGCCGCTGGGCGATCAGCTCCGCGTAGATGGACAGCGCGATCTCACTGGCCGTCCGGCCGCCGATGTCCAACCCGGCGGGCGTGTGCACCGAGCCAGCAGGCAGCTCCAGCTCGGCCAGCACGGCGGCACCGCGCCGCCTGCTGGCCACCAGCCCGACGTAGGGCACGCCGGCCCGCGCAGCGGCGGCGAGCACGTCCTGCTCGTCCCTGCCGTGCGCGGCCACTACGACCGCGGCCAGGTCGGCGGGCAGCGCCGCCGCCGGATCGGTGGCGCGCACGTCGTAACCCAACGCCGTGCCCAGTTCCACCAGCGCCCTGGCGATCGGACCCAGCCCGTAGACGTACACCAGCACCGGCGGCAGCATCGCCTCCAGGAAGATGTCCAGCGTCCCGCCGGACAGGCACGGGTTGTTCACCGTCACCGTGCCCTCGGTGACCGGCGCCGGCTCCACTTCCTCGGTCGGCGTGATCCGCAGCAGCGTCGACTCGCCCGTCTCCAGCAGCCGCAGGCTCTGCAACCGCACGGTCGACTCGGCGCAACTGCCGCCGACGAACCCCTCCAGCGTGCCGTCCGGCAGCACCAGCGCCCGGTCGCCCGGTTTCGCGCTGGTCGGCCGTTCCGCCCGGACCACGGTGGCCAGCACGAACGGCGTCCGGCCGGACCGAAGTTGATCGGCCCGGCCCAACACGTCGGTCGCGGTGTTCATCCGGCGGTCACTAGCTGATCGCCAGGTCGGTGCGGATCGGCCTGCCCTGGATGGCCCGCCACACCACCGGTGGCGTCAGCGGCATGTCGGCGTGCCGCACCCCGTAGGGCGCCAGCGCGTCGATCACCGCGTTCACCACCGCGGCGGGCGATCCGACCGTGGCCGACTCGCCGACACCCTTGGCGCCGATCGGGTGGTGCGGCGACGGCGTCACCGTCTCACCCAGCTCCCACGACGGGCACTCCACCGACGTCGGCAACAGATAGTCCATGAAGGACGCACCGAGGTGGTTGCCCTCCTCGTCGAAGGCCATCAGTTCCATCAGCGCCATGCCGACACCGTCGGCGAGGCCACCGTGCACCTGGCCCTCCACGATCATCGGGTTGATCCGCACCCCGCAGTCGTCCACCGCGATGAACCGGCGCACCTTCACCTGGGCCGTGCCCGGATCGACGTCCACGACACAGATGTAGGCGCCGAACGGGAACGTCAGGTTCGGCGGGTTGTAGACCGTGGTCGCGTCCAGGTGGCCCTCGACGCCCTCGGGCAGTTCGAGGCTGGAGTGCGCGGCCATGGCGATCTCCTGGATCGTCTTGCCGGCCTCCTTGTCACCCTTGACGTACCAGCGGCCCCGCTCCCACTCCAGGTCGTCCGGGCTGACCTCCAGCATCGCCGACGCGACGATCTTGGCGCGGTCGCGGACCTTGCGGGCCACGATCGCGGTGGCCGCGCCGGACACCGGCGTGGACCGGGAACCGTAGGTGCCCAGCCCGAACGGGGTCTGGTCGGTGTCGCCGTGCACCACGTCGATGTCGTCCGGCGAGATGCCCAGTTCGTGCGCGACGATCTGCGCGAACGTGGTCTCGTGCCCCTGGCCCTGCGACTGCACCGAGATCCGCAGCACCGCCTTGCCGGTCGGGTGCACCCGCAGTTCGGCGCCGTCGGCCATGCCCAGGCCCAGGATGTCCATGTGCTTGCGCGGCCCGGCGCCGACGGCCTCGGTGAAGAAGCTGATCCCGATGCCCATCAGCTCGCCGCGTTCCCGCTTCTCCGCCTGCTCCTTGCGCAGGTCCTGGTAGCCCGCCATGTCCATGGCCAGTTGCAGGGTGCGCTGGTAGTCGCCGGAGTCGTACTCCCAGCCGGTCGGGCACGTGTACGGGAACTGCTCGGGCCGCAGCAGATTCTTCATCCGCAGCTCGGCCGGGTCCATCTTCAGCTCGGCGGCCAGCACGTCGACCATCCGCTCCACCAGGTAGGCCGCCTCGGTGACCCGGAACGAGCACGCATAGGCCACCCCGCCGGGCGCCTTGTTCGTGTACACGCCGGTCACCTTGCAGTGCGCGGCCTGCAGGTCGTAGGACCCGGTGAATATGTGGAAGAACCCGGCCGGGAAGTTGGTCGGCTGGGCCGTGCCGTTGAACGCGCCGTGGTCGGCGAGCACGTCCACCTTCAGCCCCAGGATCTTCCCGTCCCTCGTCGACGCGATCTCGCCGTGCATGTGGTAGTCGCGGGCGAAGGACGTGCTCATCAGGTTCTCCGAGCGGTCCTCCATCCACTTCACCGACTTGCCGGTCAGGATCGAGCCCACCACCGCGCACACGTAGCCGGGGTAGATCCCGACCTTGTTGCCGAACCCGCCGCCGATGTCCGGCGAGATGATCCGGATCTTGTGCTCCGGGATGCCCGCCACCAGCGCGTACAGCGTGCGGTGCGCGTGCGGCGCCTGCGTGGTGCTCCACACCGTGAGCTTGCCGGTCACCTTGTCCATGTCGGCGACCGTGCCGCAGGTCTCCATCGGCGCCGGGTGCACCCTCGGGTACAGCATGTCCTGCGCGACGACCACGTCCGCCCCGGCGAACACCGTGTCCGTCACGGCGGCGTCCCCGGCCTCCCAGTCGAAGATGTGGTTGTCGGCCTTGTCCTCCTTGTCGTCCCGGATCACCGGGGCGTCCGCGTCCATCGCCCGTTTCGCGTCCACGACCGGTTCCAGCGGCTCGTAGTCCACGTCGATCAGCGCGAGCGCGTCCCGTGCGGCATACCGGTCGTCGGCCACCACGAAGGCGACCTCCTGACCCTGGAACCGCACCTTGTCCGTGGCCAGTACCGCCTGCGTGTCGTAGGACAGCGTCGGCATCCAGGCCAGGTTCAGTGTCTCCAGCACCGCACCGGTCACCACGGCCCGCACCTTCGGGTGCGCCTCGGCCGCGGACGTGTCGATCGAGACGATCCTGGCGTGCGCGAACGGGCTGCGCAGGATCGCGCCGTGCAGCATGCCGGGCAGTTGCACGTCGTCCACGTAGTTGCCCCGGCCCCGGATGAACCGCGCGTCCTCCTTGCGCTGCATCCGGCCGAAGCCCATCGGCGTCGGCGTTTCCTCGGTGGCGGTCATGACCGCACCTCCTCGACGGACTCCGCGGGGTGTTCCGCGGCCCACTGGATGGAGCGGACGATGTTCTCGTAACCGGTGCACCGGCAGATCTGCCCGGAGATGGCCTCACGCACCTCGTCGTTGCTCGGGTGCGGGTGGTGGTCGAGCAGCCAGCGCGCGGTCATCATCATGCCCGGCGTGCAGAAACCGCACTGCAACCCGTGGCAGTTCATGAAACCCTGCTGCACCGGGTCCAGGCCCGTGTCGGTCTCCAGGCCCTCCACGGTGCGCACCCGGTGCCCGTCGGCCATCGCGGCCAGCACGGTGCACGACTTCACCGGTTCCTCGTCCAGCCACACCACGCACGTGCCGCAGTTGGACGTGTCGCAGCCCCAGTGCGTACCGGTCAGGCTGAGTACGTCGCGCAGGTAGTGCACCAGCAGCAGGCGCGGCTCCACCTCGCTGGTGCGGTCCTCGCCGTTGACGTTCACGGTGATCTGCATGCCTACGCCTCCCTGCCCTGCGCCCGAGCGGCCGCGACCCGCACCGCGCGGGTGACGAGGACGCCTGCCAGGTGTCGCTTGTAGTCCACGGGGCCGCGCTGGTCGGCCGACGGCGAGCAGTGCTCGCTCGCGATCCGGCCCGCCTCGACGAACCGCTCCTCGGTCGCCGGCCCGCCGCGCAGGAAGTCCTCCGCCTCGCCGGCCACGCCACCCTGGGCGCCCACCGCGGTCAGCCCGATGCCGACCTCGCTGATCTCGTCGCCCGACAGCTCGACCACCGCACCGGCCGCCGCCACCGCCCAGTCACCGGCCCGGCGCTCCACCTTCTGGTAGCTGCTGCCGTTGGGCCGGATGCGCACCCGCACCTCGACCAGCATCTCGCCGTCCGCCAACGCCGTTTCGTACGGTCCGACCAGGAAGTCCCGTGCCGCGACCGTGCGCTTGCCCTCGGGTCCCTGGCACACCAGCTCGGCCCGCAGCGCGCAGAACACCGCGGACAGGTCCTCGGACGGATCGGCCTGGCACAGCGAACCGCCCACCGTGCCCCGGTTGCGCACCACCGGATCGGCGATCACCCGTTCCGCGTCCCGCAGGATCGTGAAGTGCTCGCTGGCCAGCGCCGAGTCGAGCAGCTGGGCATGCCGCACCATGGCGCCGATGCTCAGGTCGTGACCGTCCAGCCGCAGCCCGGCCAGTTCGGTCACATCGTTGATGTCCACCAGGGCCTCCGGCTGCGCCAGACGCAGCTTCATCATGGGCAGCAGGCTGTGCCCGCCGGCCACCACCCTGGCCTCCGGTCCGTAGCGGGAGAGCAGTGCCAGCGCGTGCTCGACGCTGGTGGCACGCTCGTACTGGAATGGCGCGGGTACCTGCATGCGTCCTCCACATCGTTGTGGACGTACAGCGTGCCGTCCTGCTGACCTGCGGACAACAGAGAGATAATCGATCGGTTAGGACGTCCGCTGAGCTCCGCGAATGCGGTCATTTTCCGGCTGTCGGGCCGCATCTGCTGGCCATGATCAGAAGGGACGACGTGACACTGACGCAGTTGAGCGCGTTCGTCCTGGTGGCCCGGCTCGGTTCGGTGTCGGCGGCGGCGCACGCGCTGGACGTCAGCGAGCCCGCCGTCTCCCAGGCGCTGGCCGCCCTGCGCAAACACTTCGGCGACCCGCTGCTGGTCCGCGGCGCCAACGGCATGACGCTCACCGCGGGGGGCGGCCGGCTGCTGTCCATCGCCGCGCAGATGGTCGCGCTCGGCGCCGACGCGGAGGCCGGGGTGCGGGCGGCCCGTGGCGCGCCGGAACAACTACGCGTCGTCGCCGACGGACCACTCGCCGAATTCGTCGCACCGCCCCTGGTCGAGGCGTTCGCCGTCCGCTCCAACCATCGGATCGAGACCATGGCCGGCGTCGCCGCCACCGGCGAGATGCCCGTCCTGGTCGGCAACCGCCTCGCCGACCTGGCCATCGGACCCAACCTGGCCGGCGACAACACACCGGAACTGTTCAGCCAGCCGCTGTTCCGTGCCCGTCTCGTGGTGGTGGTCGCCGGCACCGAACGCGCCCACCGCAATCCGGCCCAGTGGCCGTGGCTGGTCGACTCCTCCGGCACCGACCCGGACAGCGACACCGGCCGCCTGTTACGCGCGCTGCGGGTGGACGAGGAACGCGTGATGGTCTTCCCCAGCCAGACCGCCGCCTGGGCAGCCGCCGCTGACGGTGCCGGCGCGGCCCCGGCGATCGAACACCTGGTGGCGAACCGGGTCCGGCGGGGCGAGTTGCGAATTGTGGAAACGCCCGCTACTCCGTTCGCCGCACCCTGGTACGTCACCGGGCCGCCCGCCGGCCGCCGCTCGGCGTCCGCCGACTCCTTCGTGCACTTCCTCGGCACGCCCGCCGCCATGCGCATCATGCGCGAGCCCGGCGCCGGCGTACCCCCGTCCCGTTTTCGTCCACCGGTGTACGTGACCCTCTGGCACTAATCTCAGGCGGATGACGTCAGCCGAGCAACCCGTGGCATGGTCCGACCTGGTCCGGCACAGCCGACTGGCCGGCTGCGACTGGCATGTCGCCGGCCACTTCCGGTCCGCATCCGCCACCTACAACGTGACATTCCGGGCAGCGGCCGAACTGACCCGGTTCCTGGACTACCTGGTCACGTCCGGCGAGTCGTTCGGCACCTCCCGGCTCTACCGCCGGGCGGCGATCTACCCGTTCCGCCCCGAGCACGACCTGTCCGGCCTGCGTTTCCAGTTCAGCGCCGAACACCAGGTGGCGGCAGCCGCGTTGCTGGCCGCCGATCACGAGGCCGGCCACCTGTATCGCTGGATCTCCAGTGGCGACGCCGGTCGGGACGGTCTGGTGCTGTCCTACGACTCGTGGAACGAGCACGAGACCGTGTTTCCCCCCGCCGCCTTCATCACCCTCGCGCAGTTGCGGGATGTCCTGGGGCAGTGGGCGTTCGGGGAGATCCTGCCGCCGCCCGTCGTGGGCTGGGCTGCCGCGCCGGACAACCTCGGCTGGTTGTAGCCGTTATTCATCCAGCCAGACCAGCCTTGCCTCGCCGGCAAGATTGAGCTTCTCGTGCACCTGTTCGGCTGTTTTCGACGTCCATGTCACGCGTGCTCCCGGTAGGTAGTAGAACGCGTCGTCGTCGCACAATTGCATGCCCCAGCCCAGATACGGCGCGCCCTGGTGGTCCACGCCGTAAATGGAGAACAGCCTCGGCCGCAGAAACGACGCATCCTCGGCGATGGACGCCATCAGCCGTTCCCGGAACGAGTCCGGCGTGTCCTTCTGGTCGGGCGGGTTGTCGTCTGGCAGGGTCTGAGTCATCACATCTCCGTTCGCATTCCGCATTCCGCTGCCACAGCTTGCGACAGCGTCGTGACAAACGCCAAGCCCGCTACCACCGCGCAGCGGGTGAACCTGGGACGGAGGACTCATGTCCAGGACCCCGAAGGGGGTTGCGGCTCGCGGCCGCGCTGCGGGCGGCACGGGAGAGCCGTGGATTGACGTTGCGGGAACTGGGGGAGCGGATCGGGAAGAACTCCGGTGTGGTGTCCCGCTACGAGACCGCCGACCGCACGCCGAAGCCGGAGGACGTCGCGCAACTGTTGACCGCGTTGGAGATTCGCGGCGAGCAGTACGACGAGATCCTCGCGCTCGCCTACGGCACCGACGCACCCGGCTGGGTCGCCTGGACGCTCCCCGACCAACGCCAGCATTTGGCGGCCATGGTGGACATGGAGCAGAGCGCGACGCGCATCGACCACGTGGCGGCATCGATCTTCCCGGGCCTGTTGCAGTCGGAAGCCTATATGACGGCGATCATGCGAGGTGAGCGCATTCCGCCGGCCGAGATCGTTCGCCGGGTGGAGATTCGGCTGGGCCGCCGAGATGCGTTGCGGGAACCCAGCCCATTGGAATTCCACTCATTTCTTGGTGAGTCCGCGTTGTATTGGATGGTCGGCGGTGTGGCGGTGATGACCGATCAGATTCGGCATGTTCTCGACTTGTGTCGGCGGCCGAATGTCCATCTCCGTCTGATGCGCTTCGCAAGTGGTTGGCTGCCTTCGCGCGACGGGCAGTTCATGGTGCTGGACGGCGGAATCATCCATGTCGACACCGGCTGGTCCGGCATATTCCTGCATAATCCAAAGGATGTGCGCTCGTATATGGAGGCAGTGGATCTCGCGCGTGTGCTAGCATGCGATGAGGCTGAATCCCGAGCCATACTGGGCGCCCGGCTGATCGAATTGGAGAAGCATGTCGGCGAATGACTGGCGGAAGTCCGCCCACAGTGCGAGTGCCGATTCGTGTGTCGAGGTTCGTCGTGATCGGGTCGCGCTCCGGGACAGCAAGAACCCGGCCGGGCCGGTCCTCTCGTGCGCCGCGCTGCCGCTGCTGATCGCTCAGCTCAAGGACCGGCCGGCGTAAGGCTTCAGAACCCCCGGACCTTGGTGATGTCGATCCGCATCGCCACGTGATAGGTCTGGGCGAACTTCTCCGCGCTGCCGCTGACGTTGGCCATCGGGCCGGCGTACTTCGCGAGGTAGGCCGGGTGCTGGTCCGGCGGTAGCTCGTCCGGCGCCAGTCGCGCCACGCCGGTGATCACCACGATGCTGCCGCCGTGCTCGTCACCGTTGAGGTTGAGCGCCACCTGCGGGCGCTGCCGGA
This sequence comes from Pseudonocardiaceae bacterium, assembly GCA_036491115.1. Classification (GTDB taxonomy): domain Bacteria; phylum Actinomycetota; class Actinomycetes; order Mycobacteriales; family Pseudonocardiaceae; genus DATEPR01. Next base: position 127,672 of record DASXCQ010000078.1, read on the forward strand.
TGTGCGCCAGCCGGTTGGCCGATGCCAGGTTGTAGACCAGGATCTCGCCGTCGTCGTGCAGGAACCACACCGGGTTGGGCTGGGGTGTGCCGTCCTTGCCGACCGTGGTCAGCCAGATGAGGGGTTCGCCGGCCAGTCGCTCGTGCACGGCCTTGCCGAAGGGGGATTCCGGATCAGGTAGTCGGTCCGTAGCCATGCGTTCCACCCTAGCGGCGAGCCGACTCCAAGCATGTGCTTGACATCGTCCGGGCCCCAGGTACATTCAAAGCATGTCCTTGGGGTCGGGTGATGAGCGCAGGGTTCGGCTGCTGGACAACCCGATGGCGATCCGGGCCATGGCGCACCCGGTTCGGCTGGATCTGCTCGGCATCGTCGGCCGAGACGGTCCGATCACGTCCGCCGCCGCGGCTCGACAACTCGGCATCAGCCAGGCGTTGGCGTCGCACCACATGCGCCAACTCGCCAAGTACGGCTTCGTGGAACCGGCCGAGACCACCAACAGCAGGGACAGACCCTGGCGGATGACACCGGGGTCGTCCAACTGGACCGCCGCCCCCCGGGATCCGCGGAGCGCCGCCGCTGCCGACGTGCTGGAAAGGCTGTTCGCCGAGCGGTCGCTGGCCAACCTGGTGGCCTGGCAGCGACGGCGGGACGACGACTGGCGCGAGGTCACCGGCGTCAGCACCAACCTGATCTACCTGACCCGGGACGAACTCGCCCAGCTGAACGGCGCGATCGAGGCGCTCATCGTGCCGCTGGTGGACCGGCACCATCTCGGCGACGACACCCAGCGCCCGGCCGGCACGGTCCCGGTCGACCTCACCCTCCTGGTCTCCGTGCTCGAGCCGACCGAATCGGGGAACTGACGTGCGTCGCCTGTGGCGGCTGCTGGCCGCACACCGTGACTACCGACTGCTGCTCACCGCCGGCCTCGTGTCGCTGACCGGGGACTGGGTCCTGACCATCGGCCTGACGTTCTCCGTCTATGCGCTGACCGGTTCCACGCTCGCGTCCGGCGTGATGGTGCTGGCCGCGTTCGCACCGCAACTGCTGGGGTCGCTCGCCGGGGTGTTCGTCGACCGGTGGAACCGGAAGATCACGATGGTGGTCACCGATCTGCTGCTGGCCGTCGGTCTGCTGCCGCTGCTGTTGGTGCACGACGCGAGCCGGGTGTGGATCGTGTACCTGGTGGCACTGTGGGAAAGCAGTATCGAGCAGTTCTTCACGCCCGCCGAGCGGGCCGCGGTGCCGCACCTGGTCGGCGAGGACGAACTCGTCGCGGCGAACGGTGCCAACGGACAGATCCAGGGCATCGCGCGGCTGGTCGGCTCGGCGTTGGGTGGTGTGGCTGCCGGGTTCGGTGGACTGAGCGCGGTCGCGGCGGTGGACGGCGTGAGTTTCCTGGTGTCGGCCGGGTTGCTGGTGCTGATCCGCGCGCTGCCGAAGGCTCCGGAGCGGGGCGAGGTGCGGCGGCGGCTGGCCGCCGTCCGCCAGGAGTGGCAGTCCGGGATCCAGCTGGTGTTGCGGAAACCGTTGCTGCGCTTGATCTTCGTGTTCCTCGCTGTCACGTCGATCGGTGAGGGTGTGGTGACGACGCTGTTCGCGCCGTTCATCACCGGTGTGCTGCACGCGGGCGCTGCGGCCTACGGCGTGATCCTGGCGTTGCAGGCGGTCGGTGGCATCGCGGGTGGCCTGGCGGTGGCGGCGTACGGGCACCGGTGGTCGCCCCGGACACTGGTCGGCGTGGGTGCCGTGCTGTTCGGTGGGATCGACCTGTTGCTGTTCCTGTATCCGTTGGTGGGACACGCTTTGTGGCCGGCGGGTGTGCTGATCACCATCGTCGGCGTACCGGGCGCGGCGATGGTCGCCGGTTACACCAGCACGCTGCAGACCGGCACCGACGACCGGCACCGGGGTCGCGTCTTCGGCGCCGTGGCGACGACGTCGGGTGCCACGAGCCTGATCGGCATCGCGGCCGCCGGCCTGCTCGGCGGCGTACTCGGGGTGGTGCCGGTCATCGCGATCCAGGGCGTCGCCTACGTGCTGGCCGGTGTGCTCGTGGTGATCGCGCTGCGGCTACCAGGCGACGGGCAGGGCACTGATCCCGTAGACGACGGAGAACGCGCGGAACGGGACCTGTTCGAACGGGACGTCGAGTCGCAGGGTGGGGAAGCGGTCGAACAGGGCCGGGTAGCCGATGCGCATCTCCATCCTGGCCAGGGGCGCGCCGAGACAGTGGTGGATGCCGTGGCCGAAGGCCAGGTGCGTGGTGACGGCCCTGGCCAGGTCCACGTCGTCCAGATTCTCGCCGAGTGACGGGTCGCGGTTGGCGGCCGGCAGTGAGCACAGCACGAGTTCGCCCGCCCTGATCCGCTGGCCGTCCACTGTGGTGTCCACCAAGGCCATGCGCGGCATGACGGTGTGCACGACGGACAGGTAGCGCAGCAGTTCCTCGACGGCGTTGTCCACCCGGGCCGGGTCACGCATCATGGCGAGCTGGCCGGGCCTGCGGAGCAGGAGCAGCGTGCCGAGGCCGAGCATGTTGGACGTGGTTTCGTGGCCGGCCAACAACAACAGGTCAGCGACACCGGTGAGCTCGCCGTCGTCGATGTCGTCACCGTGCTCGCGGATCAGCATGCCGAGCATGCCCTCGCCGGGAGACTTGCGCTGTTGCGCGATCAGACCGGCCATGTAGCGGCGGGCCTCGTCGCCCGCGGCGATCCTGACCTCGATGTCGCGGGACATGTCCAGCCGGGCGCGGGACAGGCGCTGGAACTCGTCGCGGTCGGAGTAGGGCACGCCGAGCAGCTCGCAGATCACCAGGGACGGCACCGGCAGCGCGAAGTCGGCCACCAGGTCGGCGGGCGAACCGGCAGCCGCCATCGCGTCCAGGTGCTCGGCGACGATGGTCTCCACCCTCGGGCGCAGCCGACGCATGCGGGCGACGGTGAACTCGGCGGTGAGCAGCTTGCGCAGGCGGGTGTGGTCGGGTGGGTCGTAGCCGAGCAGGAAGCCGGTGCGGTTCTCGCTGGTGGTGTCGTCGCCACTGCCCTGCAACGGTCCCCGGCGGCCCCCGGAGCCGCCCGCGTTGCTGAACCGGGCCGTGTCGCCGAGGACGGTGCGGACGGCGTCGTACCGGGTGGCCAGCCACGCTTCGGTGCCCCACGGCATCGTCACGCGGCTGAGCGGGGACTCCTCGCGCATGCGGACGAGTTCGGGAACCGGATCGAACCGGTCGCGGCGGATGTGTACGGGCATCGTCGGCGTCTCGGTCATCGGCATGATCCCCATCAAGCGATATCGGACTATCATTTGCCTGTGGCGGTGACAGTACCACAACCGGTAGTGAGCTCTCAGTAACGCGGGATTCTGTTACGGTGCTGGTCATGGACGTGCCTGCCACGCGGCCGTTGCGGGCCGACGCGGCACGCAACGCGGAACGGATCGTGCGCGCGGCGCGGGCCGCGTTCGCCGAGTCCGGCACCGACGTGGCGCTGGACGAGGTCGCCCGGCGGGCCGGCGTCGGCGTCGCCACGCTGTACCGGCGGTTTCCCAGCAAGGACGACCTGATCCAGGCGGTCGTCGAATGGCGCTACGCCGAACAGGTCGAACCCGTGCTGGCCGGCGCCCTGGCCGATCCGGACCCGTGGCGCGGCATGGTCGCCACGCTGGACGCGGCCCTCACCGTCGCCGCCGAGGAACACGCCACCATCAAGGCGGCCCGAGACCCCCGCCGACTCGTCGACGCGATCATGGCGCGGTTCTTCACCGAACTCGCCACCATCGTCCGGCGCGGCCAGGACGCCGGTCAGATCCGCGCCGACCTGACGCCCGCCGACCTGCCACCGCTGGTTTTCATGCTGATCAGCACGCTGCGGCTGACCGAGCCAGGCGGCACGGAATGGCGGCGCTACCTGGTGCTGGTGCTGGACGCGCTACGACCGGCGTCGGCCAGTCCGCTGCCGCATTCCTAGTGCCTGTTCGCATTCGCGGCAACCGATCGGGCTGTTGGGCGGGAGAGTAGGGTGCCGGCCCTGGTCTAGGAAAGGGTGGGGCGGATGTCGTTGGGCAGTGCCGTCCGGCGGGCGTTGGGCCCGTTGGAGCCGGCGGCGATTCGGGTGTACCGGGAGATGTTCATCGATCTGGACAGCCTGGCGGTGACGGTGGGCTCCGTGGCACCGGACGCGAAGCGGATTCTGGAGGTCGGTTGCGGGGACGGCGCGATGGCCGCCGCGCTTCGCCGGGTCCTGCCGAACGCCACGCTCGTCGGACTGGACCCCGGCATGGCCGAGCCGGGGCGCATGTACGACGGAGACCCCGAGGGCGTGGAGTTCCGGCGGATCACCACCGCCGAACTGATCGACGAGAGTCCGCAACCGTTCGACCTCGTCATGTTGTGCGACGTGGTGCACCACGTGTCCGACGGGGAACGGGACGCGGTGTTGCGCGACGCAGCGGCGTTGACCGCGCCGGGCGGCACGGTCGCGGTGAAGGAGTGGGAGCACCGCGGCGGGATGGGCACCGCGGTGGCATTCGTCGCGGACCGCGGGATCTCGGGTGACGCGGGTGTGCGGTTCATGCCGAGGGCGGAGCTGGACGGGCTACTGGCCACGGCGATGCCCGGATGGGAGACCACCTGCGAGGCACGCATTCCACCCCGACGGGCGAACCTCCTGCTGACACTGCGCCGACCTGCTTAGGCGCGGAGTCCGTCCGCGATCACCGCGAGCGCCCGCCGAGGTATGTCCTGGTCCTGCTGGCGAGCGGCGAGGAAGACGGTGCCCAGCAGGGTGGCCAGGTCGTCTGTGGTGACGTCCGTGCGAACCGCGCCCGCTGCCTGGGCCCTGGCCAGCAGCGTGCCCATGGACGCGCGGATGCCGTCGCGGGCCTCGGCCAGTCCGTCGGAGATGTCGACGCCGGCCGCGGTCAGCGCGTCGGTCAGGTCGCGCTTCATGGCGCCCTGCTCGGCGAGTTCGTCGAGCATCGCGAAGAAGGCCGACCCCGGCTGCGGATCGGCGGCCCAGTGGCGGATCCGGTCGCCCATGGCGGTGATGCGGCCCAGCACGATGGTTTCGAACAGAGCTTCTTTGGTGGGGAAATGGCGGTACACGGTGCCCGCGCCCACGCCGGCCCGCCGGGCGATCTCGTCCAGCGGCACGGAAAGCCCCTCGGCCGCGAACGCCTCCTGTGCGGCGGTGATGATGCGCGCCCGGTTGCGCCTGGCGTCGGCCCGCATGCCGGGTTCAGCGGTCATACGTCCATTATCGCCGGTCCGGCGCCGTGTGCCGGGTGATCAGGTGCGGTTGGAGTCGGCCTCGACCGGCCAGCCGGCCAGTTCGCGCACGGTGCGCTGGGCCAGGACCAGGCCGGAGACTTCGCCCTCGCTGAAGACGCGTTGCCGCAGAACGGCGGCGGGATCGTCGTCAGCGAGCCGTTCCGCCTCGTCGACGCCGATCTTCGCGCCGTGTTCCAACTCGGCCAGTCTGGCCAACAGTTCGGCGACCGCGACATGATCGACTCGCTCCATGCGCCCAACCCTAGTACGCGCACCCGGACCGGCCGTGGCACCCGCCCGGCCGGTCCGGAATCGGGTCAGCTCACCACGCGGACGGTCCAGAAGTCGGAGGCCAGGCGGTGGTTGGTGAGGTAGGCGTAGGGCATGGAGAAGTAGCCGTCCTTGCCCCAGGAAGTGCCCCAGGAGTTGCGGACCAGGAAGCGTTGCTGCGTGTCGTCGTAACCGGTGGCCAGCACGGCGTGCCCGCCCAGTACCTGCTCACCCGGCCGGGGGAGCTGCGCCTCGCCGGTCGACGCGACCTCGTCGCTCTCGAAACTCTGGTACACGGTGAAACCGAGGACGAACGGGAACCCGGCCGCGAGGCAGCCACGCATCTGGTCGATGTCCTGGCTCACCCGCTGGTAGGCCGTCGCGGTGTTGGCGAGCGCGTCCTGGTAGCACTGGTCGGTCGGCTTGGTCGCGGCGCGCGCGTTCGGCGGGAACACGGTGGTGTCCGGATCGGCGGCGACGCCGTCGTACGGCCATTCCGACTCGGCACAGACACCCTGCTTGCTCACGGTGCGCAGACCGTCCCGGATCTGGGCACCGGAGTCGGTGCTGACGTGCCCCTCGATGGCCCGCTCGTTGTAGTAGATGAACAGGCGGGACGGCATGAAGTCGACCAGCTTCTGGTGCCGCAGCGCGAACTCGAACGCCCCAGCAATGGCGTTCGCGGTGCAACTGCCGAGTTTTCCCTGGTCGTACACCTCGGGCAGGCCGGTGCTCAGGTCGGTGTTGGTCGGGAGGGTGGCAAGTGCGGCACGCGGGGCGCTGAACAGGTGATCGCGCGCGTCGGGCAGATCGGCGATCCACCCGTAGCGAGCGATCCGACGTCTCGCCGGACTGGTCATGTCGGGAACCTCCTTGCTGACCGGCCGTCGCGGCCGGGAGTGATGGGAAACAGGAGGCGGGTCCGGGCCCGTCCGATACGCATAACCGGCGATCAACAGTGCTGTACCGGTGCAGTGGTTGCCGGCCGGCTACGTGTGCACGCCGGAGAACGTCCCCGCCCTCAGCGGGGATCGTCGGACGACGAGTTGTCCGACGACGAGTCCGGCGTGTTGTGGGCCGGCAACCCCGCCGAACAAGGGTCGGCCCGGCGCGCCTGCCGGAAGAGGAACCCGACGGCGAACACCATCGGCGCGATCGTCGCGAACAATGCGAAGAGCAGGTCGAACACGCGCGACACCACCACGAAGGCGGCGGTCGGCAGCGCGAACGCCCAGCCGATGGTGACCAACGCCTCCACCACGAACAGGAGGCCGACACCACCCACGACCACGCTGATCATCCGCGTGCCCGGCGGTCGGCGACGCGGTTGGCCGGGGCTGTCGATGACCAGGGGCCGGTTCTGGTGACGCTGGACGAAGGACGAGCCGATCGGGCGTCCGATGGCCACCGACGCCAGGAGGACCAGGCCGACGATCCCGCTGTAGATCGGGCGTTCCAGCTTGAACGGCAACGGATTGCCGTGGGTCAGGATGGTGAGCGCGAGCGCGCCGCCGAACCAGACAACGGCCGACGCCGTCAGCAGGATCGACCAGATCGGCCACCGGCGCCGCGACCGGGAGCGCACCAGGGCGATGACCAGTTCCGCCCCCGCGGTGTAACCGAGCGCCGTCGCGTCGTCACCGACGAACGGCCGGGCGACGAAGTAGACCACCAACGGGACCACCAGGAGGACCAGCAGCGTTCGCCACAATCGGGCTCGCGTGGGCCGCTGGCGCTCCGGGGAAACCGGTTGGTCTGGCGTCATGTCGCCAGTGTGCCGCGTGTCCGGCTCGGCGCGGTCGACCGCTGGTCCTGGTGCGCCAAGCGGCAGCGAACCGTACGTCGAAACGTGCCCGTACCGCATACTTCCGGTCCGCGCCCGGTGATTGCCTTACCGCAGGTGATCGGTGAGGGAGGCAGGATGGCGACTGCGGACGAGGCGTGGGCATGGTTGGCGGCTCCGGTGGAGAAGCTGCGAGCGGGTGTCGTGGAACGACCGGGCGAATCCTGGCAGCAGCGCCGCGAGGACCTGCGCACCGAACTGGCGGCGGCCACCCGCGATTCCGTCGCCGACGAACTCCTGACCTGGCTGGACGAGCTGTCCGACAGCGACCGGACCGCCATCGTGGACTCCGACGACCTGGCCGGCCACGTCTACCAGTGGCTGACCCGGCAGCTTCCGCCCGAGCAGCAACCGGCAGCGCCCCCGGCTCCGGCGGCGGCCTACGACGAGACCGCCTGGTACGCGCACCTCGCCCAGAACGGCCGCCAGTGGAACGGCACCGGGGAGAGTTGGGGCCCGTTCCGCGAGTGGTTCCTCTACTACGCGGCGGATGCCGGGTTCACCACGCCCGCGACCCAACTGCTCGACTACCTCCAACCGATGGCGGCCGCCGACCGCGTCACGACGCTGGGCCAGTACGGCGTGACCATCCAGGCGCCCGCACCCGCCGAACCCGCGCCCGAGGTGACGGCCCAGCAACTGATGGCCGACGTGGTGGCCGAGAATCCGGAGTTCGCCGAGATCCCCGAGGAACGCCGTATCGAACTGACGAAGATGTTGCTGGCGGAAATGGAGTCGCAGTCGTGACCAGTGCGAGGGACGCGCGCATCGAGGCCAAGGAACGAGAGTTCCTCAGAGCGGCGAAGAAGCGCTACCAGAACGCGACGAAAAAGGGCAACTACCACCCGGACGACGACTCCAACGGCGGCTCCGACAGCGAGGTCGACGAGAACGCCACCCCCGTGCAGAGCGACTCGGAAGACGAGTTGATGCCGACGGACAAGCAGAAGAGCAAGCGCAAGCTGGAGGAGATCGCCCAGCAACCGGAGGTGAAACGGGTCAAGATCGACACCGTCACCGTCGACACGTTGGGGCACATTCGCTACGTCGCCAACGGAGATCCCTTCTACACGCCCGCGGACCGTCCGGGCGCGGGCGGCATGCGGTCCACGGCGATCCTCGGGCCGGGTGGTGTCCTGAACGTCAACAGCAAAGCGGATCGAACCGCGTTGCCGAACATCGACGCCGCCGAGGGGCGCTATGGCAAGGCTTTCCGGGCCGGCCATCTGCTCAACGCCTGTTTCGGCGGGTCCAACACGGATCCCGACAACCTCACGGCCCTGACGGCCAGCACGAACACCAGCCACAAGAGCTTCGACGAGAACGTCAAGCGGGCCGGTGGTGCCCTCGTCAAGGCGTACGAGGCGATGATGCAGATGGGTCTCGACGTCGACACCATCGACTACGGCATCAGCGTCGCCGTGGGCACGGACGGCTGGTGGACGAACGACCCGACCGATCCCGGTTACTTCGTGTGCGGCAAGCTGCTCTGCGCGGCGGATGTGGTGAACGTGCCGGTCCTGGCCGCGCTCGAAGCACAGCTCGACGCCACCCACGGCGTGGGCAACCGGCTCGCCGGTCACCAGAAGTTCGTGCAGGCGTTGCAGGTCGCGATCGATTCCGTACAGGGTTTCGTGGAGGACGCGAACGACGCGAACGAGATCCCGAACGTGTGACTCAGCGCTGGGGGAGCAGGGCCGTGACGTTGTCGGCCGGCATGGGGCGGCCCAGGTGGTAGCCCTGGCCGTAGTCGCAGTCCAGGCCCTTGAGGTGGGTCGCCTGGGCGGCTTCCTCGATACCCTCCGCCGTCACTGAGACATCCAGGTCGTGGCTGAGCTTGATCAGGGCCGGCAGGATGGTCAGGTTCGACCTGGCCGTCTTGGTCTGCGCGTCCAGGTCACGCAGGAAACTGGCCGCCAGCTTGAGATTCGTCACCGGCAACTCGGAAAGGTAAGCCAGGCTCGAATAACCGGTGCCGAAGTCGTCGATCGCCAACCCGATCCCCAGATCGGCCAACCCGTGCACGATGTCCATCGCGTCGTCGTCGGTCCCGATGAACGCGCTCTCGGTGATCTCCAACTGCAGCAGTTCGGCCGGCCAGCCGGTGCGCCGCAACACGTCCGTGATACTGGCGAGCAGGCCCGGTGTGCGGATCTGCGCCACGGCCAGGTTCACACTCATGATCAGCGACTGCCCGGTCGACGCCCGCCATGCGGCCGCCTGTGCGCATGCCTTCTCCAGCAAGGCCAGGCCGAGCGGCACGATCAGTCCGGTGTCCTCCGCGGACGGAATGAACTGCCCTGGGCTGACCCAGCCGTGCACCGGGTGGTTCCACCGGGCGAGCGCCTCGACGCCGACCAACTCCTGGTCGGCCAGCCGCACCAACGGCTGGTAGGCCAACTCGAACTCGCCCCGCGCCAGCGCGCCGGGGATCTCCGCGGTCAGCGTGTGCCTGCGCACCTCGGCGGCGTTGCGGTCGGGGTCGAACAGCGCCCACCGGCCACCCTGGCGGTACCGGTCCTGATCGGTCTTCGCCCAGCCGACACTGATGTCGGCGGCCCGGATCAGCTCGGTCGCCTGCGCACCCGCTGCCGCGCGCTCGACGATGCCGGCGCTGGCGGTGATCGGGATCTGCATGCCGTCCAGGCGAATGGGATCAGCCAGCGTGCGCAACGCGCGGTCGGCGACCTTCGCCACGTCGTCACTGTCGTTCGTGCGCGCCACGCCGATGGCGAACGTGTCCGCACCCAGGTGGGCCAGGAAGTGGCCGTACCGCCCGGCCTGCGCGGACAGCCGGTTGCCCACGGCCAGCAGGACCTGGTCGGCCTTCTCCATGCCGATCGAGTCGTTGATCGCCTTGAACCGGTCGAGATTGACCAGGCACAGCCCCAGCCGCGCGTCCACAGGCGCCCTGGCCAGCGTCTCCGCCAGCCAGCCGGTGAACTGGGCCCGGTTGGGCAGATCGGTCAACTGGTCGTGCAGCAGCGCGTGCTGCAACCGGCGGTGGAGCTTGCGCTGCTGGTCGCGCCACGCCGTGCGTTCCGCCTTGTTGATGTCCTCCGCCGCGCCCAGTGCCGCGTCGCGCAGCGACTCGGTGAAACCGGTGGCGACCTGGCCGAGCAGTGCGGCCAGCCGGCGCGGCGCCTGCTCGTCGTCGATGCCCAACTCGTCCAGCAGCCGGCCGCCGAGCAGGTCGATGGAGTCGCCCAGTGCCTTCGGCGACGAGATGTGGCTGGCCACCAGCGCGCGACCGATCGCCCGGCCCCGCGTCGGATCGAACGAATCGCTGGTCAACGCGTCGACGAGAGCCCGCAGCGCGTTCTCCAGCACCGCCCTGGCCGTGGACCTACCCTCCGGTACGAAGCTGGACCGCGCCACCACCCGCGCCCACAGCCGTGCCATCGCGCTCAGCCGCGTCTCCGGCGGCACCACCCGCAACAGCGGTGCGGCCGGGGCGTCGCGCTGTGGCGAACTGCCGTTCTCGGTCATGACGCTGCTTCCCGACGTGAGCGTGCGACTACGGACTGCCAGATCCCGACCCTGGGATCGGCGAAACTACCTGGGTACCCGGCCGTGTGATTGTGTCTCGGCAACAACCGAAAAGCCAGTGTGTCTGATCACGAACCTGTTGAAACGTCCGGTTACGGCTGCCGTGCGACGACGGCCAGCATGGCCGGCGGGGCCAAGTCGTCCGTTTCCTCCGGATCTGGATGCCAGTCCGTGACCGGGACGATGCCGGGGTCGACCACCTCCATCCCGCCCACCAGGGCCTTGATCTCGTCGGGTGTGCGCAGTCGGCCGGGGGTGGTGTGGTTGCTGCGGTAGAGATCGGTGACCCCTTGCTGTTCCCGGGTGAGTTCCGCCACTGCTGTACCGTGCGTGATGACGAGGTAACTGCCGCGGACCATCCAGGCCCGTAACCGCTCCATCGCCGCCGTTGCCTCGTCGAAGTCGCTGACGAAGTGCAGCACCCCGTTGAACATCGCCGCCACCGGTCGGTCGAAGTCGAGCAGCGCGGTGACCTCGCTGGTCACGATGTCGTCCATGTCCCGCAGGTCGGCCTGCAGTGCGTCGGCCAGCGGGTTGCCGGCCAGGATCGCCTTGCTGTGCGCGACCGCGACCGGGTCGATGTCGACGTACACGACACGCGACTCCGGCGCCGCCGCCTGGGCGATCTCGTGCGTGTTGCCCAAGGTGGGGATGCCGGAGCCGATGTCCAGGAACTGCCGGATACCCGCGTCGCGCACCAGCCACTGTACGGAACGCCGGGTGAACGCACGAGTCGCATGGCCGACGGCGGCCGCGTTCGGCCAGACCTTGAGCGCCTGGTCGACGAACTCGCGGTCGGCGGCGAAGTTGTGGTAGCCGCCGAGCACGTAGTCGTAGACGCGCGCGGGATTGGGCACGCTGACCTCGACGCCTTCCGGCACCCAGTCAGGTGGTTCGGCCACGCCGCACACGTCCTTCGCGTTCCCCGCCAGCGTTCATGATCCAGCACAGGCTACTGCGTCGGCCACCACGGTTGGCATACCAGAGGATGACGATGTCATTGCGTACCAACGATGTCACGCGACGTATGCCTCGATGTCACGGCCTGCGAGCGGCGATCGTCCTCATCGGACACGGAAGGTGACTGTGGGGTTGACGCTCAGCGTTGCCGCGCGACGACGGCGAGTACGGCCGGCGGTGGCGCGTCGTCGTCGTCCTCGACGGTCGCCAGATCGGGATGCCAGTCGTCCACCGGCACGATACCCGGTTCGATCAGCTCCATACCGGACAGCATGGCCGCCAGTTGCTCCGGGTCGCGCAGGTACATGGCCGTGGGCGTGCGGTCCAGCAGCCGGCCCGCGCCCTGCTGCTGATCCTGCCAGTCGCGCAGGGCCGTACCGTGCGTGATGGTGAGGTAACTGCCGCTGACCGTGGCCGACCGGAGCTCGTCCAGGATGCCGGCCGGATCGTCCGCGTCGGACACGAAGTGCAGCACCGCGTTGAGGAGGACGGCGACCGGCCGGGTGAAGTCGAGCAGCCCGGTCACGTCCGGGTCGCGCAGGATCTCCACCGGTTTGGTCAGGTCGGCCTGCAACGCGTCGGCGAGCGGATTGTCGGCCAGGATGGCCTTGCTGTGCGCGACGGCGATCGGGTCGATGTCCACGTACACGACGCGCGCGTCGGGCGCGATCGCCTGGGCGATCTCGTGCACGTTGCCCAGCGTGGGGATACCGGAGCCGATGTCCAGGAACTGCCGGATGCCCGCGGCCACCAGCCACCGCACCGACCGGCCGACGAACGCACGGTTCGCCCGTAATATCGCGGTCGCGCCGGGCGCGACCGCCTCCAGTCGCTCGGCGTTCTCCCGGTCCACGGTGAAGTTGTGGTAGCCGCCCAGCATGTAGTCGTACATGCGGGCGACGTTGGGGACGGTGATCTCCACGCCCTCGGGCACCCAGTCGGGCCGTTCGGTCACGCCGCACACTCCTCAGTTCAGGGCTGCCGCGCCAGCACCCCGATCACGGCGGGCAGCGGCTTGTCGTCCGGTTCGTCCAGGTCCGACGCGTCCGGATGCCACTCGGTGACCGGTACGACGCCGGGTTCGATCAACTCCATGCCGGACAGCAGCGCCGCCACCTGATCACCCGTGCGCAGGTGCAGTGACGTCGGCGTCTGCTGGTAGGTCTCCTCGATGCCCTCACGTTCCGCCGGCAGGCTCGCGATGGCGCTACCGTGCGTGATGCTGACGTAACTGCCGCGCACCAGCGGCTCCCGGATCTTCGCGACGATGCCCGCCGGATCGTCCGCATCGGACACGAAGTGCAGTACCGCGTTGAGGAGCACGGCCACCGGCTTGCCGAAGTCGAGCAGCCCGGTGACGGCCTCGTGGTAGAGGATCTCCGTCGGGCGCCGCACGTCGGCCTCGATCACCGCGGCCAGCGGGTTGCCGGCCAGGATCGCCTCGCTGTGCGCCACCGCGACCGGATCGATGTCCACGTACACCACCCGCGCGTCCGGTGCCGCCGCCTGGGCGACCTCGTGCACGTTGCCCAGCGTGGGGATGCCGGAGCCGACGTCCAGGAACTGCCGGATGCCGGCGTTCACCAGCCACCGCACCACCCGGCCGACGTAGGCGCGGTTGGCGATGCCGATCGTGGCCGCTCCGGGGGACAGCTTCTCCATCTGCGCCACGAACTCGCGGTCCACCGCGAAGTTGTGATAGCCGCCCAGGGCGTAGTCGTACATCCGGGCCGCGTTGGGCACGGTGATCTCGACGCCATCCGGCACCCAGTCGGGTCGCTGCTGCACGCCGGTAAGGCTAGCGTTCGGCGGGCGGCCGTCCGCCTCGAACCCGAGAGTGACGCCACATCGTGGGTATCGGCGGGGCGTCCCCGGGGAGTACCAGGGCACCGGTGACCTCGAACCCGAAGTGCTCGTACAGCGACACATTGGTGGTCTTGCTGGACTCCAGGTAGGCCGGAATCCCCGCCGCGTCGCAGTGCGCCAGCCGTGCCCGCAGCAACGCCCCGCCCACCCCGCTGCCCTGGGCATCCGGATGAACGCCGATCGCGGACAAGTACCAGTGCGGTTCACCGCCGGGGTGGGCACGGGCCTGCGCGCTGGCCATCACCGATGCGGGGCCCAGTCGCCGGCCGAAGGCCCGAACGAGCCCGGGCAGCTCGGCCAGTCGCAGCCGCGGATGCCACCGACCCGGAGGCAGCCACAACGCCGCCCCGACCAACCGGTCACCGGCACGGGCCAGCTCCACGCCGCCGGGACGCAGCATCTCGTGCCGCAGCAGTGTCCCGAAGAAGACGCGCAGCCGGCGTTTCCGGCCGTTGTCGTCGGGCAGCAGCCAGGTCATCGCCGGATCATCGAAGAATGCTTCCGCCAGCACCGCGGCGATCCCGGACAGATCCCGCTTCGTCGCACGTCGCACGATGAGCTCAGAGTCCCCCATGGCGCACGATGGTAGGCGGACCTGACGCAGGCAGTACGAACCATCCCGTCGTAGCCGCCGGGCTGGCTGTTGACCTGTCGTCGCCGCGCGCCTGCGTCCGGCAACGCCCAGCCAGTCCGCGCTCGTGCGTCGCGGCACCGCCGAAGACGATTGGCCACGGGTAGCGACCGTTGTCATGCTTTCGTAGATGGCGGAGACCCACGTCGACGACTGGGTGGCGCAGCGGTACGAGCGATTGTGGCCGGAACTGTTCGATCCCGCGGTGGTCGAGCCGGCCGTGAACCTTCTTGTGGACCTGGCGGGCGACGGACCTGCGCTGGAACTGGGGATCGTTGAAGCGGTCGACCTGAACGCCGGTGCGATCGGCTCACTTGTCGCGGCCTATGACACAGGCACCTCCGAACATGAGTACGAGATCGAGTTCGTCGATGACGATGGCTCAATCCTCGCACTGATTACCGTGAAGGAATCCGCCGTCGAACGTGCCGAAGGACAGGCGTCAACGACACATCGGCGGAGTCTGCAGGGCGCGTGCCAGCTGCCCGCTGGCGGCACGGTGAACCCGTCCGACACACCCGATGATCAAGACTGGCCGGCGGGTCTTCCGCATCCCACGATTGCGGTCAGAGGACACCGTCGTGGACGTCGAAGCGGGGCGGTCAGCGCGGCAGATCGCGGATGTCCTCGGGCACGCTGACCGGACACCCCATCTGACCTGACGATGATCGTGGTCCTAGTGCACCTCGAAGCCGTCGCCGGCGCCCGCCGCGCGCAGGAACGGCACCAGCTGGGAGCCGAATGCGGCGGGCGGTTCGCCGGGCCAGGCGTCGAACTTCGCGACCGCGGCGGCGCACTCGGCGGCGGTGACGTGCCAGCCCAGACTGGTGCGCAGCTTGTGCAACGGGATGCCCGGTACGTCGGTGCGGCCGTGGTGGCTCAGGATCCTGGCCAGTGCCGCCTCGTAGTCCTCGGCGCGGCCACCCAGTGGCCGGCCCGCACTGTCGAAATCGGACACTCCGTACACGGCCCACATCGGGAACTTCGGCGGTGGGCCCGTGTCCACCACCATGCCCAGCGTGGTCATGACGGCGATGATCCTGGCCAGTCGGCGCGGGCGGTACCTCAGGTCGGCAGGCGGCGTCGTGCCGCCGTCGACCGGTCGTAACTCCCACACGTACCGCACATGATCACCGTAGCGGCGACCGCCCGCACGGTCGTGCTGTGCGGGCGGTCGCGTCCCTTCCTTCCCATCCCCCGGTCGGTCAGTCCACGTCGACCCAGTTGAGGGTGCGGTCGACGGCCTTGTGCCAGCCCGCATAGCCCTGGGTGCGCTGGTCGTCGTTCCACTCCGGCTGCCAGCGCTCGTCCTCGTTCCAGTTGTTCTCCAGCTCACCGGTGTTCTGCCAGAAGCCCACCGCGAGCCCGGCGGCGTAGGCGGCGCCCAGTGCCGTCGTCTCCGCGACGACCGGTTTGGACACCGGAACGCCGAGGATGTCCGCCTGCAACTGCATGCACAGCTTGTTGGCGGTGATGCCACCGTCCACCCGCAGCACGTCCAGCGTCACACCGGAGTCCTGCTCCATGGCGTCCACGACGTCCTTGGTCTGGTAGCAGATCGCTTCCAGAGTGGCCCTGGCGAGGTGGGCGTTGGTGTTGAAACGGGACAGTCCGACGATCGCGCCACGGGCGTCGGACCGCCAGTACGGCGCGAACAGCCCGGAGAACGCCGGCACGAAGTAGACGCCGCCGTTGTCCTCGACCTGCCGGGCCAGCGACTCGCTCTCCGCGGCGCCGCTGATGATGCCCAACTGGTCGCGCAGCCACTGCACCGCGGAACCGGTCACCGCGATGGAGCCCTCCAGCGCGTAGATCGGCTTGGCCGACCCGAACTGGTAGCACACGGTGGTGAGCAGGCCGTGCTCCGAGCGCACCAGCTCCTCGCCGGTGTTGAGCAGCAGGAAGTTGCCCGTGCCGTAGGTGTTCTTCGCCCTGCCCGGCTCGAAGCACACCTGGCCGACGGTGGCGGCCTGTTGGTCGCCCAGGTCGCCGGCCAGTCCCACCTCACCGCCGAACGGGCCGTCGGAGCGGGTCGTGCCGTAGAGATCGGGATTGCTGGACGGCCGGATCGACGGCAGCATCGACCTCGGGACGCCGAAGAAGCCGAGCAGCTCGTCGTCCCAGTCCAACGTCTCCAGGTTCATCAACATCGTGCGGCTGGCATTGGTCGGATCGGTGACGTGCTGGCCGCCGTCCACGCCGCCGGTCAGGTTCCACAGGACCCACGAGTCGGTGTTGCCGAAGATCGCGTCACCTGCTTCGGCCGCCTCCCGCACGCCGTCGACGTTCTCCAGGATCCACTGGATCTTGCCGCCGGAGAAGTAGGTCGCGGGCGGCAGGCCGGCCTTGCGCCGGATGGTCTGGCCGCGCTCGTCGTGGTCCAGCGCCGAGGCGATCCGGTCGGTCCGGGTGTCCTGCCAGACGATCGCGTTGTAGTAGGGCCGGCCGGTCTTCCGGTTCCACACCACCGCGGTCTCGCGCTGGTTGGTGACGCCCACCGCGGCCAGGTCGGACGCGGTCAGGTTGGTGTTGGTCAGTGCCGTCTGCACCACCGACCGGGTGCGCTCCCAGATCTCCGTCGGGTTGTGCTCGACCCAGCCCGCCCGGGGCAGGATCTGTTCGTGCTCCAACTGGTGGCGGCCGATCTCGTTGCCACCGTGGTCGAAGATCATGAAGCGGGTGCTGGTGGTGCCCTGATCCACCGCTCCCACGAAGTCAGCCATGTCGCTCTCCTTCTGTGTGCCGGCGGATCAGGCCTTCTGGAATTCGTCCGGGTTGGTGGGCACCTCACCGGGTTCCTGCGGACCGGCGAAGGGCAGGAACCGACCGACTATCTGGTCGTACAGGAACACGCCGACGATGCCGCCGATGATGGGCCCGGCTATCGGGACCCACCAGTACTGGTTCCCGTACTGGTCGGTCCACGCCGTGCCGTACCCGGTGATGAACGACGCCAGCCGGGGGCCCAGGTCGCGGGCCGGGTTGATGGCGTAGCCGGCGTTGGTGCCCCACGCCATGCCGATGCCGACGATGAGCAGGCCGATGCCGATGGGCGCCAGACCGTTCGCGAACTTGTTGTTGCGCAGGTCGGTGATCGCCACGATGACGAACAACAGGATGGCCGTGCCGATGATCTGGTCGCGGAACGCGCCCCACTCACTCACCGGCAGCGTGCCGTTGCCGGGCAGCGTCGAGAAGACGAACTGGGACTTGATGGTGTGTCCCGGGTCGAACTTGGCCAGGACCTCGGTGTAGTTCCAGCGCACGATCAGCGCGGCCAGGAACGCGCCGAGCGTCTGCGCGAGGCAGTACGGCGCGACCTTCCGCCATTCGAATCCCTTGAACACGGCCAGCGCGATGGTCACCGCAGGGTTGATGTGACCGCCGGACAGGGTGCCGGCCACGTAGACGCCGAGGATGACGCCGATGCCCCACGCCCAGGCGATGCTGTCGTGACCCCCGAGGCCGCCGGCCACCACCTGGGCCACCACGCCGACGCCGAACAGGATCAGGATGAAGGTGCCGGCGAACTCGGCGGCCATCTCGCCGAGTAGGCCTTTGTCTCTGAGCCGTTCCACCATGACTCCTCCTTGAGTGCGGTGCGCGGCGACCCCGGGCCCCACGGGCCGTGGTCGGACGGTAGGTCCGGCCGGGACCAGGGGTCAACGCACGTCGGTCGACATTGTCGAACTGGCTGTCGGTGAACACCCGGCGCGTTCGGCCGGGAACTGTGAGCCAGCGCACATCGCCCCCGCGCATGGCCCACACTGCGCGTCGACATTGTTCGACATTGTCGAACAAAGGCCGACGGCGCTATGGTCGGGTGGTGCCCGGCCCGGTGCAGTCGATCGAACGGGCGGCAGCGATCCTGCGGCTGCTCGCCCGTGGTTCCGGACGGCTCGGCGTCGGCGAGATAGCGAGCTCGCTCGACCTGGCCAAGGGGACTGCCCACGGCATCCTCCGCACTCTGCAGCGGGTGGGTTTCGTCGAACAGGACAGGGCTACCGGGAAGTATCAGCTCGGGGCGGCATTGCTGCATCTCGGCACCAGTTACCTGGACGTGAACGAGCTGCGGTCCAGGGCGATCAACTGGGCCGACGCGCTGGCCGCGCGCAGCGGCGAGGCGGTACGCATCGGAGCGCCGCTGGAGCGCCAGGTTCTCGTTGTGCACCATGTGTTCCGACCCGATGACACGCTGCAGACCCTGGATGTGGGCACCTTGCTGCCGCTGCACGCCTCGGCCCTGGGCAAGGTGCTGCTGGCCTACGACGTCGAACTGGCCACCGCGATCACTCAGGAGGATGAACCGCTGGCCGCGTTCACCAGGCGCACCATCGTCGCGCCCAAGATCCTGGCGCGGGCCCTGGCCGAGGTGCGGGACCGGGGTTGGGCGTCCGAAACGGAGGAGAGCACCCCAGGTCAGGCGGGTATCGCCGCCCCGATCCGCGGTTATGGTGGGTTGGTGGTGGGTGCCATCGGCGTTTCCGGCGCCGTGGAACGGATCTGTGACGGGCGGGGGCTGCCGAGTCAGGTGCTCGTCGGCTACGTCCGGGACGCGGCGCGGGCCGTGTCCCGCGATCTCGGAGCGTCCAGGTGGTAGCCGGGCCGGTGCGGGAAGGGGGAGTGCCATGGTGCAGCGCTACGTGATGTCGATCGACCAGGGCACGACCTCCACCCGATGCATCCTGTTCGATCAACGCGGGCGCCTGGTCTCCGTGGTACAGAAGGAACACCAACAGCACTACCCGCGGCCCGGCTGGGTCGAGCACGACGCCGTGGAGATCTGGCGCAACGTGTCCCGGATCGTGCCGCAGACCATGGCCCAGGCCGGTGTCGGCGCCGGCCAGGTGGTCGCGGTGGGCATCGCCAACCAGCGGGAGACCGTGGTGCTGTGGGACCGGCACACCGGCCACCCGATCGGCCACGCGATCAACTGGCAGGACACCCGCACCGACGAGATGGTCGAGGAACTGGCCCGCAAACCGGGTGCGGACACCATCCGGGAACGCACCGGCCTGCCACTGGCCACCTACTTCTCCGCGCCCCGGATCAGCTGGCTGCTGGACCGCACGCCCGGCCTGCGCGAGCGCGCCGAACGCGGCGACGTGCTCGTCGGCACCATGGAGAGCTGGCTGATCTGGAACCTCACCGGCGGCGCGGACGGGGGAGTGCACGTCACCGACGTGACCAACGCCAGCCGGACCCTGCTGATGGACCTGCACACCCTGGCGTGGGACGACTGGCTACTGTCCTTTTTCGACATTCCACGGCGGACGCTGCCGCAGATCCGTTCGTCCACCGAGACCTACGGCGTCACCACGAAGGTGGTTCCCGGCATCACCATCGGCGCCGCCCTGGGCGACCAGCACGCCGCACTGTTCGGCCAGACCTGCTTCAGCCCCGGCGAGGCCAAGTGCACCTACGGCACCGGTAGCTTCCTGCTGCTCAACACCGGCCCCACACCGGTCCACTCGACACACGGGCTGCTGTCCACCGTGGGCTTCCGGATCGGTCAGGAGAAGGCGGTCTACGCACTGGAGGGCTCGATCGCCATCACCGGGTCGCTGGTGCAGTGGTTCCGCGACGGGCTCGGGCTGATCACCAGCGCACCGGAGATCGAGACGCTGGCCAGGACCGTCGAGGACAACGGCGGCTGCTACATCGTGCCGGCCTTCTCCGGACTGTTCGCGCCGCACTGGCGCAGCGAGGCGCGCGGTGTGATCGCCGGCCTGACCTCCTACGTCACCAAGGGCCACCTGGCCAGGGCCGTGCTGGAGGCCACCGGCTGGCAGACCCGCGAGGTGGTGGACGCGATGAACGCCGACTCCGGGCTCGACCTGAGCACCCTGCGGGTCGACGGCGGCATGACAGCGGACAACCTGCTCATGCAGATAGTCGCCGATGTGCTCAACGTGCCCGTGGTGCGGCCGATGGTGGTGGAGACGGTGTCACTGGGCGCCGCCTACGCGGCCGGACTGGCCGTCGGCTACTGGCCGGACCTGGAAGGACTGCGGGGCAACTGGCACCGCGCCGCCCAGTGGTCACCCGCGATGGACGCGGCCCGCCGCGCCGAGGAGTACGCCAACTGGCAGCGGGCCGTCGAGCTGTCGTTCGGCTGGATCCAGCACACCGACGGCGTGCCACCGGCCCGGTGGTGAACCCGCGCGTGGTGGGATGACGGCGTGGACGAGGTCACCATCGCCGACGAGACCATCCGGCTCGGTCAGTTCCTCAAGCTGGCCGGGCTGGCCGATGCCGGCTCGGACGCCAAGGCGCTGGTCGAGTCCGGGGCCGTGACGGTGAACGGGCGGGTGGACACCCGTCGCGGCCGGCAGTTGCGGGCCGGGGACGTGGTGGCGTGCGGCGGCCGGAAGGCACGAGTGGTCAGCGGCTGAGGGCGTCGTCGGGCAGTACCGGCAGCGGCCACGCCGGATCGGCCACGAAGCCGGAGCGGTCCTGGGCGAACGGGCCCTCGGCCGCTTCGACCAGCGCCAGCACCTGATCTCGGGCCGCCGTCACCTCGGCGTGGGTCGCGTCGTCGATCAGCCCGATCCGCCTGCCCTGGGCGTACTCGTCCTCGTCCTTCCACCGGTAGCCGGACAGGTCCGGTTCGACCTCCAGGTCCAGCAGCAGGTCCATCGTGTCGATCCCGATCGCGGTGCGCCGGTAGGGCAGTTCGAAGTTGACGTACCAGGTGGCCGGCCGGTCGGACAGGTAGCGGTGCACGCTGAAGTGCTGGCCGGACCGGAACTCGCTGACCAGCGTCGTGTCCTGCCAGGTCCACGGGTCCAGGTCCCACCGGCCGGCCGCGAGGTCGTCGACGCCCTGCTTGCGGACCACGTCGTCGCCGGTGCGCAGCCAGTGCGTCCAGGTCGCGGGGGCCAGCATCCGCACCCCCGGCCAGCAGGCGAGCGCGACCACGCCGTCGGCGTCGGCGAGCACCCGGTTGGGCGTCGCCGTCCACACCTTGTTCCGCCGGACGTCGCGCCGGACGGCGGTCGAACCGGGCGCGAACGGCGGCTCAGTCAAAGGTCAGCTCCTTGGTCCTGCGCGGCATCAGCAGCACGGCGCCGCCGGCGATCACCGCCAGCGCGATGACGCTGACGAACACGTGATGCGACGCCGCGTAGAGCGCGTCCCGGACGAAGGTGGCCACGCCGGTGTCACCGGTGGGCAGTTGGCCGCCGAGCACCAGGCTGGTCGCGTCGATGCCGTGCCCGCCCAACGCGTGGGAGACCGCGGCCGGCGGGTGGGACAACCGGCCGGTGAGCGTCGCGTTGGCGATCGCGCCCATCACCGCTGCGCCCACCGCGCTGCCCATCGACCGGGCGAACATGTTCGTCCCGGTCACCACGCCCCTGCGGTCCCAGCCGACCACCGACTGCGCCGCGACCAGCGTCGGACTCGACGTCAGGCCCAGACCCGCGCCCACCACGAACACCGCACCCGCCACCTGCCAGATGTGCGCGTGCTCGGGTAACAACGCGCACAGCACCGCCCCGGTGATCACCAGCACGCTGCCGATCAACGCCGTGTCCCGGAACCCGATCCGGATGTAGATGCGGCCGGAGAACGTCGCCGCCAGCGGCCAACCGACGGACAGCGCGGCCAGCGCGAACCCGGCCACCAGCGCACCCGTGCCCAGCACGCCCTGCACGTAGGTCGGCACGTAGGAACTCAGCCCGATCAGCAGGGCGCCGACCCCGAACGCGGCCAACGTCCCGCCGGCCAGCACCCGTCTGCCGAACACCCACAGCGGCAGCACCGGTTCGTCGCTGCGCGACTCCCACACGACGAACCCGACCAGCAGCGCCACGGCGACCACGAAGATGACCACGCTGGGCACCGACAGCCACGCCCACCCGACGCCGCCCTCCAGCAGCCCCAGGACCAGCAGCGACGAACCGGTCACCAGCATCGCGGCACCCGGATAGTCGATCCGGTGCCGCCTGCGTTCCTTGATCTTCTCGTGGAACCGCCGGGCCAGGACCACGGTGGCGACCGCGCCCAGCGGCAGGTTCACGAAGAAGATCCACCGCCACGACGCGTACTGCGAGAACACGCCGCCCAGCGTCGGGCCGAGCACCGCGGCGATGCCCCACACGCTGGCGATGTAGCCCTGCACCCTGGCGCGTTCCTCGACGGTGTACAGGTCGCCGACGATCGTCATGCTCATCGGCTGCACGGCGCCCGCGCCGATGCCCTGAACGGCCCGGAACGCGATCAGCGCGGGCATGCTCCAGGCCACCCCGCACAGCACGGAGCCGAGCAGGAACACCGCGATGCCGAAGTACATCACCGGCTTGCGGCCGATCACGTCGGCCAGCTTCCCGTACAGCGGCACGGTGACCGCCTGGGTCAGCAGGTAGATCGAGAACAGCCACGGGAACTGGGCGAATCCGCCCAGGTCACGCACGATCGACGGCACGGCCGTCGCGATGATCGTGCTGTCCAGCGCGACCAGGCCGGTGCACAGCATCAACGACGCGAGCACCGGCCCGCGTTCGGAACGGAAACCGACCCCACTCCTGGCGGTAGCCGCTGTCGCCATCGTCACCCTCCCGCTCGCGCCGACGGTGTCAGGCTTCCACCTCGCGGCGGTCTTCCGCCCACATGGTGTGGAAAACGCCTGGCCGGTCGACCCGACGGTAGGTGTGTGCGCCGAAGAAGTCGCGCAGTCCCTGCACCAGCGACGCGGGCAGCCGGCCGGCCCGCAGACCGTCGTAGTAGGCCAGTGACGACGAGAACGCCGGGGTGGGGATGCCCACCCGGGCCGCGTGCGCCACCACCCGCCGCCAGGCGTCCTGGCCCTGCGCCACCGCGTCCCGGAAGTACGGGTCCACCAGCAGCGACGGCAGGTTCGGGTCCTTGGCGTAAGCCTCCTTGATGCGGTCCAGGAACTTCGCCCGGATGATGCAGCCGCCGCGCCAGATGGTGGCCATCGCGCCCAGGTCGACGTGCCAGTCGTACTCGGCGCTGGCCGCGGCCAGCTGGTCGTAGCCCTGCGCGTAGGCGACCACCTTCGACGCGTACAGCGCCTTGCGCACGTCGTCGACGAAACCGTCCCGGTCGGCGGGTGGCGGGGCCGACGTCGGGCCGGGCAGCACCGCCTGCGCGGCCGCCCGCTGTTCCGGGTGCGCGGACAGTGCCCTGGCGAACGTGGCCTCCGCGATGCCGGTGACCGGCACGCCCAGGTCCAGCGCGGTCTGCACGGTCCAGCGGCCGGTGCCCTTCTGCTCCGCCTGGTCCACCACCACGTCCACGAACGGCCTGCCGGTGGCCGCGTCCACGTGGCCGAGCACCTCGGCGGTGGTCTCGATGAGGAACGACTCCAGGTCGCCGCTGTTCCACTCGCCGAAGATCGTGGCCAGCTCGGCCGGTTCCGCCTCGAGGCCCTCCCGGAGCAGGTCGTACGCCTCGGCGATGAGCTGCATGTCGGCGTACTCGATGCCGTTGTGCACCATCTTCACGAAGTGGCCGGCACCGTCCGGGCCGACGTGCACGCAGCACGGCGTGCCGTCCACCTGTGCCGCGATCGCCTCGAACATCGGGCCCAGCGACTGGTAGGACTCGGCCGACCCGCCGGGCATGATGCTCGGACCCAGCAGCGCGCCCTCCTCGCCACCGGACACGCCCGCGCCGACGAAGTGCAGGCCGTGCTCGCGCAGGCTCGCCTCCCGGCGCCGGGTGTCGGCGAAGTGGGCGTTGCCACAGTCGATCACGATGTCGCCCGCCTCCAGCAGCGGCACCAGTTCGTCGATCACCGCGTCGGTCGGACCGCCCGCCTTCACCATGATCACTACACGGCGTGGGCGCTCCAGAGCGGCGACGAACTCCGCCATCGTCTCGGTCGGCACGAACACGCCCTCGTCGCCGTGCTCGGTGACCAGTGACTTCGTCCGGGCCGAGGTCCGGTTGTGCAGAGCGACCGCGTAGCCGTGGCGTGCCAGGTTGCGGGCGAGATTGCGGCCCATGACCGCCAATCCGGTCACCCCAATCTGGGCCGTTGCTGCCGCCGGTGATGCCATGGTCAGTCCTCCCGTTCGAGCAGGTCGGTCCCACCGTATTGGGTCCGGCCGGGTCGCGGCAGCGCGGTCCGTGCCGCATCTGGGGGGTCCGCCGGGGTGGTCCGCGCCGAATCACGGTCAAGCCCAATGAACCCATTGGCCCGTACCTACGTGTGGTGTCCCGTAGCACGAGTTCGCTGGGGGCAGCCGGAAGGACCGGTGGTGACGATGGATGACGGGATGGCTACCGAACGTGGTTCGGCGGCCAGAGTGTGTGAGGACGACATGAGCGAGCTCGATTCAACTGGTTCTGCGGGTTCGTGTCCGGTTCCGGCGGACGGTGGCGAGGAGGTGGTCGCATGAGTGTCACGGTCGTCGGTGACGCCCTGACCACGTACTGCCGGACGTGCGGGACGATGCTGTCCAACGGCTCCGGCGCGACCCGGTCCGGACCCCGGCCGCAGTACTGCTCCAACGCGTGCCGCCAGCGTGCCTACCGCCTGCGGCTGGCCGCCCAGTCCGCACGGGCCGGTGTCGACTCCCCGGCCCAGCAGTCCAGGACGGTCGTCGCCGTACCCGATCCGGAACCTCAGACCCGCAGGCCGGCCCGCCTGGCCGCTCCGTCGGTGCCCCCGCCACCGGCACCGACGGAGTCGAACCAGAAGCGGACCGGCGGTACCCAGGGCAACGTGCCGGCCGCGCTGGACAGCCTGATCGGCCGGCAGGACGAACTGGTCGAGCTGGGCCAGCTGGTGGACGCCAACCGGGCCGTCACCGTCGTGGGCCCGCCCGGCGTCGGCAAGAGCCGGCTCGCCCTGGACGTGGCCCGCCAGGCGGGCGCCGGACTGCTGGACTGCATCTGGCCGGACGGCGTGTGGCTGGTCGACTGCGCCTGCCTGCTGCCGGACTCGCCCGTGGTCGCGGCCGTCGCGTCCGCGTTGTCGCTGCCGTCCTGGTGTGCTTCGGTGCCCGGTCTGGTCGAGGTGCTGCGGTCGCGTCGCGTGCTGCTGGTGCTGGACAACGTGGAGCACGTGCAGGGCGGCTGCACCGAACTGGCCACCGCGCTGCTGCGCTCGTGTGCCGGGGTGCGGGTGCTGGCCACCAGCCGTAGCGCGCTGGACGTGCCGGGTGCCGCCGCGCTGCCGCTGGGCCCGCTGGCCACCGGCGCCCGGCCGGACCGCCCGCAGGCCGGCGTGGACGCCGTGCGGCTGTTCGTCGAGCGGGCCGCGGCCAGCGTGCCGCATCTGGACCTGACCGGGCAGTACGCCGCCACCGTGACCCGCCTGTGCACCCGCCTGGACGGCCTGCCGCTGGCCATCGAGCTGGCCGCGCGATCCATCCGGCTGCTGGGCATCGACGACCTGCTCGCCCACGTGGACGCCGGCCACGACCTGGTCGCCGGCGGCCGGGCCAACGGGCGGCACGGCAGCCTGCGGTCCGCCCTGGACGCCAGCTACCGGCTGCTGACCGCCGACGAGCAGTTGGTCTTCCGCCGGCTGTCGGTGCTGGCCGACCCGATCGACGCCGACTCGGTGGCCGCGCTGTGCCCGGAGCCCCGGCTCACCGCGCCCGGGATCGACGAGATCCTCGCCGTCCTGTCCGCGATGTCCCTGCTGCTGCCGGCCGAACGGCCCGCCGCCACCCGCACGTACGACCAGTTCCGCACGGTCCGCGGCTACGGCCAGTACCGGCTGCGGGTCTCCGGCGAGGCCGACGACACCTACCGTCGGCTGGCCGGCTGGCTGGCCGGTCTCGCCCAGCCCGAACTGGACCAGGCCCGGCCGGCCGAACGGCTGCGGCCGCACCTGCGCACGCTGCGCGTCGCCGTCCTGTGGTCCGCGCACCACAGGGACCGGCGCTCCGGCGCACTGGCCGCCGCACTCGCCCTGTGCCTCCAGTCCGCCGGCCGGCTCGCCGAGGCCGGCGTGGTGGCCAGGACCGCGGTGGCGCGGCGGGACCGGGGTGGCGACTACCGAGGCATCCTGCTCACCGTCGCGGCAGGCGTCGCCCGCTGGCACGGTGACGTCGAGCGGATGGCCGGCGAGGCCACCGACGCCGCCGCGGCCGAACGCTGCTCGCCGCACGTGCGGGCCGCAGCGCTCACGCTGCTCGGCCTCGCGCAGGTCGACCGGGGTGAGCTGGCGTCCGGCCGGAACGCGCTGACCGAGGCGCTACGCCTGGGCCGGCCGCTGCCGCTGGTCACCGCACGGGCCGCGCACGGCAGGGGCAGGGCCATCCTGGTGGCCGCCCGGACCGGCGAGAGCGCGGGCGACTGGCTGGAGTGCGCCGAGTCCGAACTGTCCATGGCGGAGCAGGAACTGCGGCTGTCCGGTGATGCCGCCGAGCTGTGCGCCGTGCTGCTCACGGCGGCCGAGGTGGCGGTGGCGGGCGATCTGCCCGACGTCGCCGAACAGCGGCTGATCGAGTCGCTGCGCTGCGTCCGCACCCAGCCCGAACTGATGTCGGCGCCGCTGGACGGGCTGGCGCTGGTCGCGCTCCAGCGCGGTCAGGCCGAGCGTGGCCTGCGACTGATCGCCGCGGCCGACGCC
The DNA here is from genome assembly GCA_036491115.1 of Pseudonocardiaceae bacterium. Lineage (GTDB taxonomy): Bacteria > Actinomycetota > Actinomycetes > Mycobacteriales > Pseudonocardiaceae > DATEPR01. The sequence goes on from DASXCQ010000078.1 coordinate 154,622, forward strand.
ATCCGGGCCCGGACCGGTGCGACCCGGCCGGTGGTCGGCCCGCTGTCCCGCTGGCCGGAACTGGACGAGGCGGACGCGGTGGCCCGGCGGTCGTTCACGTCAAAGCAACTGGCCGACCTGCACGCGGCGGCGGTCCAGATGACACCGGAGCAGCTGCTGGCCTTCGCGGCCGGTGCCGAGTGGTCGGAACTGGTCAACCGCACCGAGAACCGCAGGCGGGAACGGGAACGGCGGGTCGTCGAACTGGTCGCCCAGGGCCTGACGAACCCGCAGATCGCGCGTCGGACGGGGGTTTCCGAGCGGACCGTGGTGACCGACGTGCGGCGGATCTGCCGCCGGGTCGGTGTGCGGTCGCGGTCGGAGCTGGCGGCGATGGCCGGTCGGCAGGGCGTGCCGGTGGAGTGACACCGTCGGGCGTCACCCCACCGTCCGTGGGTCAGCCGGGCAGGGCCGAGAGGATGGCCTTGACCAGGTCGGGGTCCTCCGGTGTGGTGCGCGGCCGGAACCTGCCCACGACGTCGCCATTCGCGTCCACCAGGAACTTCTCGAAGTTCCACTGGACGTCACCCGCGTTGCCCTCCTCGTCCTGGACGGCGGTCAGCGCCTGGTAGAGCGGGTGCCGGCCCTCGCCGTTCACGTCGATCTTGGCGAGCATCGGGAACGTCACGCCGTAGGTGGTGGAGCAGAACGTCTCGATCTCCTCCGCCGTGCCGGGCTCCTGCCCGCCGAACTGGTTGCACGGCACCCCGACCACGGAGAAATCCTGGTCGGCGTAACGCTTCTGGAGCTCCTCCAGCCCGGTGTACTGCGGCGTCAGCCCGCATTTCGACGCGACGTTGACGATCAGCATCGCCTTGCCGCGCAGCTCGCCCAGCGTGGTCGGCCGGCCGGCCAGCGTTTCCAGGGGAATGTCGTAGAGACTCACCGGTTTTCCGCCTCCGTGTCCTGTCATTCGTTGTCCAACGACATTCTGTCAGGCCCGGACGGTCAGGAACGGCACGAGCCGCTCCGCACTGCCGTGTGAGCCGTGATGCCCGACCATCTTCGACTCGATCGGTTCCCGGCGGGTGCGCAGCACGCCGTTGCCGCCCAGGGACGACGTGACCACGTCGCCGATCCTGGGGAGCGCCAGTTCACTGACGTCCGGGCCGAACCAGCCGCCGGCCACCGCCTCGTCGCGGGACAGCACCAGCGCCCGCTCGCCCAGCACCTCGCGCCACGCGGCCAGCACGTCGGCCGCCGCGCCCGGTTGGGCGTACACGTGCCGGGCGCGGATGTCGCCGCCGATCTCCAGCACCCCGTCGGTCAACGCCGGGTCGGTGTCCGCGTCCACCACCTCGGCCGCGGCCAGCGTGACCATGCCGTGGTCGGCGACCACCGCGAGCAGCGCACCCGGCGGCAGTTCGCCCGCGACGTCCGCGGCCAGCCGGTCGATCATCCGCAGTTGGGCCCGCCACGCGGTCGAGCCCGGCCCGTAGACGTGGCCGACCAGGTCGAGATCGCCGTGGTAGGCGTAACAGAACGCGGGCGCGGGACGCAGCGCCTCGGCGACGTTGGTGACCAGGTCGCCCAGCGCGTACGCGGTGGCGAACCGGCCGCCGCGCAGCACCGCCCGGCTCAGCCCGGACCGGCGCTGGATCGGCGGTGCCGTCACGGTCACCGCGATCCCCGCCCGTTCGGCCCGTTCCAGTGCGGTCGGCGTCGGCTGGACCCGCTCGGGCACCACCGAGTCCCGCAGGTCCTCCTTCCCGCCGGCACCCTGGCGGCGCCAGGTCAGCGCGTGCAGCAGCGGCTGGCCGGGGACCAGGAAACTGAGCCCGACGATGCCGTGCCTGCCCACCGGCAGGCCCGTGCCCAGCGTGGCCACACTGGCCGCCGTCGTGGCCGGGAACCCGACCGACATCGGTCCGGTGCCCTCCGCCAACCCGGCCAGGAACGGCGCGTCGGCCGCGTGGGTGCGGAGCAGTTCCCAGCCCAGGCCGTCGACCAGCAGCAGGCACACCCGGTCCGCGCCCGCCACCCCCAGCGTGTCCGCGTAGCCGGGGACGCCGAGCGCGGCCAGCAGGGACGGCGTCACGTCGGTCAGGTTCGGCACGGGACCGACCGTAGCGCCTTTCCGGCGTTACGCTGGTTCGCATGGAGGTCAAGGAACTCGGCCACGTCGTGCTCTACGTCCGGAACGTCAGGCGGTCCGCCGCCTTCTACCGGGATGTGCTGGGGTGGCGGCAGATCCTGCCGGTCGACGGCTACGACCGCGCCTGGCGTGCCGCCGCGTTCAACGCGCCGTCCGGCCGGACCCACCACGAGCTGCTGCTGATCGAGGTCGGCGAGGACGCCGCGGGCCAGCCCGAGGGCAGGCGGCTGGGTCTGTACCATTTCGGCCTGAAGATCGGCGACACCGACGACGAGCTGCGCGCCGCGCGCGACAAGCTGGTCGACACCGGCACCCCGATCCTCGGCATGAGCGACCACACCGCCACCCACAGTCTCTACATCGCCGACCCGGACGGCAACGAGATCGAGCTCTACGTCGACGTGCCCGGCGTCAACTGGGACGACCCGGACATCATGGCGACGCCGACGAAGGAGCTGGTCCTCTGACCCAGGCGGTGCTGCGGACACCTCGGATCACGTTGGTGCCGCTGGCCGACGAGCATCTCGAGTACGAGGTGGAGCTGGACGGCGACCCCGCCGTGATGCGCTATCTGGACACCGGTCCGCGCAGCCGGGACGCAGTTGAACAGCGGCATCGGGGCCGGTTGGCCCGCGCCTCGGTGGTGCCCGGGTTGGGCTTCTGGGCCGGGTTCGTGGACGGTTGCTTCGTGGGGTGGTGGATTCTCGAGCCCTGGCGGTCGGTCGACGGTGCGGCCGAGTTGGGGTATCGGCTGTTGCCCCGGTACTGGCGACAGGGGTTGGCCAGCGAAGGCGCGCGGGAGTTGTTGCGGCACGGGTTCGCGGATCTGGGGTTGAAGCAGGTCTTCGCGGAGACGATGACGGTCAACGAGGGTTCCCGGGCGACGATGGCCTCGGTGGGAATGCGACATGTCGAGACGTATTTCCCGGATGTCGACGAGCCGATCCCCGGCACGGAACAGGGCGAGGTGCGGTACCTGATCACCCGGGACGAATGGTCCGCCGGCCAGGGGACCTGACGCCCGTCGCGTCCGGTGCCGGTGGTGGCACCATTGCGGTATGAGATGGCCGCAATGGGCGGTGGTGGGCGGGATCGCCGGAGTCGCGGTGATCGCCCTGGGATTGGTCGTCGTGGTGTACGGCAACGGGTACACGCTGATCGTCGCCGTTTTCGGGGCGGTGGTCTTCGGCGCGATCGGCGTTGTCGCCACCGCGGTGGCCGTAGGGGTGCGGGCGGCCTTGGTCAACGGAGAACACCAGCTCCGGGCCCGGCAGACCGCCGCAGAGCGGTCGGTGCCCTTCACCCGTGGCGACCTGTGGCAGCAACTGGCCGACGCGTGCGCGGACCACGTGCACAAGTCGGGCGAGGCGATCGTGCTGGCCTCCCCGTTCCCGGCGATCGACCGGCTGGTCGCGCTCCAGGAGCGGATGACGGCCGAACTGGCGAAGGTGGACACGCTGGCCCGGCTGGCCCGCTCCCAGTTCCCGAACGAACCGGGCGTGCCGTCACCGCGGACAGCGACACATCCGCTGTACCACCAGCTCCGTCAGGCGGAGGCCGCCTTCGCCAGGAGCAGGTCGCGGGTCGTGGGCATCGTCCTCATGCTGCCGCACCGGCCCGACTTCCACGAGGTCGACGCCGAGCTGCTGCTGCTGGCCGCCGACCTGCCCGTGGTGGCCGAACCCGAGCTGACCTGACGCGGCTAACCCGTGGCGCCCAACATCTTGAGGATCAGGGCGGCGTAGTGCTCACCGAGCGCGGCCGGGCTGAGCGGGCCGTCGTCGGTGTACCAGCGGGCCACGTCGATGCCCAGTGACAGCACCGCCAGTGCGGCTGTCCGCACGTCCGGCACGTCGAACACGCCGGCCCGGACCCCGGCACCGATCACGTCCCGCACCTGCTGCTCGATCCGTCGGCGCAACCCGGCCACGATCGCGTACTCCCGCTCCGGCAACGAACTCAGCTCGTACTGCACCACCTTCGCCACCGCGTGCCGTTCCGCGTGCCAGGACACGAAGTCGGTGACCAGGTTCCGCACGCTCGCCACCGGATCGGCGCCCCGCTCGATCGCCGCGGTCACCAGGTTCAGGGCCGACTCGTGGCCGCTGCGGCTGATCTCGAACAGCAGCGCCGCCTTGGACGGGAAGTGCACGTACAGCGCCGCCGGGCTCATGCCGGCGCCACCGGCGATGTCCCGCGTCGTGGTCGCGTGGAAGCCGTGCTCGGCGAAGGACCGCAGGCCGGACAGCATCAGCCGCCGTGCCGCCTCCGGCCGCACGTCCGCCCACAGTTCGGGTGACGCCGTCACGCCACCGGACCCGGTAGGTCGACCAGGCCGGCCAGCGCCGCCCGGTGCCTGCCCGGCGTGCCGAGCGCGATCTCGTCGCTCTTGGCCCGCTTCAGGAACAGGTGCGCCGGGTGCTCCCAGGTCATGCCGATGCCGCCGTGCAGCTGGATGGCCTCCTCGGCCGCGTGCACCGCCACCTGCGAGCAGTGTGCCTGCGCGACCGCGACGGCCACCGCCACGTCGTCCCGGTTCTCGGCCAGGCAGTCGGCGGCGTACCGGGCCGCTGCCCGCGCGGTGACCAGTTCCAGCCACACGTCGGCCAACCGGTGCTTCAGCGCCTGGAACGACCCGACCGGCCGGCCGAACTGGTAGCGCTCCTTGACGTATTTCACCGTCGTATCCAGGCACCACTGCGCCAGTCCGAGCTGTTCGGACGCCAGGATGCCGGCCCCGGCGGTCAATGTCGCTGCCAGCGCGTCGGCCGCGCGGTCCGGACCGGCCAGCAGTTCGCCGGTGGTCGCGATGGTCACGTCGGCCACGCGCCTGGTCAGGTCCAGGGCCGTCAGGGGCGTCACGGTCACGCCGTCACCGACCGGTACCGCGTACAGCGCCGGGCCGTCCGGACCGACCGCCGGCACCACCAGGACATCGGCCGATGCCGCGTCGACGACCGTGGTCACCGTGCCACTGAGCTGACCGTCGACCGTCACCGCGTTCGGGAACGCATCCCCGGGCATCGCGGACAGCGGCACCGCCAGGGCGGCCACCGCCTCGCCCGCCGCCAGCGACCGCAACAGCTTCGCCACGGTGGCGGAGGTGGTGTCGCAGGCGAGCAGGGCACTCGTGGCGAGCACCGCGCTGCCCAGGAACGGCGCCGGCGTGACGGACCTGCCCAGTTCCTCGGCGATGACGGCGATCTCCCGCGCCGACCCGCCGACGCCACCGAGATCCTCGGGCACCATCAGCCCGGCCACGTCGAGTTGCTCGACCAGCACCCGCCACAACGCCGGGTCGTAGGGTTCGTCGGACTCCACCCGCGCCAGCACCGCGGCCGGCACGGACCGCTTGGCGAGCAGGTCGGCGACGCTGGCCCGCAGCGCCTCCTCGACGTCGGTGTAGAGCAGGTTGGCGCCGGTGCGCTGCGGCGCCGGGGGGGTGCTGCCGGACTTCGTCACCGTGGCATGTCCTTCCAAGGCATGTCCTTGTCCACCCTGGGCTCGGACGGCAGGCCGAGCACCCGCTCGGCGATGATGTTGCGCAGGATCTCCGACGTGCCGCCCTCGATGGAGTTGCCCTTGGCACGCAGGTAGCGGTACCCGGCGTCGCGGCCGGTGAAGTCGACCATCTCCGGCCGGCGCATGGTCCAGTCGTCGTAGCGCAGGCCCTGTTCGCCGCGCAGCTCGACGCCCAGCCCGGACAGCGCCTGGGACAGCCGGGCGAACGACAGCTTCATCGCCGACCCCTCCGGACCCGGCGCGCCCGCGGCCATCTGCTGGGACAGGCGGGCGCCGGCCAGGCGGGTGGCCTCGACCTCCACCCACAGCCGCAGCAGCCGGTCGTGCAGTTCGTGGGTGCGGTTGTCCGGATGCGCCCGCCAGTCGGCGGCGACCACCCCGACCATGCCGGACTCGCGCGGTGTCGGCCCACCGCCGATGGCGACGCGCTCGTTCATCAGCGTGGTCTGCGCGACCTGCCAGCCCTGGCCGACCTCGCCCAGCCGCAACGAGTCCGGCAGCCGTACGTCGGTGAGGAACACCTCGTTGAACTCTGCCTCGCCGGTGATCTGGCGCAGCGGCCGGACATCCACACCGGGCAGGGTCATGTCGCACACGAAGTAGCTCATGCCCTGGTGTTTGGGCACGTCCGGGTCGGTGCGCAGGAGCAGGATCGCCCACTGTGCCGTGTGCGCGCTGGACGTCCACACCTTCTGGCCGTTCACCACCCACTCGTCGCCGTCGCGCACCGCCCTGGTGCCGGCCGCGGCGAGGTCGGAACCGGCGCCGGGCTCACTGAACAGCTGGCACCACACCTCCTCGCCGGTCCACAGTGGACGAAGGAAGCGGGATTTCTGTTCCTCGGTGCCGAACCGGAGGATGGTCGGCGCGGCCATGCCCAGGCCGATGCCGATCCGGCGCGGGTCGTTGTTCGGCGCGCCGGCCGCGGCCAGTTCGCGTTCCACGACGGCCTGCAGGCTGCGCGACGCACCCAGCCCGCCCAGGCCGACCGGGAAGTGCACCCAGGCCAGTCCGGCGTCGAACCGGGCGCGCAGGAAGTCCGTCCGCTCGGTCGTGGCGGGATCGTGGGCCGCCAGCAGGTCGCCGACCATCGCCTTCAGATCGATGGCGTCCAGGGTCTCGGTCATTCGTCCGTCCTCGTTGGCTCAGGCGGCGAGCAGTACGACCACTTCGGCCACACAGGCCGGTTTCGGCTGGTTCCCGATCTCCACGACGTACTTCAGCACCGCCTGGGTACCCAGGTCCACGCCGGTGATCGACACCAGTTCGGCGCCTGCCCGCACCTTCGAGCCGACCCGCACCGGATTCGGGAACCGCACCTTGTTCACGCCGTAGTTGATGCCCATCTTGAGGCCGTCCACCCGGTAGAGGGTGTGGCCCAGCATCGGGATCAGTGACAGGGTCAGGTAGCCGTGCGCGATCGTCCCGCCGAACGGTCCGGCCGCCGCCCGCTCGACGTCCACGTGGATCCACTGGTGGTCACCGGTGGCGTCGGCGAACAGGTTCACCTGCTCCTGCGTCACCTCGTGCCAGTCGCTGTACCCCAGGTGTTCGCCCTGGGCGGCGACGAACTCGGCGAGATCGGCGAAGACCCGCATACACCCTCCCCACTGCGCTGACTGAGCGCTCAGCAACCTACCGTGCCCGGCCGCGCGACGTAAGTCCCCGACGGGCTCAGCCCTGGGCCGTGCGTACCGACCTGACCGTGCGGGGTGGCACCGCGCACGCCTCGCCGGAGGTGAATCCCTGGGCCGTGATGCCCAGTGCGTGGTTGAACCGGGACCGGTGGTTCTCGATGGCGACCATGTACGTGAGCTCGATCATGCCCTGGTGGCCCAGGCGCCGGTCCAGTTCGGCCACCTGCTCGTCGGTGACGTGCATGGGCTGGTCGGTCATCGCGTCCGCGTACTCGATGACCAGGCGGTCCAGGTCGCTGAAGTGCGGCGAGGTCGCGTAGTCGTCGATCTCGGTGAGCCGGTCGATGTCCAGGCCGTGGTTGCGCTGCAACATGGTGCCGAAGTCGATGCACCACGAGCAGCCGACCCTGGTCGCCGTCCGGTAGACGGCGAGCTCACGAACCTCGGCGGGCAGCACGGTGGCCGTCTTCTCCACGGCCGTCTCGCTGATCCCGTACGCCGTGAGCAGCTTCCCGTGGTGCGCCAGCACGGCGAGCGGTTCGGCCACCGCGTCGTAACGGCGTCGCGACATCCGGTAGAACAGCCGGACCAGCCAGCCGGCTTCCTGCTGCGGCAGCGTGGGAATCCTCGGCATTGCGGTTCCTTCCGTCATGGCCCGCGGGTGTGCGGGCCGTCAACCGGAGGACGGGACAGCGCCGGGAAACGTGACAGCCCGCTCGTACGTCGCGGCGGCCAGCACCAGGTCCTCCCAGGCCATGCCGACGCTCTTGAACAGCCGCGGCCTGCCGTGCGGCACGGTGACTGTGCCGCGCACCACGTCGGCCAACTCGACCAGTTCGGTCGGTCCGGCCTGGATCACGTCGCCCGCCTCCCGCCGGGCCGCCACCTCGGCCTCCACCACCACGGTCGAGCGGGCCACCGTCACGGCATCCACCTCGGCGGCATCCGGTTCATGCGACCCGACGGCGATCACCGTGGCGTGGTCGGCCAGCAGCGAACCGTCGACGATCGGGCTGCGTGCCGAGGTGCAGCAGGCCACCAGGTCGGCCGACGCGACGTCCGCCGCCGACCCGACGGTCCCGCCGCACCAGTCCGCGAACGCCCCGGCGCGCGCCCGGTCCCTGCCCACCACCACGATCCGGCTGATCGGCCGGATCTCGCGCAGCGCCGTGACGTGACTGCGAGCCTGCGGACCGGAGCCGAACACCACGAGCGTTTCCGCTGTGGGTTCGGCCAGCACGTCCGCCGCCACCGCCGACACCGCCGCCGTGCGGATCGCGGTGAGCGCGGTCGCGTCCAGTACCGCCAGCGGGGTCAGGGTGATGCCGTCCAGCAGGAGGTAGGCGCCCTGGATGCGGGGCAGGCCGGCGGCCGGGTTGTCCGGCGCGACCGACGCCACCTTGATCCCGGCGAACCGGCCCCACTGCGCGGGCATGACCAGCAGGTGGCCGTGGTCCAGTGGCACCGTGCCGCGCGCCGGGTCGGCGGCCGGATCGAGCCCGGCGCGCAGGGCCGTCCGGACGGCGTCGATCGCCAGTGACATGGGCAGGGCGGCGGTCACCTCGGCCGCGTCCAGCACGCGCATCGGGTCTCCTCACTCATGCTGTGGGTGGGACCAACCCCTGGATCATGGTGGGGTTGACACCAGGGTCCGTTCGGGGTTTGACCCCATGGTCCACTCGCCGCCCATGCCCGAGGCTCATCTGCGTGGGGAAAAACGGGGAATCGGGCGCGGCGACCGGGGAGGATCCGCCGCGCCACACAGGGGGAACCGTCGGCGCCGGCCTGATCGTCCGGCCGGCGCCGGCAGCGGGGACCCAGCCGGCTCGGACAGCGGGGATCGCGGCGGCCCAGGCCGGGGGAACCGGCTCGGCGCGGGCCGGTTCGGCGCCGACGGGGGTTCGGCCGGAGCCGGCCGGGGAGACCGCTTCGGCCGCTACGAACACGTCCGGGCCGGCCTCGGTCGGGGGGATCGGGCCGGCCCGGTTCGTGTTCGGGGCGCTCGTGGTCGCCGTCGTGGGCATGGCGCTGCTGCACCTGCTGGGGATCGGCCACCTCGACCCGGCCACCACGACCGTCAGCGACTACGTGGCACTGCCCGGCGGCGCCACGCTGCTCGCCGTGGCCGTGCTGGGCGTCGCCGCGGCCACCGCCGGTGTCGCCGCCGCCCAGATCGCGGCAGGCGCGTCGCGGTGGCTCGCCGTGCCGTTCGGCATCGGCTGCGTCGGGCTGGCGGCCACGATCGCGTTCCCCACCAACGTCATCGGCACCGCCACCACGGTGGACGCCGTGCTGCACCGGTACGCGGCCGGGCTGTTCTTCGTCAGCCTGCCGATCGCCGCACTGCTCTCCCTTCGACACCACCCGAGCCGGGTGGTGCGCCTGCTCACCGCGGCCAGTGTCCTGGTCGGACTGGCATTCGTGGCCAGCCACATCCCGCTGGTGCTGCCCGAGGCACCCGGTGCGCGCCAGATCGCGACCGTCCTGCCGCGCGGCATCGCCGAACGTGCCCTGCTCACCGTCGACATCGCACTGCTGGCCGCGCTGGCCGCAGCACCCCGGAGGGCCGCCCGATGATCGCCACCGGCATTCTGCTCGCCGCCGTCGCCGCCTGCCTCTACGGCGTGGCCGCGGCCCTGCAACACCAGGTCGTGCACACCGTCGCCGGCGACACCGGCCGGCTGGGCCTGGCCCACATCGGCGAACTGCTCCACCGGGGCCGGTGGTTGCTCGGCTGGGTCGCCGAGATCCTCGCCGCCGTCGTGCACGTGATGTCGCTGTCCCTGGCGCCGCTGTCCGTGGTGCAGCCGGTCGGCGTGATCGCGATCGGCCTGGCCGCGCTGCTGTCCGCCCGGCTGTCCGGGGTGCCCGCCGGCCGGTCGACCATGGTCGCCGTCCTGGTCACGGCCATGGGCGTCGGGTTGTTCGTGCTGTCCGCCGCGCCGCACGCCGGTGCCGCTCCGGTGCCGGAGATGGCCGCCGGGCGGGTGCTGCCGCTGACCGGTCTGGTGGTCGGTGCGCTGGTGCTGGCCGCGATCGTGGTGCGCGGCCGGGCCCGGTGCCCGCTGTTCGCCACGGCCGCCGGTGTCGCCTTCGGCACCGTGTCCGTGCTGACCAGGGTGGTCGCCGAGCGGATCAGGGTCGACGGGATCACCGGCCTGCCGCTGTGGCCGACGATGGTCACGGTGGTCGGCGGCCTGATCGCGATCGGCGTCGGCGCGGTGTGCGTCCAGCAGGCGTACGCCAGCGGCCGGCCGGACACCGTCCTGGGCTGCCAGACCGTCATCGACCCGCTGATCGGCGTGCTGTTCGGCGTGTTCCTGTTCCACGAGGCCACCGGCGCGACGCCGGTCAGCGTCCTCGGCCAGGTGGCGGGCGGCCTGCTCGCCACCGTCGGCGTGGTGATCCTCGCCCGCCGCGGCGAACCCACCACGACCATCCCACCTACCAGGAAGCAGGTCATGGACCGTCCACTTCGGATCATCATCGGCGCGGACACCTACCCGCCGGATGTCAACGGTGCCGCCCGGTTCGGCCACCAGCTCGCCACCGGCCTGGCCGGTCTCGGTCACGACGTGCACGTGCTGTGCCCGTCGGACACCGGCCCGGCAGGCGAGTCGATCGACGCGGGGGTGACCGTGCACCGGCTGGCGTCCCACCGGACACCGTGCCACCCGACGTTCCGGGTCAGCCTGCCGTGGTCGGCCAGCGGGGTCGCCGGCCGGCTGGTCGAGGAGCTGGAGCCGGACGTGGTGCACGTGCAGGCCCACTTCAGCGTGGGCAGGGCACTGGTGCGGTCGGCAGCGGAGCGTGGCGTGCCGGTGATCGCGACCAACCACTTCATGCCGGAGAACCTGCACGGGCACCTGCGGATACCGGAGTGGCTGCGGTCCGGAGTGTCCCGGCTGGCGTGGCGGGACCTGGACCGGGTGCTGCGTCCGGCCAGGGTGGTCACCGCGCCCACGCCGACCGCCGTGCACATGCTGTGCGAGCAGGGGTTCGCCGGGCGGGCGCTGGCCGTGTCCTGCGGTGTGGACCTGGACCGGTTCGCCTCCGACGGGCCAGGCGATGGCCGGACCGTGCTGTTCGTCGGCCGGCTGGACGAGGAGAAGCGGGTCCACGAACTGCTCCGGGCGGTCGCGCTGGTGCCGGGGGTCCGCGCCGAGCTGGTCGGTGACGGCGCCTGCCGGGCCGAGCTGACCGCGCTGGCCGGTGCCCTGGGCATCACCGACCGGGTGCGGTTCCACGGCTTCGTCACCGAGACCGAACTGGTCGCCGCCTACCGCCGGGCCGCCGTGTTCTGCATGCCGGGCGTGGCCGAACTGCAGAGCCTCGCCACGATGGAGGCCATGGCCGCAGGCCGGCCGGTGGTCGCCGCCGACGCCGTGGCCCTGCCGCACCTGGTCGAGCCGGGCCGCACGGGCTGGCTGTACCCGCCCGGTGACGTTCCGGCGCTGGCCGCCGCGCTGGCCTCGGTGTTCGACGAGCCGGGAGCACTGGCCAGGATGGGCGCGGCCGGCCGCGAGCTGGTCGAACGGCACGACGTGCGGCAGAGCCTGGCCACGTTCGAGGGCTTGTACCGCAGCGTCATCGGCACCGACGGCGCTCCCGCCGAGATCGTGCGCCCGCGAGCGCCCGTCGCCGTTCGCTCCTGACCTGGCCGGGTGGCCGTCGCACCGGGGTGCGACGGCCACCCGTCAGTCGCCCTTGACGTTCAGAATCTGATGCAGGACGTGGCGAATCTCCACCAGGTCCGCGGCATCGGCCATGACCTGTTCCACTGGCTGGTAGGCCTGCGGGATCTCGTCCAGGAACGCGTCCGTGCGCCGCCACTCGATACCGGCCATCGCCGCATCGAGCTGCTCGCGGGTGAACGTCTTCCGGGCGGCCGACCGCGAGTAGTCGCGGCCGGCGCCGTGCGGGCTGGAGTTCAGCGACAGGCGGTTGCCCTTCCCGACGACCACGTAGGACGCCGTGCCCATGCTGCCGGGAATCAGGCCGGGCCTGCCCTCCGTCGCCTCGATCGCGCCCTTGCGGGACTGCGACAGCGCGGTCAGTGTGGCTGACGGGGAGTCGCCGGATCGAGCGGATCGAATTCCGGCGAGATTGTGCGTCCGCGAGTGTCCATTCAGACTGTCGGCGTTCGTCCCTAGTGTGCAAGCCAGCGATCAGCGCTGGGCACGCCACAGGAGGAGTAGCCATGCCGCAGTACGTAGCACTCACCTACACCCGGGACGTCGACTGGACCCAGCCGGAGTTCGGCGAGGAGATGAAGGACTACACCGAGTTCGGCGCGGCCGCGGCCGCGGTCATCCGGGGCGGCAACGCGCTGTACCCGACGGCCACCGCGACCACGGTCCGGGTGACCGGCGGCAAGGGCGGTGACATCGTCACCAGTGACGGCCCGTACGCCGAGACCAAGGAAGCGATCACCGGGTACTACGTGCTGGAATGCGCCGACCTGGACGAGGCGGTCAAGATCGCCGCCCAGATCCCGGCGGCCTGGGACGGGGCGGTCGAGGTGCGCCCGGTGATCCAGTTCGGCTAGCAGGCGCTGGTGGTGGGGGCCGGTGACGCGGTCGCGCGGTTGGTACGCGAGGAGGGGACTCGCGTACTGGCGACGCTCGTCCGCGTCACCGGTAGCGTCGACCTCGCCGAGGACGCGGCGCAGGACGCCGTCGTCCGGGCCCTGGAGACGTGGCCGAGGGACGGTGTCCCGGACAACCCACGGGCCTGGCTGCTGGTCACCGCGCGGCGGCGGGCCGTCGACCTGATCCGGCGCGAGGTGCGGCGGCCGGTCAAGGAGGCCGCGGCCGAGATGATGGCCCACTGGTCCGAGCCGCCCGATCCGTCCGAGGACGTCATCCGGGACGACCTGCTGCGGCTGGTGTTCACCTGCTGCCACCCGTGCCTGTCGCTGGACGCCCAGGTCGCGCTGGCGCTGCGCACGCTCGGCGGGCTGTCCACACCGGAGGTGGCCAGGGGCCTGATGGTGCCCGAGGCGACCATGGCCAAGCGGCTGACCAGGGCCAAGCAGAAGATCGCCCAGGCGAGGATCCCCTACCGGGTGCCGGCACCGGAGGACCTGCCCGGCCGGCTGGCCGCCGTCGCGGCCACCGTCTACCTGATCTTCAACGAGGGCTACGCGGCCGGCGCGGGCGACGACCTGATGCGGGTCGCGCTGACCGCGCAGGCGGTCCGGTTGGCACGGCTGCTGGCCGAACTGATGCCCGACGAGCCGACCGTGCTCGGCCTGCTCGCCCTGGTACTGCTGCACGACTCGCGGCGGGCCGCGCGGATCTCCGGGGCCGGCCGGCCGGTGCTGCTGCCCGAGCAGGACCGGCGCCACTGGGACCGCGAGGCGATCAAGGAGGGCGTCGAGTTGGTCGGCGTGGCGCTGCGGCGGACGCCGGACCGGCCGGACGGCTACGTGGTGCAGGCGGCGATCGCGGCCTGCCACGCGCTGGCGCCCTCCTACGACGCGACCAACTGGGACGCCGTGATCTCCTGGTACGACGTGTTGTTGACGGTGCAGGACACGGCGGTGATCCGGCTGAACCGGGCGGTCGCGGTGGCCGAGCGGGACGGCCCGGCCGCCGGACTCCCACTGGTGGACGCGATCACCGGCCTGGACACGTATCCGTGGTGGCACGCCACGCGGGGCGAACTGCTGCACCGGGACGGCCGGTTCGCGGAGGCGCGCGTGGCCTACGAGCGGGCGCTGGACCTGGGCATGAGCGGGCCGCAGGCCGAACACCTGCGCGGCCGGCTGGCCGAACTGCCCGGATGAACGAGGTCACCGTCGTGGCGCACCGGGGGATGGCGGCCGGCTGTCCGGAGAACACGATCGCGGCGCTGCGGCACTCGGTGTCGCTCGGCTTCCCGGTCATCGAGATCGACCTGCGCCCGACGGCCGACGGCCACATCGTGATCATGCACGACGACACCGTCGACCGGACCACCGACGGCACCGGCGAGGTAGCCCGGATGACCTTGGCCGAGATCCGGTCGCTGGACGCGGGACGCCATGCCGGGCTGAGGTTCGCCGGTGAGCGAGTGCCGACCTACGCCGAGGCGTTGCACGTCCCGGGCACTACCTTGATCCTGGACGTCAAGTCCGGCGACACCGAGCAGATCGTGCGGCTGACCGAACGACACGGAGCGATTCGGAACGTGATCGCCGCCTCCCGCAGCGGCACCGACCTGCGCGACTTCGCCCGAATCCCCGGCCTCCGGACACTGGGCCTCGTCCCGGGACCCGAATCCGACCCACCCGATCCGGCCGTGCTCGACGAGTTCGCGCGGACCGGCGCCGAGTTCATCCGACTGTGGCCGCGGTGGATCATGGCGGCGCCGGAACTGGTCGAGCGGCTGCACCGCCTCGGCAAGCAGGTGTGGGCCACCGCCGACACCGGCTACGGCGACATCAGCCCCGAACATCCCGACGACGACCTCAGCGAACTGGTCCGGCTGGGTGTGGACGGCATCGTCACTGATCTCCCCGACGTGCTCCGGGACGTGCTCGCCGCCGGGACGTCCTAGAATCTCGTTCGGTCAACCCAGGGAGGACTGGTGGACGAGCGGGATCTGCTGGACATTCTGGCCACCGTGCGGGACTTCGTGCGGGACGAGGTCGTGCCGGCGGAGGAGGCGATCGAGGAACACGACGCCATCCCGGACGAGATCGGGCGGCAGGCCGCCGCGATGGGCCTGTTCGGGTTCACCATCCCGACCCGGTACGGCGGCCTGGGGCTGGACGAGGTCGAGGAGGCCAGGCTGGTGATGGAACTGGGCTACACGACGCCCGCGTTCCGTTCCATGTTCGGCACCAACAACGGCATCGCGGGCCACGTGCTGCTGGAAGGGGCCACCGACGCCCAGCGAACGGAGTTCCTGCCGAAGCTGGCCAGTGGCGAGTGGACGGCGTCGTTCGCGCTCACCGAACCGGAGGCCGGCTCCGACCCGAGCACCCTGACCACCACGGCCCGCCAGGACGGCTCGGACTGGGTGATCAGCGGCAGCAAGCGGTACATCACCAACGCGCCCAGCGCCGACGTGTTCATGGTGTTCGCCCGGACCGACCCGGATGCCAGCGCCACCAAGGGAATCTCCACGTTCCTGGTCGAGCGGGACCGGCCCGGCCTGACCGTCGGCCCGAAGGACCGCAAGATGGGCCAGGCGGGCGCGCTGACCGCCGACGTGCACTTCGAGGACGTGCGGGTACCCGGCGCCATGCTGGTCGGCGACACGCCCGGCCTCGGCTACGCGACCGCGTTGCGGTGCCTGGCGCACGGCCGGATCCACATCGCCGCGCTGTGCGTCGGGCTCATGCAGCGGTTGATGGACGAGTCGGTGGCGTGGGCGGCGTCCCGGCACCAGTCCGGCCGGGCGATCGGCGAGTACCAGCTCGTGCAGGGCATGCTGGCCGACTCTCAGACCGACCTGATGGCGGCGCGGGCACTGGTGCTGGAGACGGCCCGCGCCTACCGGTCGGGGGAGGACCGGCGGACCGGGCCGTCGTGTGCCAAGTACTTCGCCAGCGAGGCGGTGTGCCGGGTGGCCGACCGCGCGGTGCAGATCCACGGGGGAGCGGGCTACATCCGTGGTGTGCCGGTGGAACGGCTGTACCGGGACGCGCGACTGTTCCGCCTGTACGAGGGCACCAGCCAGATCCAGCAGTTGATCATCGCCCGGCAGCTGCTCCGGGCGGCACAGGGGTGATCGACTCGGCGGGTGGCCGGCCGATCGGATCGCCGGGCTGCACCTGCGGGTGGCCGACGCGCCGCGGAACCAAAACTGACAGCGGTGCCGCCGGCCCCCACGGTCGGCGGCACCGCTAGGGGTCAGCTCAGTTCCAGGAGCGGGAACGAGCGGTGGCGGCGCGGTGGTACCAGGAAGTTCTGGCGGCGGGAGGCGGTCAGGAACCGCTCCAAGCCGTTGTCGAGCGGGTTGACCGCGAAGGTCGCCTGTAGGTCCAGGGACGCCTGGTCGGTGCGGATGGTGTTGAAGAAGTCCGCGGTCGGTACGAAGATCGAGAACTGCAGCTTGGGCACCGTGCCATTGGTGCCCGGTACGACGAGGATCGACGGGATGTCCATCTTGTCCATGCCCGGCCCGTCCATCCGGATGTGCAGTGGCGTGCCGTCGTCGGCCCTGGTGAACCGCTGTAATGCCGAGACGTGGCCGATGCGGTGTGCGTTCCCGAGCGTGTCGATGCCCTGGGCGTTCTGCGCCGCGTCGTCGATGCCCTTGAAGGCGTTCGGCAGGAACGCCGGACCACCGCCGTTGAGGAACGGGTCGCTGCCGTTGCCCAGCGAGGGCGGCGGGTCGGAACGGAACATGTACTGGACGCGTTCCAGGTAGGTCTCGTCCTCTGCGGCGCCTGCCTCACCGGCTCGCGCGTAGTACGCCTCCAGGTCGAGGATCACGTGCGAGAGGTGCTGGACGCAGCCGTTGTCGAAGTAGCTGCCCGGCGTCGCCGTGGCGAGGTTCATCCCGGCGTTGCCGCCGCCCAAGGTCACCGCGCTGGCCGGGCCGGTGGCGTTCACCTGCTGGTCGCCGAAGCCCATCCACATGGGCGACTCGGGGTTGATGCGGTCCTGGTAGTAGAGATCGTCCTCCTCGGCCATCAGCCGGGGCAGGCCCTGCTGGGTGAACTGCACCCGCTGCTCGGTGAAGATGAACGGCAGCACCGGCGAGGGCACCGACTCACCGGCGAGCGTGTTGCTGCCCTGCAACCAGGCCAGCACGTCGGTGATGTTGTCCGCGTTGTCGCTGCGGACGTTGAGCAGGATGTCGGTACCGCCCATCTGGGGTGTGAAGTCGAACTTCCGCTTGACGATGCCAGCCTGGCCGGCGTCGGTCGGGGCCGGCTTCGCCTCCTCCAGGACGAAGCGCGTGTTGTCCAGCGAGAGCCGGGGAATGTTGGCGAACGCGGGCCCGCCGGCACCCATCCCGTTGGGCAGCCAGCCGAAGTACCCCATGCCGTACGAGACGATGATCATCACGCCGGACGGGCTGAACGGATAGGCCGACTCGATGGTGGTCAGGGCGTCCTCGAACGCCGTCTGCTCGGCCAGCGTCGGCCGTCGCTTCAGATCGATCATCTGGAAGACCGTGTAGACCGGCCCGAACTGGACCATGACTCCGTCAACACTGGTGGCTGGAGCGATGAAGGAGCTGAGGTCGAACTGGATGTCGGGTAGTGCGGTCGCGGCCATGGCCGGCCGCATCGGGCTCCACGCTACTTCGTTGAGCATGGCCAGGACGGTGGCTGCCCCGCCCATCGCCCCTGCTCTGAGCACCGTACGGCGCCCCAAGCGTCTAGGTGGTTTTTCCTTGGTCCTATCATCTGCCATGGTCACTCCCTGCCGTGGAGGGCTAACCGAACGCGCTGTAAAATAGCCCAAAAAAGGACGGTCCGTCTAGAAAGAATTTGGGGGCTTTTACGGTATCAATCACCCCCAAAATGGGGTGGGCAGAATGCCCCACCCCATGCCGCCGGTGGTTGGTAATTTCCCTGATCGACGAACGTGGTCAGCGGGGCAGTGCGGTTGCGTGCGCATGCATGTCGGCCAGCGGGTCGCCGTCGGCCGCCACCCGCTCGGCCACCTCGTCGGCGACGAACGTCAGGTCGGCCGCCGTCTCGCACGCGTGGATCTCGTCCCACGTGACCGGCGTCGACACGGTGGGGAGGTCCCTGGCGCGCAATGAATAGGGCGCGACCGTGGTCTTGGCGGGCCGGTTCTGGTCCCAGTCGACGAAAACCTTGCCGGTCCGCCGATTCTTCGCCATCGCCGCGGTCACCAGCTCCGGGTGCTCCGCCGCCAGCCGGGCCGCGACCGACTTGGCGTACTTGCTGGTTTGCTCCGCCGCGCTGACCCGCACCGGCACGTACACCTGCAAGCCCTTGGACCCGCTGGTCTTCGGGAACCCGGTCAGGCCGTCCTCGCGCAGCACCTCGTTGATCAGCTCGGCCACCCGGCTGCACTCCACCACCGTGGCCGGCGCACCGGGGTCGAGATCGAACACCACCAGGTCGGGCACGTGCTTGCCACCCTTCGGCCCGACGGTCCACTGTGGCACGTGCAGTTCCAGCGCGGCGAGGTTGCCGGCCCAGATCAACGTCGGCAGGTCGTCGATCAGCGGGTAGTCCGCCGTTTCGCTGCCGTCCTTGGTGCTGTTGGGCGTGGCCAGCCGGACCGTGCGCACCCAGTCCGGGGCGTGCCGGGACACGTCCTTCTCGAAGAACGAGTTGCCGTCCACCCCGTTGGGGTAGCGGCGAAACGTCACCGGACGGCCGGTCAGGTGCGGCAGGATCGCCGGCGCGACCCTGCGGTAGTAGTCGATCACCTGGCCCTTGGTGAACCCGTCGTCCGGGTACAGCACCTTCTCCAGGTTGGTCAGCCGCAGGTGCCGGTCGCCGACACGCACCGTGATCGGTTCGGCAGGCTTGGCGCGTTCGCCCTTGCGGCGCACCATCCACTCGTCCTTGTCGTCCCGCCCGCTGGTCCAGCCCGGCTGGCGCGCCTTGCGGAAGAACACGAACGCACCGTCCACCTGGGAGCCGTGCAGCACCACCTCGACCTCGTCGTCGCGCCACTTCACCGTCTCGTACCGGCCGCGGTCCCAGATCCGCATGTTCCCCGCGCCGTACTCACCGGACGGGATGTCGCCCTCGAACCCGGCGTACTCCATCGGATGGTCCTCGGTGTGCACGGCCAGCCGGATCGTGCCCGGTTCCCTGGGCAGCCCCTTCGGCACCGCCCAGGACACCAGCACGCCACCGCGTTCCAGTCGCACGTCGTAGTGCAACCGCCGGGCGTGGTGCTCCTGGATCACGAACACGTCGTCGTCGCCGGTGGGCAGCGGGCCGGCGTCGGGCACCGGTTCCGGCGTGCGGCCCGCGTCTCGCTTGCGCCGGTACTCCTCCAGGTCGGGCACGTCTCCACGCTAACGCTCGGCCACCGGCGGCGCACGCAATCGACGGGCGTAACCAACGATCACCGGTTGGTATGGGTACCGTCGGCGTGGTGACCACTGTCGCCGCCGTGCACGGCGTGTTACCACAGCACCGCTACCCGCAGTCCGAATTGACCGATCTGTTCGTGCGGCTGTCCGTGCCGGACGACGGCTACACCGCCCTGGTCCGCAGACTGCACGGAAGCGCCATGGTCGCCACCCGCCACCTCGCGCTGCCCATCGAAAGCTATCCCGGCCTGGCCGACTTCACCGCGGCCAACGACGCGTTCCTGGGCGCCGCCGTCGATCTGGGCACCGAAGCCGTGTCCGGCGCGCTGGACCAGGCCGGGCTGGAACCGCAGGACGTCGACATCGTGGTGTCCACCACGGTCACCGGCATCGCCGTGCCCTCCCTGGACGCCAGGATCGCTTCGCGGCTGGGCTTCCGCAGCGATGTGAAACGGGTGCCGATGATGGGGCTGGGCTGTGTCGCCGGCGCCGCCGGCATGGCGCGGGTGCACGACTACCTGGTGGGTCACCCCAGGGGCGTCGCCGTGTTCGTCTCGGTGGAACTGTGCTCGTTGACCGTGCAGCGGGACGACCGTTCGGTGGCCAACGCCGTGGCGTCCGGCCTGTTCGGCGACGGCGCCGCCGGGCTGGTCATGGTCGGCGCACAGCGGGCCGCGCAGCATCCCGGCCCGACCGTCGTGGACACCCGCAGCCACCTGTTCCCCGACACCGAACGCTCGATGGGTTGGGACGTGGGCACTTCCGGGTTCCGCATGGTGCTGGGACCCGAGGTGCCCGAGCTGATCAGGGCCAATCTGGCCGACGAGGTCAAGGGCCTGCTCACCGCCAACGGGCTGACCCTGGACGACGTGACCACGTGGGTCTGCCACCCGGGCGGTCCGAAGATCATCGAGGCGATCCAGGCCGCCCTGTCGCTGGACTCCGACGCGCTCGGCCTGACCTGGCGGTCGCTGCGCGACGTGGGCAACCTGTCCTCGGCGTCGGTGCTGCACATCCTGCGCGACACCCAGCTGCTGCGCCCACCCCCGCCCGGCGCGTGGGCGGTGCTGATGGCGATGGGGCCGGGTGTGACGGCGGAACTGGTGCTGCTGCGATGGTGAGCATGGTGCTGTTCACCGTGCTGGTGTTCTGCTTCGGGCTGGAACGCCTCGCCGAACTCGTCGTGGCCAAACGAAACCTGGCCTGGAGCCTGGCCAGGGGTGGGCGGGAGACCGGGTTCTCCCACTACCCGTTCATGGTGGCGCTGCACACCGGCCTGCTGGTCGGGTGTGTGCTGGAGGTGTGGCTGGGTGACCGGCCGTTCATCCCGGCGCTGGGCTGGCCGATGCTGGCGCTGGCGCTGGGATCGCAGGTGCTGCGCTGGTGGTGCGTGCGCACCCTGGGACCACAGTGGAACACCCGGATCATCGTGGTGCCGAACCTGGGCCGCGTCACCGGCGGCCCGTACCGGTTGTTCAACCACCCCAACTACGTCGCGGTCGTCGTGGAGGGGTTCGCGCTGCCGCTGATCCACACCGCGTGGCTCACCGCGCTCGCGTTCACCGTGCTGAACGCGATACTCCTGACGGTGCGCATCCGCACCGAGAACACGGCGCTGGCGGCCGTGGGTGCGTGACGTCCTGGTGGTCGGCGCCGGTCCCGCCGGGCTGGCCGTGGCCCTGAGCGCCGCCCGCGCCGGGCTGGACGTCGCCGTCTGCGAACGCCGGGCGGGCCCGCTGGACAAGGCGTGCGGCGAGGGCCTGATGCCCGGTGCCGTGCGGGCGCTGGCCGCGCTCGGCGTCGACCCGCCCGGCCACCCCATCCAGGGCATCGCCTACCTGCACGATGACGTCGAGGCCCGCACCGACTTCACCCGCGGACCGGGCAGGGGAGTGCGCCGCACGGCGTTGCAGACCGCGCTGCGCCAGGCGGTGACCGATGCCGGGATCCCGGTGCTGCACCGCCGGATCACCGCGATCGAGCAGGACGCCGACCAGGTGCGTGCCGACGACCTGTGCGCCCGCTACCTGGTCGCGGCCGACGGACTGCACTCGCCGATCCGGCGGGCCGTCGGGCTGGCGGCGGGCGAGTCGGGCCGGCCGCGCTGGGGCCAGCGGCGGCACTACGCGCTGGCGCCGTGGAGCGATTTCGTCGAGGTCACCTGGGCGCGGGACGCCGAGGCGTATGTCACGCCGGTCGCGCCGGACGTCGTCGGCGTCGCCGTGCTGTCGGCCCGGCGGGGCCCGTTCGAGCGCCAGCTGACCGCGTTTCCCGCGCTGGCCGACCGGCTGGCGTCCGCGCAACCCGCGTCCGACGTGCTCGGCGCCGGACCGCTGCGGCAGCGGGTGCGCGGCCGGACGGCCGGTCGGGTGCTGCTGGTCGGCGACGCGGCCGGCTACGTGGACGCGTTGACCGGTGAGGGCATCGCGGTGTCGTTGGCCGCCGCCACCGAGTTGGTGGCGTGCCTGGTGGCCGGTCGGCCGGACCGGTACGAGCTGGCGTGGCGGCGGGTGTCCCGGCGGTCCCGGCTGATCACGTCCAGCCTGTTGTGGGCCCGGCGGCGGCCCGGCGTGGCCGGTGCCATCGTGCCGGTCGCGCGGCGGCTGCCGGGGGTGTTCCGCGCGGCCGTGGATCAGCTCGCCGGTTAGGGTCATCCCGAACGGGTGATCGGTGGAGAGGACGAGCACGTGCTGCGGTGGGGAATCCTGGGTACCGGTGGGATCGCACACACGTTCGCGACCGACCTGCGGCTGACCGACAGCGGCGAGATCGTCGCTCTCGGCTCGCGGAGCGCCGAGTCGGCCCGCGCGTTCGCCGACGAGTTCGGCATTCCGCACCGGCACGCCTCGTACGCCGACCTGGTCGCCGACCCGGACGTCGACGTGGTCTACGTCGCCACGCCGCACCCGATGCACCACGACAACGCCGTGCTCGCGTTGCGTGCCGGCAAGCACGTGCTCGTGGAGAAGCCGTTCACGATGAACGCCGCCGAGGCGCGGGACGTCGTGCGGGTGGCGCGGGAGACCGGGCGGTTCGCGATGGAGGCCATGTGGACCCGGTTCCTGCCGCACGTGGCCGTGATCCGCGACTGGCTGGCCGCCGGAGTCCTGGGCGACATCGTGACGGTGACCGCGGACCACGGCCAGTGGTTCGCCGAGGATCCGGATTTCCGTTTGTTCGCACCGGAACTGGGCGGCGGGGCGCTGCTCGATCTCGGCGTGTACCCGGTGTCGTTCGCGTCCATGGTGCTGGGCCCGCCGAGCCGGATCGTGGCGCTGGCCGACCCGGCGTTCACCGGCGTGGACGCGCAGACGTCCATGGTGTTCGGCTACGACAGCGGTGCCCAGGCGGTGCTGACCTGCACGCTGCGCGCGAAGAGCCCGACCCGCGCGACGATCGTCGGTACGACGGCCAGGATCGAGGTGGAGGGCGACTTCTACGCGCCCGCGGCGGTGTCGCTGATCTCCCGGAACGGCGCGACCGAGCGGGTGGAGTCGACGCACCGAGGTCGAGGGTTGCGGCACCAGGCGGACGAGGTGGCCCGGTGCCTGGCGGCGGGCGAGGTGGAGAGCCCGCTGCTGCCGCTGGACGAGACGATCTCGGTGCTGGCGACGATGGACGCGGTCACCGGCATGGCCGGCCGCTCGGCCGCGGCTGCGGTCAATCTGCCGATGTGACGTCCCAGTGGCCGGGTTCGGTCAGGTGCAGGACGCTGGACAGTCCGGCGTCGTCGAACGCCGTGGCGACCCGGGTGCCGTCCTCGGAGAAGTGGGCCCAGCTGTCGTAGTGCGCCGGCACCACGACCCGGGCGCCCAGCACGGCGGCAGCGGCTGCCGCCCGTTCGCTGGTCAGGGTGAGCGGCCGGTTGCGTTCCCGCATCGACACCCGCGCGGCGCCGATGAACAGCAGCGCCACGTCCACCGGGCCCAACCGGCGGGCGATCTCCGTGACCACGCCGACCGACGCGTTGTCCCCGCTGACGTACACCGTCGGCAGTCCGTCACCGGACAGCACGAAACCGCTGACCTCGCACAGCACGTTGCCGTCGGCGTCCCGCTCGGCGTCCTCCGGCCCGTGGATCGCCGGCACGCCGTGCACGGTGAGCTCGCCGCCGCCGTCGCCGCGCGGCACGGTGACCGACGCCCAGTTGGCCACCGGCGTCGCCGGCCCACCCAACCGGCCCGCCGTCAGCGGACCGGCCAGCAGCCGGGGCGCGGCCAGCGCGAACTCGCGGCCGGCGTCGTCCAGGTTGTCCGCGTGCTGGTCGTGGCTGACCAGCACGACGTCCACCGGCCCCAGCTCGGCCGGCAGGACCGTGGCGTCCCGGGTCTTGGTCAGGTAGGCGTGCTCACCGGCCGGGTCGAACGTCGGGTCGGCGACCAGTCGCAGGCCGGCGATGTCGATCACAGCTGTCGGCCCACCCAGTACGCCGATGCCGAAGTCCAGCCGCTGTGCGTCCACGGGTCGCGTCATGGCGCCAACCCTAGATCAGGACGCGAGCACGTCCGGGGTGAGCTCGGTGAGGTCGCGCAGGACGATCGACGCGCCGGAGAGCGCGTCCGGTGCCGGCGGATGCGCCGGCCGGGGGACCGCGATCACCCGCATCCCGGCGGCCGTCGCGGCACGCAACCCGTTGCTGGAGTCCTCCACCGCCGCGCACCGCGCCGCCGGCACACCGAGTCGGTCCGCGACGGTCAGGTAGATGTCCGGCGCCGGCTTCCCCCGGTCCACCTCGTCCGCCGACAACGTCACCGCGAACAGGTCCCGGATGCCGGCCGCGGCCAGGACCGTGTCGATCAGCACCCTGGGCGACGAACTTGCCAGGCCCAGCGGCCACCGTCGGGCCGCGCCGCGCACGGCGTCCACCGCACCGGGCAGCAGCCCCAGATGCGCCGCGTAGCTGTCGGCCATCCGACCGATCACCAGCTCGGCCACCCCGTCCGGGGCCAGCCCGACCCCCAGGTCCTCGCTCACGTAGCGTGTCCACTCCGCGGTGTTCATGCCCATCAGCCGCTGCTGCGCGTCGTCCGCCCACCGGCCGCCGTGCTCGGCGACCACCGCGCGCCGGACCTCCTCCCACACGGGTTCGGAGTCCACCAGCACGCCGTCCATGTCGAAGACGACCGCGTCGATCATGCTGCCGTCTCGAACTGCACCTCGACCGTGGTGCCGCCGGGTGTGGTGTGCACGAGGACCAGGTCGGCCAGCTGGTGCACCAGCAGCAGGCCGCGGCCGCGCAACTGCTCGGGCGGCGCCGGCCTGCGGCCGACCAGCGGGTCGGCCAGGTAACCGGTGTCCCGGACCTGGCACACCACCCGGCCGTCGCGGGTGCCGAGCAGGACGGTGGCGATGCTGCGGGCGTGCTCGATGCTGTTGCAGGCCAGTTCGGTCAGCGCCAGCGCCAGGTCGTGGGCCCGGTCGGTGGTCACGCCGTGGCGCAGCGCGAAGTCGACGCAGCGGCGCCGCAGGCCGGACATGTCCGGCTGGTCGACGGTGAACGGCTCGGCGCCGGGTGGCGCGGCCAGCGGAAGGTTGCCGGCGGCGACGGCGTCGTCCGGCGAGTACCGGTCGCTGGGGCGCCTGCCGGTGCCGTCGACGAGCACCGGATGTGTCGTGGCCACGTCGGCCAGCGCGGCCGGGGTGAGGCGGGCAGCGTCGTACGGGCACAACATCTCCGCGCACCGGCCGGCGAACGCCCGGTTCACCAGGCCCTCGTGCAGGACGCAGGCCGTGTACTCGGCGGCCGACCGCTCCGGCCACAGCAGCTCGCCCACCAGCCGGACGTGCCGGCCGGGGTAGGCGTCGGCGAACGCGCTCAGCACGGCGGCGATGATCCGGCCCGGGTTGCGCCCGACCTCGGTCATGTCCAGCAGTCGCGCGTCCGGCGGCACCCGAGGGCCGAGTTCGGCGCGCAGCAGCTCCAGCCGTCCGGTGGGGACGGCAACGGCCACCGGCTCACCGGCCGCGAAACCTGCGCTGATGTACGGAACGACACCATCCAGGTACTCCGCGTCATCCCGATAGAGCAGGGCCTCATGGGCGAACGTGCTCGCCACGGTATCGGCTGTGCTCGCGGTCATCCCCAGTCCACTGGATCGCCGGGCGGGTGCCTTGCGGACAAACGGAAGTCCCAGCATACGGGTTCCGCGAGCACGCCCCCTGGTCAGCCGCGCCGTCGAGTGTTGCGCATCCGCGCCTTCGTCCGCCGGTACATCCGGCGCATCGCCATCAGCTGGTCGTGCTGCTCGGACAGGTCGACCAGCCGCCTGCGCAGGTTACGCGCGATCGGGGAGTCGTCGGCCGGCCGCGCGGCCCGCCGCATGATCTCGGCGAGGGTGCGCACCGCGGCCTCGGCCACCTCGGCGTCGCCGATCACCGGTGGTTCGGAGGCCGCATCGCTGGACCGGGGCACCAGATCGGCCAGGTCACCGACCACGTCGTAGCCTGCGGACTCGATCGCGGCCACCGAGTGGTGCGCCCGCTCGACGGCCCAGTCCTGGGCGGCTGCCGGCAGGGTGATCGCGGTCCGGCCACGCAGCGGCGGCAGCACGTCCTCGGCCAGTTCGCCCTTGACCACCCGCACGTACTCCGGCCACGGGATCGACTCGCCGACCACCAGGTTCAGCCGGCGCAGCATCTCGGTCTGGGCCAGGTCCAGCGATGAGTTGGTGGGCGGGACGGTGGTGTCGAACTGGTCCGCCTGGACGCCGATCACCGTGGCGTACCGCTGCCACAGCAGGTCGCCGGACGCGCCGCGCGGCGGCACGGTGATCACGTGCACCCGCTCCGGCGGCAGCCCGGCACCCCAGTTGGCCAGCACACCCGGCAGGTCCTGGTACGACCAGAACAGGTCGGCGATCTCCTCGTCCCGGCCGGCACGGACGAACCGGACGAACTCGTCGTACGGCGTGGTGCGCCGGTTCTTCACGTCCTCCTGCCAGACCGACGGGATCTGCCGGACCAGGTCGCGGGCGGTGCAGACCAGGTGCACCTCGGCACCCTCCAGCGACGCCATCGTCCTGGCGACCTCGTCCGGCCGGGCCAGGGCCAGCAGCTCACTGGAGATCAGCGCGTCGCCCGACCAGGCCATCACCTGGTCGACCAGCCAGTGCCAGGCATCCTCGGTGGCGTGGTCGACCCAGCCGGGATAGCGCTCGGGGATCGCGTCGACCGCCGCTCTGTGGTGTGCCGCCGGGTCGTGGCCCGCGTACAGCAGGCCGCCCTCCGCCGCGATCGTCCGGTTCCGCCAGAGGATGTCCTGGATGGAGGTTGTGCCCGTTTTGGGCAGGCCGATGTGCAGGTACAGACGTCGGGCGGGGGTCGACACAGCCAACAGACCCTAATCCGGATAGCCGGCCCGATCCCTGTCAGCTGGTTAAAGGTTAGCTCAGAAAACGATAAGAACTCTGGCGCGAGGGCCGTTCCGGACGGTTCCGCACCCGAAGACCCCCTACGGTGGGACGCCTGTCGAAGGTTGATCGTTCGAGGTGATCCAGGGAATGTTGGTGCGTAGCACCATGCGACTCCATCAGGGCGTCACGGTATGGCTGACCGGTCTGCCCGGTGCGGGCAAGTCAACGGTCGCGGCCACCATCGCGTCGATGCTGCGGGACGACGACGTCGAGACGGAGGTGTTGGACGGCGACGAGCTGCGGAGAACCATCTCGCGGGACCTGGGCTTCTCGCCGGAGGACCGGGACGCACACTGCCGCAGGGTCGGGTTCATCGCGGAAATGCTGTCCAGTCACCGGATTCTCACGCTGGTACCGGTGATCGCGCCGCAGGCCGATACCCGGGGCGCGATCCGGGAACACCACCGCCGCAACGGCACCGAGTTCGTCGAGGTGTACGTGGCGACACCGGTGACCGAGTGCGCGCGACGCGACCCGAAGGGCCTCTACGCCCGCGCGTACGCCGGTGACCTGCCCGGACTGACCGGTGTGGACGGCGTCTACGAGCGGCCCGACGCCCCCGACCTGCGGATGGACACCACGGACATCGACGCCGACACGGCGGCGGCCACGGTGTTGCGCCTGCTGGCCGACCGGGGACTGCTGGACGGTCTGCCCGACGAGGACTGAGGTTCGGGTGGCGGTGAGACCACGGTGTGCGGTATCGCTGTGGGGTGGACCCGGTAGAGGCACTGCGACAGATCGCGTTCCGGCTCGAACGTTCCGGCGCGCCCACCTACCGGGTGCGCGCGTTCCGCAAGGCGGCCGCCGTGCTGGGCGAGCTGCCGGACGGCGAACTGGACGAGCGGATCCGGCGCGGCACTCTGCAACAGCTGCCCGGCATCGGGAAGACCACGGCGACCGCCGTGGCCCAGGCCGCTGCCGGCGGCATACCCGACTACCTCACCGAACTCGTCGGCACCGTGCCGCAACAGCCCAGGGTGGGGCTGCGCACCGCGCTGCGCGGTGACTGCCACACCCACTCGGACTGGTCGGACGGCGGCAGCCCGCCGCGCGAGATGGCCGATGCGGCCCGCGCGCTGGGCCACGAGTGGGTCGCGCTCACCGACCACTCGCCCCGGCTCACCGTCGCCGGGGGACTGTCCCCGGACCGGCTGCGCGAGCAGTTGCGGCTGCTGGACGAGATCAACGCGGAACTGGCACCGTTTCGGGTGCTGTCCGGCATCGAGGTGGACATTCTCGACGACGGCACACTGGACCAGGAACCGGAACTGTTGGCACGCCTGGACATCGTGGTCGCCAGCGTGCACTCTCACCTGCGCATGCCGGCCATGGAGATGACACCGCGCATGGTGGCGGCGGTGCGCAACCCCGGCGTGGACGTGCTGGGTCACTGCACCGGCAGGCTGATCACCGGTCGAGGCCGGCCACAGTCCACTTTCGATGCCGAGAAGGTGTTCACCGCGTGCCGGGACAACGGTGTCGCGGTGGAGATCAACTGCCGGCCGGAGCGCCGCGACCCGCCGGACGAGTTGCTGGCCATGGCGGTGGCACTGGGCTGTGACTTCGCGATCGACACCGACGCGCACGCGCCCGGCCAACTGGACTGGCTGGACGACGGCTGCCGCCGGGCGGAAGCCCTTGACCTGCCGGCCGATCGTGTGATCAACACGCTCGGCGCCGACGCGCTGCTCGCGCGGCAGCGGGACTGACCGGCTGCGCATTCTCCGAGGTGTTCGGCGCGATCGCCGCTGGACAGGATATTGACATGACCGACATCCGGGAGGGCGCCCCGACAGCGTCTGCGAACACCGCCACCCGACTGGCGCCGCGCGGGCTGGTACTGGGCCTGTCCGTGCTCGGCGGCCTGGCCGTCGCGATCCTGTGGTCCGCCCGCCTGGTGGACGACGACATCGGCGTGAACACCGCCAACGGCATCCTCGGCGCGCACGGCACCACGGCGACCACCACGGTCGCCGGCCTGGTCGTCGCGTTCGTCACCGGCCTGGCCGGCACCTTCACCGCGTGCAACGTCGCCGTGTTCAGCGCGATCGCGCCCATGGTGGAGTCCCGCCCGACGGCGGCCGGCCGACTGCGCCAGGCGCTTCGTCCGCTGGGTTGGCTGACGCTGGGCGCCGTCGTGGTGGCCGGCGGCTACGGCGCGATCGGCGCGGTGATCGGCGACCGCATCCCGCAACTGTCCGGCGCGGTCGTCGACGGCGACATTCCGGTGCGGACGTTGCAGTCCATCACCGTTTTCGGCGTGATCGGCATCGTGCTGCTCTATCTGGGACTGGCCGAACTGCGACTGGTGCCCGATGTGCTCGGTTCGCTCGCCGCGCGGTATCCCGCCGCCCGCCAGTTGGTGATGGGCGCGCTCATCGGTGGATTCCTGATCGGACGGCCGTGGCCGCTGTTCCGGCAGATGTTCGCGAACGCGGCGAGTACGCACAACGCTTTGTACGGCGCCGCCGCATTTGTGCTCGTGGTCGTCGGCAATATGGTGGTGATGAGCGTTCTGTTCCTGATTCTGTCGTTCAGCCGCTTCCCGGCATGGTTGCGGCGCACGGAATCCAGGGTCGCCACGGTGACGGCAGCCGCGCTCCTTGTTGGCGGTACGTTCACGTTCGCCTACTGGGCGTTGCGGGTACCCGCCAACCTGGGGATCGGCTGGTTCCCACCAGCTCCGTGGCACTGACCGAGGCAATGCGCCGTGGTCGGTCAATCCGCTGACCGAGCGAACCCGTTCACAGTCCCCACGAGACCGTCAAAATGTTGATAAGATAGCTCCGAAAGTAGATTGTATTGGCCGGCCATTTTGACGAATGCTTTCCGGCATGAGCGGCAGACGTCATCTCCGCTTGGTACTGGCGACGGCAACGGTGGCGCTTACCGCGACCTCCGTTGCCAGCGTCCAGGCCAACGCGGCACCCCAAGTGGGCAGTGGTAAGAGTGAGGCCGTCATCGTCCTGATGCGGGCCCAACATCCCGACCTGAAGCCGAAGATCGACGCGGTCGCGCGGTCCCGCGCGGTCAACGCCGACCAGGCCGGGATCGTCTCGGACCTGCACAACAGCGGTGCGACCCACATCCAGCAACTGGACACGGTCAGCGCGGTCGCGGCCACCGCCAGCCAGAGCGAGATCAGCCGGCTGCAGGCCAACCCGGCGGTGGCCGACGTGGTGCCGGACCGGATCATCTCGGTGCCCAGCACGGCCGGCGTGATGGCGCACGCGACCGAGCAGCCGGGCGGCCGGGCGGCGTGCACCGCCGACCCGAGCAAGCCGCAGATCGAGCCCGAGGCGCTCGGCCTGACCAACACCGACAAGGCGCAGGCGATCGCCACCGGCAAGGGCGTGAAGGTCGCGTTCATGGCCGACGGCATCGACATCAACAATCCCGACTTCATCCGGCCGGACGGCACCCCGGTCTTCTCCGACTACCAGGACTTCTCCGGCGACGGCAAGAACGACGCCAGCGGTGGCGCCGAGGCGTTCGGTGACGCCAGCTCGATCGCCGCGCAGGGCAACACCACATTCGACCTGTCGACCGCACTGCCCAACGCGGGCCTGCCGGCCGGCTGCACGTTCCGCATCAAGGGTTTCGCGCCCGGCGCGTCCCTGGTCGGCATCAAGGTGTTCGGCGAGTTCGGTGCGCCCGAGTCGGCGTTCGTCCGCGGCATCGACTACGCGGTGAACGTGGACAAGGTCGACGTCATCAACCAGTCGTTCGGCGCGACCCTGTTCCCGGACGGCGCCGTCGACCCGATCG
The DNA here is from genome assembly GCA_036491115.1 of Pseudonocardiaceae bacterium. Taxonomy (GTDB): domain Bacteria; phylum Actinomycetota; class Actinomycetes; order Mycobacteriales; family Pseudonocardiaceae; genus DATEPR01. Next base: position 185,068 of record DASXCQ010000078.1, read on the forward strand.
CGCTGGCCGACGAGGCCGCGATCGCCGCGGGCGTGACCGTGGTGGCCTCCAGTGGTGACTCCGGCCAGTCCGGCACCGTCGGCACGCCCTCCAGCGCCCCCGACGTGATCGCCGCCGCCGGCACCACGGCCTTCCGGCTGGACGCCCAGGACAAGGGCTACTCCGGATTCGTCAGCAACAACATCTCCGGGCTGTCCTCCGGTGGCCCGACGTTGGACAACAAGTACGTCGACATCGTGGCGCCCTCCCAGTCCGCCATGACCGACTGCACCGTCGGGGCCCCATGGCCGGAATGCACCCAGAACAGCGAGTCGTTCGGCGGGACCAGCGAGTCCTCGCCGTTCATCGCGGGCGCCGCGGCGCTGGTGATCCAGGCGTACGAGGACAGCCACCACGGTGTCCGGCCCACACCCGCCCTGGTCAAGCAGCTCCTGCTGGGCACGGCGACCGACCTCGACGTGCCGTCCGACCAGCAGGGTGCCGGCCTGCTGAACAGCCTCGCCGCCGTCCAGGCGGCCAGGGCCATCGGCACCGGCGCCGGCGGCAGCTCCGCGCTGGTCCCGTCCTCGACCCAGTTCGACATCACGGGCGCGAGCGGCACCACCCAGCACGCGACGGAGACGCTGACCAACACGTCCGGCAAGGCGCAGACCGTGACGGGCACGTCCCGCACGCTCGGCTCGTCCATCTTCCAGGTCAACAAGACCGTGCAGGTGACGGGCGCGACCCCGCCGCCGGCCAACCCGCCGGGCGGTCCCGGTGAAGCGGCCCAGGCAGCACCGTCGTTCACCTTCACCGTGCCGAAGAACGTGCCCTTCATGACGGCCGAGATGATCTGGCCGGGCACGCGCACGTCGGGTCAGCTCGACCTGGAGCTGTTCGACCCGCACGGCAACTTCGTCGGGGAGTCCTACGACTTCGGGTTCACCGACTTCCAGCACATCTCGGTGCACAACCCGACGCCGGGCACCTGGACCGAGAAGATCCTGTGGAACAACGGCCGCGACCACTTCCAGGAAACCCTCGACGCGCCCGGCACGTTCCGTGGCGCCGTGACGCTGCAGAACACCGGCTTCCGGTACGTCTCCGCGGGGACCAACACGGTCACGAAGACGATCCCGGCCGGCGGTTCGGCCAAGTTCGCCTTCACCGTGCCGCTGCCCAAGGCGGCCGGTGACGCCCCGGCGTCGCTGCAGTTCGACTCCAACCGGGGCACGCACCTGTCGGTGCCGCTGGCCCGCAGGGTGCTGATCCCGACCACGGGCAACGGCCGGTTCACCACCACCATCACCGGTGGCGTCGGACGTGGCCTGAACCAGTACCTGAGCTACTTCATGGACGTGCCCAAGGGCAAGCAGGACATGACGCTCAACTTCACCACGATCGATCCGGCGACCTCGGTGGGCTTCCTCCTGGTCAGCCCGACCGGTCAGGTCCTCTCCGGCGACACCAACGCCGTGGAGACGGCGTGGAACACCGGTGACGCCGTGTCGACCGACGCGGCGGAGATGACCGTCAACCAGCCGGCGAGCGGCCGGTGGGAGGTCATCGCCTTCCTGGAGAGCCCGTCCAGCGGGACCGAGTTCAGCCAGACGGTGCACGGGCAGGTCCAGTTCAACACGGTCCACGCCCAGGCGAACGGCTTGCCGGGCAGCGCGCACACCACGCTGACCGGTGCCGTCCAGGCCACGGTGAAGGTGCGCAACACCAGCTCCGCCGGTGAGTTCTTCTTCCTCGACCCGAGGTTGAACAAGCAGGCCGACGTCACGCTGCCGCCGATCGCCGGGCAGAGCAACATCGACCTGCCGGAGGACACGGCGGACACCAGCCCGCCGGTGTACAACGTGCCGACGCACACCACCACGCTGACGCAGCACTTCAGCTCGACCGTTCCGGCGGACGACTACCTGGAGTTCGGCGACGGCAACCCCGGCCCGTACCTGTTCGCCGGGACGAGTGGCGTGAACACCATCTCGGACGCCGACCAACTGGCGTTCGGCCCGTGGTTCACCGACGTCGGTGAGGTCGGTCCGTTCCCGGACACCGCACCTGCCGGCACGGCGAACCTGTCGCTGACCGCGCACATGCAGCCGTTCGACGGTGCGGTCACCTCGGGCACGGGTGACTTCTGGCAGACCGCCGTGGGCGGCGACGCGGGCAACGCGGTGTTCATCCCGGCGGGTGGCACTGCCACCATCCCGGTGACCATCACGCCGACCGCCAAGTCGGGCACGATCGTGCAGGGCACCCTGTACGTCGACACCTGGAACAACCTGTTCGGCCAGGGTTCGGAACTGGCCGGCATCCCGTACAGCTACACGGCTGGCTGATCTTCGGGAGAGTGCGGGGCACCGGTGCGAGCCGGTGCCCCGCACTCGTGTTTGACGGCGCGCACGAACGGCCGAAGGTCGACCCGCAGGATCGGCCCGCCGGGATTCTTGGAGTCCCGGACGGCCGCGAGATCGCCGGCCAGTTCGACGCAGCTAGTGCCGTTGCTGCTGTAGCTCGCCTTGCGCCACGACACCTGGACGCAGTTGGAGCCGTTGCTGCTGTAGCTGGACGTCCGCCATGCGGTATCCATCGGTGATTCCTTTCCCGATCAGCCCAGCCGCGCCGCGATCGCCTTCACGGACTTCGGCTGCGACAGCGCTGCTGAGCGCAAGAGTTCCGCGCTCGCAGTGTACTTCTCGACCTGCCGCTGATCTTGAATGTAGATGGCGTCATCGGGGATCTCGACGTAGCCGACGGACTGCGCCTCGTGGAAGTGCAGCAAGTCGAACCGGCCCTCCAGACCGTCGTGCCTCCCGACGGCGGTCGGCAGGACGAGGATCTCCACGTTGTCCCGCTTGGCGAGGTCGATCAGGTGCCGGAGTTGGCCGCGCATGACGGCCTTGTCGCCCCCGATCGGCCGGTCGAGGATCGACTCCTCGATCAGCGCGGTGAGATGGAGCGGTTCCTCGGCGAACAGGCGATCCTGGCGTTCCATGCGTAGGTTGACCAGACGTTCCTGCTGGTCAGGACGCACGCGAGCGCTCGGCGAGGTGACACCGACCGAGTAGTCCCTGGTCTGCACCAGCGCCGGCAGCACCAAAGGCGTGTAGGTGAACACGTGTGATGCCAAGCCTTCGAGGCCGATGTACGTCCTGAGCCAGTCCGGGATGACGTCGCTCCAGCGGGCCAGCCAGCTACCCTGGTCCGCACGACCGGCCAGAGTGGACAGTCGCTCGACGTCGTGCCGAGGCGCGCCGTACAGCTCCAGGAGTCGGGTGATCTGCTCGGGCGCGGCGGAGTACCGGCCGACCTCGTAGTGGCCGACCATGCCCGTGGACACGCCGACGTGCTTGGCCGCCACGGACTGCGAGACGCCCGACTGCCTGCGGTAGTTGGCCAGCTCGACGCCGATCAGCCAGCGCAGCGCCGGAGGATCGCTTCGTTCCGCCACTGACCCACCTCTCTCGATATCACCCGATGTGACGACACCACTAGCTAGCGTCCTAGCGTGACGGTGTGCTCTACTGCTCGTAGCTGGAAGTACACAATAAGACACGGGGAGTATGCGGCACGAGCCACCCCGGTCGCGGACAAGGAGGGCGACATGAGCCGTCAACTGAACGTGTACGCGAACGCGATCATCGACTCAGAGGTCGACATGAAGCTGTCCACACCACGCCGGCCGGACGACGAAATGGTCTCGATCCTGTTCGGCTCGGAGGGCATCATCCTGGAGTTCGGCGACGTCGAAAGCCTCGAACGTCTCAGCACCCTGGCCGCCGAGGGCATCCAGTACCTGCGCACGGTGACCGAATCCAACGCCTGACCAGACCGCCGACCCGATACGCCTTCTCACGTATTGTCGCCGGGTCGACACGATCCGTATCCTTGCTGGTGGCGTGTGACGAGTGCCCGACGAATGAGCGGAGCTGCCGATGCATGCGAAGATCGCCCCCCGCGCGTCCGTCGCCGAGGACACCCCGCTGTCGTCGGCGAGCCTGCGTTACCTGGTCCGCCGTCCGGCGTTGGCAGACCAGCCTGGACCCATCGCGACCAGACCGCTTGGCCTGCGGCACGCCCGTCCCGTCGCCACGCCCGCCCGGCCGAGCGTGCGGTACTGCCCGCTGTCGTAGGTCGCCGTCGGCCCGGACGGCCGGCCGCTGATCGAGACGATGGGCAAGGACTGGAAGACCAAGGCCAGCAGCGACGGTGACGAAGGTCCGGAGGAGCACTACGACTGGGAAGAGGAGTTACCGCCGACCGCGTGGTGGTGATCTTCGCGCAGGAAGCTGACGCTCCGGTCGACGCGGTCGTACGGGCGTTGGCACAACGAGACGTCCCGGTGTTCCGCGCTGACACGAGCTGGTTCCCCGGCCGGCTCGAAATCGATGCCTGGCTGGACAGCTCCGGATGCTGGACAGGCCGGATGAGCACTGAGCACAGGGACGTCGAGTTTTCCGAGATCGGGGCGATCTGGTACCGAGACCCGTCTGCGTTTCGCTTTCCGACCATGCTCACCGAGGTCGAGCGTGCGTATGCGCATCGCGAGGCGCGTCTGGGATTCGGTGGGGTGTTGGCCGCGCTGCGAAACGTGCTGTGGGTCAACAATCCCAACCGGGCGGCGGACGCCGTGTTCAAGCCTCTGCAACTCGCGACCGCGGCAGCCTGCGGTCTGACGGTTCCACCGACGCTGGTCACCAATGCACCCGGTGCCGTTCGCCGGTTCGCCGACGAACACGCGGACGCCGGAGTGGTGTGCAAGTCGTTTGGATCCAACGTGGTCACCGAGGGCGGCCAGCTCAAGGTCGCCTACACACACCGGCTGACCGCCGAGGACCTGGCCGACCTGCGCTCGGTCGCCACCACGGCCACGCAGGTGCAGCGATGGGTGAAGAAGACTTGTGAGGCCAGGGTCATTGCCGTTGGGGCGCAGACGTTCAGCATCCTCATCACGGCCCACTCCGAACAGGCGATGGCCGACTGGCGAGCTGACTTCGATGCGTTGACCTACGAATGGGTAGACACTCCACCTGCGATCGAGCAGGGGCTGCGTGCCTACCTGGACGTGATGGGCTTGGTCTACGCCGCATTCGACTTCTCGATCGGCGACGATGGTCAGTGGCAGTGGCTGGAGTCGAATGGTTCCGGGCAGTACGGATGGTTGGAGGCCAGGACCGGGGCGCCGATCACGGCCGCACTGGCTGATCTGCTTGCCGAAGGAGCACGTTCGTGACGAACGGGGTGTCGGACTGGCCGCGGCATGCGTGTCGGCTGGCCGATGACCTTGTCCGCGCCGGCAAGCTCACGGCACCGGAGTGGCGAGCCGCGGTCTGTGCGGTGCCGCGTCACCGCCTCGTCCCGCGCTACTACCGGTATACCGGCGGATCGTGGCAGGTGGTTGACGAACTGGCCACGATCTACTCCAACACCGTATTGATCACGGCGGTGGCAGGCACCGGGATCCGTTCGTCGGCGACCCAGCCCGGTCTGGTGACACGTATGTTGGAATCCCTCGACGTGCACGACGGGCATCGAGTGCTGGAGATCGGCACCGGAACGGGGTACAACGCCGGACTGCTCTGTCACCGGCTCGGCGACCAGCACGTGTTTTCCGTAGACGTGGAACCGGACCTGGTTGACCTGGCGCGTGAGCGGCTGGCCGAACTTGGCTACCACCCGACACTGGTGGCCGGTGACGGTGCCGATGGGCTGCCGGAACACGCGCCGTTCGACCGGATCATCGCCACCTGCGCTGTTCCGGCGGTGCCGTGGGCGTGGGTCGAGCAAACCCGGGTCGGTGGGGTCGTGCTGACCGACCTGAAGACAGCGGTCGCCGCTGGCAGCCTCGTCCGGCTCAGCCGGGTCGGTGCCGACCTGGCCGAGGGGCACTTCGACCCGACCTATGCGGCGTTCATGGACCTTCGACACCAACCCGCCGCCGGCGCCGGCGGCCGCACCGCCAGGATCCGCCGCGACCATGATCACGCGCGGCTCCATACCACAGACCTGGACCCTGAGACGCCGCAGCGCAGCCTGGAGGTGTGGTTCCTCGCCACGTTCGAACTCGGCCGGGGTATGGAGCACGGCTACACCGGCGCCGGCCAGAACCAGCCACCCACCGCGTCGTGGCTCACCGCGCCGGACGGTTCCTGGGCCGAGGTCACCCTGGCCGAGCAGAACGGCCGGTACTCCGTCGCCGAAGGCGGCCCGCGCCGCCTGTGGGCCATCGTCGAGGACACTCACCAGCGATGGATCGATCTTGGCCGGCCGACCTGGGAGCGGTTCGGGTTGACCGTGACGCGCGACCGGCAAACCGTCTGGCTCGACCACCCGGATGCCACCAACGCGTGGCCGCTGCCCGGAACCGGCGGGCCGACCGCTACGTCCCAGTCCTGACCTGGGAGGTGGCAGATGGCCCCGATTCCGCCGGACGGTGGTGGCGGCTCGATCGACGTCACGCCCGACGACGTCAACTCGGCGGCACTGACCTTCGCCAAGCAGCAGGACGCGCTCGGTGACGTGTGGTCCACGCTCGCCTCGTCGCTGCACGCGGGCATGGCCGGCAACGACGGCGGCGCGCGGCAGTTCGCCTCCAAGTACGACCCGGCGGCCAAGGCGGTGTGGCACGCCTTCGAGTCGGCGTGCGTGGTGATCGGCGGCATCTCGACCGGCCTGGTCCAGACCGCCAACAACTACGTGAAGGCCGAGCACGCGTCGACGGCCGGCAAGCAGGGCGTGCACCAGCCGTATCCCGCGCCACCGGTGGCCGATGACATCTTCGTCACCGGCCCGGACCAGGCGGAGGGACAGGGGCACTCCAGCGTGCCGGACTGGCTGGCCAAGTACTGGCCCAACGGCGACCCGGACGCACTGCGGCAGGCTGGCGACGCGTGGCGGGCGGCGGCCACCGGCATCGACAACGTGACCCAGAGCCTGCACGGCGCGGTGAACAGCATCACCGAGAACAACAACACGCAGTGCCTCAAGGCGATGCAGGCATTCTGGGACTCGCTGGCCAAGCCGGGCGACAGGACAGCCATCCTCACCGGGCTGCACGACGCCTGCCAGAGCATCGCGAAGGCGTGCGACGCCTACGCCAAGGCCATCGACGACACGCGGAACAACATGAAGACAGCGCTGGCCGAGGCGGGCGTCGCGGTCGTGGTGACCACCGTCATCGGCATTCTGCTCACGCCGTTCACCCTGGGCGGCTCGGACGCCGGGGCCGGCGCGGCGGACGCGGCCGAGGTGGCCGCGATCGCCGGTCCGATCGCCGAGGAGTTCGAGGCCGAGGTGGCGACCGAGGTCGGCGAGACCATCGCCGCCGACGTGGCGACCGACCTGGAGGCCACGGCCGACGCGGTGCCCGACATCGACGCGGCGGAGGCCGACACCAGCGACGTCGACTCCACGGTGGACGAGGAACTCAACAAGAGCGAGGGCGACACCCCGGACGAGCCCACGACTCCCGAGGAGTCGCCGACCGAGGTCGAGAAGTTCGAAGCCAAGAACTTCCGCAACGACCAGACCGCACAACGTCACTTGAGGGACCACGGCGGGGACTTCGGCTCGCAGTCGGTCGAGGAGTACGAGCAGGGTGCCGACAACTTCCTGCGGGAAGCGCAGGAGAACGACTACCCTGCCCGGGTGGATGCCGACGGTAGGGTCAGGATCTACGATCCCGACACCAACACGTTCGGCGTGTACGACTCGGATGGCACCATCGTGTCGTACTACAAGCCCTCGTCGCCGACCTACTGGGAACGCAACTCGCCCGACTGGGGCGATCCGGTGAAGTGGAAATGACAGGAGTAGCCATGGGACAGACCTATCGCTGTCCGGTCTGTGGGTACGGCGGGCTGGAGGTCCCGGCGTACAGCCCGGTCACCGGCCGCGGCTCGTACGAGATATGCCCCAGCTGCGGCTACGAGTTCGGCGTGACCGACGACGACCTGCAGATCACCCACGAACAATGGCGCCGGCGGTGGATCGACGAGGGCATGCCATGGCGGGACACCGGCATCTCCGACCCGCCGACCGATTGGGACCCGCGCGCGCAACTGGCCGAGCTCAACAGCGCATGACAATGTGTCCGGAGTGGACCTGGGAGTAGGCTATGCCGCAACGGATCAAGGCCGGATTTAGTGACCTGGCGGGTCTCGTGGACCGGATCGACCGGACCTCCGGCGATGTCGAGTCCGATCTGGACAAGCTGCGGGCGGCGATCGCCAAGCTGGCGACCGAGTGGACCGGCGGGGCGTCGGAGGCGTTTCAGCAGAAGATCGACGAGTGGAACCGTGCGGCGGCGGACCTCCACCAGGCCTTGCAACGGCTGGGTCGGATCGTGCACACGGCGAACTCGAACTACCAGAGCGCAGTGTCCACGAATACCGGGATGTGGCCGTCGGTCTGAGCTCGGCATGATCGGGATCAGGCCGGCCAAGTATGGCGGGCGGCTGACGGCTACTCGAAGCGGGCCGTGTCGCCGGCACCCCTGCGGACGATCTCCGGTTCGTCGCCGGAGAAGTCGATGACCGTGGTGGGCGTCGTGCCGCAGTCGCCGGAGTCGATCACCGCGTCGACCACGTGGTCGAGGCGTTCCTTGATGTCCCAGCCCTGCGTCATCGGCTCCTCGTCGCCGGGCAGCAACAACGTGCTCGACACCAGCGGTTCGCCCAACTCCTCCAGCAACGCCCGGGTGACCGCGTGGTCCGGGATACGCACCCCGACGGTCTTCTTCTTCGGATGCAACAACCGTTTCGGCACCTCGTTGGATGCCTGCAGGATGAACGTGTAACCGCCCGGTGTGGATGCCTTGATGGCCCGGAACACGTTGTTGTTCAACAACACCAGCTGGCCGAGTTGGGCGAAGTCCCGGCACACCAACGTGAAGTGGTGCCGGCTGTCCAGCTCCCGGATGGACCGGATCCGGTCCAGGCCGTCCTTGTTCCCCAGCTGGCAGCCCAACGCGAAGCACGAGTCGGTCGGGTACGCGATCAGCCCGTCGTCCCGCACGATGGAGATGACCTGCGACACCGCCCGCCGCTGCGGGTTGTCCGGGTGCACGTCGAAGTACCTGGCCATGTGATCAGCCTAGGCCGCTCACCGCACGGTCGTGCCGCGTGGTCCGGTGCGCGGTTCGGTGCCGGGACCGGTGCCGCCGAGCAGCTCGAACGCCTGCCACATCGCGGCGTACTTTCCGTCGGCGGCGAGCAACTCGTCGTGCGAGCCCGTTTCGGCCACCGAACCGTGATCGAGCACCACGATCCGGTGGGCACCCCGCGCGGTCTGCAACCGGTGGGCGATGACGATCGTGGTCCGGCTGCGCGCCACATGGCGCATCGCCGCCGCCACGCGGGCCTCGGTGACCAGGTCGAGATTGGACGTTGCCTCGTCCAGCAGCAGCACCGCCGGGTCGACCAGTTCGGCTCGGGCCAGCGCGATGAGCTGCCGCTGGCCCGAGGACAGCGACCGGCCGCGCTCGGCCAGTTCGTGCAGGTACCCGCCGGGCAGCGCGGCCACGAACTCGTGCGCGCCCACCGCCCTGGCCGCCGCCTCGACCTCGGCGTCGGTGGCCGAGGGCCGACCGTAGGCGATGTTGTCCCGGATCGTGCCGGTGAACAGGAAGCCCTCCTGCGGCACGTAACCCAACTGGGTGCGGAACTCGTGCAGGTCGAGTGACCGCAGGTCGTGGCCGTCGATCCGCACGGCGCCCGAGTCGGGATCGTAGAACCGGGCCAGCAGCTTCATCACCGTCGACTTGCCGGCTCCGGTCTCGCCGACGATCGCCACCGTCTCACCCGGCGCCACCCGCAGGTCGATGCCGCGCAGCGCCTCCGGTGGCCGGGCCGAACCGGTCACCCTGGGCAGCCGGGGATCGCGTGGTCCCCGGCGTTCGGCGACCGGGGCGAACGCGGCCGGGTAGGTGAACCGGATCTCACCCAGGGCCAGGTCACCGCCGAGTCGTCCAAACACGACCGGCTGGTCGGCGGCCGGCGTGAGGGTGTCCAGCCGCATCAGTTCGGCGATCCGGCTCACCGACACCCTGGTCTGCTGCCAGGCGTCGAACACCTGGGACAGTTGCTGGATCGGGGAGAAGAACATGTCGATGTAGAGCAGGAACGCGATCAGCGCGCCGGACGTGAGATCGCCCCGGCCGACCAGCCACGCGCCGACGCCGAGCACGATCGCGTCCGCGCAGGCCGAGATGAACTGCACGAACGGGAAGTACGTGGCGACCAGCCGCTGCGCCGCCAGGCGGGCGGTGAGGTAGTCGGTGCCCAGCTGGTGGAAGTGCGCCTTCGTGGCGTCCTCGTGGGTGAACGCCTGGGACTCGCGGACCCCGGACAGGCTCTCCTGGAAGTCGGCGTTCACGATGGCGATCCGCTCCCGCGCCTGGTCGTACAGTCGGGCCGCCCGGCGCCGGAAGATCACCGTGGCGATGGCCAGCGGCACCACGACGGTGAGCGTGCACAGGCCGAGCACCGGGTTGATCAGCACGAGCGCCACGCCGACGCCGACGAACGTGACGATGGAGACCAGCGCGGACAGTAGGCCGTTCTCGATCAGCGACTCGAACTGGTCGACGTCGGTGGTCATCCGGGTCATGATCCGGCCGGCCATCTCGCGCTCGTAGTAGTCCAGCGACAGCCGTTGCAGCTGGGCCCAGATCCGGATCCGCAGCGACAGCATGATCCGCTCCGCCGCCCGGCCGGTCACGAACGTCTCGAACACCTGGTCCACCAGGTCGACCAGGGTGATCACCAGGAACAGGCCGGACGCGGCGAACAGCACGGTGGCCGAGCCGGTCACCACGCCGTTGTCGATGCCCGCCTTGACCAGCGCCGGACCGACCAGGCTGGCGACCGCGTCGATCACCACCAGCAGCAGGCCGAGCAGCAGCGGCCTGCGGAACTCGCGGAGCAGCCCGGTCAGCGAGAAATGCCGCTGCCGCCGGGACTCCCTGGGCAGGTCGACGTCCGGGAAGTCCCGGATCGGACGCAGCGCGGCCACCCTGGCCAGCAGTTCCGGCGTCGGCGCCAGGTTCAGCCGCCACCCGCCGCCGCTGCCGGCCAGCCCACCGCCGAGGCTGGGCGCGCCGAGCGCACGCGGTGCGCCGCTGCCGGCCGGCCCGGACCGGCCGGATCGCCACGCCGACTCGGTGACGCCGTCGCCTGCGATCCCGGCCAGTGCCTCGATCCGGTCGCCGACCTCGGCCGCGGTCCGCTCGTCCAGCCCGGACAGCAGTGCCCGGTACTCGGCGCTGCGCTCGACCAGTTCGGCGTGCGGGCCGGCGTCGGCGATCCGGCCGTCGGACAGCAGCACCACCCGGTCGGCCAGGTGCAGGGTGGAGCTGCGGTGCGCGATGAGCAGCGTGGTGCGGTCGGCCAGTACCCCGCGCAGCGCGTCGTGGATGGCCTCCTCGACGCCCGCGTCCACCGCGCTGGTGGCGTCGTCCAGCACCAGGATCGCCGGATCGGCCAGGATCGCCCTGGCCAGCGCGATCCGCTGGCGCTGCCCGCCGGACAGGGTGAGCCCGCGTTCGCCGACCACCGTGTCGTAGCCGTCGGGCAGCGCGGCGATGAAGTCGTGGGCCTGTGCGGCCCGCGCCGCGGCCTCGACGGCGGCGTGGTCCGCGGACGGCAGGCCGTAGGCGATGTTGGCCCGGACGGTGTCGGAGAACAGGAAGCTGTCCTCGAAGGCGTAGCCGACCTGGCGGCGCAGCGAGCGCAGCGTCACCGACCGCACGTCGTGGCCGTCCACCAGCACGGCTCCGGAGTCGGGGTCGTGGAACCGGGCCACCAGCATGGCCAGGGTCGTCTTGCCACTGCCGCTGGGCCCGACGAACGCGACCCGCTCGCCTGCCGCGATGGTCAGGTCGACGTCGTGCAGCACGGGTTCGGCGTAACCGAAGGACACGTCGGCGAACGTGATCTCGCCGCGTGCCTTCGGTAGTTCGACGGCGTCGTCGGCGTCCGCGATGGACGGCTTCAGGTCCAGCAGCTGGAAGATCCGTTCCACGCCGGCCCTGGCCTGCTGCCCGACGGTGAGCACGGCGGCCAGCTGCCTGGCGGGCGCGGCGAACTGGGCGACGTAGGTGGAGAACGCCAGGAACGTGCCGAGGGTGATCGAGTGCCGCAGCGCCAACCAGCCGCCCAGCGCGAGAATCGCGACCTGGCCGATCGAGGGGATCGACTGGAGCAGCGGTTGGTAGCGGGCCTGCAACCGCACGGCCCGCATCCGGGCGCCGTAGAGCACGCGGGCCGCACCGGCCAGCCGCTCCAGCTCCCGGTCCTCCTGGCCGAACGCCTTCACCACGCGGACGCCGTTGACGTCCTCGTCCACGATCTGCGCCAGGTCACCCTCGCGCTGCTGGCCGTCCCAGGTGGCCGGGAACACCCTGGTGCGCATGCGGTAGGACATGGCGAACAGGACGGGCAGCACCACGACGCTGACCAGGGCGAGCAGCGGTGCCAGGTACAGCATGATGCCCAGCGACAGCACCATCAGCAGGATGTTGCCGCTCATCACGGGCATCACGTTGAGCAGGCCCTGCACCAGGGTGGAGTCCGAATTGGACCGGGCGACCAGTTGGCCGGTGGGCATGTGGCCCACGTTGTCCATGTCCATCGTCTGCAGGTGGTCGTGCATGGCGTTGCGCAGGTCGTACTGCACGGCCAGCCCGACCCGGCCGCCCCGGTAGCGGCGCACGTAGGTGAACCCGAACGTGGCCACGCCGACCGCGACCAGCAGCACCAGCCACGGCCACAGTGTCGATGTGCGGCTGATGATCACGTTGTCCACGATCTGCCGCGCGATCAGCGGCACGCCCGCCTGGCAGGCGCTGCCCAGTACCGCGGCAGCCAGCGCCAGCACCACGTCGCGGCGGTGCGTCAGCACATAGCCGACCAGCCTGCGGACCCAGCCCGGTTCCCCGCTCACCGATTGATCCGGCGACGCTCTGCCAGCCGTTCCTCGTGTAGATCGTCGATGGCTCTGCCCAGCCAGACCAGTGACGGCACCAGCTGTTCACCGCCCGGTGTCCTGGCTCGGAGATCGGCGATCCGGTTGACCATCTCGGTCTCCACGCCGTCCAGCAGTTCGCGACCGGCATCGGTGAGCCGGAGGACGGCCACCCGCTGGTCGGTGTCCTCGCCGGTCCGGGTGAGCAGGCCACGCTGGCACAGCGAGTCGACGGTGGCGCTGATCGTCGGCTTGCCCAGGGCAAGGCGGGCGGCGATCCGTGAGGCCCGCTCGTCGCCGGACGCGATCGTGGACAGGACGCGGTACTGGGCCGGATTCAGGCCGCCGGACACCCGTTCCAGGATGCGCGACGCCCGAGCCAGGGCGCGTACGGCCGCGACTGTGTCGGCGTTCGAGTCGGTCATGGTCTTGAGGGTACCTCGAAGTGGTTCGAGGGTCGAACTAGTTGCGGACCTGGCTGGGTGGCAGTTCGATCGTGGGATCACGTCCGCGCTGATGGGATCGGCTCTGCCGCTCTTTCCGGACCGCACGGCCACCTGGCCGTCAGTCCTCACGGCATGGCATGCGCACCCTTGCCGAGCACCACGATGCCGGACTCGCTCACGTGGTAGTGCTCCCGATCCCGAGCCAGGTCCACACCGATGTGAGCACCGGGCGGCACCACGACGTTCTTGTCCAGGATCGTCCGCCGCACCACCGCCCCCGACCCGATCCGCGCGCCATCCAGCAGCACCGAGTCCTGCACCACGGCACCGCTCTCCACGGTCACGTCCGGCGACAGCACCGAGCCGACCACCTGGGCCGCCGAGATGATCACGCCGGGGCTGACGATCGACTGGGTCGCCGTGCCGCCCTCCACGAACTTGGCCGCCGGTCGCTGGCTGGGCAGCGCCAGGATCGGCCACCGGCGGTTGTACAGGTTGAACACCGGCACCGTGGAGATCAGCTCGGCATGGGCGTCGTAGTAACTGTCGATGGTGCCGACGTCGCGCCAGTAGCCGTGGTCGCGCCCGGTCTCGCCGGGCACCACGTTGCTGCTGAAGTCGTACACCGCCGCGTCGCCCTTGGCCACCAGGGCCGGGATGATGTCGCGGCCCATGTCGTGGTGGGACTCGGGATCGTGCGCGTCGTCGGCCAGGGCGTCCAGCAGCGTCTGCGTGGTGAACAGGTAGTTGCCCATGGACACGAACGACTCGTCGGGCGAGTCGGGCAGGCCGGGCGGGTCGGTGGGCTTCTCCAGGAACGCGTCCAAGTGGACGCCGTCCCTGGTCTGGATCACCCCGAACGAGCCGGCGCCCTGGCGCGGCACCCGGATGCCGGCCACCGTCACCCCGGCGCCGGAGTCGATGTGGGCGTCGATCATCTGCCGGGGGTCCATCCGGTAGATGTTGTCCGCGCCGAACACCGCGATGTAGGCGGGCTGCTCGTCGTAGACCAGGTTCAGGCTCTGCAGGATCGCGTCCGCACTGCCCTGGTACCAGCGCGGGCCCAGCCGCTGCTGCGCCGGCACGGTCGTCACGTATTCGCCGGTCAGCGACGACAGCCGCCAGGTCGTGCTGATGTGCCGGTCCAGCGAGTGCGACTTGTACTGGGTCAGCACGCAGATGTGCCGGATACCGCCGTGCACCAGGTTGGACAGCACGAAGTCCACCAGCCGGTGCACACCGCCGAACGGCACCGCCGGTTTGGCCCGGTCCGCCGTCAACGGCATCAGCCGCTTGCCCTCGCCACCGGCGAGCACCATGCCGAGCACCCCGGAACCGTCGCTCATGCCGTCCTCCCGCACGCCTCATAGATCCCGACCGTCCGCCGGGCGATGGTGGCCCAGCCGAACTCGCGGACCGCGCGGTCGCGGCCGGCGTCACCCATGGCGGCGGCCCGCTCCGGGTCGTCGATCAACTCGTTGAGACGCGCGGCCAGGTCGGCCTCGAACGCGTCGGGGTCGTCCGTCGTGTAGTGCGCGAGCAGTCCGGTCGTCCCGTCGGCCACCACCTCGGGGATGCCCCCCACGTCGCTGGCAACCACAGCCGTGCCGCAGGCCATCGCCTCCAGGTTCACGATGCCCAGCGGCTCGTACACCGAAGGGCAGGCGAACACCGTTGCATGCGTCAGCAGCTGGGTGACCTGTTCGCGCGGCAGCATCTCAGGAATCCAGTACACACCGGACCGGGCGTCGCGCAGCCTGGCGACCAGGTCGCGGAACTCGGCGTCCAGTTCCCGCGTGTCCGCCTCGCCGGCACACAGCACCAGCTGCACACCCTCCCGCAGGAACGCGGCGGCGCGCACCAGGTGCGGCACACCCTTCTGCCGGGTGATCCGGCCGACGAACAGCACGTACGGCCGCTCCGGGTCGATGCCGTGCGCCCGCAGCGCGTCGGTGCGCGGGTCGGGACGGTAGAGATCGGTGTCGATGCCGTTGTGCACCACGTGCACCCGGTCGGCGGGCACCTCGGGATACGCGGCCAGCACGTCGGTGCGCATACCGGAACTCACCGCGATCACCGCGTCGGCACCGGCGTAGGCGTCCCGCTCGATCCAGGACGACACCCGGTAGCCGCCGCCGAGCTGCTCCGCCTTCCACGGCCGCAGCGGTTCCAGCGAGTGCGCGGTGATCACGTGCGGCACGCCGTAGGTCATGCCAGCCAGCCGGCCGGCCAGGTTCGCGTACCACGTGTGGCTGTGCACCACGTCCACACCGGCCACCGCGTCGGCCATGGACAGCGCGATGTCCATCGCCTTGAACGCCGGCTGCCGGTACTCCCGGCCCGCCGTGTGGCCACGGGCGTCCGACCGGTCCTGCCCCCACGCGTGCACGTCCAGGTCGACCAGCGGCCGGAGTTCCCTGGCCAGGAACTCCACGTGCACCCCGGCGCCGCCGTACACGTCGGGTGGGTACTCCCGGGTGAGCAGGCCGACCCTCATGCCCGAGACCCTAGCCGGGGTCGGGCGGCACCGCACTCAGCCCGCGGTGGCCGCCCTCGGCTGCGCGAACCGGCCGAACACCCACGTAGCAGGGGCGGTCGCGTCGTCCCCGGCCCAGAACTCCGTCCACAGTTCGGTGAACTCCGCCCGGTCCAGGTGACCGTCGCCGTTGGCGTCCAGCAGGTGGAAGATCGCGTCCGTGTCCGTCTCGGTGCCCTTCCACGCCTCGATCAACCGGTGGTACTCGGCGGCCGAGATCTCGCCGTCGCCGTTGGCGTCCACGGCGTCGAACATGACGGTGGCGGTGTCGGCGACCGCGTCCGGCATGGTGCCCAGGGCGTCCACCAGAATCAGCACGTCACCGAGGGTGATCCGTTCGTCCGCCTGATCGGACTGCGCGGCTGACAGCAGCGTCTCCCACCAGCCCATCATGATCTCGTTCAGCCGCCGGTAACCGGGCGAGCCGGCCGGTTGGCCGCGCAACCCGGTCCACCGGTCGGACAGCGCGGTGAAGTCCTCCCGGGTCAGGTACCCGTCCCCGTCGACGTCCATCGCCCGGAACACTCCGGCGATCTTCGCTCGCTGGAACTCGCTGGCCATCCTGGTTCCTCTCTCCGGCTGCACTGTCTACTGTGTACGGCTGCTGCTGCCTCTGCCGGGTCGCATCCGGGCGGCCGCCGCGCCACCCCCGATGACGAGGATCAGCGTGGACAGGCCGAACTGGCGCTGCTGCTTGCGGACCGTGAACACGGGTGCGCTGTTCGCGGCCAGGCTCGGCCGGGCGTCGTCCGGCGGTGGTGGCGGCACGGCCGGGGGCGGTGGCGGGGCGGCCACGGCCTGGAGGATCGGCGCCGGGGGAGTGGTCGTCGTGGTGGGCGGTGGCGTGGTGGTCGTGGTCGGCGGGGTGGTCGTGGTCGGCGGGGTGGTCGTGGTCGGCGGTGGCGGCGGGACGGTGGTCGTGGGCCGTGGTGGCGGTGGCCGGTGTGTCGTCGTGGGCCGTGGTGGTGGGGGAGGCGGCGCCGGCAGGCAGCCGGTGGCGTCGGCCGAGGTGAGCGCCGGCCCGGAACTGCGCGTCGTCACGCCGCCGGACAGCGGGACGCGGTAGCGGATCGAGCGACCCTGGTTGTCGTCCTGGCGGACGTAGAGGGCACCGTCCGGTCCGAACGACGCCGATCCGTAGCCCGCGCCGGCCGGTGTGGTGACACCGATCGGGGTGAGGGTGCCGTGCGAGACGTCGATCCGCACCACCGAGCCGTGGGCCTGATCCGGTTGCGCCACACCGTAGATCGAGCCGGACACCGGGTTGACGTCGAAGTCGTCCAGGTTGAGGGCGAGCAGTGCGGGGTGCAGCGACACCGTGGCGATCACGTGCAGGTAGGCGGGGCCGGCCGGATCCACGTCGATGGCGAACAGCCGGGCGCCCGACCGGACATACCAGCGGTCGCCGACCACGGTGCCCGCCGCCGCGTTCACGATCCGGGGGAACGATCGCACCGGACCGAGATCCTGGTCGTGCCCCGACTTGTCGAACGTGACCACGTCACCGCCCGGGGTGAGGCCGTAGGCCACCGGACCGACCAGGCCGATCGCGTTGACCGACTCGTTCAGCGTGGCGGTGACCGTCGCGGTGTCCGCGGGCAGGGTCCTGGCGAGCAGGGTGTGGCCGGTGATCTCCAGGACGGTGCACGACGGGGGCGACGCGGTCACCGGCGACGCCGTGCCCGGCAGGACGACGATCAACACAGCCCCGATCAGGCATACCGCGGCGGTGCCCGGCGCCAGTCTCACCCGAGCCGGTCCAGCGCTTCACGGAACGCGTCCGGGCCGACCGCGGCACCACCGGCGAACGGGTTCTGCAACTGGTAGATCGCGAAGATCAGCAGCGCCATCGTGCCGGCCAGGGCGGCGATGATCATGACGTGGGCGTGTGCCTTCGGGCCGCCGAACAGCATCGGCAGCGCCACCGACAGGATGCTGCCGATGAACAGCGCGAACCACAGCACCGTGCCGACGCCGCCGTTGCTGGCCTGGTCGAGCCTGGTCTGCCGGTCCTGGTAGACCGTCCAGAGCTGGTTGGCCGCCTCGTTCTTCCGGTCGGTCAGCCAGCCGTAGCTGACGTTCGCCGACGCGATGACCGTTTTCAACCGGTCCAGCGTCTGCCATGCGTCGTCGTCCACCTCGTGCCCGGCCCGCATGGTCGGCCATTCCTGGCGGATCACCTGGTTGGCGTAGTTGTTGGCGAGATTCTGCACCTCGGTGCGCTGCGGTTCGGGCAGTGAATCACTCGCCCACGTCACCGCGACCAGGCTGTTGGCCTCCGCGTTCGCGTTGTCCCGGGCCGCGCCGACGGCGTCGAACAGGCCGATCAGCACGAACGCGATCAACACCGCGTGCAAGCCACCGACGATGGTGAAGACCTGCCCCGCCGACTCGTTGTTCTCCGTTCTCCCCTCGCGTTCCGAACGGCGTCGAAGATAGAAGGCGATGCCACCGGCGGCGGCTCCGGCGACAATGACCCACAATGCGCCGTACAGGTACACGACCATTCTTGGAATCGCACCGCCATTCCGGGTAGAATTGTAGTGTCGGCCATCTGGGGAACGGTGGCCGAACGGTTCAGAATTTAGCTCCGCTGTTTCGTCGCGGGCAAGTGACAATCAGGTGCACCGGCATTCTTCACCCGGTGAGGGCGCGCGTGGTCACCCGTTGCCGCGGCCGGTGCGACTCTCCGTATGACGGTGGTCGGCGATCCGGGTCGGCCACTGCTCTGTTCGGACGGCCGCGCCATGGGCCGGATGCCGCAGGCGAGAACGGTCGGCGGAGGGTCAATCGGACATCGAGGGCAAACGCCACCGGCCGTCTACTGAGGACTGGACTTGCGCCGGACGCAGCGGACGATCAGGTACACCGGGGACCGGGCGGCGTCCGCGCGGTCGGCGTCCCACTCCGGATCGGGCTCGGCCACCTCGTCCACGGTCATGCCGTGCCGGCGCACCGCGTTGAGGTAGGTGGCGAGCATACGGTGGTGGGCGCCGACCTGCCTGCGCAGCGTGGACTGCTCACCGTCGGCCCGCCACCAGCCCTCGTCGTGGTAGCGGCCGCCGGTCGGCCAGGAACCGGAGATCCCGGCACCACCGGCGAAACACGGATGCAGGATGGACCAGACGAACAGGCCGCCCGGTCGCAGCGTCCGCCCGACGGTGTCCAGCGTGCCGTCCAGGTCGTCGATGTCGGACAGGCCGAAGCAGCACACCACGGCGTCGAACGCCTCGCCGGCCAGCAGGCCGGGCTCGGCCGCGTCGGCGTGGGTGTAGCGGATGCCCAGCGGCCGGTCCCGCTCGGCGGCCAGCGCCTTGCCGATCAACTCGCCGGAGATGTCCACGGCGGCGACCGACGCGCCCCGGCGGGCCAGTTCCCGGCTCACCCTGCCGTGGCCGCAGGCGATCTCCAGCACCCGCTGGCCGGCCACCGGGCCGAGCAGCGCGAACAGGCACGTCGACGCCGGATCGTCGAGATCGTCCGGCCAGCCGGCGGCGTAGAAGTCCGCGACCCCGTCGTAGCGCGCCTCCATCCGGCGGAGCCTACCGCCCCACCACGACCGCCTGGCGTACTATTGTTCGATCCCGACGTGTGTGCTGGGAAAATCTGAAGGGGAATCGGTGAACACGCAGGTCGAAACGCTCGAGTTCCAGGCCGAGGCGCGCCAGTTGCTGCAGCTCGTCGTCCATTCAATTTATTCGAACAAGGACACGTTTCTGCGAGAACTCATCTCCAATGCATCGGACGCGCTGGACAAACTGAGGATCACGTCGCTCACCGACAAGGAACTCGACGTCGAGGCCTCCGACCTGCACATCGACCTGGACATCGACAAGGAGAACCGGACGCTGACCGTCCGGGACAACGGTATCGGCATGTCCCGGGACGAGGTCGTCGACCTGATCGGCACCATCGCCCGGTCCGGCACCGCGGAACTGCTGGAGAAACTCCGGAAATCGCAGGACTCCGCGGCATCGCGGGATCTCATCGGCCAGTTCGGTGTCGGCTTCTACTCCAGTTTCATGGTGGCCGACCGGGTCGACCTGCTCACCCGGCGGGCCGGCGAGACCGATGGCACCCGGTGGTCGTCCGACGGTGAGGGCACGTACACCATCGAGTCGGTCGACGACGCCCCGCAGGGCACCTCGGTCACCGTGCACCTCAAGCCCGAGGACACCGAGGACCAACTGCACGACTACACGTCCGAGTGGAAGGTCCGCGAACTGGTCACCCGGTACTCGGACTTCATCGCGTGGCCGATCCGCATGGCGACCGAGACCACGGACGCCGAAGGCGACACCACCCGCGAGACCACCACGGTCAACTCGATGAAGGCGTTGTGGGCGCGGTCCAAGGACGAGGTGGACGCGGAGGAGTACGCGACGTTCTACCGGCACGTCAGCCACGACTGGGGCGAGCCGCTGGAGACCATCGCCCTGAAGGCGGAGGGCACGTTCGAGTACCAGGCACTGCTGTTCGTGCCGACGCACGCGCCGATCGACCTGTTCATGCGGGACGGCAGGCGCGGTGTCCAGCTGTACGTGAAGCGGGTCTTCATCATGGACGACTGTGCCGCGCTGGTGCCCGACTACCTGCGGTTCGTCAAGGGTGTGGTGGACGCCCAGGACCTGTCGCTGAACGTGTCCCGCGAGGTGTTGCAGCAGGACAGGCAGGTCCAGCTGATCCGCAAGCGGCTGGTCCGCAAGGTGCTGGCCACGATCCGCGACCTGATGTCGGACGCGGACAGGTACCGCACGTTCTGGACCGAGTTCGGCCGCGTGATCAAGGAGGGCCTGGTCGGCGACCCGGACAACCGCGACTCGATCCTGGACATCGTGTCGTTCCCGTCCACGCAGGACCCGGACGCGTTGACCACGCTGCGCGAGTACGTGGAGCGGATGAAGCCCGGCCAGCAGGACATCTACTGCGCCCTGGGCGATTCGCGCACCATCATCGAGAGCTCGCCGCACCTGGAAGCGTTCCGGGACAAGGGTTTCGAGGTGCTGTACCTCACTGATCCGGTCGACGAGATGTGGCTGGACCGAGTGCGTGAGTTCGACGGCAAGCCGCTCACGTCGATCGGCAAGGGCGACGTCGACCTGGACAGCGACGAGGAGAAGGCGGCCGCCGAGGCCGCGCGCGAGCAGCAGCGCACCGACTACGCGGATGTGCTGGGCTGGCTGAGCACGACGCTGGCCGACGACGTCAAGGAGGTGCGGCTGTCCGCCCGCCTGACCATGTCCCCGGCCTGCATCGTCGGCGACGCGCACGACCTGACGCCCACGCTGGAGCGGATGTACCGGGCCATGGGCCAGGATCTGCCGAAGGTCAAGCGCATCCTGGAACTCAACCCGACCCACCCGCTGGTCACCGGCCTGCGTGCGGCGTTCGGTGAGAAGCCCGACGATGCCGAGCTGGCGGAGACCGCCCAGTTGCTCTACGGGATGGCGCTGCTCGCCGAGGGCGGGGATCTCAGCGATCCGGCCGGGTTCGTGCGGCTGCTGGCACAGCGGCTGGCGCGCACGTTGTAAGGCCGGGCGGTCGGCTCATTGCCGCGGAGCCGCTCCGCGGCGATGCGCCACGGGGCATCCGGGCGTCGCGTCAGCTCTCCTTCAGCGTGGCCAGTGAGTAGCCCGCGGTCCGCTTGTAGCTGGCGATGATCTCGTCCAGTTCCGCCGTGCTGATCACGTCCTCGATCTTCGCGAACGGGCGGTCGCCGGTGCGCTGGTAGATCTCGCGCAGGATCGCGTCCGGCGGGTTCGTGCGGTTCGCCCGCACGACTGCCGTGGTGGCCGGTCGGCGGACCGCCTCGTACGCGGCGAAGGCGGCCGCCATACTGTCGTGAGTGGACAGTGTGGTGGCCAACGTCGAGGCGTCCAGCACCGCTTGGCCGGCACCGTTGGAACCGCGCGGCACCATCGGGTGGGCGGCGTCGCCGAGCAGCGTGATCCGCCCCGCACCCCACGACGCCAAGGGATCCTGGTCCACCATCGGATACTCCAGGATCGTGTCCGACGCGCCCAGCAGTGCCGGCACGTCCAGCCAGTCGAAGTGCCAGTCGGCGAAGCGGTCGATGAAGTCGGCCGGCCGGCCGGGCCGGTTCCAGTCCCGGTCGGCGTGCAGCGGCGTCTCGATCTCGACCACCCAGTTGACCAGTTGCCGCCCGGCACCGTCGACGTCGTCCCGGATCGGGTAGACGACCAGCTTGCCGGTGGCCAGCCAGCCGGCCCGGATCATGCTGGCGCCGGACAGGATCGCCGGCCACACCGCGACCCCGCGCCACATGTTGTAACCCGAGTACACGTACCGGGGCTCGTCGGGATGCAGTTGCCGGCGCACCACCGAGTGGACGCCGTCGCACCCGACGGCCCCGCCCGCCCGGTAGGCCGTGGTGCTCCCGTCGGCCAGGGCGAGGTGCACGGTCACTCCCGCGTCGTCCTGCTCGACACCGGTGCACCGGTGACCGGTGAGCAGCCGGTTCGCACCCAGCCGGGTCCGCACCGCCCTGGCCAGCACCTCCTGCAGGTCACCCCGATGGATGGAGAACTGCGGCCACTCGTAGCCGGCCCACGTGCCGGACGGCTCGGTGTAGATGTGCTGGCCGAACCGGTTGAAGAACACCGACTCCCTGGTGGACACCGCGACGGCGGCCAGTTCGTCGCCCAGCCCCAGCCTGGCCAGGTGCCGGGTGGCGTGCGGCAGCACGTTGATCCCGACGCCCACCGCCGACAGCTCCGGCACCGCCTCGAACACCTGGCACTCGATGCCGGCCGCGTGCAGTTCCAGCGCCAGCGTGAGGCCGCCGACACCCGCGCCGATCACCGCGACACTCGCAGACATGGCATCCCCTCCGGAGTTACAGCCAGCGCGGCAGCGCGGGCAGGTCGCCGGTCAGCCCGGCGCCGCTGGTGCGGCCGGTGATCCAGCCCAGCAGCGCGGCAGGCGGTCCGCTGACGGTCACCGCGGGCGCCGCCGGCCCAATCGTCCACTCGCCGGCACCGCCGGCCACCAGGGTCAGCGCCGGCATGGTCGGCTTGCGGTCCAGCGCGGACGTCACGTCGCCCAGCAGCGCGACCACCAGCTCGGCGGGCAGGTCGTCGAACGTCCAGCGGCCGCCGAGATCCACCAGGTGGACCCACACCTCCCTGACCCGCAGCCACGGCACCTCGCTCGCCGGGATGTCCCTGCCCTGCGCGCTGCGCACCCTGGCCCGCCACGCGGCCGGTGGCAGTTCCGTGGTTGCCGTGGCGAGCCGCGCGTTCGCGGCGACCAGGTCGGTGCGCAGCTCGGCGGGCGGCAGCAGCGCGGTGGTGTCGATGTCCCGTACTCGGCTGTCCGGCGACGGGTACATCGGGGTTTCGACGCCGGTTCCGGCCCAGGTCAACAGGTTCACCAGGGCGTCGGCGTTCCTGGCCAGGTGCGCCACCACGTGGGCGCGGCGCCAGTCGGGCAACGCCGACGGCTGGGCCAGTTCGGCGTCGGTGAGCGTGGCGACCGCCTTCTCCATCAGGTCGGTGCCCTCGTCCTGCCAGGACAGCAGTCGCTCCAGCAGCGGAACCATCAGCCGATCCTGGTGCGGGCCAGGTTCAGCGCCTGGTAGACCGGGGCGTCGCTGAACGTGAACAGGTCCAGGTCGGTGTGCGCCTGGAAGGACAGCGGCTGCCAGGACGGCACGGCGACCAGGTCGCCGGTGGCCACGTCGATCCGCCGGTCACCCAGGTGCGCCACGCCGTCGCCGGAGAACACCTGCCACACAGCCGATCCGACGGTCCGGGTGACCGGTGTGCCGGCGCCCGCGACCAGCCGGTGCATCTCGGTGCGCAGCGACGGCAGCGCGTCCCCGCCGGTGGCCGGGTTGGTGAACCGGATGCCGGCGTGGCCCGGCCCGGCGGCACCGGGATGGCCTTCGGCCGCCAACTCCACCTGCGCCGCCAGAGCCGCGTCGGTGTGCTGCCAGCGGAACGCGGGCAGCGGTGAGTTGCGCGGCGTCTCGTCGACCGTGGCGAGCGGGCGCAGGCCGGGGTGGGCCCAGAGCCGTTCACCCCGGGACAGTTCCGGTGTGCTGGTGTCGCTGACGGTGTCCGCGCCGTACTCGAAGAAACCGGCGTCCAGGCCGGCGACCAGCGGAATGTCCAGGCCGTCCAGCCAGGCCATCGGCTTGTCGGTCGGGTTGTGGTGCTCGTGGAACGCCCAGCTCGGCGTGAGCAGCAGGTCGCCCCGCCGCATCGCCACCGGATCGCCGTTCACCACGGTCCACACGCCCTGGCCCTCGACGACGAACCGGAACGCGCCCTGGCTGTGCCGGTGGGCGGGCGCCACCTCGCGCGGGCCGAGGTACTGGATGGCGGCCCACAGCGTCGGCGTGGCATACGGCTCGCCGTGCAGCCCGGGGTTGGCCAGCGCGATCGCCCGCCGCTCGCCGCCCCTGCCCACCGGGACCAGGTCGCCCGCCCGTCCCGCGAGCGGGTACAGCTCGTCCCACCGCCACACGTGCGCGCGGGCCGCCGGCCGCGGTGTCGCCGGCATCAGGTCCTCGCGCTGCGTCCACAGCGGGAGCAGGCTGGCGTCGGCGAAGTCGCGGTAGAGCCGGTCGAGCGCGGAGTCGGTGGTCGTCACGCGGGAACCCCCTGTTGTGGTGTCGGCATGCCGCGGCCCAATGCGGTGTTGGTGGCGCGGCCGGTCACGAACGACGCGGTCGCGACGGCCAGCGCGGACGCGATGGCGACCGCGACGAACAGCACGGACGTGCCGCCGAACGCGCCGAGCACGGCGCCGCCGATGGTCGGGCCGAGGATGCCGCCGACCCGGCCGACACCCAGCATCGCGCCCTCGCCGGTACCCCTGGCCTGGACCGGATACGTGACCGCACAGACGTTGTTGAGCAGGAACTGGCCGCCGATGATGAACAGCCCCGCGGCACCGATCGCGATGACGTCCACCGCGGTACCGGCCGCGAACGCGACCACCAGCGCGGCCACCGCACCCAGGCCGCACCACAGCATCAGGCTGCGCCGCACGCCCAGCCACCGGTCGGCGAGCAGGCCACCGAGCACCGCACCGACGATCGACATGCCCTGCAGGACCGCACCGAACCCGAACCCGGCGGCGAAGCCGTGGCCGCGCTGGATCATCAGCTCCGGTGTCCACGCGGCCAGGCCGTAGACGTTGAACAGCAACAGGAACGACGACAGCCACAGCGCGATCGACCGCACCCGGTAGGTGCTGTTCAGGATCAGCCGCACGTCGCGGGCCTGCGGTGGCGCCACGGCCAGGCCCGCGGTGCGGTACAGCCGAGCACGGTCGGGGCGCACCCTGGCCATCAGCGTGATCGCCTCGCCCGACCTGCCGTTGGCCACCAGGAACTCGGCGGACTCCGGGAACACCGCCAGATAGACCAGGCCGACCACGAGGGCGCCGCCGCCGACGAAGAACAGCGACTGCCAGTCACCGCCGCTGGTCAGCGCGACGCCGAGCAGCGCGGCCAGCACGCCGCCGACAGCGAAACCGGTGCCGCCCAACGCTGCCAGGCGATGGTGGGTGCGCCGGGGGAGGTACTCGTTGACGTACGCGGTGCCCAGCGGCAGCAGCACGCCGAGGCCGAGTCCGGTCAGCACGCGCAGCACGATGAACGACGTGTACGACGTGCCCAGCGCACCGGTCAGCAGGCTGAAGAACCCGGCGACCACCAGGCCCGTGATCAGCGTCGGCCGCCTGCCGATCCGGTCTGCCACCACGCCGTGCACCAGCGACCCGACGGCGAAGCCGATCAACCCGGACGACACCAGGAAGCCGACCGCGGTCTCCGACAGGTGCCACGGCTTCGCCACGAAGTGGATCATGTAGGACGGGATGAGCGTGTCGTAGCCGTCGAACATGGTCGCCAGGGCGACCAGACCGACGATGAGCCAGTGGAACGGTCGTAACGGTGCGTCACCGAGCTCGGTGCGTACGTCGGGTGCCATCTCGGACACGGAAACCTCCCGGTCGGGCCGCGCTGCCCTGGTCGCGTCGCACACCGACGCTAGCCAGCTGACCTGCCCTGGCGGAATCCGATGGTCGTACAATTCTGCGGTGCAGAACAAGCCGTTCTACCCGGTCGAGTCGGCCGACAACGCGCTGCGGCTGCTGCTCCTGCTGTCCGAGCAGCGCAGCGTGCGGGTCAGCGACGCGGCCACCCACCTGGGCGTGGCCCGGTCGACCGCGCACCGGCTGCTGGGCGCGCTGGCCTACCGGGAGTTCGCGGTGCAGGACGTGCACAAGGCGTACCGGCCGGGCCCGGCCTTCGAGCGACTGGTCCTTTCCGGACCGTCCACTCAGGATATTCGATCGTTGCTGCACCGGCGGGTCGAGTGGCTGCACGGTGAGCTGGGCGAGACGTGTCACCTGATGGTGCTGGAGGGGAACGGGGCGCGCTTCATCGACTGCGTGGAGGGGACGCACACGCTGCGGATCGGGTCCAGGGTGGGGATGCTGCTGCCGGCGCACGTGACGTCCGGCGGGAAGGCGCTGCTGGCCGAGCTGTCCGCCGACCAGTTGGGGGCGCTGTATCCCAGGGACCTGCCGGTCGCGCCGGGCGGGGTGGTGGTGCAGCGGGCAGCGCTGCTGCGGCAACTGGCCACCGTGCGGCGGCGCGGCTACGCGACCAACTTCGAGGAGAGCGAGCGCGGGATCGTGGCCGTGGGGGTCTGTGTCCGGGACAGTGCCGGGCGGGCGGTGGCCGCGCTGGCCGTCGCCGTGCCCAGCGTCCGGTGTCCTCGGTCGCGGGCCGGTGAGCTCGCGAGGGTGGTGCGCCTGGCGGCCGACGCGGCCACCGGCGACCTGTAGCTCAGCCGTCGACGCCGAGCATGACCTCGGTGGACTTGATCACGGCCTTGACCGGCGAGCCGACCTTCAGGTCCAGGTCCTGCACCGACTCGCGGGTGACCGACGCGGTGACCTCCTGGCCGCCGTCCAGTTGGATCTTGACGATGGTCATCACGGCGCCGGGCTCGATCTCGGCGACCGTGCCGGACAGTTGGTTTCTGGCGGACAGGCGCATGATTGCTCCGTTCCAGGTGGACTGTTGACGGACGCCACGGTAGCCGCGATCGGGATGCCCCGCCGGACGGTCGTCCGATGATCGACTCCGCGGTGCCGCAGGCACGTGTCGTCCGGCGGTCCGTCACCGCTGCCGCGGATCAACGGGCGCGGTTATGCTGTTGGTCACCATGAACCGGGACGCGGCTGCTGCGGGGATCGAGGCCACGCGCGCGTTCTTCGCGCCCCGGGCGGCCGGCTGGGACGCGCGGTTCCCGGACGACGGGCCGCGCTACCGCCGGGCCGTCACCGAACTCGCGCCGCCCGAGGGTGGTCGGGTGGCTGACATCGGCTGCGGCACCGGACGGGCGCTGCCCGAACTGCGCTCCGCCGTGGGTGCCGACGGTGTGGTGCTCGGCGTCGACCTCACCGCGGAGATGCTCGCCGAGGCCGCCCGGTCGGGCCGGGACGCGGTGGCGTCGCTGGTGCTGGCCGACGCGGCGCGGTTGCCGTTGCCGGACGGGTCGCTGGACGCGGTGTTCGCCGCCGGGCTGGTGTCGCACCTGGCCGACGCCGTTGCCGGGCTGGCGGAGTTCCGCAGGGTGTGCCGGTCCGGTGGGCGGCTGGCGCTGTTCCATCCGGTCGGCCGGGTCGCGCTGGCCCGCAGGCAGGGTCGCACGCTGTCGCCGGACGACCTGCGCGCGCCGGACCGGATCCGGACCGAGCTGAGGGCCGCCGGGTGGCGTTGCCTGTCCGTTGACGACGCGGATGACCGTTATCTGGTGCTTGCCGACCGTCCCTGACGTGTCCTGGGCCACATCCGGTACCCAGTGGAACATCGCTGGTCCGCCGGCCGTTGGCGCTAGGTGAGTACGAAACGGTTTCGTACTCGGTCGGACGAGGGGAGGGACATGCCATGTCGGCAACGGGGGTGACCGGGACACGTGCCGGACGGCGTGCACCCGAACGTCGGACGGCGGTCTTCGACTCCGTCTTCGCGCTGTTGGCCGAGGTCGGTTACGACCGGATGACCATGGACGCCGTGGCCGCACGTGCCCACGTCAGCAAGGCGACCATCTACCGCACGTGGCCCGACAAGCCCGACCTGGTCGCGGAAGCACTGGCGTATCACTTCAAGGACACGCCGAACATTCCGGACACGGGGTCGCTGCGCGGCGACCTGCTCGCCATCGTGACGTTGGCCTGCCAACTCGGCAACAGCGTCGACGGCGAGGTGGTCGCGGGCGTGATGTCCGCCGCGGCCCGCAACCCGGTGCTGGCCCGCACCATGCACGAATACATGTACGAGAAGAAGCACACCATGCACGAGGCCCTGATCCGCCGAGCCGCCGAACGCGGCGAACTCGCTCCGGACACGGACCCCCACCTGCTGCACGAGGTCATGCACTCGATGGTGCTGGCCAGGCGGCTGGAGATCTGCGACACATTGGATCAACAGTTCGCCGAGCATGTCGTGGATGACGTGTTGCTTCCCGTGCTCACGTATCGCAAGGGGTAATGCGCACAGGGTGGTGCCTGGGTCGGCAATGACGCCGTAGGACCCGGTATTCGGCGTCGGAAAAATTCGGCGCGAATTTGCTCGAGGGGATTTCCATGTCTGAAACAGTCGTCATAGGCGCGCCCGCGCGCCAGGGTGTGACGTCCGACCCGAGGCGTTGGCTCGCCCTCGCGGTCGTGGCGCTCGCCCAGCTGATGGTGGTCGTGGACGCCACCATCGTGAACATCGCGCTGCCGTCGGCCCAGCAGGCGCTGGGCATCTCCGACGCCAACCGGCAGTGGATCGTCACCGGCTACACGCTGGCCTTCGGCGGACTGCTGCTGCTCGGCGGCCGGGTCTCCGACTACCTGGGCCGCAAGCGTGCCTTCCTGATCGGCCTGGTCGGCTTCGCCGCCGCGTCCGCACTCGGCGGTGCCGCCAACGGTGCGGTGATGCTGTTCGCCGCCCGTGGCCTGCAGGGTGCGTTCGGCGCGCTGCTCGCACCCGCCGCGCTGTCCATCATCACCGTCACGTTCACCGAGACCAGGGAACGCGCCAAGGCGTTCGGCGTGTTCGGCGCCATCGCCGGTGGCGGTTCGGCCATCGGCCTGATCGGCGGCGGCGTGCTCACCGAATACCTCGACTGGCGCTGGTGCCTCTACGTGAACGTGGCGATCGCCGCGATCGCGTTCGTCGCCGCGGTGCCGATCCTGCGGGAGAGCAAGGCCGAGGGCAACACCCGCTACGACGTCACCGGAGCGGTGCTGTCGACGGCGGGCCTGGTCGCGCTGGTGTACGGATTCACCAAGGCGGCCACCGACGGCTGGGGTTCCGGCACCGCGGTCGGCTTCCTGATCGGCGCCCTGGCGCTGCTGGTCGCGTTCGTCCTGGTGGAACTGCGGACCGAGAACCCGCTGCTGCCGATGCGGGTGATCCTGGACCGCAACCGCGGCGCGGCGTTCCTCACGTCGATCCTGCTGGGCTCGGGGCTGCTGGGCATGTTCCTGTTCATGACCTACTACCTGCAGCAGACACTGCACTACACACCGCTGCACGCCGGCATCGCGTATCTGCCGTTCTCCGGTGGCATCGTGGTGACCGCGGCACTGGCGGCGCAGTTGATGCCCAGGTTCGGTCCCCGGGTGCTCATGTCGGTCGGCGCCACGCTGGCCACGCTCGCGATGGTGTGGCTGACGCAGCTCGACCTGAACTCGTCCTACGTCGTCCACATCCTGCCGGCGTTCATCGTCATGAGTGTGGGCATGGGCCTGGTGTTCGTGCCGCTGAGCAACGTGGCACTCACCGGCGTCGCCAACCACGACGCCGGGGTGGCCAGCGCGCTGGTCAACACCACCCAGCAGATCGGCGGTTCGCTGGGCACGGCGCTGCTCAACACCATCTTCACCACCGCCACCGCCGGCTACCTGGTGGCCCACGGCACGTCCGGCCTGAACCCGGCACACGCCGCGATCCACGGCTACAACGTGGCATTCATTGCCAGCGCGATCCTGATGGCCGCGGCAGCGGTGGTCGCGGTCACGTTGATCCGGTGGCGCAAGGACACGACGACGTCGGTGGGGACCGGCGAGTCGGAGTCCGCGGCCGACGCCGTGCCGATGGCACACGTCGGCTGATCAAGGGGGAACAAAGGGAAGAGGGAGCGTGTGGCGGCCGCGGAACATCGCGGCCGCCACACGGCATCTACAGCCCCGCCGCCGCGTGAGCGCGGCGCGCCTTCTCCATCCGGACTTCGTTCTCGGGTCCGAGCAACGCTCTCAGCTGCCTGCTCGCGTCCGATTCGGCAATGCCTTCGTCCTCACGCCGACTACTTCCCCGACAGTTGTCCGTTGAGCCAGGAGTGGGTCCCGGCCACCGTGAGTCCCTCTTTCTGGACGGCACGGAGAACGGGTTCATCCAGGCCGTGGGCGGCGATCTCGGCTGCCCTGAACTGCAACGCCCGCGTGTCGTTTCCGGTCCACCGGGTGACGTCGGAGATCAGGTTCTCGACATCGGTGTCCCACGACGTTTCGTCCACGTCGTCCGGCAGCACGAGTAACAGGTCGATGTCACTGTCCACGGTCATCGACCCGCGAGCCGCCGAGCCGAACATCGCCGCGTACACGGGGGACTGCCGCCAGGATGTGAGGCGGTCCTCGACGCGTTGCAAGAGCTTCCCCTGAAGATTGGCCAGCCCGATGACGTAGTCGGCGGCGATATGGTCGCGATTGAGGCGGTAGGTGAAGGTTTTCCCGACCCTGTCGGAACAGACGACGCCCTGCCTGACGAGTCGTCGCAAGACCTTGCGGATACCCTCCTCCGAGTGCCGCGGCAGAATTCGGTGCAGTTGCCCCAGGGTGAACGTGAGATCGGTTCTCGCCAGCGCGGCGAGCACATCGCCGTCGAGTGTGGGCGTCACGGTCGACAGTGGCCGGCTCAGTTCCATGGGGCCGCGTCCTTGCTGGCAGCCAACTATAGTACGGATATCCCCACTATAGTACGCGATCGCCAACTATAGTGGGGGACGTCCGGGTGCCGAGCCGGCGACTTGGAGCGTCTTGACCAGTTCGTCGAGCATCGGGCCGATGGCGCCGATGGCGATGGACAGGTGGCCTTCGCCCTGTTCCAGGTGGGCCGTCACGCCCGGCACGTGGGCGGCGAGCCACTCGCCGTGGGCGAAGGGGACCATCAGGTCCTCGCTGCCCTGCCAGACGAAGCCGGGCACCCGGATCCCGGTCACGTCGAAGCCCCACGGCTGGACGAACGCCAGGTCGTCGTCGGTCCACCCGTCCACACCCAACCGCAGGCCCTCGGCCATGCTGGCCGCCATGTCCTCGCCGAACTCGTCGGTGACCAGCGCACGGTCGACCTCCGGCAGCAGACTGGCCATCCCGTCGATGATCTGAGCCGGGTCGAGGCTGCGCAGCCCGACGACGGCCGCCTCCTGGTAGGACCGGATCGCGTCCTCACCCTCCGCCGCCAGGCCGAACTCGCGGACGTTCTCCTCACCCATGCCGGCCACGAAGTCCAGGTCGGGCTGCCCGTACGGCGCCGCGCCCGCGATCACCAACACACCGGCCACCCGGGACGGCAGCTCGGCGGCCGCGGCCAGGGCGTGTGGGCCGCCGCCGGACCAGCCGGCCACCACGCACCGGTCGACGCCCAGGTGGTCCAGCAACGCGGCCGTGTCCGCCGCGGCCGCCACCACGGAACGGCCGGGCTGGCGGGTCGAGTTGCCGTAGCCGGCGCGGGAGAACGTCACCAGGCGCAGGCCGCGTTCGTGGGCGGCCCGCTGGATGGCCCGGTGCTGCACCAGCGAACCGGGCGTGCCGTGGTGGAAGATCAGCGGAGCGCCGTCGGCCGGACCGGTGATCTCGATGTCGATCTGCCGGCCGTCGGGCAGGGTGAGGGTCGCCACGTGGGTGACTATGCCATGAGCGCGGCGAGTGCCGCCGCCGTCCGGCGTCCGCTGGTGAAGTAGGCGATGCCCAACTCGGCCAACAGGTCCACGCTCTCCTGGGCGGGACGTGTGTAGCTGTAGACGACCAGCGGTATGGCCGCCGCGAGTTCGGCCAACGGCGCCCGCTCGCGTTCGAGTTGCTGCTTGTCGGCCAGTGTGGCGATCTGCACCAGGGCGTCCACCTCACCGCTGTCCGCGACCATCCGCAGGACCGGCGCCACCCCGCCTCGCCCGAGCACCTGCGCCGTGGCGTCCACCGGGTTGGCCGGGCTGCCGTACGCCGGGATCAACTCCCGTAATCGGGCCTGCAACCCATCGCTGAGCACCGGCAGGTCCAACCCGGCCGCGATCACGTCGTCGGCCAGCCACGTGCCGGCACCGCCGGACGTGGTGACGATGCCGACCCGCCGGCCGGCGGGTGCGTGGGTTCTGGACAGCGCCATCGCGATGTCCACCATCTCCTCCTGGTCACCCGCGCGCAGCACGCCGTGGTCGACCAGCCGGGCGTAGCCGACCTCGTCGCCGGTGGCGTGTGCGGTGTGCGCCAGCGCCGCCCTGCTGCCGGCCGCCGACACGCCCACCTTCGCCATCACGATCCGCTTGCCGGCCGCCACCGCCGCCTCGCCCAGCGCGGCCAGCCGCTCCGGCCGGTCGATGCCCTCGCAGAACAGCAGGATCACCCGGGTCGCCGGGTCGTGCAGCAGGTACTCGGCCAGGTCGGCTACGTCCACGTCCAGCTCGTTGCCGGTGCTGATCACGTGGCTGAACCCGAGTCCCCGGCTCATGCCGTCGTTGAACAGCGCGAAACCCAGGCCGCCGCTCTGCGACAGCACCGCGACGTCACCGGCGATCAGCCTGCGCAGGCCACGCCGGTAGTTGATGGTCGGGCTGAACCCCAGTGGCACGCAGTCCACCACGTTCATCAGGCCCTCCGCGTTGGGTCCGATCACCCGCATCTCGGGATACGCGGCGCACGCCGAGGCCAGCGCACGCTGCCGAGCCGCACCGTCGAACTGCTCGGCGAACCCGGAACTGATCACCACCGCGAACCGCACGCCTGCCGCGCCGCATTCGGCCACCACGGCGGCCACCCGCGACGCGTTGACCACCACCACGGCCACGTCCACCCGGTCGGGCACCGACCCGACGTCCGGCCAGCACCGCACACCGTCGATCTCCGCGTACCGGGGATTCACCGGATACACCGCGCCCGTGTACTTGTGCTGGGCCAGGATCCGTTGCGGCAGGCCGCTGATCACCGCCGCGTTGGCCGACGCGCCGATCACCGCCACCGAGGCAGGCCGGAGCAGCCGCGAGAAGTCGATCACCGGCCACGACCCAGCGCGGCGCCGCCCAGCAGGTCGCGGGCGATGACGAACCGGTGGATCTCGCTCGGCCCCTCCACGATCCTGGCCACCCGCAGGCCGCGGAACCAGTGTTCCAGCGGCAGGTCCTTGGTCATGCCCATGCCGCCGAGGATCTGCATCATGGCGTCGACCACCTCGAAACCGACCTCGGTGCCGTACAGCTTCGCCATCGACGCCTTGGTGCGCGCGTCCCTGCCCTGGTCGGCGTCCCAGGCCGCCTCCCACGTCAGGTGGCGGGCGGCGGCGATCTTCACCGCCGCGTCGGCGATGGCGAACTGCACCGCCTGCCGGGTGGCCAGCAGCGCGCCGAACGTCTCCCGCGACGACGCCCACTCGGTTGCCATCCGCACGGCATCGGCCGCGACGCCGATCGCCTGCGCCGCGTACCGCAACCGGCCGCGTACCAACCATTCCTGCGCGAGCGCGAAGCCGTCGCCCTCGGCGCCGACCAGGTTCTCGGCCGGTACGACGCAGTCGTCGAACATCACCTCGGTGGTCCAGTGGTCACGCAGCACCGGCACACTGGTCACCGACATGCCCGGCGTGCCTGCGTCCATGATGAACGCGCTGATGCCGTGTCTCCCGGCCGTGGCGTCGGTGCGGGCGTAGACGATGCCGTAGCGGGAGCTGTCGGCGCCGGTGGTCCACAGCTTGTGGCCGTTGATCCGGTAGGTGTCGCCGTCCCTGGTCGCCGTGGTGCGGATGGCGCGGGCCGGGTCGGACCCGCCGGTCGGCTCACTGATCGCGGTGAACGCCGACCAGGCGTGCTCGATGGTCGGCCGCACATAGCGTTCGACCTGGCGTTCGCTGCCCCGGTACAGCACGACGGGCGGCTCGACGCCGAACACGCCGGCACCCGGCCGCGGGAAACTGTAGCGGTGCTTGGCCATCTGCTCGGTGAGCACGATGCCCTCGAACACGCTCAGCCCACCGCCGCCGAACTCCACCGGCGCCTCCAGGCACCAGAACCCGGCGTCGCGCGCCTTGCGTTGCAGCGCGTGCAGCATGTCCTCGGGCAGGTCGCGGGCGTCACCGGGCACCCGTGACTCCGCCGGCCGGATCTCCTCCCGGACGAACTCGGCCACCGTGTCGGACAGCAGCCGCAGCTCGTCCGGCAGGTCGAACCCCTGGAACGGCACAGCAGTCTCCTGTCGTTCAGTGGCCGACGTAGTTGCCCGGCCGCTTCTCCCGGAACGCCGCGTACGCCTCGGCCGAGTCCTCCGTGGACGTCACGACCGCCATGTGCGACGAGATCAGGTCGAGCGCGGTCCGCAGGTCCGACCGCGCCGACTGGTACACCGCTCGCTTGATCATCCGCACCGCCACCGGGGGAGCGTCGGCCAGCTTGCGGGCCAGCCGGATGACGAACGGCATCAGCTCCTCGTCGTCCACCACGTGGTTGGCGATGCCCAGCCGGGCGGCCTCCTCGCCGTCCACGAAGTCGCCGGTGAGCAGCAGTTCCAACGCCTTGGCAGTGCCGACCAGCCGGGGCAGGTAGTAGCAGCCGCCGTCGCCGGGGACGAGACCGACCCGGATGTACCCCTCGGACAGCCGGGCCGACCTGGCCATCACCCGCATGTCGCACATCAGCGCCATGTCCATGCCGGCGCCGACCGCGACGCCGTTCACCGCGGCGATCACGGGTTTGTCCAGGTCCTCCAGCGCCAGCGGCACCCGGTGGATCCGCTCCCGCAGGTTCTCCTTGCGCTCCAGCGGAGTCTGCTGACCACTGTCCCGATAGGACCCGAGGTCGACCCCGGAGCAGAAGGCGTCGCCGGCACCGGTCAGCACCACGACCCGTACGTCCGGGTCGGTGCGCACCCGGCGCAGCACGTCGGCCCACTCGTCGATCATCGGCATGGTGAAGGCGTTCTTGCGGTGCGGCCGGTTCAGCAGGATGGTGCCGATGCCGTCGGCCACCGTGAACTCCAGGTCGGGCATGCGTGTCCCTCTGCGTCAGGGCCGGGTGGCCGGGTCGGATTCGGTGTGCCGGCGCCGTGGTGGCCGCACACCCGGATTGGCCACGGCGGCCGTCATGCAGTAGCCGACCGGACCGGTGAGGTCGTGCATGGTGCAGTGGCCGACGGCGACTCCCCGGTCGCTGGTGTGCCCGCCGGACTCCAGACCGATGGTGTCGCCGACCGGGAGTCTGCCCAGGTAGAGCGTGTAGTCGGCGTTGATGAACTCCAGGCCGCTGTCGGCCGCGTGCGCCAGCGGGCTGGCCGAGTCGGCCGCCAGCGCGGCCCGCACCAGCGGGGAGATCGGCTCGCCGGCCACCAGTTCGCACGTCTCGCGCAGCCAGATCCGCCGCCTGCCGCGCGCCGACCAGTGCCGGATCTGCGCGTTGTCCTCGGTGAACCGCCAGGCCCGCGTCGGATAGCGGGTCTGGCGGGGCGGTGGCATGTGCTCCGGCGGCGGCGCGTCCCAGGCCGGTGTCGCCGGTACCCGGCCGGGTGGCT
Source organism: Pseudonocardiaceae bacterium (assembly GCA_036491115.1). Taxonomy (GTDB): domain Bacteria; phylum Actinomycetota; class Actinomycetes; order Mycobacteriales; family Pseudonocardiaceae; genus DATEPR01. The sequence goes on from DASXCQ010000078.1 coordinate 220,801, forward strand.
GCTCACCCAGTCGCAGCAGCACCGCGCTGGCCTTCGCCACCGGTTCGCCGCCGACCTCGGCGATCGCCTCGGCCACCCGGATCCGCCTGCCGTCGCGCACCCGCACGGTGTCCACCCGCACCGGCGCGAACGGCGCGTTGCGGAACAGGTCCACGGTCAGCCTGCTCACGTGCAGTTCGTCGGTGCCGTGCGCCCGCTCCACCGCGCGGGCCAGCAGGCCGCCGAGCAGCCTGCCGTGCAGCATCGTGGCGGCCCACCAGCTGCTGGCGTGCGGCGCCGGTACGAACTCCCCGTCGGCGACCGCGAAGTACGGTTCGCCGAGCACGTCGGGAGAGTCGTTCACTCGCCCTCCTGGTTGAGCGGGTCCAGCCTGCGGATCATCTGGACGGCCGACTCGGTGATGGTGCCGGCCTCGCGTTTGGTGGCGCAGGTGGCGATCTCCCGGCCCGCCTCGCCGATGATCGAGGTGAGCACGGCGACGGTCAGCCGGTCCACCGGATCGGAACCGGCGCCCAGCAGCACGGCGTTCTGCCGCAGCCATTCCCGGTTGCGGGTGCGGCGGACGAGTTCGAAACCGGGCGGTCCGTCGCCGTCCATGAACAGCCGCACCAGATCCCGCCGCTGCCACGATCCTTCCAGAAACGCGCGGGCACCGACGATCAGCAGGTTCAACGGATCGTGTTCGCCGTCCGCGCGGGCCTTGGCCACCGCGGTGGACGCGTTCTGCTCGTGCCTGGCCTGGTGGTCCTCCCACAGCGCCAGGAACAGTTCGGTCTTGCCGCCGAAGTGGTGGTACAGGCTGCCCACGCTGGAACCCGCACGCTCCACCACGGCCGCGACGCTCGCCTCAGCGAAACCCTGCTGGCCGAACACCTCGCGGGCGGCGTCCAGCATGGCCCTGCGGGTACCGGCGGTACGACTCCACTGCCAGGCATTGCCGCCAGACCCGTCGGTCCTGCGCGCCATCACGGGGCCTCCCTGTCGATCTCCCGCACTCGTCCGACCTATTGACACCGCTGGCCACCGGAGCGCAGGCTGATCACTATACTAGAGCGAGGTTCTAGAAATGGCTGAAACATGACCCTGGGCATGCGCACGCTGTTCCATCCGACCTCGATCGCACTCGTCGGCGCCACCGACAACTCCGGCTGGTCGCGCAACACGTTCGACAACCTGCGCAACCACCGCTTCCCGGGTGCCGTACACCTGGTGAATCCGCGCACCGAGGTGGTGCACGGGCAGCGCGCCTACCGCAGCCTCTCGGAGATCGGCCAGCCGATCGATCTCGCCTACGTGATGGTGCCGACCGCGGCCGTGCTGCCGGTGATGCGCGAGGGCGCGCGGCTGGGCATCCGCAACTACGTCGTGCTCACCGCGGGATTCGCCGAGACCGGCGCGGACGGCGGCACGATGGAGCGGGCCGTCGTGGACTTCGCGCTGGACAACGGTCTCACCGTGCTCGGCCCGAACGGCAACGGCTACATCAACGCGGCGGCCGGCATCACGCCCTACGGGCTGCCCGTCGTGTCGCTGGTGCGCGGCTCGGTCGGTGTCGTGCTGCAGAGCGGCGCACTGGCCAGCTCGATCCTGTCCTTCGCCCAGGCCCGCAATATCGGCGTCAGCCTGCTCACCTCGATGGGCAACGAGGCCATGGTCTCGGTGACCGACGTGATGGACTACCTGGTCGACTCACCGGACACCCAGGTCATCGCGCTGTTCCTGGAGTCGGTGCGCAGGCCGGACGAGTTCGCCCGTGTCGCCCGCCGGGCAGCGGCCGCCGGCAAACCCGTGGTGGCGCTGAAGATCGGCGCCAGCCAGCTCGCCTCGCGCACCGCCCGCGCGCACACCGGCGCCCTGGTCGGCGACGACGCCGTGGTGGACGCGGCCTTCCGCCAGCTCGGCATCATCCGCGTGCGGTCACTGGAGGACCTGGTGATCACGTCCGGTCTGCTGGCCACCGCACCCCGGCTGCCCGGCAGGCGGGTCGGCGTCGTCACGCCGTCCGGCGGCGCGTCGGAGATCATCGCCGACCGCGCCGAGCAGGAGGGCCTGGTGCTGCCCGAGTTCGCGCCGCACACGGTGGCGGCGCTGGCCGAGATCCTGCCCGACTTCGCCACCGTGCAGAACCCGCTGGACGTCACCGGCTACGTCGTGGTCGACCGCTCCATACTGCCCAGAGCACTACGGGTGGTCGCCGACGACCCGGGCATCGACGAAGTCATGCTGCTGTCCGACCTGCCCCGCTACGAACCGCCGCTGCCCGCCGAGTCACTGGCCTACTTCCGGGCGGCCGCGTCAATAATCCAGCACTCGCCCCGGCCGGTGGTCGTGGTGAGCAACGTGCTGACCGACATCAGCGAGTTCGGCCGGACCGTCCAGCGGGAGGCCGGCTACCCGTACGTGATGGGCGGCATCGAGCACGGCATGACCGCCATCGGCGCCGCCGTCCGCTGGGCGGAACACCGCACCGGCGAACCGGCACCCGAGCCGGTGCCGGTGCGGCTGCGGGACAAGCCCAGCGGCACCTGGGCCGAACACCGCGCGGCCGGGTTCCTCGCCGAACACGGCGTGCCCGTGGTGCCGGCCCACCTGGTCACCGACGCCGACGCGGCCGTCGCGGCCGCCCGCGAGTTCGGCTATCCGGTGGTCCTCAAGGCCGCCGCCGACGACCTGGCGCACAAGTCCGACATCGGTGGCGTGCGCCTGGGCCTGGTCGGCGACGACGCGGTGCGGGAGGCGTTCACCGAGGTCATCGCCCTGCTGGGGGAGGGTGGCGCCGCGCTGGTGCAGCCGCAGCGGTCCGGCGGGATCGAACTGCTGGTGGGTGTGGTCCGCGACCCGGTGTGGGGGCTGGTGCTGGCCGTGGGCCTGGGCGGCGTCTGGGTGGAGGTGCTTCGGGACACAGCGCAACGACTGGTGCCGGTCAGCGATGCGGAGGTAACCTCCGCTTTGGCGGAGCTGCGAGGCGCGGCTGTGCTGCGGGGTGCGCGGGGTGGCCGGCCGGCCGATCTGGTCGCGGTGGCCGCCGTGATCACCCGGATTGCCGGACTCGCCGCCTCGCTGGGTGACGGGCTGGAGTCGCTCGAGGTGAACCCGCTGCTGGTGCGCGGGTCGGAGATCGAGGTGTTGGACGCGCTGGTCACCTGGCGGTGACCGCGAGAAGGGCGACGGCGTGACGCGGGTCGACGGTGAGGGGCAGTCAGCGGCAGCGGTGGACACTCGGGACGACGGATACAAATGGGTGGCACTGACCAACACCACGGTGGGCGTCCTGCTCGCCACGATCGACTCGTCCATCATGCTGATCGCGATGCCGGCCATCTTCCGCGGCATCCAGCTGGACCCGCTGCAGCCGGGCAACAGCGCGTACCTGCTCTGGCTGATCCTCGGTTACCTGGTGACCAGCAGCGTGCTGGTGGTCAGCGTCGGCCGGCTGGGGGACATGTTCGGCCGGGTCAGGATGTACAACCTCGGCTTCGTCATCTACACGTTCGCGTCGCTCGCGCTCACCGTCGACTGGATGGTCGGCCACGGCGGCGCGATCTGGCTGCTGGTGTGGCGGATCGTGCAGGGCGTCGGCGGCGCGTTCCTGGTCGGCAACTCCGGTGCCATCCTCACCGACGCGTTCCCGGCCCGGCAGCGCGGCCTGGCGCTGGGCATCAACAACGTGGCCGGCATCAGCGGTTCGTTCATCGGCCTGGTGCTCGGTGGCCTGCTCGCGCCGATCAACTGGCGGCTGGTGTTCCTGATCTCCGTGCCGTGCGGCCTGTTCGGCGCCATCTGGGCGTACCGCAAGCTGCGCGACCTGGGCACCCGCAGCGGTGAGCCGATCGACTGGCTGGGCAACGTCACGTTCGCCGCCGGCATGATCCTGGTGATGGTCGGCATCACGCACGGCATCCAGCCCTACCGCGACCATGTCATGGGGTGGACCAGCCCGACCGTGCTCGGCTTCGTCGGATCCGGCGTGGCGCTGCTGATCGCGTTCGGCGTGATCGAGACCCGAGTGACGCACCCGATGTTCCGGTTGCCGCTGTTCAAGATCAGAGCGTTCACGTTCGGCACGCTGTCCACGTTCCTGTCCGCGCTGGGCAGAGGCGGCCTGATGTTCATGCTGATCATCTGGTTGCAGGGGATATGGCTGCCGTTGCACGGGTACAGCTTCGAGCAGACGCCGCTGTGGGCTGGCATCCACATGTTGCCGCTGACGGCGGGGTTCCTGCTGGCCGGGCCGATCTCCGGGTATCTGTCCGACCGGTTCGGGGCTCGGCCGTTCGCCACCACCGGGATGTTGGTGGCGGCGTCGACGTTCGTGTTGATCGAGTTGCTGCCGATCGACTTCTCGTATCCGGCGTTCGCCGGGATTCTGCTGCTCAACGGGCTGGCCATGGGCTGTTTCGCGGCGCCCAACCGGGCTGCTGTGATGAACAGCCTGCCGCCGCAGCACCGGGGCGCGGGCGGCGGCATGAACGCCACGTTCCAGAACTCGGCGCAGGTGTTCTCCATCGGCATCTTCTTCACGCTGATGATCACCGGCCTGTCCGCCGTGCTGCCGCAGACCCTCCTGTCCGGCCTCACCGCGCACCACATCCCGCACGCGGTGGCGGCGGCGGTCGCGGCAACGCCACCGGTCTCGGTGCTCTTCGCCGCGTTCCTCGGCTACAACCCGATCCAGCACCTGGTGGGCAACGCGGTGCTGAACCAGGTGCCGGCGGCGGACCGTTCCGCGTTGACCGGACCCGGTTTCTTCCCGCACCTCATCTCCGGCCCGTTCCAGGCCGGGCTGCACGTGGCGTTCGCGTTCGCCATCGCGGCCTGCCTGATCGCGGCGGCGGCCAGCCTGTCCCGAGGCACCCGCTACGTCGCGGGAGATCTGGAGCCCCGGCTCACCACAGCGAAGCGGGGCAAGGTGGGGGAGAAGCGCTGACGCCGATCCGTCACCCACCGCCCTTCAGGGTGGCGATCACGTCCGCCGCGATCGTGCCGGCCACCGCGCAGTCCCGCGTCGGGTCGAGCGGATTGTCGTACTGGACGAAGAAGATCAGTTGGTCGTTGACACCGACGTTCAACACACAGAGACCGTCGGCCCGCCCGTCTCCGTACACGGCCGGATAGCCCGCGACGGTCGTCGGTATCCAGTACGAGTAGGTGGACTTCTTGACGTAGAGGTCCGCCAAGCCGTGGGTATTGATCGTCTCCCACGAAACGGCGACGTTCCCGCCCGCTTCACTAGCCCACGTACAGCCCGATCCGTTGGCGTCCCGGTCGGCACTGTGGAGGGGCTGGACGAAGCCGATGGCGGCCACGTCGCTCGGGGTCAGCGCGTCGCACGGCTTGGCGACCACTGTGGACGCATCCAGGGGATGGGCGACCTTCGGCACCGCGGACGGCGTAGTGGTGCTGGAACTCGTTCCCGGGGCCTGCTCGGCCCGGCCGGCCGTGGTGGCGGCGCAGCCGGTCAGGAGGACGGTGACCACGCCCAGTGCGGCGATCCATCGTCGGCGCATCACGTGCCTGCCTTCAGGGTGGCGATCACGTCGGCCGCGGCCTTGCCGGCCAGCGAGCAGGCAGACGGCGCGTCGGCCGGATCGTCGTACATGGCGAAGAACGCCAGCTGGTCACTGACGCCGACATTCACGATGCAGTTGCCATCGGCTCGCAGGTCCCCCAGCCCGTCCCCGTACACGGCGGGATAGCCGGCGATGCTGGTCGGTATCCAGTACGAGTACGTGGACTTCTTCGCATACAGGTCGGCCAGGCCATGGGTATTGGCCGTATCCCACGAGATGGCGATGGCCCCACCCGCTTCACCGGCCCAGCTACAGCCCGTGCCGTTCGCATCGCGGTCGGCACTACTGGTGGGATCGGTGAAGCCGAGACCGATCACATCGCGGCGACTCAGCGACGCGCACGGCTTGGCGACCACTGTGGACGCATCCAGCGGGTGGGTGACCTTCGGTGCGGCGGATGGCGTACTGGTGTTGGAACGCGTTCCCGGGGCCGGCTCGGCCCGGCCGGTGGTGGTGGCGGCGCAGCCGGTCAGGAGGACGGTGACCACGCCCAGTGCGGCGATCCATCGTCGGCGCATCATGCGCCTGCCTTCAGGGTCGCGATCACGTCGGCCGCGACCCTGCCGCTCAACCGGCAGTCCTGCGGCGCGTTGTCCGGATCGTTGTCCTCGGCGAAGAACGCCAGGTGGTCACTCACGCCGACGTTCACCACGCAGTCGCCGTTGGCGCGCTGATCTCCCAGTGAGTCCCCGTACACGCCGGGATAGCCGGCGATCGTCGTGGGTATCCAGTACGCGAACGTGGACTTCTTCACGTACAGGTCGGCCAGGCCATGGGTATTGGTGGTCTCCCAGGAAACTCCGACGGTTCCACCCGTGTCGCCCGTCCAGGTACAACCCGCGCCGTTCGCGTCGTGATCGGCGCCGTCGATGGGATTGGTGACGCCGAGACCGGCCAGATCGCTCGGGCTGAGGGCCGCGCACGGCTTGGTGACCAGTCCGGACGCGTCCAACGGATGGGTGATCGGAGGAGCGGTGGACGGCGTGTTCGTGCCGGAACTCGCCGTCGAGGAGTCGGCGGCCGGCCGCGCGCCGCCGGCCTTGGCCGAGGAGCAGCCGACGACGACCACCGCCGCGGCGGCCATACCCAGTGTGGCAACCCATCGTCGGAGCATCACACCCGGAGCGTAGCGATCTCCGCCGCGGTACCACCCGCAATGGTCGAAACACTGCCCCGGAAGTGTCTAGCTCATGGCAGGCGGTTCCCGAGTACCAGGCAGCCCGCTGCCATGAACATGCCGCCGTTGCCCAGCGCCACGCCGATTTCCACGCCGGGGACCTGGGCGGCGGCCTCGCCGCGCAACTGGCGGACCGACTCCTGGAGCAGGAACATGCCGTACATGCCGGTGTGTGTATAGGATAGACCGCCACCGTTGGTGTTCAACGGAAGTCGGCCGCCGGGAGAGGTGTTGCCCTCGGCGATGAACGGGCCGGCCTCGCCACGCCCGACGAAGCCCATGTCCTCCAGGCCGTAGATGGGCACGTGCGCGAACGCGTCGTAGATCATCACGTGCTCGATGTCCGCCGTGGACACTCCGGCTTCGGCGAACGCGTCGGCGGACGACCGGCGGAACGCGGCCGACGTGGTGAAGTCGGCCATCTGGGAGATCATCGGCGACTCGAACGTCTCACCCGTGCCCAGCACGTGGACCGGCGGCCGGGGCAGGTCGGCCGCACGCTCGGCGGAGGTGACGATCAGGGCGCCGCCGCCGTCGGTGACCAGGCAGCACTCCAACAGGTGGAACGGGTACGAGATCATCCGGGACGCCAGCACGTCGGCCACGGTGATCGGGTCGCGGTACATCGCCCGTGGATTGAGCGCCGCCCATTTCCGTTGCGCCACCGGCACGGACGCCAGCTGCTCCGGCGTCAGGCCGAACTCCTTCATGTAGCGCAGCAACGGGATCGTGAACGTCGTCGGCGGGCCGAACGTGCCGTACGGCGACTCGAACTGGCCCATCGGGGTGGACGGCGAGTGCGGGTAGCGGGTCGCGCCCACCCTGGACCGGCCGGACTCGCCGTGCGTGATCAGGATCGTCGACGCGTGCCCGGCCCGAATGGCCGCGACCGCGTGCCGCACGTGGAACAGGAACGACGTGCCGCCCACGCCGGTGCCGTCGATCCAGCGCGGCGTGACGCCGAGCGCGTGCGCCACCTGGATCGGGCCGGGCGCGGACACCGACGCGATGCCGTCGATGTCGGACGGTCGCAGGCCGGCGTCGGCCAGCGCGTTGCGGGCGCCCTCGACGTGCAGGGCCAGTGTGGAGTGGTTCGGCAGGACGCCGACCTCGTCGGTCTCGGCCGCGCCGACGATCGCCACGCCGGTCACGCCTGCGCTCCCGCCGGCCGGAACTGCGGTATCGCGAACTCGCCCCGCTGCTCGAAGACGACCTCGAGGTCCATGTCCAGCACCAGGTGGTCCGGCGTGTTCGGGATGCCCACGATGTTGGTCATCAGCCTCGGGCCCTCGGCCAGCTGTACCACGGCGATGGCGTACGGAGCCTCGAAACCGGGCGCCGGCCGGTACGAGATGGTGTACGAGTAGAGCGTCGCCCGGCCGCTGGCGGTGAACCACTCGACGGCGCCCGAACCGCAGTGCGGGCAACTGGTGCGCGGGTAGAAGAATGCCGTGCCGCACCCGACGCAGCGCTGCAACCTCAGCTCGCCCGCTGCGGCGCCGTCCCAGTACGGCCGGGTCTCCGGCGTCGGCTCGGGGACCGCCTTGGTCCGCTCAGCCATGCGCTGCCGTGGGGATCTCGACGCCGAACTCGGCGAGCAACTGCTGCGAGTACGCCACCCGCCCGCTGCGCTCGGCGGCCGGCGCGTGGCACAGCTCCAGCGCCGCCTCGGCCATCACGGCGGGCGGTTCGGAGTTGGCGTCGCCCTCGGTGGTGAGGTGGTGGAACAGGGTGCCCGGGGTCGGCACCACCTTGGTCGGCGACAGGGCGTTCACCGCGACGTCGTACTGGTACAGCTCGGCGGCCAGTCCGGTGGAGAACCGCTCGATCGCCGCCTTGCACATGCCGTAGACGGTCCCGCCGCGCAGCGCCCGCTCGGCGGGCGGCAGCGTCGGATGGCGGGCGGCGCCGGACGAGATGTTCAGGATCCAGCCCCGGCCGCGCTCGCACATACCGGGCGCGACGAGCTGGGCCAGATGGGTGGGCGCGGTCACCTGCACCTCGAACATCAGCGCGAACCGGCGGGCGGTGAACTCGCGGATCGGCGTGAAGTAGGTGACGGCGGCGTTGTTCACCAGGATGTCGATGTCGCCCATGGCGGCGGTGACGTCGGAGACGAGCCGGACCCGGTCGCCGGTGTCGGACAGGTCGGCGCGGAACGCGCGCGCGGTGCCGCCCGCCGCCTCGATGCGGGCCACGGTGTCGGCGATGCTCCCGGGCAGCCGGTGGTCGCCCTCGGCGGCCGTGCGCGCGCTGACGGCCACGGCGGCCCCCGCGGCCGCGAACCGTTCCGCGATGGCGGCGCCGATGCCCCGGCTCGCGCCGGTGACGACGGCGACCCTGCCGTCCAACAGACCCATACCACCCACCCTTCGCAGATTCTAGAATCAGCTTCGGGTGATCAGCCGTGACTGTCAAGGTGTTGACACCGGGTGAGTCACTAGAATTGAATTCTAGTATTCCGGCGCGAGGAGGCAGGCCGTGGAGCTTGATCTCGGACCAGACATCGCCGACTTCCGGGCGGACCTGCGGTCGTGGGTGGCCGCGAACGCGCCCGCAGGCCTGGCCGATCTGACCGACTGGCAGTCCTTCGGCGTCACCGGCGGTAATCGGCCGGTCGGCCTGGACGCCGCCCAGGCCGACCCGCGCCACCAGGAGTGGGAACAGCGGCTGACCGACGCCCGGCTGGTGTGTCCGCAGTGGCCTGCCGAGTACGGCGGCCAGGGCATGGACGGCGTGCGGGTGGCCGTGCTGAACGAGGAGTTCGCCCGTGCCGGCGTGCCCAGGGTGGTGCGCGGCATGGGTGAGGGGTTCGTCGGCCCGGCGATCCTGGTGCACGCCACGTCCGAGCAGAAGGCGCACTTCCTGCCCCGGATCGTGTCCGGCGAGGACGTCTACTGCCAGGGTTTCTCCGAACCCGGCCACGGCTCGGACCTGGCGGCCGTGGAGACCAGGGGAGTGGTGGACGGCGACCAGATCGTGGTCACCGGCCAGAAGGTGTGGACCTCGGGCGCCGCCAAGGCGAACATGATGTTCGTCCTGTGCCGCACCGACCCGGACGCGCCCAAGCACTCCGGCCTGTCCTACGTGCTGATCCCGTTCACCGGACCGGAGGTCACGTACCGGCCGATCCGGCAGATGTCCGGCGCGGCCGAGTTCTGCGAGGACTTCCTGGACGGCGTGCGGGCACCGCTGACCAACGTGATCGGTGGCCTGCACAACGGCTGGCGGGTCGCGATGACCACGCTGGGCCACGAGCGTGGTGGCCGGGCCACGGTGCAGCACCTGCGGTTCGAGCAGGAGTTCTGGGCGCTGGTGGACACCGCGCGCAAGTACGGCCGGCACACGGACCCGATCGTCCGGCAGCAGCTGGCGTGGGCCTACACGCAGGTCCAGTTGATGAAGTACAGCGGCGTGCGGACGCTCGCCCAGGTGGCCGAGGGCCGCCAGCCCGGCCCGGAGGCCTCGATCACCAAGCTGTTCTGGAGCGAGTACCACAAGCGGCTGGGTGAGATCGCGATGAACATCGTCGGCGGCGCCGGCCTGGTCCGGCCAGACGGAGACGGCTACCCGACCACCGACTGGCAGAACGTCTACCTGGCCGGCCGCAGCGGCACGATCTACTCCGGCACCAGCGAGATCCAGCGCAACATCATCGCCGAGCGGGCCCTCGGCCTGCCCAGGTGAACGGGAGCGACCATGCGGTTGGCGGAGAGCCGGGAACAACGGGAACTGCGGGCGTCGGTGCGGAAGTTCCTCACGGACAAGCAGTCACTGGACGCGGTCCGCGTGCTGATGGACACGCCCTCCGGGTACGACGCGGCGGTGTGGGAGCAGGCCAGCAGCCAGCTCGGCCTGCCGGCGCTGGCGATCCCGGAGCAGTACGGCGGCGCCGGGTTCACCTTCGTGGAGCAGGCCATCGTGCTGGAGGAACTGGGTAGGGCGCTGTACAGCGGGCCCTACTTCGCCTCCGCCGTGCTCGCCGCGAACGCCATTCTGTGCTGCGGTGACGAGCAGGCCAGGCAGGCCCACCTGCCGGGCATCGCGGCCGGCGAGACGATCGCGACACTGGCGCTGGGCGCCGACGAGCTGACCGCCGAGGACGGGCGGCTGACCGGCCGCCGCGACCTCGTGCTGGAGGGCGCCACGGCCTCGCTGATCCTGGTGACGACGGACGAGTCACTGTTCGCGGTGGCCGCCGACGCGCCCGGCGTGACGGTGATCCCGGTGGCCACCCTGGACCAGACCCGCCGCCTGGCCACGATCACCTTCGCCGACGCCCCCGCCTCGGTGATCGGCTCGGCGGAGCCGCTGGTCGGGGTGCTGGACCGGGCCGCGGTGGCGTTGGCTGCCGAGCAGTTGGGTGGCGCGCAGGCGGCGCTGGACATGGCGGTCGCGTACGCCAAGACGCGGGAGCAGTTCAACCGGCCGATCGGCACGTTCCAGACGATCAAGCATCGGTGCGCGGACCTGCTGTTGGAGGTGGAGTCGACGCGGTCGGCCGTGCAGTACGCGGCGTGGGCCGTGGCCGACGGGTCGGACGAGCTGCCCACGATCGCGCCGCTGGTCAAGGCCTACGCGTCGGACACGTTCAGCCATGCCGCCGCCGAGAACATCCAGATTCATGGTGGGATCGGGTTCACCTGGGAGCACGACGCCCAGCTGTACTTCAAGCGGGCCCACTTCGACCAGCAGTTCCTGGGTGATCCGGCCGAGCATCGGGAGCGGTTGGTCCAGCGGATCGGCATCTGAGGCGCTCAGCGGCGGGCGGGCGCGCGGCTCAGCGGCGGCGGTAGGCGAACGGCGAGTACTTGGGCACCGCCAGCCACAGGCCGATGGCGGCGCCGATGCCCAGCGACCCGACCGCGATGATGCCGACCGCCAGCGTCACCACCGAGGCGATGACCGACACGATCAGCGGACCGATGGCGTTGCCCGAGTCGCCGAGGAAGCGCCAGATGCCCAGGAACCGCAAGCGGCCGGCCTCGGGGGCGGTGTCCGCGCCCAGGGTCATCATGATGCCGGCGCCGATGCCGTTGCCAAAGCTCATGCTCATCGCCACCACGGTGAGCATGAGCAGGCTGTGGGTCAGCGGCAGCAGCGCCATCGTGGCGCCGAGGACGGTCATCGCGGGCAGCGCGATCGCCAGCCGGCCGTAGGAGTCCATCACCTTGCCGGCCGGATAGAACAGTGCCATGTCCACCGCGCTGGCAATGGCGAAGATCAGACTGGTCTGGGCGGGGCCCAACCCGATGTGCAGCGCCCAGATCGGCACCACGGTCTGCCGCGCAGCGCGCACCGCGCCGACCGCGATGATGGCCAGCCCGAGCGTGGCGAACAGCCGCCGGTGGGCCACCAGCATCCGGCCCGAACCATGTTCGCGCCCGCGCTGTTCCTTGGCCACCTTGCCGGCCGACGTGTCGTCCCTGACCACGGCCAGCAGCAGCATGGTCAGCGCGTTCGCCGAGATGGCCACGACGTAGGCCGCCCGCACGTCCCACAGTTCGATCACCCCGGCGCCGACCAGCGGTCCGAGGAACAGGCCGATCCGGTGCGACCCGCCCAGCGCGGACAGCGCCCTGGCCCGCAAGCCGACGTCGACGGTGTCGATCACGAACGACTGCCTGGCCAGGTAGAACGTGGCGTTGGCGCTGCCGGCGACCAGCAGGCCGGCACCGTAGGCGAGCAGCGAGCCGGACAGCAGGCAGGTGCCGTACGCGACGAACGACACACCGGCCGCGATCAGCATGGACCGCCGGTCGCCGACCCGCTCGGCCAGGATGGACGCCGGGATGTCACCCAGCACCCTGCCGATGCCCAGGAGCGCGGTCATCAGCGCGGCGATCGCCGTCGACCCGCCGAACGCGTGCGTCGTGGTGGCGATGATCGGAGTGACCGCACCGTTGCCGACCTCGGTGACCACGACCGGCAGGAACACCGGCAGCATGAGTCCCCTGAGCATCGCTCCGGCCGAGGGACGCACCGACGGCACCTGGTCGACGCCACGACGAGACGGCATGCGGTCGGCGGCCTCCCCGGGCTCGGTAATGGTCAGTCCATAGATCCTCTCAGCACCGGCCCGCCGCCGACCATGTGATGTCGATCGCCCACCAGCGCTGACAGCCGACAGCGGCCGGACCCGAGGGTCCGGCCGCTGGTTCCCGAGGGGTGTCAGGCCGCCGCGGGCAGTTCCGTCGCCGGCGGTTCCACCACGAGCGTCAGCCCGCGCTGCTTGGACTTGTTGATCAGGTGGGCCACCCACCAGCCGATACCGCGCACCAGGCACACGATGCACACCGCGAAGAACAGGGTGTACACCACGTTGAACAGCATCAGCACGCCGTAGACCGCGGCGACCGACGAGCCGAACATGAACTGGTTCTTGGCCTTGAACGGCGTCGTGCCGGGGTCGCTGATCATGTAGTTGGTGAACAGCACGAACGCGATGCCGGTCATCGGGCCCAGCGCCGAGTACAGCGCCACGTGCCAGATCCAGTGCCGCAGGAACGCCTGGATGGCGAAGCCGCCCATCCAGCCCACGATCAGCGGCACCTTCTTGGTCAGCATGGCGTTGATCGTGGTGCCGGCGGTGGCGATGACCACCGGAATCATCACCCGCCAGAAGGTGTTGGCGTTCTCGCTGAACTCGTACGGCGGCGCGATGCTGGCCCAGGACGAGAAGCACAGCAGCACGGCGGTGATGCCGAAGTTGGACGGGTTCATGAAGTGCCGCATCCGGCCGGCGATCGGGGCCTGCAGGATGTGCTTGGCGCCCACGCCGACGATCACGCCGAACGCGATCGGCCAGTACTGGTCGTTCGCGTACAGCAGCATGTTGACGGCGATGGCGGTGATGTGCGCCGGCAGCAGGAACTCGTACAGGCCGCGGAAGCCCCGGCCCCGGAACCGTGGCTGGCGCTTGTACGCCCAGGCACTGATCATCTCGAACGTGAGTTCCGCCGTGTAGCCGACGATGACCGAGAGGATCGGCCACAGCCACGGCTGCTCGAAGCCGAGCAGGGTGTATCCGAAGATGTTGAAGGCCGAGATCGACATCGCGAAGTTGCGCAGCGCGATGTAGCGGGGGTCGGGTTTGGCCTTGGTCTGCCCGGCCGCTGCCGGTGCCGGGACCGGTGCCGGGTGAATGGTGGCGGTCATCGGCTCGCGACCTCCTGGACGTCGCTGGTCAGCAACAGGGTGTGGCTGCCCGGGTTGAACTGCTTGGTCTGCTGGTGCACGTGTCCACTCGTGTCCCGCCACTGGATGTGCGCGGTGACCGGACCGGAGTACGAGCCCAGCCCGAAGTGGACCTGGAAGCTGCGGAAGCCGCCGTGGCCGCCACCGCCGTCGAGCTGGCCGATCTGCAGGCCGTCCGGCGTGGTGATCTCCACCGTGGTGTCGTAGGCGGGTGCGCCCGCATTGGCCAGGCCGGTGTCGGCGACGCCGTCGGTGCTGGGCCGGAACAGGTTGAAGTCGAGGAAGTTGCCGGGCGCGGGCGCCTCGTTGGCGTAGAACGCGGGCGGACCCCACTGGCGGGCCACCGCCAGGTCCATCAGACCGTTGCCCCTGGTGTCCGCGGTGGCGATACCCCTGGTCGGGGTCGGCACGTTCAGGCCGAGGTCACCGGTGATGTTCGCGTACTTGCCGGCCGCGGTCTTCGCGTAGAAGGCCAGCACCTGGTCACCCGCGACGTCGTCACCGGGCCTGATGTTCGGCCACATCGCCGGGTTGACCAACAGGTCGTCGTTGGTCATGGCCATCTCCTGCAGCCACGGCCACCGGTTGGTCTTGCCCTTGACGAAGCCGTCCGCCTGGACGATGTCCTGGCTGCCGCTGTTGAGGAAGTCGGCCATCTTGACGTCCCACGACCAGCCGGTCCACGCGACGCCGTACTGCTGCGACTCCTGGGTGAACGGCGCGAGGCCCCGCTTCATGTCGTTGGTCATCTCGGCGGTGTTCTTGGCGCCGTTGATGAACAGCAGGTTGCTCTCCTGCAGGCCCCATGCCGTGGTGATGTTGCTGACCATGAAGTCGAACCGGCCGTTGTCGTTCAGGTCGGCGAAGTCGACGCCCATGCCCTTGAACGAGCCGTTGCCCAGCTGGAACGACTTGGGCGTGTCCGGCTCGCGGACGCCGATGTCCTCGCGGAACCGGATGTTGCCCGGCGTGGACAGGTTGTACAGCAGGTGACCGTGACCGAAGTCGTTGCCGATGTACACGTCGGGCAGACCGTCACCGGTCAGGTCGGCTCCGGACAGCGCCAGCGTCCAGCCGGTGGAGGCGTTGAACGGGATCGCGCCCTCCTGCTGCTCGAAGTTCGCCGTCGGCCGCGCGCCGGAGGTCGCGGAGATCCAGCGCAGCACGTGGTCACCGCCGCCGTTGGTGGCGTTGGACAGCGTGTCGTTCATCTGGACGTTGTTCAAACCCTTGGGGTCCAGCACGTCCGAGTCGGGGAAGTAGTTGCCGATGATGACGTCCGGGTGGCCGTCGCCGTCGATGTCGGCCACGTAGTCGGCGTCGGTGTTCCATCGCGGACCGTGGTACCTGCCGTCCTGCGTGACCTCGGGCACCAGTTCCCTGGGCTGGTAGGCGGCCGCGGACAACGTCGGCACGCCGGACTTGGCCAGGAACAGGATCGGCGTGCGGCCCCAGAAGGTGACCAGCAGGTCCATCCGGCCGTCACCGTTGAAGTCGCCCGGCGTGCAGGCCGTCGGCGCCATCGTGTCGTCGATGGGCAGCGGCGCGGCGTTGAGCACGAACGGCGTGAACCGGTCCTGGGCCGGTGCGGTGGGCGTGTAGGTGACGACGACGTCGTTGGTCCGCGTGTCGACGATGCACATGCCGTCCGAGCGGCCGTGCCCGACCAGGTCGTTCATGGCGATGCTGGCGCCGACCGACGAGATCCACGCGTCCAGGTGCAGGTAGGCCGGGTTGACCTGCCGGACCGTGTTGAAGTGTTGGCTGTTGTAGCCGGGCGGCAGCGCGATCGGCAGTTGCTGGAATTTGTACTGGCTCGCCACCTGGCTGGCGCCGGCCACCGCGACCTGTGATTGTCCCACGAAGAAGATCGTCACGAGAACGGCGACGGCAGCGAGTCCAGGCACCAGTTTGCGTGCGCGCTCGCGAAAAGATGACATGATCTCCCTTTCGTGCTGAACCGAGTCGACGGGCGCCTGATTTCTTTGTTCGTGCCTGGTCGAGAACAGTGGGAAAGTCATCCCCATTCGTCAGTTCCAGGATGCTGCGGAGTGGGTCGGCAGTCTTCTCGTCGGTTGCGCCGCAAACCCGCTGTCGTGCGAAACAGCACAAAAAAGCACCGGCCGTGGCCGGTGCTTTTTCGGGTGGTACCCCTATTCGGGTGGCGATGTTGTCGTGCGCTATCCGGCGAGGCCCAGTTCGGCGTGCGCACGCAGGTCGGGCAGGGCCAGCAGCAGCGGCGGGTCCATGCTCCTGGTCGGTCGCAAGTGGACGTCGACCAGCCGGGCGGCGGTGTCCGCGTGGGCGACGAACGGCCCGTAGCAGCCGACGTACTGCACTTCCGCGTCGTCCACGGTGGCGGCGACGGCGTGCGCGGTCAGGTACCACGTGCCGGCCGGCACCGCGGCCAGCTGGTACGGGCCGGGGCCGGCCAGCATCGCCCAGCGCACCGGCGCACCCTCCGGTACCCGGCTGGGAAACACGCCGACGAACACCGTGCCCAGCCGGCCGACCGACGGGCCGTGCACGTGGCCGCGCACCGTCGTCGCGGTGGCGACGTGATCCTGCCGGTGGTCGACCGGAATCCGGTGTGCGACACCGCCGAGCTGGCGGTACGTGATGGGGGAGACGCCGACGCTGCTGCTGAACCGGGAGCTGAACGTGCCCACGCTGTTGTAGCCGACCCGGTGTCCGATGTCGGCGACGGTGATCGATGTGGACAGTAACAGTCGCTTCGCCTCGGCCAACCGCATGGCGGACAGGAAACGTCCCGGTGAAACGCCCGTCACGCGCTGGAAGACCCGCGAGAAATGGAACTTACTGAACATGGCGGAGCGAGCGAGATCGTCGATGGTGAGCTTGTCCCCGAGATTGGACTGCATCGTGTCTATCGCTCGTTCAACGGCCTTGAGGATCGTGGTGTCCATGTTGGCGTCGTCCTTCCGTGCGAGACGC
The DNA here is from genome assembly GCA_036491115.1 of Pseudonocardiaceae bacterium. Taxonomy (GTDB): domain Bacteria; phylum Actinomycetota; class Actinomycetes; order Mycobacteriales; family Pseudonocardiaceae; genus DATEPR01. The sequence continues at coordinate 237,700 of DASXCQ010000078.1, forward strand.
CGCTCGTCGCAGTCCGCCAGTACGGTTCACATACTGAAAATACTTACTCGACGGATACTATCCGGCGGTCGGCTTCGGTCGAAGTGCCCAGCTCAGCAGTAGTCATATGTATTTGTGTCGGTGAGTGGTATGAATTTTTCATGGCCCGACGGATCGTCAGGCGGCCTCGGTCAGCCATGGCGGCCTCGGTCGTCGTACGGCCGGCCTGCGGGGGCGACCGGGCCGGGCCCGGCCCGGTGACGTCGAGTCCGACAGGACACAGCGGACGAACGCGGGCGACGGGCAGCTCACCACCTCGCGGCGCACCAACTCGGCCAGCCGCTCGATGCGGTCGATCGTGTAGGTCCTCGGATAGCCGACGGCCATCGCGAGCCCGCACAGGTCGGCCCGGCCGCTGGCCGACTCCCTCGGCAGGCCGTCCAGCACGATGTGCACCAGCGGTAGGTCGACGAGCATGCCGGCGGTCACCAGGGCCGCCAGATTGGTCAGCAGGCTGTCCGGATCGTCCACGACGAGCGTGGTGTTCCTGGCGTGCAACGCGACCCCGATGCCGATCGAGGAGGCCAGGCCACCGGTGCTGTCCAGATAGAAGTGGTTGGGCCGGTCGACCAGCCGCCGCGCGATCCGGCCGGGGCCGCCCGCGGTGAACACGACCGGCTGCCCGCCCGCGGCGGACGCGATCACCCGTACCGCTGTGCCGACGTTCATGCCACCCGTCCGAAGGCCGTCGTGGGCACGAGTAACGCGGCCGGCCGGAGTTGGTCGCGCACGATGCCGCGCACCACGGCCACCTGGGCCGCGGCCGGCAGCGACGGATCCAGCGGCACGCTCTCGATGCCGAACTCGTCCAGTACCTGTTCACTGATCCGGGCCATGGCCAGGTTGTCCGCCGCCGGATCGGCCGGGCCGCCGATCCCCATGACCAGCAGCACGGGCACCTCGTGCGGTGCCACCACGGTGCCGATGACATCGGCGGCGTTGCCCGGGCCGGAGTTGCGCAGCAGCACGGCGGGGTAGCCGCCGGCGAGCGCGACACCGGCGGCGATGCCGACCGCGTTGTCGTCCCTCGGTACGGTCAGCACGCCGACGGCCAGGTCGAGCGCCTCGGTGAGCCGGGCGAGGGCGTCGCACTGGGTGCCGACGAACGGTGAGAATCCAGCGGCGACGAGTTCCCGACTCAGCTCCTCGACGACCTGGGCGTTCTGGATGAAGTACGTCATGGTCCCCTCCTGATGCCCCAATGGATCGTGCGGCAGACAGTGGTCGGAGGACCAGTGCGGCATTCATCCGTGTGTGTGCCACGTTCACCCGGTCGGGTATGACGGGATCACCGGAGTGCTCGTCCTGGCGGAAACGTTCGCGGTGTGCGTACGACAGGTGATTCCGTGACATCGCGCGGGGCCGCGCGAATCGCCCGATTTGCCTTGCTTGAACGACGAACGTCGAAGCCGAGATCACAGTTCGTGATAGTTTAATCACGGGTCGTGGCAGAACGGCCGCAACTATTGTTGAGTCCGGTTGGCGATCCTTGCGGATACCGGCGCGGGGTATGAAAAGAACACGCGGCTGTGGTGACTCGGGCACTGGCAATGGATGTGGTGGCTGGCGCATCCTTCTTGTCAAGCAGGGAAACAAGTTCACCGGAGGCATCCCATGTCCGCTACCGCGACCGCGACCGTCACCTCGCTGTTGACCAGCATCGGCCTCGACACCGACCGCCTGAACAGGGCTTACGACAGCGTTGAATTAGCCGTCGACGAATTTGACGCCTGGCGCAGCTGGGAAATCGGCAACGCGCCGGTTATGGGCTCCATCTGTTTTCGTGACCCCGAGTCGGACCTGATCGCCGTCTAGTACCGACCTGGTGCCTTCCGCGCCCGAGGAAAATCGATCAGCAGGCTTGCCGGGATCCCGCGTCCGGCGAGCCTGCTGATCACTTTTGTGGCGGGTGGACCGGGCGCTCGGCACGGTCGGAGAAGCGCTGTGGCCGGCGCGCCGGCATGCTGGGAGGCGTCCACCGGACAGCGGAGCGTAGTGCTCTCGCCGGTGGTCGTAACACGTTGGAGTGAGGACAAACTCCTGCCGGAAGGACGCCCCCGTGCCTGAACTACCCGATGTGATCGCGCAGCTCGCCGCCGAAGGCGATGCCGTCGACGGCATGGTCGCCGGGCTGGACGACGAGCTGTGGTCGACACCGACCCCTGCCACCGGCTGGACGGTCGCCCACCAGATCGCGCACCTGACCTTCGTCTACCAGCTGGCCGGCCTGGCGGTGAGCCAGCCCGAGACGTTCCAGGAGCTGGCCAAGCGCACCCAGGGCGACTTCGACACCGCGATCAACGCCGCGATCGCCGGCACCGAGACCAAGGCTCCCGCCACGCTGCTGGCGACCTGGCGGTCCACCCGTGCCGCGACCGAGGGCGCGCTGGCCGGCGTCCCCGTCGACTCGCTGGTCCCGTGGCTGGTCCGGCCGATCCCGGCCGGCGTGCTGGCCGCGGCCGGCATGATGGAACTGATCGCGCACGGCCAGGACGTGGCCGACGCGCTCGGTCTGCGTCGCCAGTGGTCCGACCGGATCAAGCACGTCGTCGGTTTCGGTGTGCACGTGTGGGACTTCGCCTACCAGGCCCGTGGCCTGGCCACGCCCGATGTGCGCTTCGGCTTCGAACTGACGGCCCCGTCCGGCGCCGTGTGGCGGTTCGGCCCGGACGACGCGTTACAGCGCGTCACCGGTTCGGCGGTTGACTTCTGCCTCCTGGTGACCCGCAGGCGGCACCGCGACGATCTCGACCTGGTGGCCGTCGGACCCGACGCCGACGAGTGGCTGAACATCGCCCAGGCGTACCGGGGCTCGCCGGGCAACGGCCGCACTCCGGGCCAGTTCGGGGTGTCCGGTCAGGAGCAGGCCGCCTGACGCGTGGTAATTGCGGATGGTAACGCACCGATCACTGCTCGGGATTCGGCAGAACGAGGACAAAACGCGCGCGATGCCGTAGGTTGACGGGGATCGGCAGTGCGACGGTGGAAGTGGGTAACCGTATATGTCGGGATTCCATGGAGTTTCGGCGTGGTTGTCCCAAACTCGGGTGTTCATTTACGATAATCTGGTTCACTCAATTTCGCATTGACGTCCGGTCGCGGACGGAGATGAGCGAGGATCGGTGCAGTCGACGTAATCGGCCCAACCGGAGGCCGGAAACGGCGGTGGGTCGGCAGTGGGGAGGCGTCCGGAGTGATCAAGGTGATGATCGCGGAGGACGTGCACATGGTCCGCGGGGCTCTGGTCGCACTGCTGCGGCTGGAGTCCGACATCGATGTGGTGGCCGAGGTCGCCGGCGGGGACGAGATCCTGCCCACCGCCAAGGCGGTGCGCCCGGACGTCGCCGTGATCGACATCGACCTGCCGGGCAAGGACGGGCTCACCGCGGCCACCGAGCTGCGCGAGCAACTGCCCGAGTGCCGCACGCTCATCCTGACCAGCCTCGGCCGGCCGGGCACCCTGCGCAGGGCGCTGGCCGCCAAGGTGGGCGGATTCCTGCTCAAGGACGCGCCGCCGGACAAGCTGGCCAGTGCGATCCGCGAGGTGTACGTCGGCCGCCGGGTGGTGGACAGCGACCTCGCGCTGGCCGCCTGGGACTCGGCGGACTGCCCGCTGACCGGCCGCGAGGTCGAGGTGCTGCGGCTGGCCGCGGACGGTGCGAACGCGGTGGACATCGCCGCCCGGCTGTACCTGTCCGCCGGAACCGTGCGCAACTACCTCACGACGGCCGTCACCAAGCTCAACGCGCGCAACCGGGTCGACGCGATCCGCATCGCCAAGGAGGCGGGCTGGCTCTGACCGGCCCGCCCGCTCCGGCGTTCACCCGCTCGGCGTAAGCCTTTCCATACCGGCGTTGACCGGTGGACGTCATCCTCACCGGCGGAGCGGACGGTGAACTCAGGCGCTGACCTGCTGCGGCGTCCTGGCCAGCGGCAGCCGGACCAGCAACCGGAACTTGCCCCTGGCGTCCTGGCCGCAGTCCAGTTCCCCGCCCAGCTTGGCCACCCGCTCGGACAGGTTGCGGATGCCGCTGCCGTCGTCCGGCTCGGGGCCGGCCAGTTCGCCCGCGGTCAGGCCGTCGTTGACGATGCTCAGCGACACCTCGTCGGACTGCTGCCGCAGCACGATGTCGCAGTGTCGCGCCCTGCTGTGCCGGAGCACGTTCGTCACGCCCTCGCGCAGCACGACCGCCAGGACGGTACGCACCCGCACCGGCAACTCGTCGTACTTCAGGTCCATCCGTACGCTCACGTCGGCCGCGGTGAGCACCGACTCCGCGGACTGCGACTCCTTGTCGAAGGAAAGTTCGCGGTACCCACTGGCCACCGAGCGCACATCGGACAGCGCCTGCCTGGCCAGCATCAGAATCTCGCCCAGTTCGTCGGCCGCCTGCTCCGGGCACCGGTCCAGCAGTCGGTCGGTCAGCTCGGTCTTCAGGGTGATCGCGGACAGGCTCAGGCCGAGCAGGTCGTGCAGGTCGCGGGCGAAGCGCAGCCGCTCCCGCGCGACCGCCATGGCCGCGAGTTGCTTGCGGGTCGCGTCCAGCTCGGTGATCAGCTTGGTCAGCGAGGTCAGTCCGAACGCGATGGCGCCGGTGATCACCGTCGAGCCCGCGTTGAAGATGATGTCCAGCGGCTGCCCGGTGGACACGACGTGGCTCCAGACCACTGAGCCCACGCTCGCGGCGAACACCGCCGCACCGGCGGCGGGCGGCAGCATCAGCAGCGCGTTGCCGCCCAGCCAGCCGGGCAGGCTCACCCAGTTGTCGCCCTGTTGCAGGATGGGCAGGAAGATCAGGCCGGCCTGGACGATCAGCAGCGTGTAACCCAGCGGCGACCGCAGCCGGGTGGTGGAGCGACTGAAGTAGCCCAACTGCAGGCCGAGCAGCACGACCAGATAGCCGATCCCGGTCACGATGGCCCGAGTGTCCGAGGTGAGCATCAGCAAATGGACGATGGCGCCGACGAACATGATGGTGAAGGCGATGTTCACCGTCGCGAGCATCATCCTGGTGCTCATCGGCAGGGTTGTCCGCTGTTCCCTGGCCGGGCGGCGGACGGTGGGGACGCGCCTGCTGTTCGTAGGGAACCGTCGCGCCGCCTGCGGCAGCGGAACCTGCGCCCGCAGCCGGAAACGGCTGTTGGGCAGCACGGTCGTGCTGAGCTGGCCGCGCAGCGCGACCACCCGGTCGGACAGATTGCGGATGCCGTTGCCGGAGTCCGGGTCCCGGTCCGCGGTCGCCGGGCCCACACCGTCGTTGACGATCTCCAGCGATGCGGTGCTCCCGGTCTGCCGGATGGTGATCTCACAGTGTTCGGCCTTGCTGTGCCGCAACACGTTCGTCACGCCCTCGCGCAGCACCATGCTCAGCAGCGTGCGGATGTGCGGGGGGAGTTCGGTGTGGTCGGCGGTGGCGCGGACTTCCACGTCGGACGCGCGCAACACCGACTCGGCCGACACGATCTCCTGGTCCAGGGACAGCACCCGGTAGCCACTGGCCGCCGAGCGCACGTCGGTCAGCGCGCGGCGGGACAGCTCCAGTATCTCGGCGAGTTCCTCTTTGGCGCGGGCCGGATAGCGCACCAGCAGCCGGTTGGTCAGTTCACTCTTCAGGGTGATTGCGGACAGGCTCAGGCCCAGCAGGTCGTGCAGGTCGCGGGCGAAGCGCAGCCTCTCCTGGGCGACCGCGAGCTCCGCCATCTCCTCCCGCGCCGCGTGCAACTCGGCGACCAGGCTGGCGAGCCTGGTCAGCAGGTACACCACCAGACCGAAGAAGGCGGCGTCCAGCGCGCCGTAGATCAGTGTGACCGGATCCTCGTGCTGGCCGATCCGGATGGCCAGCACGCTGGCCGTGACGGCGGTGAAGCTGGTCCACGCCAGGGCAGGCGGCAGCACCAGCAGCAGGCAGCCGGCGAGGAACGGCGGCAGGATGATCCAGGCGAATCCGTAGGCCAGCAGGGGAACGTAGGCCAGCGCGGCGAGCAGTGCCAGCAGGACGTAGGCGCGCGGCGAGTGGAGGTCCGCGCCGGGCCGGCTGAACTGGGACAGCTGGATCCCCAGCAGTGTGGCCATGAGCAGTGCCGCCACGGCTGTGCCGGTCACGCTGTGCTCGCCTTCCCACACCTCGAGCAGTGCGATGAGGCCGCTGGCGAAGAAAACCACCGAGAGCGTCAGGCGGGACAGGCTCCACGCGGTGAGAGGGGTACTGCTCGCGGTCGGATCGGTGAACGTGTGGACGTCCTCGGGCGGCACCACGCCCATGGTGCGCTGCCGCACCGGCGTGCGGTCGGGGTCAGCGGATGGATTCATGTGGCCTGTTCCCCCTGCCACCAGGCGATCGGCCCAGGTGCTTACACCGAGGTGTCACGCTACCAGGGAAATGTTGGTCAACCGACAAGAAACTCACCAACGCCTACCTCTGCCGGCCAGTCCAGCCGCAGTGCGTTGTTGGTGATGTCACCGGGATCCACCGCGGGTGCGCACGCCGCGAGTCCCATCGCGTTGGCCACCAGGCACAACGTCTGTTGTAGTGCGCCGACGTGCGCCAGTGCCAAGGCATAGCCGATTCCGCCGTACATCCACGAAGTACGGGCGACACGAGCTGTTAATGTGAGCAGAACCGGGGGCTGGGACGAGGTTCGGGCCGCGATCCGGGCTCCGTCGAGAAGTTCGTCCAACTCCGGCCCGGAGTCGTTGACCAGCGTGAGTTCGTGCAGCCGAGGATCATAGTGGTAGGTACCTCGAGGTACGCCGGCACACTTGTGGGCGCTGACGTACACCTCCAGTTCGTACAGCCCGTAGATGCTCAGGTAGGGCCGGTCGGAGATGTCGTACTGCACGTCGGTTCCGGTCGAACCGGATGCCACGGACCGGATTCTGGCCGCCCGGAACAACAGTTCGCCCAGCTGCGCCGCGGTGACCAGGCGGTCGGACAGGTCGTCACACAGTTTCGCGTTCTCCAGCACCTCGGTCAGCGGCGGATCGTTCGCCGCGAGATCGTCGATGTTGGGGCGGTACAGGGGGAATCGCGTGCCGGCCCGGATGGTCTTCACCAGTTCGGGGCTGGGTAGGCGGTCCGCGAGCGGGAATACCGCACCACTCTGTCCGCCGTGCCGGCCCATCCGGCTGCGGCTGTGGAACAACAGGTCGTGATGCGACCAGCGCAGCAGCACCGGATCGTTGTCCTCGGCGAAAATGTTCCCCCCGTCGGTTTTCGCCGGTTCGGCGAGCAGCGCGATGCCGGTCGCCGCCAGGTAGGCCACGATCCCGGCGACCACGGCGGCCGGCGCGCCCAGCTGGGCGGCGATCTGCCGCACCGACGTCGGTGCGGACAGCGCGGTCGCGACGTGCACGGCGAGCTGGCGGTGCAACACGACGTGATACTGGGCCAGCGGCGACTCGACCAGCAGTGCGCCTTCGTGTGGCCGGATCGCGGCGAACCGGGACATTCGCACCGGGTGGTCCAGCTCGATCTCGGGCAGCACCAGGCTGGCACCCCTGGCCACCGGGGTCGCGGACAGCAGCGGGCGTTCGCCGTCGCCGATGCCCAGCGAGCGGACGACCGAACCGCTGAGCAGGTCCAGCACCCGCCACAGTTCGGCCCACTCCCGCCAGTTGCCGGTCGGCTGGTCGCCCGGTGTCGGCCGCCTGCCCACGACGTTCTCCAGCGAGATCGGCCCCAGGCACATCCGGCGCAGCGACGCCCGGACCACGTCCCCGGCGCCGTCGATGCCGAACTCGCCCCACTTGGTGAGCAGCACGAGCCTGCCCAGCTCCGGTCCGTCCTCGACGAGGACGTCCTCCCGGAGTGACCAGAGCTGGGTCGGTACAGGTGCCGTGCCGCCCATGTCGATGGGCACGTTGGGGCTCCTCGCGAGGTCGCGTTGCCTGTTCACAGGAACAGGGGGAACGGGTTGAGGTCGGCGTACCCGGTCGGCGTCGCCTGCCGGCCGAGCGCGACCGGGACGTCGAAGAGCCTGCCGGGCGCGAACCGGGTCCAGAACGGCCGCATGCCGGGCACGATCACCTTCACCACGGGCAGCCCGATGTCCGGCCGGGTCTGGTCCAGCACCAACAGGTCCATGTCCCGCTCGGCAAGGCGTCGCCGGAGCAGGTCGACCTCCGCGCCGATGTCGTCGCACGGCGCCGGCCGGTAGGCCGATGGGCCGAGCAGCGGACCCGCCGGATCGGGTAACAGGTACGGCTGGTTCGCCGTTGTCGCGTGCCGCCACCAGCGCAGCGCGTCCGGGTCGGTGCACCGGTACTCACCGCCGCTGCCGACCGCCGGCAGCAGTTGGTTGAGCTCGCTCAGCGCGCGGCGCAGCGCGATGGCGGGGTCGAGGTGGGCACCGAAGCCGAACATGATGTCCTCGGCCGGCGCACCGACCCGCCGGGACAGTGCCGCCATCGTGGGTACGCCGAGATCGGCGGTGACGTCGAGCACCCACACGTCCCTGCCCAGTCCGGTGTAGACGGTGCGCAGCTCGTCCACCCACGGGTCGGCGAACGCGGCCAGGTCGACGCCGGGCACGCGGCCGCGGTTGTACCACCACAACGCGACCGCGTCCCGTTCCACAACCTCGAAAATTCCTTGCAGCACGGCGTCGGCGAGACCGGCGCCCGCCGCGTTGCCGTTGGAGTCGGCCAGCAGCGCGGGCGTACCGGCGGGCACCGGGGCGCCGAAGTACAGCAGTCCGGTGGGCAGCAGCCGGTGCCGGCCGTGGGTCAACGACCACACCGGCGTCCAGTCGGTCTCCGCGTCCTCGTCGAACGGCGCGCCGACCGCCTGGAACGGGCCGTGTGCCGCGTTCCACTCCGCCCGGTGGGCGTACTGCCTCGGGTCCACCAACTGGCAGGCGTTGGGGTGGACGGCATCCTCGCCCAGCGAGCGCAGGCTGCCCCGGACCCGCTCCTCGTCGCCGTGCCAGGAGCCGGAATACCGTTCCACCGCCTCGCAGAGCGCGCCGACCTCGGCCTGGATGGCCGTGGTTCCCTTGCCGCCGTTGGAGTTGCGCAGCGAGGCACGCAGCGCGCCCAGGTCGCGGGCGCGGGTGGCCATGTTGGCGCCGGACAGGTAGGAGTGGAAGAACGCCGGGCCGTGCTCGTCGCGCCGGATCTCCTTGACCACGCCGGTGACCGGGCTGACCAGATGCTGGTAGCGGTCCCGGACCTGCTCGCAGGTCAACGCGCGGTGCCCGCCCGCGGTGTCGGCGATCGGCGTGCGGCCGGCCAGCGTCACCGGCTGCCAGGCCCGCCTGCGGGTCAGTTCGGGATCGCCGCACGCCGGGCACTGCGGCCTCGGCCGCACCACGTGGTGGCGGCCGGTCAGATCGGTGCTGTCGAACGTCCAGACGCTGCCCTGGTTCGGGTCCCGGTGACCGGCCAGCCACTGGGTGGCGGCCAGGGCGACCATGTGCAGCGCGGTGCCGGCCAGCGCGGGCAGCGTGCAGGCCGGGCAGCGCACCGGCTCGGCGTGGCCCAGGGCCTGCTGGGCGCACGTCTCGGCGTCCCGGTGGCCGGCCAGCGGATGGGCCAGGCAGTGCCAGCAGCCGGGCCGGTCGGACGTGAACACCGGACCGAGCCACACGATCGCGCCGGCCGGCTTGGCCAGCAGCCACGGCCGCCCGGCCGCCCGGTGGGCCGCGTCGACGTCGGCCAGCGCCGGGTTGAGGTAGTCGTCGCACAGCACGACGGTCAGGTCGGCCGAGCCGATGCCGTCCAGCACGGTGAGTCCGGCCGCCCGCAGCGTGTCCACGGCGCGGGTGCGGCCCACGGTCGGCGCCGGATCGCCGACCGTGGTCACCGCGACCGTACTGGTGGCGGTCGCCGTCGCGGCTGCCGCGGCGTCCAGCCCCACGCCGTCCCAGTACGCGAGTGCCGCGTCGTCCGCGGTGTCCGTGCCGTCGTCGGCACCGGCGGGCGCCGGGCGCAGCGCCAGCACGTTCAACTCGGCCAGCCGGGCCAGCACGCCGGCCACCTGGTCCTCGCCGACGTGGTCGGCGGCGGCCGCGAGCAGCGCGGCCAGGTCCCGTGACCCGTCCAGCAGCGACGCCACGGCGGACACCGTCGAGCCGGCGAGCACGGTCAGGCCGCGCTCGCCGAACAGGTAGACCTTCTCGTCTCCGGCGACCTCGACCCGCAGGTGCCGCCGGAAGCCGACGCCCGGCGCCGCGGCGGAGTACTGTCCGGAACGGGCGGTAGATCCCATGACAGTCCCCTTGTCCGCCAAAATTTCTGCCCTGACAGGTTTGAAGCGCCGTCGACAGGGAAATGGTCGGCTGGAACCACAGCGGTCGCCAGTGCCGGTGTCACCGCGGACCTATGGGAAATTCACGGTTGCGGACGACGGTTTCACCCCCTATGTGGTGGCGGGGGCACTAACGTCACGACGGCCGCGGCGGGATCCTGGAGGTCCGGCTGCCGGTCGTGTGGTGCCCGGCCGGCAGCCTGACGTTCATCCCTCGCGCACCGGTGCGCGCACCGCGGTCCAGGAGCAGATCCGGCGGGCGGCGGTCAGACTGGCCCACGAGGTCAGCGTGACCAGGTCGGCGTCCACGCCCCGGCCAGCCTCGTCGATCACCTGCTGGTCGACCTGGTAGGAGGCGACGGCGGCGAGCAATGCCAGCCGGCCGGCGCCACGCTCGGCAGGCGGCAGCCCGGCGACCGCGTCGGTCACCCAGGCGCGGCTCGGGCCGGGCGGCATGCCGGTCCACGTCGCCAGGTGGTCCCGCACGACCGTCCGCACACCCTCCGGCACGGCGTCGTCGGCCGCGGCGTCCACCGCCGCACAGGCCCTGGCGAACGCGGCGGCCACCGTGGGGTTGCCCGCCGCCCACGCCAGGTCGGCGGTGGGCGCGGCGTCGGGCAGCAGCCGCAGCGACAGCCCGGGCGCGCGCCGCACCGACGGGCGCATCACCTTGGCCAGCAGCCAGCGGGCCGCGTTCTTGGCCGCGTCCGGGGCGCCCGGCGGCAGCGGCGACTCGGCCAGGTAGATGTTGACCATGCGGTTCAGGTAGTGGAAGGTCGCCGCGACGCCGACCAGTTCCGGTGCCTGCTCGGCGGGTGCCGGCACCGCATAAGCCCGGGCCCGGTCGCCGGTGTACCGGGCCCACTCGGCCAACACCGAGATGCCGGGGTCGTCCACGTCGTCGATGCGGCCGGTGCTGATCGCGTCGGCGGCGCCGCCCGCGGACAGGCCGCGCAGCGCGGTGGAGTGCACCTCGACGCAGTACGGGCAGGCGTTGGCGACCGACACCGCGGACGCCACCGCCTCCTTGGCCGCGCGGCCGGCGTACCCGCCGGCCAGCAAGGTCTCCCGGAGGATCAGCCAGCTCGCCGCGAGCACGGTCGGCGCGGGGGAGTGCAGCGCGACCGGCGGCGCGAGCATGCCGAACTCGTCCTCCAGCTGCCGGTACACCTCGCCCACCACACCGGTGGCCGCGTTCGGCCGGACCGGGTCGACGTACCGGATCTGGGCCAGCGATCGGCGGAGCGCGGTCCGCAGCACGGTTCCGGACACGGGACCTCCCTGGTAGGCAAGGACACACGGTAACAATCGCCAGGTTAGGTCAGCGGCGCCCGGCGGGGACCTTCCTTCGTGCTCAGGCGTTGTCGCCGACGAGTCCATTCAGGCCGGTGTAGCCGATGTCGGCCAACCGCTTGCCGGACAACGCGAAATAGTCCGCGTCACCGCGCACGCCCAGACCGTTCACCATGCGGTTCATGAAGTTGAACAGCGCACAGACGATCACCGCGTCGTGCAGTGCCTGCTCGCCCCAGCCCGCGGCCAGCACGGCGTCCGCGTCGGTCTGGGTCAGCTCGCCCGGCGTGCGGGTCAGCTTGCCGACGTAGCGCAGCACGGCCCGCATCTTCTCGTCCACGTCCGCCGAGTCCAGGTCGGCCACCGCGGCGGGCGCCACGCCGGCGGGTACGCCGCACGCCTGCGCGGTCTCGGTGTGCACGCCGTGGCAGTAGGCACAGTCGTTGACGCCGGACACGTAGGCGGCGATCAGCTCCCGCTCGCCCACGGTGAACGGGGACGGCCCGCGCATCACGATCTCGTGGTAGTCCAGCAGCGGCGTGGAGGTCCTCGGGTAGGCCCGGAAGACGTCCAGCAACATCCCGTCCGCCGGCAGCGACCTCAGGTACGGCACGTGATCCTCCCCGCTCGGTGGTGCGTGGTCATCTGGTGGACACGGCGCTGTGCCTGGGCGGTAACTGGCGCGCCAGGCGGTCCACCTCGGTGCAGCGCAGCCAGCACGCGGCCAGGTAGGCCCGGCCGGCCGGCCCGACCGGCTGGGTGACGTCGGACTCCGCGGCGCGCACGGTGCGCAGCGCGCGGTCCCACGCCTGCCGGATCGACGCGGACACCGACGGCCCCTGGTCCTTGGCGGCCAGCGTGTCGCGGACGGCGAGCCACGTGTGCGCGCCCGCGACCACGGCGTCCGCCATGCCCTGCTCGTCGCCGTGCCGCAACTGGTCCACCCGCAGCACCGCCGCCGTCGGGTCGTTGCCGGCCATGGCCACGCCCAGCCCGGCCAGCAGGCGGTCGGTGTCCAGTCCGGAGAGGATCACGCCCACCTCGGTCAGTGCCGGCTGGTCGACGGCCGGCATGCCGAATCTCGTGTCCAGGTCGCCGTCCTCAGCCACGGTCGCTCCCTAAACCATCTACAGTGGACCCGGCGCGCAGCCCGGCGGCGATCGTCGCCGCCACCCTGGCGGTGGCCACCCGGTGGCCGTCGATGTTGCGCGCGGCCGGACCCAGCACCATGCCCGCGGCCGCGCCGACCGCGAACACCCTGGGTGCGTTGCGATAGGCCAGCGTCCGCTCGTCCAGGTCCGGCCAGCCGTCCCTGGCGCCGACCAGTCCGGCCGGCAACAGCTGCTCGCCGGCCGAGGGGAGCGTGCCCAGCGCGAGCACCACGTGCTCCGCGCCGACCGTGACGCCGTCGGTGAAACACAGGGCCGCACCCCGGCCGGTGCCGGTGATCCCGGCGATCTCGCGGCCCCGGTGCACCACCAGCCTGCCGTCGGCCTCCGCGTCCCGCAGGGCGGGCCGGAACTCGAACATCACCGACGCCCGCCGCTCCCGGCCCATCGTGGCCCGCCGCTCATGCCACGGCACGCCGTCGAACTGGGCCCGGCCCTCGGCCCGGAAGAAGGAGGCGTTGACGTCGGAGCACTGGTAGCGCTCCTCGCCGCGCATCACCCAGTGCACGGTGCGACCGTCGGCCAGCGCCTGGGTGATCAGGTGGGCGCTGGTCAGTCCGGCGCCGACCACCATCACCGACTCGGCGCCCGCGGGCACCGGCTCGTCCCAGTACGTCACGTGTTCCGGCCGGTGGCACGCGTCGCCCCACCAGGAGTCCGGCGCCGGCCGCCGTTCCTCGCCCAGGCACAGCACCGCGTAGTCGGCGGCCAGCGTCTCGCCACCACGGGACCGCACCCGCACGGTGTCGCCGTCCGGCACGACCCCGGTCACCTCGGCGTGCCAGGTCCGCTGGTACACGCCGTGCACCGTGGACACGTGGTGGCAGTACGCCTCGAACACGTCGACCGGAACCACCGATCGGTGCCCGGCCTGGGCCATCCGGATCTCCCTGCGCTCCACCGGACTCAGCCACGCCCAGTGCAGGCGGGCGAAGTCGAGCAGCTCGCAGTCGTGGTAGCCCTCGACGCCGGGGTGGTGGTCGTACGGGGAGCGCAGTACTCGTTGCTCCAGGCCGTCGATCCGGTCGAAGAACCGCCGGCACGGCGGCCCGGTCCGGTCCAGCAGGGCGATGTCGTGCACACCCAGATGCCACAGTGCCGAGGCCACCGCGAGACCGGCGGGGCCCGCTCCGACGATCACGACGTCCGGTCGGCCCGGCGGCGTGTCGACCCTGGTGCTCCTGGCCGGTCCGGGATAGGCGGGCCACTGACGGCCCCGGGCGGAGTCCAGCAGGGTGGGCTCGGGAACGAAGGTGAGCACGGTGGCCGCCCCTCAGGTGGGCGGTGGCGAGACCGGGACCTGCCGGCCTCGCCACCACGGTTTGCGTCGAACTTCTGTCGGGTCAGCCGATCACCGTGACGGGCACGATCAACTCCAGCACCGGCCGCTGCGGCATGCCGTCGGCGACCAGGCGCTGCAGCGCCTCGGCGGACTGCTCCTGGGTGTCCGTGGACACCCTGCTGTACCGGGCGTGCGCGTAGGCCGGTCGGCCGGCCGAGCACTCCAGGTCGAACACCTTCATCGCGGACTCGCCCGGCCGGACCTCGCCGTCGTAGAACGTCAGCCGGCGCTGATCAGGCGTCATGAACATCTTGCCGAACTGAGTCGACGTGATCACCGAACCGGCATCATTGACGAATGTCGTGTCATCGTCGGTGGTGATCTGCATCGCGACCCATGTCTGGTCGGTCAGATTCGTCTCCGACTTGATCACCTGCCAGCGACCGGACTCGGGCAGGCTGATCGAAATCGAAATGTCGTGATCGGTGGCGTCCAGCGCACCGGAGATCATCAGCATCCTGCGGCCAACGTGGGCGACGGCGCTCATCGGAATGTCGCGAGCGCGCACCCTGCCGGACACGTCGAGGCCAGGAACCTCCATAGACGACATGCCTTTTCCTCCTCGGTTCTTCGTGTCGAGCCCTCACAGCACGTAAACACGGCCGACCTGACCAAGACAAGCACGGGAAGGGACGTATCGGAACGACCACATGGCGCAAAGTGCCACCTGTTCACGCCACGTCGAGATCGATGTCCGGTGCCTCGTCCAGTGAACCGATGTATACAATGCTGAATGTATTGAAGGGGTGGATGCCTACCTTGACGACGAGATTGTCGCGAACCAGGACGAAGTACTCGCCATTGCGTTGGACATCGTCGAGTACCTTGTGACTCTGCCGCACCGAGCCGTCCGACACCGCGAACAGCGCCTCGTACACGGAGTTCTTCTGGGCCTGGCTGGCGGTCCCGGCCCACTGCTCCAGGCACGCCATCCCCATGCTCAGCCTGCGCCGCCTACGTTCGGCCGTCATCGCCACTCGCCTCGATCTGCTGGATCACGTCGAGCAGATCCCGGGGTGCGGCCGGTGTCTGTTCGCTCGCCGCCGTGGCCAGGAACGCGGGACTGCGTTCCATTCGTGCGGTCATGACCAGGCTTTCGGTGAAGTGCTCGAACTCGGACAGGTCGCCGGTCTGCTCGTGCCGGGCCAGCATGGCCATCAGCCGCTCGCGCAGCACCTCGTGGTGGCCCCACGTGGGCAACCCGCGCAGGGCAGCGATCAGCCGCTGCGTGAGGGCTTCGGTGGTCGTGCCGGTCCCCGGTGTGCTCGTGATCGTCTCGGCTGTGGCCGGTTCCCGGCCGGTCGCGTGCGTTGTCACGTTCCGCTTCCCTTCTGGCCGCCGGCCGACCTCGGACGTCCACCAGTGTGCGACCGTCCGCGCCGGGCAAACAGTTCGTCACTCAGGCGCTGAGGCGTGTTTCCGTCATGAGGTGGACGGGATTTCCTCACGCCGCGGCCGACTCGACCCTCGGGTCGGCGACCGAACCGGGCCCACGTCGGACCGGCCGCACACCGGGCCGGTCGGCACGCCCCGGGCGGCGGCCGGCCGGTCCGGTGATCGGGAGGACGACGGCGTCCGGGCCGCCACCCGAGCACAGGCGCTCGGACCTGCGGTGGGCGAGCTCGGCCTGGTGCGCCGTCTCCTCGGTGCCCGGACCGCCCTCCGCCGCGATGCGCTCGAGGAGATGTGCCTTGAGTTCGTACCAGGCGGCCACCTCCTCGTCGCTCGCGTCGGGACGCGGAACGGCGAGGATGACCGTGGTCATCTCCTCCAGGACTGTTCTGGCCATCGCGGGCACCACCCGACAGTTCGTACCGGTCGATCAGCTTGCGGTCAGCGCGCTCGACGCCGCCTTGGTCGGGGTGGGGGCCCCGTAACTCACGTCGACGCCGCGTTCCCGCGCCGCCGCGACGATCCCCGGGATGGCTCGCTCGGCCAGTGCCGCGATCGTCATCGCCGGGTTCACCGTCAGGCCGGTCGGCACGGCCGAGCCGTCGGTGACGAAGATCCCCGGGTGGCCGCGCAGCTCGTGCCGGTCGTCCAGGGCCGACGTCGCCGGGTCGTCACCGATCCGGCACGACGAGAGCGGGTGCACCGTGTAGGCACCCACCAGGTCGTTGGTCCACGGCGCGACCGTGGCGATGCCGTCGCGCTCCAGGATGTCCTTGACCTCGGCGTCGGCCTCGGCCCAGCCGCGCAGGGTCTGCGGCGTCGGGTCGTAGCGCAGCGCGCCCCTGCCCAGCATCTGCTGGGAGATGCGGAACGCGTTGCCGGTGGGCGGGGGCGGGCCGAAGACGCCCTCGTTGTTGTCCTCGGTCATCAGGAAGATCGTCAGCCACGACTTCCAGTGCGACAGCAGTTCCTTCTTGCCCAGGCCGAACCAACTCGGGCCGGTGGCACCGGGCACCTGGGCCAGGATCGTGCCCAGGCCCGGCGGGAAGTACAGCTGCTCCAGCGAGAACCGGGAGAACTCCGGCAGGCTGCCGTCCACTTTGTCCCAGCTCGCCACCACAGGGCCCTTGCCGATCTGGTTGGCCTCGTAGGCGATGCCGTCACCCCGGTCCAGGCCGAGCACCTCGCGCACCCGGTCCTCGTTGATCACGGCGGTGTTCAGCCGCTCGCCGTTGCCGGAGAAGTAGCGGCCCACGCCGTGCGGCATGGTGCCCAACGTCGCCTCGGACCGCTGCAGGATCACCGGCGTGGCACCGGCACCCGCCGCGACGATGACGATCTTGGCGTCGATCGTGCCGCTGCCGGTGGTGACCCGGTAGTCCACGTCGTCGATCAGGTTGTAGTGCACCCGGTAACCGCCGTCGTCGGTCTTCGACAGGTGCTGGACCTCGTGCAGCGGCCGGATCTCCGCGCCGTGCGCGACCGCGCCGGGCAGGTAGTTGAGCAGCATCGACCGCTTCGCGTCGAACCGGCAGCCGGCCATCATCCAGTTGCAGTTGGTGCAGCGGTCGTTGTCCACGCCCACCGGCACCGGGTTCGCGGTGCGGCCGGCGTGGTCGCAGGCCGCCGCCCACAGGCCACCGGCGTAGCTGATGTCGTTCCAGTCCTGCTTGCTCACCGGGATCGACTCGGCGACCCGGTCGTACCACGGCTCCAGGCTGTCCCGGCTGACGCTCTCCGGCCAGATCCGGCGGCCGATGTCGCCCTGGCGGTCGAAGATGTACTGCGGCGCCCTGGGCAGTGCGGCGAAGTAGACCACGCTGCCGCCGCCGACGCAGTTGCCGCCCAGCACGCTCATGCCGTCACCGGCGACGAAGTCGAACACCTTGGTGTACGACGAGCCGAGCAGGTAGTCGTGGTCGAAGTCCTGGCCGGTCAGCCATGGCCCGCGCTCCAGTACGACCACCTTGGCGCCGCCGGCCGCGAGGTGGTAGGCCGTGATGGCGCCACCGAAGCCGCTGCCGATGACGACGACGTCGGTCTGTTCGACCGTGCTCATGCCGGGCTCCCTGATTCGGTGGTCTTCGGGTGGATGTCGGCCAGCTTGCGGCCGTAGGAGAAGTTGGGGAACCGCCACAGGCCGTCGTCGTTCGGCTTGGCGAAGCCCATCGACAGCAGCCCGGGATGCCCGGCGGCCAGCGCCTCCGAGGTGCTCAGGTGAGCAGCGGTGTCGTAGGCCATGTTGGCGAACAACGCCAGCACCACCCAGCCGTCCTTCTCCGGGTGGCCGGGTGTGGTCAGCTCGGCCACCAGCGCCGTGCGATCGTCGAAGGGCAGCGCCACGAACGCCGGCACGTCCGTGTCCAGCGTCAGGCCGTTGCGCTCCGCGTAGTTCACGGCATGCTGGTTGAGCGCCTGGCTCAGTGGTTCCAGTCCCGCGGCGATGCCGGTGGCCGGCGTCGCCAGCAGTTCCAGGGCTCCCGCCTCGACGGCTCCCGGGGTGTCCGACGCGCCGGCGACCGCCCGGTCGCCGGGGAACCGCTTCGCCCCGGGAATGATGGTGTCCGCGAACGCCTCCAGCGTCAGCGTCTTGGTGTCGGCCTCGCCGTTACCTGTCGTCACTGGTGTTCCTCACTTCGCTTCCTGCACGGTCATCGGGAGACCTCCGCGCACCCGGAGGGAGAGCATCGGTTCGGGCACCACCTCGTGGCCGGGCACCGCGACCAGGTCCAGCTCACGGATCAACGTGACCAGCACGAGGGTGGCCTCCAGCAGGCCGAGGTGGTTGCCGACGCAGAACCTCGGCCCCGCGCCGAACGGGATGTACGCGTACCGGGGCCTGCTGACCGTCCGCGTCGGGTCGAACCGGTCCGGGTCGAACCGGTCCGGCTCGTCCCAGAACGCCGGGTGCCGGTGCAGGGTGTACGGGCAGATCAGCACGTCCGAACCGGCCGGCACGTGGTAGCCGCCGATCTCGTCGTCGCCCTGCGCGTTGCGGGTCAGGATCCACACCGGCGGGTACAGCCGCATGGTCTCGGACAGCACCATCGACGTGTAGGTGAGCTGCTCCAGGTCGGCGTAGCCGGGCGCGCGGTCGCCGACCACGTCCCGCACCTCGGCCCGCAGCCGCGCCGCCACCTCCGGATGCCCGGACAGCAGGTGCAGCGCCCAGCCCAGGGTGCTCGCCGTCGTCTCGTGCCCGGCCAGCAGCAGCGTGACCAGCTCGTCGCGCATCCGCTGCTCGCCGACCTTCGGGTCGGCCTCCGCGCGGGTGGACTCGATGAGCCGGGTCAGCACGTCGTCGCCGTCGGTCGGCTCGGCCTGCCGCTGCGCCACCAGGATGTCGACGATCCTGGCCAGATCCTTCTTGGCCCGGTGGAACCGGCGCTGCTTGGGCAGCGGCAGCCACAACGGGACCATGCCCATGGTCTCCATCTCGAACATGGCCTGGTCCTGCACGTGCTCGAACGAGTGGCCGACCGACGCGAACGCCGACAGGTCGGCATCCAGCAGCGCCTGGCCGAGCACGCCCAGGGTCAGCCCGGTCAACTCGTGCAGCACGTCCACCGGCGGGCCGTCGATGTGCCCGCGCAGCCGCTTGGTCAGCCGGGCGGCCTCGTCGGCGATGATGCCGGCCTGTGCCGCGACCCGCTTGTGCTGGAACACCGGCTGGATGGTGCGGCGCTGCTTGCGCCACAGCTCACCCTCGCTGGTCAGCAGGCCGTCACCGAGCGCCTTCTTCGCCTCGACGTAGCCGATGCCCTTGTGGTAGTTGCCGGCGTTGTCGGCCAGCACGTGCTTGGCGTAGTCGGGGTGATTGAAGATGTAGAGCGTCTTCGGCCCGATCACCACCCGCACCGCGTCGCCGTAGGTGTCCCTGGCCTCGGTCATCAGGCCGAGGCGGTCGCCGGCCAGCTTGCGCAGCAGGCCGAGCGTGGCGCTGCGCGGCGGGCCCGGCGGGGTCCGGCCGGTGGCGTCGCCCGGTGTCGTGACGGCGGTCATGCCGACCTCTGCTTCGGTTGTCCTGCGGCGTGTTCCGCGAACTCGTCGGCCACAGCCAGGCGCCACACCTCGTACGCCGGCAGGTCGAGGTCGACGGGATCGTTCGGCCGGTGGTCCAGTGCGACCTGCGCGGTGTCCTGCGCCGACCGCCCGCACAGGACCTGCGCCGCGACCTCGTTGTGCGGCACCAGGTTTCCGGCCCGGATGCGGCACTCGACGGCGAAGCAGCAGCCCTGTGCCAGCTGCGGCCGGTACTGCCCGGCCCGCTCCCACAGCGTGATCAGCTCGTCCTCGGGGGCACCGCCCGCGTAGGTGGCGGCCAGGCCGATCCCGGCGTACAGGTCACCCCGCCGCCGCTCGTCGAACTCATCCACAGTGGACGTGGTGAGCACGGGGTCGGTGCCGCAGATGAACCACAGCGCCCGGCCGATGCCCTGGTCCATGGCGCGGTTCGCGTAGTCACTGGATCCCTTGGCCGGCCAGGGGAACGCCAGGTCCTGGTACTGCTGCCGGACGTATTTCTCGGTGTGGAAGTACGCCTGGTGGAAGCCGTAGCCGTCGAGCAGCAGCCACAGCAGCAGCGAGTCCAGCTTCTTCGGGTCCGGCCAGCGGAACCTCGGCAGCCTGGCCATCGCCCAACCGATCCCCACGTACACCATGTACACGTGCGGATCGCCGGGCCCGGCCAGGAACTGCTCGTTCAGCGTCGTCGGGCCGAGCGGAAGTCCGTCCCGCACGGCGAAGCCCATGCCCGCGCCCTCGTAGGCGAACCCACGGAACCGGTCGGTGAGCTGTTCGAGTCGCCGCTCCGCGTCGTCGGTCGTCCTCGCCTCGGCGGCGTAGGCGTAACCTTCCAGGAAGGTCGCGCCGATCCGCTCCAGCAGAGCCTGGGATTCCGGGCTCTTCTTGTGAAAGCCTCGCACGTCGAGCAGCGTGGCCGAGACGTTCGGGGTGAGAACACGTCGCCTGAGTGCGCGCCAGCGGTGTCCCAACTCACTCTCCCCCTCACCGGGTGGACGGATGTCATGCACGATCGTCGGTCCTGCCGCTGGTCACCGTCCACTTCACTCTTGCGGGTCAGCTGGCCAGCGCCTGCTGTTCCGGTGTCGCGAAGCGGGTACGGATCCGCTGCCGCCAGATCTCGTACGGCGGTACGTCCCCGTCGCCGGTGCGCACCTCGGTGCCGTCGGCGATCGTCAGTGCCTCCACGACGGACACACCGCCGAACGCGGCCGCGGCGGCATCGGTGTGCGCCGGCACGAAGTCCGCGTAGGTGCGGGCTTTCACCGCGAACACCATGCCCAGCGCCAGATCCGGCTGGTACTCGCCAGCGTGGTCACGCACCTCGCCGAGCGCGTCGGCCGTGGCACCACCGGCGAACGTCGCGGCCAGACCGACACCGCTCCACAGGTCCGCCCGGCGGTGTTCCGGGAAGGCCCGCACCGCGGCCGCGACACCGGCCGGACGGCCGCCGTGGATGAACCACAGCGCCCGGCCGATGCCCTGGTCGATGGCACGGGGGAAGTAGTCCGGCAGGCCCAGCCACGGATAGGGCTTGGGCACGTACTGTTCGTCGACCCACTTGCGGGTGTCGAAGTAGGCACGGTCGAAGCCGTAGCCGTCGACCGCCAGCCAGCTCATCGTCGGGTGGTAGGGCGAGGCGTCCAGATCGGGCACGATCTTGCGCCACAACACCTTCGGCAACCGGGCCATGGCGAAGCCGATGCCGATGTAGGCCAGGAAGACGTGGTCGTGGCCCGGCCCGAGCAGCAACTCGCGGGTGCGCGTGCCCTTGCCGCCCGCCATCGCGTCCCTGACGGTGAAGCCCATCGTCGCGCCCTCGTAGGCGAAGCCGCGCAGCTCCGGGTCGACCAGGTTGAGCCGGCGTTCGATCTCCCAGAGGTCGTGGGCCTCCATGCCCCACTCGAAGCCGCAGATCACCGACTGCGGGATCGCCTCCAGCTTCCGGGTCGCTGCCGTTTCGGTGACCGGAAAGCCGCGTTTGGCAAAGGAGACTTCGGTGAGCCTGGGTGCCAGGACGCGTCTGCGCAGTGCGCCGAACGTTGTCGCCATGATTCCTCCGAAGCGTTGTCGCCCGCGCTGATTCACCGACCTTAGCGGCGCGCCGGGTGGCCCAACAAAGGCCGGCGTGCGCCTCGGCAAGCTGGGAGAAGAGGTCGGCCGGCGGAACGGGGAATATGGCGGTGAGCCGATCAAGCACGGCACGGTGGAAGAACTCGGGCCATCGCGAAAGGGGCATCGGTATACGCTCATGGTGTGCACCGTGAATTGTCCATGTTTCGAGTTGGCTCCGTTTTACCTGTTCGAATGCGAAATAGAGTGGACGGCTTGTGGAGGTGATGGCGTGGCCGGGATGTCCCAGGACGTGGGTTGGCCGGTGTCCGAGCGGATCCTGCGTTGGGCGGCGCGCAGTCCGGACCGGCCGGCGGTCGTCGATGGGCGGCTCACGCTGACCTACGGCCGGCTGGCCACCCGGATCGGCGGTCTGGCCGGCCGGCTGCGCGCGCTGGGCGCCGGACAGGACACGGTGGTGGCGATCTACCTGCCCCGCTCCGCCGAACTGGTGGTGGCCGCCACCGCCGTGCTGGTCGCCGGCGCAGGCTACCTGGCGCTGGACATCAACGAGTCGTTCGGGCAGACCCGCAGGATGCTGCACGAGTCCGGGGCCAAGCACCTGGTCACCATGAGCAAGCTGTGGTCGATCAACGGCGACGCCGGCCCGGTCCCGCTGTACGTGGACGATCGAGGCACGGCGGGCGACCCGCCGATGGCGCCACCGCCACCCGCCCCGGACGCCCTGGCCTACATCGCCTACCGGCCCAACCCGGCCACCGACTCGACCGGCGTACTGATCGAGCACGCCGGCCTGAGCAACATGGTCGACTGGTACGGCGCCAGCCAGGAGATGACCGTGCGGGACCGGGTCGCGCAGATCGCGTCGCCCGCGTCGGACGCGTTCCCGCTGGAGGTGTGGCCGTGCCTGGCCCACGGCGCCACCCTGCACCTGGCCGACCCCGCGCTGACCGCCGAGCCCGGCAAGCTGTTCGAATGGCTGGACTACGCGGGTGTGACGCTGTGCTGCCTGCCCACCGGCCTGGTCGACGCGCTGCTGGACCGGCAGTGGCCGGCGGCCGGCCGGCTGCGTGCGGTGCTGGCCGGCGGTGAGCGGCTGACCGCGTACCCGTCGGTGGAACCGCCGTTCCGGTTGCACCAGCGCTACGGGCCCACCGAGTGCACCGTGGTGGCCACCTCCGGCGAGGTGCACGCGGCACCCGACCGGCCGGAGCGCCCGCCGATCGGCAGGCCCATCCCCGGTGTCACCGCCTACGTGCTGGGTACCGACCTGCGGCCGGTCGCCGACGGCGAGCCGGGCCGGCTGTTTCTGGCCGGCACTGCGCTGGCCAGGGGTTATCTGCAGGCGTCCGAGCAGGTCCCGGCCCGGTTCCTGCCCGACCCGTTCGCCGGCACGCCGGGCGCCCGCATGTACGTCACGGACGACCTGGTGCGCCGGGACGCCGACGGCGTGCTGCACGTCGTCGGCCGAGCCGCCGACGTCGTCGGGACCAGTCCGACCACGATCTGAGCGTCACTCCGGCGACCGCAGGCCGCCGGACAGCGCTCTCGCGATGACCTCCACCTGGTCGTCCCGGTCGCCGACGTGTACCGCGAGGAACGGCCGCTCACCGTCCACCACGGACAGTGTGCGAGGGGTGCCGCCGGTCAGGTCGACGCCCTCCAGCAGCCCCCGGCCCACGGCCCGCCGGATCAGTGCGACCAGCTCGGCCCTGGTGCCCGGCCGGTCGGTCGGCGCGAACGTCACCCGTCCCGCGGCGAACGGCAGCCCGGCGGCGGCCCGGGCGTCCGGATGGCCGGGCAGCGACGGATGGCACACCGCACCGGCGGCCCGAACGACCGGGTCCGTGGCCAGCAGTTCGGCCAACCGGAGCGCGTTGCGGCCGGCCCGCTCCATCCGGCAGACGTAGAAATCCCTGTCGTAGCGGGGGAACAGCTCGGCTGCCGTGCGGTGCGGCGCCAGTCCGGCCCGCTGCCGCTGCCGCTCGACACCGTCCTGTGCCGCCGCCGGGTGCACCACGACGCCCGCCGCGCCAGCGTCCACGCCCAGTTGCAGCGCGGGGCCGCGCTCCAGGTACAGCACCTCGACGTGCTCGCCGGCGCGCAGCAGACCGGGCAGCGCGGCCGACAGCGGCGTGCCGTCCACCACGACGGTGATCTGTTCGGCTGCCAGTTCGTCGATGCCGGCCAGCAGCGCCGGCAGGTCGGTCATCCGCTGCGCAGCGGTGATGCCGAGCGGACCGGTGAACACGCACCGCGGCCGGTGTCGTCGGATCGCGGCCAGGACATCGGCCGCGTCCGTCGCGTCGACGGTGACCACGTCCACGAACGGCAGCGCCCGCCACTGCGCCACGGCTGTCGGAGCCAGGTGTGGCGTGAGCAGCACGGTGTCACCGGGCCGCAGCCGTTCGCGCAGCAGGAAACCATCCACCAGTGCGCTCGCCGCCGCGCCGGTCGACGTCAGGCTGACGGCGTGATCGTCCGCCGACAGTCCGAACACCTCCAACAGCTGCCGCTGCACCCTGGCCGTGGGCTCGTCCGCCGGTGGCAGCCGACCACCGTTGCGGGCCGGCGCGATCAGTGGCATCGCGCCACGCACGTGCGCCAGCGTGGCCAGGCCGTAGCGCAGCACCGGCTCGACGGTGCCCAGCCGTTCCGCCGGAGCCGGTTCCGCGTTGCCGAGCAACAGTTGCTGTTGTCCGGCGACCTGCCGCTTGGCCTGGCGCGCGGTGTCGACCAGCCGGGCCAGCACCGTGTCGTTCACCGGGATGCCGGCCAGGTGACAGCGAGCGGCGTGGTCGTCCAGATCCCGTTGCAGTGCGTGCAGTTCGCGCAGGCACCGGTCGAGCTGGCCGACGAGATCCGCGGCCCGCCCGGCCGGCGGTGTGACGACCGCGGTCAGCAACGGCCGATCGGTCGATCCCCGCGGGTCGCGGTCGCCGCCGAAGCGGAACGTCGTGCGTCGTGGCACGTGGACCTCCTCCTGTTACGGCCCGTGGTCACGGCCGGGGCACGAGATCCGTGCGGTCGCGGCCGACCAGGGTCACCACGCCGTTCGCGTCGCGGCGGACCACGTCGCCGGACCGGAAGAACCGCCGCTTCTCACCCTCGGGCCGCACGAACCGGGCAGGGCCGTCCGGCGGCGCCAGGTAGCCGGTCGTCTGGAACGGCGTGTGCACCCACAGTTCGCCGGTGCCCGGACCGTTGAGCACCGCACCGTTCTCGTCGACGATCACGGCCGCGACGCCGGGCAGCGGCTTGCCGATCGGCAGACCTTTGCGCGGGCCGCAGTCGACGCCCACCTCGTGCAGGAAGCTGCCGTTGGTCTCGGTGCAGCCGTACAGGTTGTAGATGCCGGCCCGGGGGAACAACGCGGCCAGCGCGCAGATCACCCGCTGCTCGATCGCCGCGCCGGTCACGATCGCCCGCCGCACGCTGGCGAACGGCACGCCGCCGTAGGCGTCGGCGAGCACCTCGAACAGCGCAGGCACCGACTGCACCACCTCGACGCCGTGCTCGCGCAGCAGCGTCACCAGATAGGCGCCGTCCTCCGTCCGGTCCGGGGGCACCAGAACCGACGTGCCGCCCGCTTTGAGCGTCGTCCAGATGTCCAGCATGCACAGCGCCGAGTGCAGTGGCGCGTAGTTGAGGACCACGGTGCCCGGCCGGATGTCGAACCGCGCCGCCGCCAGGTCGGTGTAGCGGTCCACAGCGCCGACCGGCATCGGCACCACCTTCGCCGGCCCGGTCGACCCGGCCGTGGTCAGCACGAAGGCGACCGCCTCCGGCCCGGGCACCCCGCGATCAGGCGCCGGTCTGGTCGAGTTGGCGGTGCAGTCGATGTAGTGGGCGGTGCTGTCCCGGTCCGGTTCGGCACTGAGGATGCCGGCGCACGCGGCGTTGGCCATCAGGGTGTCGAGAGTCGCGGTGTCCACGTCGGCGGGCGGCAGCAGGAACGGCCGGCGGGCGATCATGCAGCCCAGGATCAGTGCGACGGTCCGCGCCGACTTGGCGGTGCGGACCGCGACCGGTCCCGCCGGCAGGCCGAGCGCCTCGATCCTGGCGTGTGCGGCGAGCGCCATCGCGGCGAGTTGGGCGTAGGACACCCGTTGGTCGCCGCACACCAGCGCGGTCGATTCGGGTTGGGTGCGGACGCGGTCGCCCAGACGGTCCAACAATGAATACGGTTGCGCCACGGCATTCTCCCACAGAACATAGTATTCTGCTTTGCTCTTGACACCCAAGGTAACTCCGCGGCCGGCTCTTCCGCTTCTCGCGCACTGCTGCCTGTGCCGCGCCCTGCCAGCGCTCTCTTAGCTCGTCACGGGCCACGGTATGACTTGGTCATAGGGTTCTGCGGGATCGGGTCACAGCCATTTCGGGTGCGATTCACCGGTGTATTCCCTGCTCAACGCATGTCCGGAGAGGACGATACGCAATTGTGGAGATGCGGGAGTCGATACGGCGAACGGACCATGACAGATGAAGCAGCACAACCGACGGAGCGGGAGCGGGCGGATGAGTGGAGCAAGGACGAAGCAGGTGGCCGACCTGCGGGAAACGGACTCCGTATGCCCCTTCGGCACGGCCGACACCGTCTACGCGGACACACCGGCGTCGTTGTTCGGCGCGGCTGATTCATTCAACGGGTTGACCGGCGGATCACCGGTGGCCGCGATCATGGCTGAGCTGGACGCGGTCTCCAGCCGGGGTTACGGCCAGTTCTGCGGGTTGGTGCGCGCGGTCGAGGTCGTGGGTGAGCGGTGGGCGCCACTGATCATCCGGGACCTGCTGGTGTCGCCCAAGACGGTGGTCGAGTTGCAGGCCGGCAATCCCCGGATCCCGGCTGACCTGTTGGTGACGCGGCTGCGCGAGTTGGAACGGGCCGGTGTGGTGCGGCGGGGGTCGCTGGACGGGGTGGTGCGGTACGAGATGACCGAGTACGGCGCCGAGTTGGACGACATCATCCTGAGCTTCGGCCGCTGGGGGGCGCGGATGCTCGACCGGCCGAGGCCGCAGGAGATCCTGACGACGGACTCGCTGATCATGAGTATGCGGGCGACCTTCCGGTCGGCGGCGGCTGCCGGGTTGCGGGTGACGTATCAGTTGGCTGTCGGGCCGACGGTGGTGGGTCTGCGGATCTGTGACGGTGTGCTGAGCGCTGGAGCCGGTCCGTTGCCTGGTGCTGATCTGGCGTTCGAGCCGGGGCCGATGTTGAAGGGTCTGTTGACGGGGGACGTGGATCCGGTGACGGCTGTGGAGGACGGCAGCGTGCTGTGCCACGGGGATCCGGCTCTGTTGGGGTTGTTCGTGCAGTTGTTCCAGCTCCGCGCACCGGCCCAGGCGGCTTGAGTTTCGGGCGGCGGGGCAATGGAAAGCCGGCGTGTCGACCGTCGCGTGGTCGACACGCCGGCGACCCGGGGCTGGTGGGTGTGCGGGCTGGTGGGATTGCGGGGGTGAGCCGACCACGGGGTGGTCGACACGCCGGCGCAGGGCGGGCTGGGTTGGGTGGTCGACACGCCTGGTGGGCGGGCCGGATGACGACTCGCGTGTCGTCCGCTGGCCGGCCGACTCATTCGTGCGTGGTCGGCCGGACGCTCGCCGGGTTACTGCGCTGTGCGGATTCGGTGATCCGATCGGCGTCTGGTGTGTCGTCCCTTGACCGGCCGACACACCGGCGGCCAAGCGCGAGATTCCAAGTCGGCCATCGAACGGGCGACACGCCGGCGTCGGGTTCGGAGTGTCGTCCGTCGAGTGGTCGGCGGCCGTTCGGTGTCATGGGTTGGCCGCTGGCGGGTCGACCGGCCGGGTGATCGCGCCCGCAGGCGGTCGGTTCGGGTGGTCAGACTTCGGCTTGGCGTTGTTCGGGTCCGGGTACGGCGCGGCGTGCCACCGGCCGGCGGAACGGGATTACCCGGGCGTCTTCTGGTTGGGGGACCTCGCCGTTGACGTCGGCGGCCAGCCAGGTGGCGATTCGGCGTGCTCCGGCGAAGGCCGCCCACGCGACCGTCTCCACCAGCGCCGGCTCACCCCACCGCTCCCGCACCACGTCCACCAACACCGGATCCACCCGCCGAGGCGCGATCGCCGTCAACAACGCCAACCGCCCCACCGCGACATCCGCGGCGACCAATCCCGCCAGGGCCGCACCCAGCCACTCGTCGTCCTCCGGCACCTCACCCAGCCACTGCGCCAACCGGCCCGACACCACCGCCCGCACCGACTCCGACACGACGGAACCGGACAACACCGCGGCCGCCCGTCCGAATGCGTCCGCCACCGACGGTCGACCCCGAGCCCACCCCATGTCCACCGGCAGCTCACCCGGCGGCAACCAGGCGCGACCAACCCGGGCCACCCGCGATGCCCGAGCGGCGACCCGGCGAACCTCATGGTCAGCAAGACGAGACGTCCGGTCGGACAGGACCGTCGCCATCCGGTCCAGGTAGTGGCTCACCACCACCGTCCCGACCAACTCGGGCACGTGACCGTCGGCGAACGGCCGCACCCTACCGGCCGTCCGCGCCCACTCCGTCACCCGCCGCACCCGCTGATCGGCCAGCGTCGACAACTCGCAGTCCACCCGCCGCCGGTTCAGCGACTCCAGCACGGTCAGGTGCAGCTCCTCGCAACACCGGCAACCGTTGCCGTGCGCGACAGCCGTCGCGACGGCCTCCTTCGTGGTCCGGTCGACCAGTCCCGGTTCGACGACGACCGCGCGCAGCATCGTCCAGGCGGCGGCCATCGACCGCGGCGCCGGGGCGTGCACCGCGACGGGCGGGACGAGCGCGCCCAGGTCCCGTTCGACCTCGGCACTCACCGACGCGGTCAGCGAGTCGTTCGCCGACCGATCGCCCAGTGAATTCCGGTGCGTTCCGTCCATGACTCCGTCCTTTACTTGGACGCCATTACTTCACGATACCGGTTACCGAGCGCGCGTTGCCGCGGCCGAAGTGCGGAGGGGTGTTCACGCACTCTACAGAATGCGGCCAGCCGCCATTCGGCCGCTTTTTCTTCTCCCGTGCGGTTTCCGGGGAAAACGATCAGGCGCGATCCAGCACAGCCTTGAGGAACTCCCTGGTCCGGGGCTGTTCCGGGTCGCTGAACAGTTTCTCCGGTGTCGCTTCTTCGACAATGCGACCTTCGTCGAACATCAGCACACGATCGGAGACGTCCCTCGCGAATCCCATCTCATGGGTTACGCAGAGCAACGTGATGTCCGTGCTGGCGGCGATCTCGCGCAACACGTTGAGCACGCCGGCGACCAACTCGGGGTCCAGGGCCGACGTGACCTCGTCCAGCAGCAGGACATCCGGCTGCATGGCCAGCGCGCGGGCGATGGCCACGCGTTGTTGCTGACCTCCGGACAGTTGGGTCGGCTGGGCGTCCGCCTTGTCCGAGAGGCCGACCATGTCCAGCAGTTCGCGGGCCCGCTGTTCGGCCTCGTCCCTGGACTGGCCGAGCACCCGGACCGGCGCCTCGGTGAGGTTGCGCAGCACCTTCATGTTCGGGAACAGGTTGAACTGCTGGAACACCATCCCGACCCGCTTGCGCACCTGCCGCAGGTGCTGCTCGTCGGCCGGCACCAGTTTGTCGCCGCGCTGCATGTGCGACAGGTACTCGTCGCCCACCTGGATCGTGCCCCTGTCCGCCCGCTCCAGCGTCATCAGCAGCCGCAGGATGGTGGTCTTGCCCGACCCGCTCGGCCCGATCAGCGTGACGTGCTCGCCCGGCCCGACCTGGAAATCCAGCTCGCGCAGGACGATGTGCTCGCCGAACCGCTTGACGACGCCGTCGAAACGGATCATCACACCGTCGACGACGGGTTCAGTGTGTTCGTTGGACACGGCGCTCCAACCGTCGGACCAGCACCGAGGCTGGGTAGCTCAGTATGAAGAAGAACACACCCGCGATGGTGAACGGCTCCACGTAGCGGAACGCCTCGGAGCCCGCTGCCTGCGCCTGCCCGACCAGCTCCAGCACGCTGATCGACAGCAGCAGCGGTGTCTCCTTCAGCATCGAGATCGCGTAGTTGCCCAACGCGGGCAGCACGCGCGGGATCGCCTGCGGCAGTACGACCGAAGTCCACACGCGACTTCTGGGCAGGCTCAGGGCTGTCGCCGCCTCCCACTGTCCACGTGGGACGGCGTCGATGCCGGCCCGGTACACCTCGGAGGTGTACGTCGCGTAGTGCACACCCAGACCGAGCACACCGGTGACCAGCGGGCTGAGTGTCACGCCGATGATGTCGGGCAGGATGAAGAACAGGAAGTAGAGCTGCACCAGCAGCGGTGTGCTGCGCACGAACTCCACGAACAGCCAGACCAGTTGGGACAGCACCGGAATCCTGGACCGGCGGATCACGGCGAACACCAGGCCGAGGATGTACGCGACGATCGACCCGAGGATGGTGGCCTCGAACGTGACCAGCAGGCCCCTCAGCAGCTGCGGCACGATCGACCAGGCGAACGACCAGTTCCAGATCATCACGCACCACCGGGCACGTTGAGGTCCCGAATCGGGTTGCCGGGCAGGGTGTCCATGTCCGGCAGCGGCCGCCTGCGCTGCGGCCGCCTGCCGATCCGCCGGGCGGCGGCTCGCTCCGCCCAGCGCATGAGCACGGTGATCACGATGGACAGCAACAGGTACATCACCAGCACCATCACGAAGATCAGGGTCTTCTGCCCGCCGAAGTTCGGCACGAGGACCTGTTTGACCTGGTAGGTCAGCTCCGGCACCGTGATCAACGAGACGATCGACGTCGCCTTGAGCAGCTGGATGAACAGGGTGTTGAACGACGGGATCATCTCGACCACGGCCTGCGGCAGCACCACCCGGACCATCCGCTGCCTCGGCGTGAAGTTCAGCGCGACGGCACCCTCGACCTGTTCGGGCGCCACCGAACCGACCGCGCCGCGGACGATCTCCGCGCCGTACGCGCCGTGGTTGAGCCCGAGCACGATGATGCCCGCCCAGAGTGGCACGATCTGCAGGCCGAGCAGCAGGGGCAGGGAGAAGTAGATCCACAGCAGCTGGACCAGCTCCGACGTGCCGCGCCAGCCCTCGACGTAGATGCGGACGATCACGCGCACCACCACGGATCTGGCCCCATTGGCCAGGCCGGCGACAAAGGACATGATGGTGGCGAGCACGATGCCGCCGATGGTCAGTTCGACGGTGGGCCTCAGCCCGTCCGACAGGACGCTCAGGAAGTGCCCGAAGTTGGCGAACATGAATGGGTGTCAGCTAGTGGCGGAGCACAGCTTCTCGGTCGTGACCCCCGCTGCCGGGATGTTGCCCTGACTGAACCCGAACGGCTGGACGATCTTGAGCCACTCGCCGTTGGAGTGCATCGTGGTGAGCTGCTTGTTGAACGCGCTGAGCAGTTCGGTCTCGTTCTTGCGGAACACGAAGCCGCCGGTCTCACCCTGCTTCGTCCCGTTGACCACCACCGGGAAACCCTGCGTGACCTCGACGTTCGCCTGCGGGTTCTGCTTGACCAGCGTGTTGAACGAGATGTCGGTGAGCACGGCCGCGTAGGCGCGACCGCTGGTGACGGCGGACAGCAGCTCGTCCGGGCTGCTGAAGGACTGCAGCTGGCTGGCCGGGAGGCCGGCCTGGGTGGCGTAGTCCTTCTCCACGGCGCCGTTCTCCACGGCCATCGGCACACCCTTGGCCTTGGCCGACGCGAAGTCCGTGACCTGCTTGGGATTGCCCTTGGGCACCAGGAACGCCACCAATGCGGTGTAGTCCGGCACCGAGAACGCGGCGCTCTGGCAGCGGGTCGGCGTGATGTCCATCCCGGCCGCCACCATGTCGTACTGGTTGGCGTTCAGGCCCTGGATCAGGGTGTCGAAGTCGTTCTGCTGCGCCGTGACGTTGTTGATGCCCAGCTTCTTGAAGATCGCGCGAGCGACCTCGGGTGCCTCACCGGTGACCTTCCCGGACTTGTCGGTGTAGCCGTACGGCTGTTCGCCCGCGATGCCGATCTTGATCGTTCCCGCCTTGCGCAGGCTGTCCAGCTGCGAGGAACCACCGGACTGGCTTGTGCTGGTACAGGCGGAAATCAACGTGGGCCCGCCGATCACCGCCGCCCCCAGCAGCGCGGTCCGTTTGATGAAGGCACGTCGCGTCACATCATTGGCAGGCATCGGTGTCGACCCCTCGTCAGTTCGTAGCCCCACAATATATGCGATATATGCGGTCATAGGTCCGGCCACGGGCATGACCGAACCTCGTTGACGTCCGAACTTAGGCCGTTGATCCGTTCGGGTCAAACCGACCCGCCGTTGACCAGGCGTCGCACCCGTCCTACGGGCGCCGACGCCACCACGGTTGTGCCTGCTCGAAAAGCCGGCACGCTGCCATCACGAGTGCGTCGGAGTGCCGTGGCCCCACCACCTGCAGGCCGATCGGCAGCCCCGATGAGGTGAATCCGCACGGCACGCTCGCGGCGGGCTGCTGCGTCATGTTGAACGGGTAGGTGAACGGCGTCCAGCTCGTCCATCGGGGCTCCGCCCACCCGTCCGGTACCTCTTGACCGGCAGCGAACGCGGGAATCGGTACGGTGGGGGTGAGCAGCAGGTCGTGGTCGAGGTGGAACCGGCCCATTGCCAGCCCGAGTTCCATCCTGCGGTTGTTGGCACGCAACCAGTCCACGGCGGACAGCGCGTTGCCCGCCGCCACGATCTCCTGTAGGCCCGCGTCCAATCCGGCCAGCTTCTCGTCCGAGTACGCGGCCACGCTCGCCGCCGCACCCGCGAACCACAGCACGTGGAACTCGTCCACCGGGTCGGTGATCGGCGGATCGACCGCCTCCACGTGTGCGCCGAGTTCGGCGAACCGCTCGGCGGCCGCCGCAACGGCCTTCGCTACCTCGGTATCCAGAATCCTTGCGGCGGAACCGAAACCGAGCGTCGGGCTGTAGGCGACGCGGAGACCGGACAGGGTGCTGCGCTGCTGTCCGGCGAACGGGACCGTCCTGGGCGGCAGCGCCGACCAGTCCCGGTGGTCCGCGCCCGCGATGACGTCCAGCATCAGCGCCGCGTCATCGACGGTCCTGGTGATCGGACCGGTGTGCGCGAGGGTGCCGAACGCGCTGGCCGGGAAGTGCGGCACCAGGCCGTGGGTGGGCTTGAGGGTGAACGTGCCGGTGAACGCGGCCGGGATGCGCACCGAGCCGCCGCCGTCGGTGCCGACGGCCAGCGGCGCCATGCCGGCGGCGACCGCGGCCGACGCGCCACCGCTGGAGCCGCCCGGCGTGCGGCTGTCGTCCCACGGATTGCGGGTGACACCGGTGAGCGGGCTGTCCGTGACGGCCTTCCACGCCAGTTCCGGCGTGGTGGTCTTGCCGACCGGGACGGCGTTGTGCTCGCGCAGCCGCGCCACGGCGGGGGAGTCCTCGCGCCACGGCTGGTTCGGGTCGATCGCGCGGGACCCACGCAGCGTCGGCCAGCCCTCGGTGAGCAGCACGTCCTTGATCGACACCGGTACGCCGTCCAGCAGGCCGCTGGGCTCACCGCGCGCCCAGCGCCGCTCCGACTCGGCCGCCAGCACACGGGCCCGTTCGGCGTCCACCAGCAGGAACGCGTTCAGCGCCGGGTTGCGCTCGTCGATCCTGGCCAGCACCGCGTCGCACGCCTCGACCGGGGACAGCTCACCGGACCGGTAGGCGCCGAGCAGTTCGGTCGCCGTCAGGTCGGCTGGGTTCGTCATGACGATCCTCTCGGTCCGGACGGCACGGGTGACGGAACATAGCCCAGGGACAGGTCCACCGCGTTGCGCAGCGGCTCGCCCGCGGTGAACCGGCGCAGGTTGTCCACGAACAGCGCCACCAGTTGGTCCCGCCAGCCGATCAGGTCACCGGACATGTGCGGCGACACGATCACGTCGGGCATATCCCACAGCGGTGAGGACGCCGGCAGCGGCTCGTCGTCGAACACGTCCAGTGCCGCGCCCGCGATGGTGCCGGCCCGCAGCGCGGCCACCAGGTCGGCCTCCACGACCAGCTCGCCCCTGGCCACGTTCACCAACCGGGCCCTCGGTCGCATCGCGGCCAGTGCGGTGGCGTCGATCATGCCCCGGGTGGCGTCGGTGAGCGGCGCGGCGAGCACCACGTAGTCGGCCGCCCCGAGGGCGGCGGGCAGCTCGTCCGGACCGGCGACGTCGCCGAGATCCGGGTCGCCGGTCATGGCGGTCCGGCCGGCGCCGCTGACGTGCATGCCGAACGCGGTCAGCCGCCTGCCGATCTCCCGACCGATCGGGCCGGTGCCGACCACCAGGACGGTCCGGCCGGCCACGGTCTCGGTCTCCCGGTGCCGCCACTGCCGTTCCGCCTGCCGGCGCAGCGTGGTGTGCAGGTCCTTGGCGAAGCACAGCACCAGGGCCAGCACGTAGTCGGCGATGGGCCGCTCGAACACGCCGCGCGAGTTGGTCACCACGGTGTGCGCCAGCTCCGGGAACAGCAGGCGGTCGACCCCGGCACTGGCGATGTGCACCCAGCGCGGCGGATCGACGGCCGGCCACGCGTCGGCGACGACGGTGCTGCGGAAGTCCCACACGAACAGCGCGTCGGCCCCCGGCAGGGTAACGGCGAGCTGGTCGGCGTCGACATAGCGGACACGTGCGATCCGTTCCGCGGGTGCCATTCCTGGTGGCATGTCGGTTCCGGTCAGGACGACGACGGTCGGCTGGCTCTGCTCCGGCATCCACACACTCCTGGCAAGCATGACGGGGTATTGACACCGTAGAAACGACTCGTATGATTGTCAACAATCGGCACGTCGGCCAACGGAGTCTGGCCGAGAAGCGCGTGTGCTGCAAGACCGTCGTAACCCCCAAGGCCAGGACGGATCCCAAAGCGCTTTGTCACAGGGAATGGTCCGCTCGGGGTGTGCGCGAGCACGCCCCCCGTGCCCCGGAGGTCTGCCGGTGTCGAGACATCTGTCCATCACGCTGCCGAGTCGCGGTGTGTCGTGCGTCGCCGAACTGCTGGAGAAGGACGCGCCACGCACGTGTGCCGCGGTCTGGGCGGCCCTGCCGCTGGGCGGCGACATCTACCACGCGAAATACGCCCGCAACGAGGTGTACACGATGGTGCAACGGTTCGCCGCCGAGGAGATCGGCCTGGAGAACCCCACCGTCACACCGATCCCGGGCGACGTCGTCTACTTCTCCTTCCCCGGCGGCATGCTGGACCGGAAGTTCAAGGAGGAGAAGGGCATCGACGGCCTGCCCGGCGTGGTCGACCTCGCCGTCTTCTACGGTCGCAACAACCTGCTCCTCAACGGCGACGTCGGCTGGGTGCCCGGCAACGTCTACGCCACGATCGTGGACGGGCTGGACCATATGGCCGAGGCGTGCAACGACGTCTGGCGATCCGGAGCCGTGGGCGAACGCCTGCTGTACCAACGGCTCGACGGCTGACCGGGCGGCCGCCGTGACGGTCGATCTCCTGGACCGGATGACCGGTCCGGAACTGCCCGCTCAACGCGGTGTCGGCGTCGTCGCCCCGTTCGACTTCGCCCTGGACCGCGAACTGTGGCGGTGGGCACCGGACGACGTGTCGCTCTACCTGACCCGGCTGCCGTTCGTACCGGTGCCGGTGACGGTGGAGATGGCGTCCGCCCTGTCCAACCAGCGCAACGTCCGGCGCGCCACCCAGGCGGTGCTCGCGCCGGAGCCGCATGTCGTCGCCTACGCCTGTGCCTCCGGCAGTTTCGTGCACGGGCGGCGCGGCGAGCGGCTGCTGCAGCGCGGCATGCTCACCGCGGGGGCGCCGTCCGCGACCACCACGTCCGGCGCCCTGATGGAGGCCGTCGACATGCTCGGCGTGCGCCGGATCGCGGTGGTCACGCCCTACATCGACAGCGTCACCGACCGCCTGCTGGCCTACCTGGCCGAGGGCAACGTGGACGTGGTGTCCAGCGTGGGACTGGGCCTGCTCAGCCACATCTGGAAGGTCGGCTACACCGAGGTGGTGAACGCGGTGCGCTCGGTTGACCGGCCGGACGCCGACGCCGTGTTCGTGAGCTGCACCAACGTGCCGACCTACGACATCATCGCGCCGCTGGAGCGGATGCTCGGCAAGCCCGTGCTCACCGCCAACCAGGTCACGATGTGCTCGGCGCTGGGCCGGTTCGGCGCCCCGGCGATGGGGGAGGGGCAGCGGCTGGTGCACGCGACCCGCCCGCTGGTGGCCTGATCCGATCGACAGACGAAGATCGACAGTGGTATGATTGTAGACAATATGAACCGGATCGGATTCCTCTATCCCGGCTACAGCGCCGAGGACGACTACCCCACCGTCGAGCGGATGCTCGGTGGAGGGGTTGCCACGCCCGTCGTGCACACGCTGATGCGGACCGACGCGCACCGGGTGGACGCGCTGCTGGACATCGGCGGCGAGGACGTCCTCGCCGATGGCGCGCGAGCGCTTCGGGCCATCGGCGTGGACGCTGCCGTGTGGGCGTGCACCAGCGGCAGCTTCGTCTTCGGCTGGGACGGTGCCGCGGCGCAGGTCGCCGGCGTGCGCGAGGCGGCGGGGGTGCCGGCGACGAGCACCTCGTTCGCGTTCGTGGACGCGCTGGCCGCGCTCGGCGTGCACCGGGTCGCCGTCGCCGCCACCTATCCGGACGACGTGGCCGGCCGGTTCGTCGACTTCCTCGGCCATGCCGGGGTGGAGGTCGTCGCGCTGTCCTGCCGTGGGATCGTGACCGCGGCCGAGGTCGGTCAACTCGGTCGGGACGCGGTCCTGGACTTCGTCGCCGCCTACGACCACCCGGACGCGGAGGCCGTCGTCGTGCCCGACACGGCCCTGCACACGGTGGCATGGTTGGACGATCTGGAGGACCGGGTCGGCAAACCCGTCCTCACCGCCAACCAGGTCAGCGTATGGGCCGGGCTACGGCTGGTCGGCGACACCGCGCCCCGCGCGGCGCTCGGGACACTGTTCCGCCGGAACGGTGCCGGATGATGGAAAGACTGTCATGGGTCAACTGGGAGAGTTGGAACCGGTAGAACGCCGGTCAACTGTCGAGATCGTGTCCGACGAGTTGCGCAGTGCCATCCAGTACGGGTCGCTGGAGCCGGGCGCACAGTTGGGCGAGGCCGAGTTGGCGGCGCGGCTGGGGGTCAGCCGGGGTCCGCTGCGCGAGGCCATGCAGCGTCTGGTCCAGGAGGGCCTGCTGCGCAGCGAACCGCACCGCGGCCTGTTCGTCGTCACGCTGGACGAGCACGACGTGGCCGACGTCTACACCGCCCGGCTGGCCATCGAGCGCGCCGCGTGCCAGCTCATCATGCGGTCCAACCGGGACGCCGCCTCGGTCGCGCTGACCGAGGCGGTCAAGGACCTGACCAAGGCCGCCCGGCGCCGGGACCGGGTCGCGATGAGCGACGCCGACCAGGCGTTCCACGAGACCCTGGTCCGTTGCTCCGGCAGCCCCCGCCTGGTCCGGATGGCCGACACGCTCCTGGTGGAGACCCGGATGTGCCTGCGTGCGCTCCAACTCCACTACCCGGAGCCGGCCGAACTGGTCGAGGAGCACAAGGCGCTGCTGGACGCCATCGTGGTCGGTGACGTGGCCCTGCTGCTCCGGTTGATCGAGCTGCACATGGTGGACTCGATCGAGCGCCTGCGCCCGGCCGACGACCCGGGCCCGGACGCGGCCGCTTCGTGAGCTGCCGCCGCGCCTGATCGAGCCGCGTGTCCGGACCGGACGCGGCCGCCTCCCGCTGCGGCCGTGTCCGGACCGGTGTCACACCGGCATCGCGATGTACTGCGTGTCCAGGAACTCGGTGATGCCGACCCGGCCACCCTCCCGGCCCAGGCCGGACTGCTTCACGCCGCCGAACGGCGCCGCCGGGTTGGACACGATGCCCTGGTTCAGGCCGACCATGCCGGTCCGCAACGCGGTGGCCACGCGCATGCCGCGCGCCAGGTTCTCCGTGTAGAGGTAGGACACCAGGCCGTGCTCGGTGTCGTTCGCGCGGGCGATCGCGTCGGCCTCCGTGGTGAACGTGGTGACGGCGGCGACCGGGCCGAAGATCTCGGTGTGCCGCATGGCCGCGTCGTCGGGCACACCGGACAGCACGGTGGGCTCGTAGAAGTGGCCGGGACCCTCCCGCCTCGATCCTCCGCTGTGGACGGTCGCACCCCGACGGACGGCGTCCGCCACCAGCGACTCCACCTTGGCCACGGCCGCCTCGTCGATCAGCGGCCCGAGCTCGGCGGCCGCCATCCGCTCCGCCAGCCGCGCCGTGAACTCGGCGGCCACGTCCTCGTGCACGTAGAACCGGTTGGCCGCGGTGCACGCCTCGCCGATGTTGCGCATCTTCGCCACCATCGCGCCGTCCACGGCAGCGGCCAGGTCGGCGTCCGGGAACACCACGAAGGGCGCGTTGCCGCCCAGTTCCAGCGACACCCGCAGCACCTGGCCCGCCGACTGCTCCAGTAGCTTCCTGCCGATCTCGGTCGAGCCGGTGAACGACAGCTTGCGTGCCCTGCCGTCGCGCAGCAGCGGCTCCAC
Organism: Pseudonocardiaceae bacterium; assembly: GCA_036491115.1. Taxonomy (GTDB): domain Bacteria; phylum Actinomycetota; class Actinomycetes; order Mycobacteriales; family Pseudonocardiaceae; genus DATEPR01. The sequence goes on from DASXCQ010000078.1 coordinate 275,804, forward strand.
CAGCGGACCGGGATCCGAGGTGGTCACCACGTTGAGCACACCGTCGGGCACGCCGACCTCCTGCAGGATCGCGGCCAGCGCCAGCATGCTCAGCGGCGTCTGCTCGGCCGGCTTGATCACCATCGTGCAGCCGGCGGCCAGCGCCGGGCCGATCTTGCGGGTGCCCATGGCCAGCGGGAAGTTCCACGGCGTGATCAACACGCACGGGCCGACCGGCACGTGCCGGACCACGAAGCGGCTCCGGCCGTCCGGCGCCAGCAGGTGGTCACCGCCGATGCGCACCGCCTCCTCGCTGAACCAGCGCAGGAACTCGGCCGCGTAGGCCACCTCGCCGCGCGCCTCGGCCAGCGGCTTGCCCATCTCGGCGGTCATCAGCGCGGCCAGGTCGTCCTGGCGAGCCATGACCAGGTCGAACGCGGCGCGCAGCAGTTCGCTGCGGGCCCTGGGCGGGGTGGCCGCCCAGTCGTCCTGCGCGGCGACGGCGGCGTCGAGTGCCGCGCGGCCGTCGGCGGGTGTCGCGTCGGCCACCCCGGCCAGCGTCGCGCCGGTGGCCGGGTCCTCGACGTCGAACGTGGCGCCGGTCGTCGCATCCAGCCACTTGCCGCCGACGAACAGCTGCCTCGGCACGGTGGCCAGAACGTCCTCGATGTGCGGCACGGCTACTCCTGGGGGATTGGTGGACAAACCAGGCAGCTCATGGTTGCATAGATGTAGATTGTTGACAATCATACGGAGGCAGTGATGGCTCAGCTCTCGCCCGTGCTTCTCCAGGCCACGCCGGTCCTCGCGGCGCGCGGGGAGGGCGTCTACGTGTTCGACGAGGACGGCCGGCGCTACCTCGACTTCACCGCCGGCATCGGCGTCACCAGCACCGGGCACTGCCACCCGCGCGTGGTGGCCGCCGCGGCCGAGCAGGTCGGCACCCTGATCCACGGCCAGTACACGACCGTCATGCACCGCCCGCTGCTCACCCTCACCGAGCGGCTCGGCGAGGTGCTGCCCGCCGGGCTGGACTCGGTCTTCTACCTCAACTCCGGCAGCGAGGCGGTCGAGGCGGCCGTCCGCCTGGCCAGGCACGCCACCGGCCGCCAGCAGATCATCGTCTTCCAGGGCTCGTTCCACGGCCGCACCATGGGCGCCGCCGCACTGACCACATCCGGCTACAAGTTCCGGGCCGGCATCGGCCCGGTGATGCCCGGCGTGGCCGTCGCGCCCTTCCCGAACCAGCACCACTACGGCTGGTCCGAGCAGGAGGCCACCCGCTTCGCGCTGCGCGAACTGGACATGGTGCTGGCCACGGTGAGCTCGCCCGCCGACACGGCGGCGTTCCTGGTCGAGCCGGTGCTCGGCGAGGGCGGCTACGTGCCGGCCAACACCGAGTTCCTGGCCGGGCTGCGGGAACGCGCCGACCGGCACGGCATCCTGCTGATCGTCGACGAGGTGCAGACCGGTTTCGGCCGCACCGGCCAGTTCTGGGGCCACCAGCACTTCGACGGCAGGCCGGACATCCTCGTCACCGCGAAGGGGCTGGCCAGCGGCTTCCCGCTGTCCGCGATCGCCGCGCCGGCCGGCCTGATGGGCAAGGCGTGGCCCGGTTCGCAGGGCGGCACCTACGGCGGCAACGCGGTGTCGTGCGCCGCGGCCATCGCCACGCTGGACGTGATCCGGGACGAGGACCTGGTCGCCAACTCGGCCGCGATGGGCAGGCGGCTGCGGGACGGCCTGGCCAAGGTCGCCGCCGACCACCCGGTGATCAGCGACGTGCGCGGCCTGGGCCTGATGCGGGCCAGCGAGTTCCGCACCCCGGACGGTGCGCCGGACGTGGCCACAGCCAAGCGCGCCCAGCAGCGCGCCGCCGAACTCGGCCTGCTGCTGCTGATGTGCGGTCCGCACAACAACGTGGTGCGGATGATCCCGGCGCTGGTGGTGAACGAGAGCCAGATCGACGACGCGGTGGCGTTGTGGGCGGACTCGGTCGCGTCGGCGGACGCGCGTTAGCCGTTCGCCGGCACGCTCTCCGTCGCCGGACGGCGGACGGGTGCGGGGACGAGGTTGGTCAGGGTGCGGACCGTCGTGGTGAGTGCCACGCACGCCAGGGCGGTCAGCACCAGGACACCGGCCGCGCGCAGGGAGCCGAGGTTCGGCGCGACTTGACCCTCCCGGCCGACCACGAACCCCTCCAACAGGAACCAGCTCAGCACCGCCGTGCCGAGCACGGCGACCGGCGTGGTCAGCACGGACAGCACGACCACGGTCGCGGCCGACGCGATCATGGCCCAGGCGGGGTGGGCCGTCCCATGGTCGACGGCCAGCGCGATGGTCACCAGCACGGCCAGTGCGGCGCCCAGGGGGAAGCCGAAGGCGCCCGGGACCGAGGCGCCGAGGCGGCGCAGGCTGTTCACGTGTCCAGGACACGCCACGTGGCACCCGGTGAGCTGTGCGTTGTCGCTGTCTTGACGTCGGCGACACGGCTTTTGACGGCGTGATGACCCGATGGACGGGCGTACTACGATCCGGCGCGTGCGACGCACGGCAGCCACCGCGGTCGCCGCGGCGGGAGCGGTCCTCCTGCTCGCGGCGTGCGGAGTGACGGGCCGGCCGGTGGCACAGCCGCCGCCCGCGCTGTCCACCCCGCACCCGTCCGCGATCGGCGCGCCCGCCACGGTCGCGCCGCCGACCAGGACGACCACGAAGACCACCACCACGACCCGGAAACCGGCGCCACCGGCCGCCGCGACCCTGCCCGAAGCCGGCAATCCGAACGGGCACGCCACCGTCCCGGCGGCCGGCCGGCCGGTCGACACGTCGCACCCCACCCATGTCGTCGGCCACGGCACGCCGGCCAGCTGCACGTCGGCCGCGTTCGTCGCCGCGGTGGCGGCCGGCGGCATCATCACGTTCTCCTGTGGCCCGGCGCCGGTGACGATCACGCTGACCACGACGGCGAAGGTGCGCAACGCCAGTTCGCAGGTGGTGATCGACGGCGGCGACGAGGTCACCCTGTCCGGCGCTGGCAGCCACCGGATCCTCTACCAGGACACCTGCGACCAGGCCCAGGGCTGGGCGACGTCGCACTGCGACAACCAGTCCACGCCGCATCTCACCGTGCAGAACCTGACCTTCACCGGCGGCAACTCCACCGGCGCGCGGGAGGAAGGCGGCGGAGGCGGCGCGATCCTCGACCGGGGTGGCAGGCTCACCGTGGTCAACGACCGGTTCACGCACAACCGCTGTGACTCAGGAGGACCCGACCTCGGCGGCGCCGCGATCCGCGCGCTGAGCCAGTACAACGGGGACCCGGTCTACATCGTGGACAGCACGTTCACCGACGGCGTCTGCTCCAACGGCGGCGGGCTGAGCAGCATCGGCGTGTCCTGGGTGGTGCTGAACACCCTGATGACCGGCAACGAGGCCATCGGGCACGGCGCCAACCCGGCCGCGTCGGGCACGCCCGGCGGCGGCAGCGGGGGAGCGATCTACACCGACGGCGACACCTACACGGTGCGCATCGACGGGACGGTCATCGAGGACAACGAGGCCAACGAGGGCGGTGGCGCCGTGTTCTACGTGAGCAACGACAAGACCGGCACGATGACCGTCGAGAGCTCGACCCTGCGCCACAATCCCAGTGACAGCTTCGAAACCGCCGGTTTCCCCGGCATCTTCTTCCTGGGTGCGCACCCGCCGACGGTGACGTCGTCCACCTTGAGTAAGTAACACTGTCACTTCAGTGCGGACCGAAATATCTCGCACGGCGACGCGGGCGGCAGCGCCGCATCGTGGGTCTACCAACGGCCTCGATGGACGATCTCGTCGAACGGCCTGCGGTCGGGCTTGATGATCGGCCGAAGTGGACGGTCGGCCGGGTAGCCGAGGGCGATCAGGTAGGCGCAGCGGCGGTCGGCCGGGAAGCCGAGCAGTTCGCGGGCCAGGTCCTGGTCGGCGACGGCCGTGTGACCGGTGGCGATGCCCAGGTCGGCGGCGGCGAGCATGATGCTCATGGTGGCCTGGCCGAGGTCGTACTCGACGCGCTGCGGTCCGGACTGCTCGATCGGGGCGATCAGCGCGATCGTGGCGGCCGAGCCGGCCACGTAGGCCGCGCCCTGCCAGACCTTGGCGAGCCGTTCCAGCTGGGCGCGTTCCGCGACGACGACGAAGTCCCATGGCTGGGTGTTCTTGGACGAGGGGCTGCGGCGGCCCGCTTCGAGGATGCGGTCGAGCTGCTCGTCCGGGATGGGTTGGTCGGCGTAGGCGCGGACGTTGCGGCGTGAGGTGATGGCGTCCCAGGTTTCCACGGGTGCCAGCCAAGCATGGGTCGGATCAGGTGATGCGGCGGGTGCGCCACAGCCACCAGACGTCGCGGCCGAAGGACCAGGTGAGCAGGGCGAGCGCGACCAGGACGGCGATGCCGGCGTCGGGCAGGATGCCGGTGGCGGCCGCGGTGAGGACGATGCCCTGGACGGCGGCGATGGCCTTGCTGGCGAAGCTGGCGCGCAGCGGCTTGCGCAGCCACTCGAACAGCCAGCCCGCGGCGACGAACAGGTAGCGCATGGCGCCGATGACCAGCACCCAGGCGCCGACCGTCATGGCGACGTCGATGCTGAGCACGAGGATGAGGAACGCGTCGACCTCCATGTCGAAGCGCGCCCCGAACGCGGTGGCCAGGCCGGTGCGGCGGGCGACGTGGCCGTCGACGCCGTCCAGTATCAGTGCCACGGCGGCGATCGCGGTGATGGCGGCGGTGGGCACGGGTTGGACGGTGTTCTCGGCGACGAGTGCGGTGACGGCGCCGACCAGCACCATCCTGGTGAGCGTCACGCGGTCGGCCGGGGTCAGCGACGGGGTGTGGGCCCGCAGCAGGGCGCCGGCGAGCAGGGAGAATGCGGCGACGTCGAACGCCACACCGGTCACCCAGCCGACCGGCGGCATGCCGATCGTGACCGACAGCACCACGAGCAGCGCGAGCAGGGCGCCGCCACCCGTGGTCAACTCGAGGGGCACCGTGGTGCCCGGCCGGTTGCTCGTGATCACCCCAACCTCCCAGTGGCGGCCGACTGCGGTGGTGGTCGTGTCCGCTCGCCTCAGGAGATACGTATGGCACGCGCGTTCTGGATTTGTTCACCCGGTCACGGTGAGATCCGCGATGTCGATGTCCCGGATCCCGGACCGGACGACGTGCTGGTCCGCACGCTGCACACGGGCGTGAGCAGGGGAACCGAGACGCTGGTGTTCCGCGGTGGGGTGCCGGCAAGTCAGCACGATCTGATGCGGGCGCCGTTCCAGGAGGGAAACTTTCCCGGGCCGGTGAAGTACGGGTATCTGAACGTGGGCGTCGTCGAGCAGGGGCCTCCCGGTTTCGTTGGCCGAACGGTGTTCTGTCTCTATCCCCACCAGACGCGGTATGTGGTGCCGGCGACGGCGGTGACGCCGGTGCCGGACGGGGTACCCGTGGGTCGTGCGGTGCTGGCCGGCACGGTGGAGACGGCGGTGAACGCGGTGTGGGACGCGGCGCCGCTGATCGGGGACCGGATCGCGGTGGTCGGCGCGGGCATGGTCGGGTCGTGCGTGGCGGGGGTGTTGGCCGGCCTGCCGGGTGCGCGGGTGGAGTTGGTGGACGTCGATCCGGGTCGGGTCGCGGTGGCGGAGGCCTTCGGGGTGGGGTTCGCCACGCCGGAGCGGGCGGCCGGCGGCTGTGACCTGGTGGTGCACGCGAGTGCGTCGGAGGCGGGGTTGGCGCGGTCGTTGGAGCTGCTGGCACCGGGTGGGCAGGTGGTGGAGCTGAGCTGGTACGGCGACCGGCAGGTTCGGGTGCCGTTGGGGGAATTCTTCCACTCCCGCCGGTTGGTGGTGCGCGGCAGCCAGGTGGGCACGGTGGGGCGGCCGGGGCGGACGTTCGCCGACCGGTTGGCGCTGGCGATGGAGTTGCTGGCCGATCCGGCGTTCGACGTGCTGGTCACGGGAGAGAGCGATTTCGCCGAGCTGCCCGATGTGTTGACGCGGCTGTCCGGGGGCGAACCTTCCGCGCTCTGCGTCCGTATCAACTACGGCCGAGGAATTCAGGCAGGAGGCTGATCCGTTGTTCAGCGTCACCGTCCGGGACCACCTGATGGTCGCCCACAGCTTCCTCGGCGAGGTGTTCGGGCCTGCTCAGCGGTTGCACGGCGCCACGTTCGTGGTGGACGCGACGTTCCGCAGGGCGGAACTGGACGCGGACAACATCGTGGTCGACATCGGCCTGGCCACCAGCGAACTGGGTGCGGTCCTCGGTGCGCTGAACTACCGCAATCTGGACGACGAGCCCGATTTCGCCGGTGTGAACACGTCCACGGAGTTCCTGGCGAAGGTGATCGCGGACCGGTTGGCCGACCGGGTGCGGTCGGGCCGGCTGGGGGAGGGCGCGCTCGGTCTGGCGGCAATCGCGGTGACGCTGCACGAGTCGCACGTGGCGTGGGCCGGTTACGAGCGTTCGCTGTGAGAACGGCCGTCCGTTCGGTGCACGTGGTCGTGCCGGCCGATGTCGGCGACCCTCGCGTGCCCAGCGGCGGCAACACGTACGACCTGCGGGTCTGCCGGGGTCTGGCGGACGCGGGTTGGGCAGTGGACCAGGTGCCGGTGGCCGGGCGGTGGCCACGGCCGGACGCGGCCGCGCGGGCCGGGCTGGCTGCCGCGCTGGCGGCGTTGCCCGACGCAGCCGTGGTGCTGCTGGACGGGCTCGTGGTGTGTGGTGTGCCGGATGTCGTTGTGCCGCAGGCGGATCGGTTGCGGCTGGTGGTGTTGGTGCACATGCCGCTGGCCGACGCCGGCACGCCGGACGCAGGCGAGTTGGATGGGCGGGAGCGGGCGACGCTGCATGCGGCGAGCGCGGTGATCGCGACCAGCCGGTTCGCCGCGAACCGCCTGATCGACCACCACGGTGTGGCTGACGATCGGGTGCACGTGGTCGCGCCGGGCACCGATCCGGCACCGGTCACGCCGGGCTCGGCGGACGGGACGCGGCTGCTGTCGGTGGCCGCGGTGACGCCGGGCAAGGGTCAGGACACGCTGGTCGGGGCGCTGGCGTCGGTGGCCGACCTGCCGTGGCACTGCACGCTGGTGGGTTCTGTCGATCGCGATCCGGAGTTCGTGGCCGAGGTGCGCGGACTGATCGGCCGGCTCGGTCTGGCCGACCGGGTGGAGCTGGCCGGCCCGAGCGTGGGTGCGGCGCTGGCCGACCGATACGCGGCGGCCGATCTGGTGGTGTTGGCGTCGCGGACCGAGACGTTCGGCATGGTGGTGACCGAGGCGCTGGCCAGGGGTGTTCCGGTGCTGGCGACGGCGGTCGGCGCGCTGCCCGACACGGTCGGGCGGACGTCGGCCGGTGAGGTGCCGGGGTTGTTGGTGCCGCCGGACGCGTTGGGGTCCGCGCTGCGGCGCTGGCTCAGCGAGCCCGAACTGCGGGAGCGGCTGCGGTCGGCTGCCGTGGAGCGGCGCGGTTCGGTGGCCGGCTGGGCGGCGACGTCGCGGGCGATGGCGGCGGTGCTGGCCGAGGTGGGCGCGTCGTGACCATGATCAGGGTGACGCCGGACTGGCTGGCGCTGCGCGAGGCCGCGGACGCGGCCGCACGCGCGGAGGCGCTGGTGGAGCCGCTGCGCCGGCACCTGGCCGGTCGGCCCGGCCCGCTGGTGATCCGGGACCTGGGTTGTGGCACCGGGTCGATGGGCCGCTGGTTGGCCGGTCGGCTGCCCGGCCCGCAGCGGTGGGTGATGCAGGATCGCGACCCGGACCTGGTGGCGCTGGTCGGCGGGCCGACGACGGCGGCCGACGGCGGCCCGGTCGAGGTGGTGCCGCTGGCCGGGGACGTGACCACGTTGCGCGCCACCGACCTGGCCGACACGGCGCTGGTCACCGCGTCGGCCCTGGTGGACCTGTTCACGTCGGCCGAGGTGGCCGGCATCGCGGATGCCTGCACCGGCGCCGGCTGCGCGGCCCTGCTCACCATCTCGGTGATCGGCCGGGTGGAGCTCACCCCGGCCGATCCGCTGGACGCCGAGGTCACGGCCGCGTTCAACGCCCACCAGCGGCGGGTTGTCGAGGGTGGACGCCGGCTGCTCGGGCCGGACGCGGTGGCGTCGGCGACGGCGGCGTTCCAGCGGCGCGGCGCGGCCGTGTTCAGTCGGCCCAGCCCGTGGCGGTTGGGCGCCGATGATCGGGCGTTGACCGCCGAGTGGCTGCGCGGCTGGGTCGGTGCGGCCGCGCAGCAGCGGCCCGAGCCGGACCTGGCCGGCTACCTGGACCGGCGGCTGGCCACGTGCGCCGCGGGTGAGCTGCGGGCCGTCGTGCATCACACCGACCTGCTCGCGCTGCCCGGTGGGGTTGCGTGATGCGCCGCGAACAGGCGGGTCGGGCGCTGCGTGGGGCATGGCCGTGGCTGCGGATCGCGATCGCGGTCGGCCTGCTGGCGATCCTGGCCTGGCGGGTGGGCACCGGCGCGTTCGTGGACGGCCTGAAGTCGCTGTCCGTGCCGGCCATCCTGGCCGCGCTGGGCATCGGCGTGGTGACCACGGCGTTCAGCGCGTGGCGGTGGTGTGTGGTGGCGCACCGGCTCGGGTTGGAGCTGACGATGCGCCGGGCGGTCGCCGACTACTACCGGGCGTTGTTCCTGAACGTCGTGCTGCCCACCGGTGTGCTGGGTGACGTGCAGCGGGCGGTGCGGCACGGGCAGACCTCCGGTGACGTCGGTCGGGGCGTGCGCGCCGTGGTGCTGGAGCGGACCGGCGGCCAGGTCGTCCTGTTCATCCTGTGCGTGGTGTTGTTGCTGGTCCAGCCGTCGATCGCGTCGTCCGTGGTGCGGGAGGTGGCCACCTCGCCCGTGGTGGCGATCCTGGTGGGCCTGGTGATCGTGGCGATCGTGGGGCTGGTGCTGTGGGGGCGGCGCCGGTCGTGGTGGGGCACGGTCAGCGCGGACGTGTGGGCGGGTCTGCTGGCCAGGAACGCGTGGCCGGCCGTGGTGCTGCTGTCGGCGGTGGTGCTGGCCGGGCACCTGGCGCTGTTCTGGGTGGCGGCCCGCGCGGCCGGGGTGACCGCGCCGGTGACCCACCTGATCACCCCGGTGGTGCTGACGCTGCTGGCCAGCGGGTTGCCGGTGAACATCGGCGGGTGGGGGCCCAGGGAGAGCGTGTCGGTGCTGGCGTTCCAGGTGGCCGGGCTGGGCGCGACCCAGGGCCTCACCGTGGCCGTCGTGTACGGGGTGCTGACGTTCGCCGGCAGCCTGCCCGGCGCCGTGGTGTTGCTGTGGCGGATGTGGCAGGGCAGCCGGTCACGGCCGAAGGTCGAGCTCGAAGAGGGTGTCGTCGTCGAGCGCGAAACGGCGAACCGGAGCGCGTAGCGCGTCGGACATCCTGGCCGCGCCGGTGAACCGCAGGCCGGGTACCCCGTCGCCGAGGATCAGCGGCGCGACGGTGACGTAGAGCCGGTGCAGCAGGCCGGCGGCGAGGAACCGGGACACGGTGACCCCGCCGCCCTCCACCAGCACGCGGCCCAGACCCCGGGCGGCGAGCGCGGCCAGCACCTCGCCGGGGGTGAAGCCGACGTCGTCGCAGGGCAGCCGCAGCACCTCCACGCCGGATGGCAGGTCGCGGGTGGTGTCGTCGTCGGCGCAGCCGGTCAGCCACAGCGTGGGAGCCGAGTCGTCGGTGAACACATGCCTGGCCCGCTCCACCCGGCCGCGGTGGTCCAGGATCACCCGCACCGGGTTGTCGCCGGCACAGGCCCGCACGGTCAGCCGGGGATCGTCGGCGCGGACCGTGTCGACGCCGACGATGACGGCGTCGGCCAGCGCCCGCAGGCGGTGCAGGTGTTCCCGGTCGGCCTCGCCGGTGACGAAGATCGCGTCGCCGGTGCGGGTGGCGATGCCGCCGTCCAGGCTCTGGCCGAGCTGGGCGAACGCGGTGTGGTCGCCGTCCAGGCACAGCGGGGCGTACAGGTCGGCGAGGTGTTCGGCCTGGGTGGTGGCCTCGCCCGTCCACTGCCAGCCACCGTCGGAGCGGCGGACCAGCCCGGCCGCGTCGGCGTCGGCACCGCTGCGCACGCCGAGCAGGCGTTCCCAGGCGGAATCCGTATCAAGCACCCGGTCGTGGACGCGCCGGGCGTTGGCGGGAGCTGATCCGGTCATGTCTGCCTTCCGTCGCGGCCTTGATTCTCCCTACGGCTGGATACCCGTTCCGGATTGCCCGGCCAGTGCAGCGACTGGCCCTGGCCGCCCGCGTAGGCCACGGGCACGCCGTCGGCTTCCACGACGAACAACGCGGTCGACGGGTCCGGTGACGGTGGCGCCGGACCACCGAGCAGCGGCGCCACCGATGGGCCCTCCATCGCCGCCCACCGGCAGCCCAGGTCCCGCACGGCGGTGGTGAACGCCGTCCGCGCCGCCGGGTCCAGGTAGGCCATCACCGCGCTGTGCAGCACCACCAGGGTGGCGCCTGCCGGGGCCTGCGCGGCGACCTCCGGCAGGCGTTCGGTCAGGTCGCCGCGCACCAGCCGCGGCGGGTCCGGCCGGGCCAGGGCGACGGCGGCGGCCAGCCGGTCGCGCCGGTGGTCCTGGCCGGGCCAGATCAGGCACTCCAGCCACCGCATGTCGTCGGCCGACGTGACGTCCAACGGGTTGACGTCGATCCCGGCCCGCCACACGACCTCGGGCAGTCGAGCCGGCACCGGCGGTGACCCGCTGACCGCGCAGGTCAGCCGGACCGGGCTGGGCCCGGAGTCCGGGTGCAGCCAGGGCAGGTCGCCGTACCGGTAGCTGTAGCGGTCCGGGTACAGGCACAACCCGGCGGAACAGCCGACCTCCAGCAGCGCCAACGGCGGCGGCAGCGCGGCCAGCACCGGCAGCAGCGCCGAGCACCGCCCCACCTCGTTGGTCTGGTTACGCCTGCTCAGTGCCACCCGCCGCACGTCCGGCCACCGGGCCACGAGTTCCGCGCGGAACGCCTCGAACGGTCGTGGCGTGATCCCGACCAGCCGGGCGGCGGCGAACACCAGTTGGGGCTGCCGGCGCACCCCGCCCAGCTCGTCGATCAGCGCCAGCAGTTCGGGGTCGCCTGCCACGCCCTCGGCCCACCGCACATAGCACTCGGACTCGCCACGCGCCTCGAACGACGCGAACCGCCGGTAGACATCGGGCAGCTTCACGACCGCAGCGGATCGAACGGCGCCACGTCGATCTCCGGTGCCTCACCCAGGGCCAGGGACGCGGCCACCTTCCCGGCGAACGGCCCCAGCATCAACCCGGACGGACCCAATCCGGTCAACACGACCAACCCGGCCACCCCCGGCACGCCACCCAGCAGTGGCAACCGGTCCGGTCCGGTGGGCCGGAACCCGATCCGCGTCTCCAGCAACGACGCCACCCCGAGACCGGGCGCCACCGACAGCGCTTCGGTCAGCACCTCGGCCTGCCCCGCCGCGGTGATCCGGTAGTCGAAACCGGACCCGGTCTCGCGCGTCGCGCCCACCACGATCCGGCCGCCGTCGAAGGCCAGCAGGTAGTGGCTGCTCGGCGGCAGCACCACCGGCCACGCCGACGTGTCCACCCCGCCCAGCACCAGGTGGGTGATCTGGCCGCGTTGCGGCGCGACGGCGACGGTGATCCCGATCGGCGCCAGCAGCGCCGCGGTCCACGCACCGGCCGCGACCACCACGACGTCACCGGAGATCCGCTCGCCGTCGACGTCGACCCCCACCACCCGCGACCCGTCGACGGCCAGCCTGGCGGCGCCGAACACCAGCGAGGCGCCGTGCTCGGTGGCCGACCGCCGCAGGGCGTCGCGCAGCAGTCGCCCGTCCACCCGCGCCCCGCCGGGGATGTGCACGGCGGCCATGTCGTCGCGCAGCGGCGGGAACAGTGTCCGGGCGTCGGCCGGGTCGAGCAGCGTCGGCGTGCCGGCCAGTGCCGAGCCGGCGCAGCGGGCGGCGACGGCCGGGTAGCCGGAGTCGTCGGACACCAGCCGCAGCGCGCCCACCCGCCGGTAGCCGATCTCGCCCAGTTGTTCGGCGAGCACCGGGTAGTAGTCGGTGGCGGCGTCGGACAGCCGCTCGAAATCCGGGTCGGTGACCCGGGACGACCACGGGCACACGATGCCGGCACCGGCCGCGGTGGCCTGGCCGGGCAGGTCCTGGTCGACCAGCACGGTGGCTGCCCCGGCGAGGCTGACCCGGTGGGCCACGCTGGCGCCGGCGACACCGGCGCCGACCACGATGACCCGCATGCGCTCGTCCTCCGGGGTGGGTGGCGTCCGGCCAGGTCAAGTATAAGTAGGAGGCATGTCAGCCACCCCCGACTGGGACGGCGATCCGCCGCCGTCGATGGCGAACCCAGCGCTGCTGGGCGAGCCGCCGGTCACCGAGCGCGGCGCGCGGACCAGGGCCGCCCTGGTCGCGGCTGCCCGGCGGGTGTTCGAGCGCCTGGGCTACCTGGACGCCCACCTGACCGACATCACGCGGGCGGCGAAGTGCTCGACGGGCACGTTCTACACGTACTTCCGCAGCAAGGAGGGGATCTTCGCCGCCGTCCTGGAGCAGGTCCAGGAGGACATGCTGCACCCTGGCATGGACCGGGTGCCCGACGACGGCGACCCGTACGCGGTGCTGGAGGCGAGCAACCGTGCCTACCTGGAGGCGTTCCGGCGCAACGCGAAGCTGATGGTGCTGCTGGAGCAGGTGGCCAGCATCGACCCGGCGTTCCGCGAGCTGCGCCGTCGCCGCGCGGAGGCGTTCGTGCGGCGCAACGCGAGGGGGATCGCCGATCTGCAGCGGCGGGGGATCGCCGACCCGGCGCTGGACGCGGCGCTGGCGTCGCAGGCGCTGTCCAGCATGGTGAGCAGGGTGGCGTTCGTGGCGTTCGCCGAGCCGGCCAGGGACGTCGACTTCGAGCACCTGGTGGACACGGTGACCAGACTGTGGGCGAACGCGCTGCGCATCATCGACGGCCGTTGAACTTGACGTCAGGTTCAACTATACAGAGCGCATGTCGCTGTTCGAGGTGTCCGACCGGGCCAAGCAGTACGAGGCCGACCTGCTGACGTTCATGGACGAGCACGTCTACCCGGCGGAACCGGTGTACTCGCGGCAGATGCGCGAGTCCGGCGACCCGCACCACCAGCCCCAGATCATCGAGGACCTCAAGGTGGAGGCCAGGAAACGCGGGCTGTGGAACCTGTTCCACCCGCACCCGGAGTGGGGACCGGGCCTGACCAACCTGGAGTACGCGCCGCTGGCCGAGATCATGGGCCACAGCCACCTGGCGTCCGAGGCGACCAACTGCAACGCGCCGGACACCGGCAACATCGAGCTGTTCACCCTGTTCGGCAGCGAGGAACACCGGGAGAAGTACCTGAAGCCGTTGCTGGACGGCACGATGGCGTCGGGTTTCGCCATGACCGAGCCCGCGGTGGCCAGTTCGGACGCCACCAACATCGAGCTGAGCATCGTCCGCGACGGCGACCAGTACGTGCTCAACGGCCGGAAGTGGTTCACCACCAACGCGATGCACAAGAACTGCCGCGTGCTGATCGTGATGGGCAAGACCGATCCGACCGCCGTACCGCACCGGCAGCAGTCGATGCTCGTGGTGCCGATCGACGCCCCCGGCATCACCGTGCTGCGCAGCCTCACCGTGTTCGGCTACGAGGACCGGGTCGGCCACGCGGAGATCACCTTCGAGAACGTGCGGGTGCCGGTGTCGGACATCCTGGTCGGCGAGGGCGAGGGCTTCGCGATCAGCCAGGCCAGGCTCGGTCCCGGCCGGATCCACCACTGCATGCGGTCCATCGGCGTGGCCGAGCGGGCACTGGAACTGATGTGCCGGCGGGCCAGAAGCCGCGTCACGTTCGGCAAACCGTTGGCCGAACGGGAGAACATCCAGGAATGGATCGCCGAGTCACGCATCGAGATCGACATGGTGCGGCTGCTCACCCTGCGCGCGGCCCACCTGATGGACACCGTCGGCAACAAGGCGGCCCGCACCCAGATCGCGCAGATCAAGGTGGCCACGCCGAACGTGGTGCTGAAGGTGATCGACCGGGCCATCCAGGTGCACGGCGGTGCCGGCGTGACCGACGACTTCCCGCTGGCGTCGATGTACGCGCACATGCGGACCGTGCGGATCGTGGACGGGCCGGACGAGGTGCACAAGCGCGCCATCGCCCGGCACGAACTGCGCCGGTACGACGACAGCAGGGCCAAGGCGTGATTGCAGCCGAGGAGGGTTTCCCGCTGTGCGGGATACCCGCCTGGTACGCCCGACAACAGCCCGACGAGGTGGCCGCGCGGTGCGGTGCCGACGAACTGACCTGGCGGGAACTGCACCTGGCCAGCAACCGGGTGGCCCACGGCCTGCGCCACGACGGCGACATCACCGGCCGGATCGTGAGCATCCTGCTGCCCAACAGCCTGGACATCGTGGTCGCGGTGTTCGCCTGCTACAAGGCCGGTGCCGTGCCGCAGCCGCTGTCCGCGCGGCTGACCGACACCGAGCGGGACGAGATCCTCGCCCTGGCCGACCCGGCCGCCGTGATCGACGGCGGGACCACCACCGTCGCCGGACTGGCGGCGGCGGGCCAGGACACCGACCTGCCCACGGTGGTCGCGCCGAGCTGGAAGGCGCCGACGTCCGGTGGTTCCACCGGCCGGCCGAAGATCATCCTGGCCGGCTCGCCCGCCGAAGTGCGACTGCTCGGGCCGCGGCGATGGGGCATCGAGCCGGGCGAGCGGATGCTGATCACCGCCCCGGTGCACCACAACGCCCCGTTCGGCACCATGTGCTACGCCCTGTTCCTCGGCGGCAGCGTGACGCTGATGCCCCGGTTCGACCCGGAACAGGTTCTGGCCGACGTGCGGCGCCACGCGATCACCTGGCTGTACCTGGTGCCCACGATGATGCGGCGCATCCACGCGCTGCCCGAGGCGACCAGGTGCCGCTACGACCTGTCCTCGCTGCGCTCGGCGTGGCACGTCGCGGCACCCTGCCCGCCGTGGCTCAAGCGCGCCTGGATCGACTGGATCGGGGCGCAGCGGCTGTGGGAGCTGTACGCCGGCACCGAGGCGTCCGCGGGCTGCACGATCAGCGGACCGGAGTGGTTGGCCCATCCCGGTTCGGTGGGCCGCACCACCTGGGGCGAGATCAAGATCGTCGCCGATGACGGCACCGACGTCACCGAACCCGGTGTGGCGGGCGAGGTCTACACCAGGGTCCCGCCGGGCAACCCGCCCGCGTACCGCTACATCGGCGCCACCGCCAAGGAGATCGACGGCTGGGCGTCGCTGGGCGACATCGGCGAGTTCGACGCCGACGGCTACCTGTACCTGCACGACCGGCTGACCGACATGATCCTGGTCGGCGGGGTCAACGTGTTCCCGGCCGAGGTGGAGGGCGCGCTGCTGGCCCACCCGGACGTGCTCTCCGGCGCGGTCGTCGGACTGCCCGACGACGACCTGGGCAACCGGGTGCACGCCATCGTGGAGACGCCGGCCGACTCCTCGGTGTCGTCGGACGAGCTCGCCGCGTTCCTGGAGACCAGGCTGTCGGCGCACAAGCGGCCGAAGACGATCGAGATCACACACACGCCGCTACGCGACGACACCGGGAAGATGCGACGCTCAGCCCTGCGCGCCGAACGCATGAAGGGAGCCGGTGCATGGTGACCAGCTACGAGGTGACCGGCGAGGTCGCCGTCATCCGGATCGACAACCCGCCGGTGAACGGCCTGAGCCACGCCACCCGCGAGGGCATCGTGCGCGACCTGACCACCGCGTTGGGCGACGACGGCGTGACCGCCGTGGTGATCACCGGCCGGCCCGGTTTCTTCTCCGCGGGCGCCGACATCGCCGAGTTCGGCACGCCCAGGTCCGGCGAGGCGCCCCGGCTGGGCGACGTCATCGCCGCCCTGGAGTCGGCGGCCAAACCGGTGGTCGCCGCCATCGACGGCGACGCCCTGGGCGGCGGCCTGGAACTGGCGCTGGGCGCCCACTACCGGGTCGCCACCGGCCCCAGCCGGCTCGGCCTGCCCGAGGTCAACCTCGGCCTGGTGCCCGGCGCGGGTGGCACCCAGCGGCTGCCCAGGGTGATCGACGCGGTCACCGCCGCCGAGATGATCACCAGCGGCACACCGCGCACCGCGGCCGCGCTGGCCGCCCTGGACGGGCAACGCCTGCTGGACCGGGTGGTGGAAAGCGACGTGGTCGCCGGGGCCGTCGGGTTCGCCGCCGAGATCGCCGCCGTCCGGCCGCTGCCCAGGATCCGGGACCTGCCGGCGAACCAGGCCGACCTGAGCGCGCTGAAGGAGCGGCTCACCAAGCGCGGCAGGGGATTCAAGGCCCCGCTGATCGCGCTGGACCTGGTCGGGGTCGCCGCCACGGTGCCCATCGACGACGGCCTGACCGGCGAGAGCCTGATGTTCCGGGAACTGCTGGCCGATCCCCAGTCGGCGGCGCTGCGGCACGCGTTCTTCGCCGAGCGCGCCGCCCGCCGCATCCCGGACATCCCGGCCGGCACCGCACCCCGGCCGGTCGAGCGGGTCGGCGTGCTCGGTGCCGGCACCATGGGTGGCGGCATCGCGATGAACTTCCTCAACGTCGGCATCCCGGTCACCATCGTGGAGACCGCGCAGGAGGCACTGGACCGCGGCCTGGGCGTGATCCGCCGCAACTACCAGGCCCAGGTCGACCGGGGCAAGTTGGCCGCGACCGAACTGGACCGCAGGATGGGCCTGCTCACCCCGAGCCTGGAGTTCGCCGATCTCGCCGACTCCGACCTGGTGATCGAGGCCGTGTTCGAGGACATGGACGTCAAGCGATCGGTGTTCACCAGGCTGGCCGAGGTGGCCAAGCCCGGCGCGATCCTGGCCACCAACACCTCCACCCTGAACGTCGACCGGATCGCGGCCGTGACGCAGCGGCCCGGTGACGTCGTCGGCATGCACTTCTTCAGTCCCGCCAACGTGATGCGGCTGCTGGAGGTGGTCCGCGCCGACGCCACCGCGGACGACGTGCTGGTCACCGCCATGGCCATCGGCAGGCGGATCGGCAAGACCTGCGTGGTGGCCGGGGTGTGCGACGGCTTCATCGGCAACCGCATGCTGGCCGGCTACCGCACGGCGGCGTCGGACCTGGTGCGGGCCGGGGCGAATCCGGTGGACGTGGACGCCGCCATCGAGGGCTTCGGCTTCGCCATGGGACCGTTCCGCATGGGCGACCTCGCCGGCCTGGACATCGGCTGGGCGGTCCGCAAGCGCCGTTACGCCGAATACCCGGACACCCCGAGGGACGAGCTCGGCGACGCCCTGTGCGAACTGGGCCGGTTCGGGCAGAAGACCGGCGGCGGCTGGTACGACTACCAACCCGGCAGCCGGGACCCCGGGCCCAGCCCGGTGGTGGACGAGATCCTCACCGACTACTGGCGGCGCCACGGTGTCGAGCGCGGCACGTTCGACGCCGAGGACATCGTGGCGCGCCTGGTGTTCGCGTTGGTCGACTCGGGCGCGCGGATCCTGGACGAGGGCATCGCCCTGCGGGCCTCGGACATCGACGTGGTCTACCTGTCCGGGTACGGATTCCCGAGGCACCGGGGCGGACCGATGTGGTACGCGGACTCGGTGGGCCTGTCCACCGTGCTGGACTCGCTGCGTGATTACCACGGCGACGACGGCTGGTCTCCTGCTGACCTGCTAGTTCGGTTGGCGGCCGAGCAGGGCACCTTCAACAAGAGCCAGCCGTCGTCAGCCGTGTCCGGATGACCCGCCGCCGTGGGGGCCACCACCACCTGCGCCCCGGTGGTGGTCGTCGGTGGGCTCCGGTTCAGTGTGGTCATCGGTGGGCGCCGCGGTAGCGGCGTTCGGCGCCGCTGTCGCGGTGTGCTCGGATCCCGTGGCCTCGTGGTTGGGCGGGTCGTCCGCGCCCGGCACGTGTGTCGCGGAGGGGTGGTGCGACGTCGTGGGGTCCGTGATCGCGGTGCTGTCCCGGTCCACCGTCGCGGTGTGTTCGCTGAGATCCTGCGGGGTGGAGACACCCTTGGGCGGTGGCAACCACAGCGGCGCCGTGTTGTTGTTCGGCGCATCCGAGTTGCCCAGTACCGACCAGAGAGCCGAACCGCCGAACGTGATCCCGGCGGCACCGGCGAGGGCGGCCACGACCAGGGTGGCGCCGGCCAGCATCCGCACATGCGGACGCAGTCGGTTCTGCCCCGGCTCGGCCCGTGTCTGGAACACGACCGGCCGATTGCGGGTGTCCTCGAGCAGGTCGGCCATGAATCCATTGTTGGGCGGGATTTCGACCCCGGCCATAGTCCGATGGTGCTAGTACCTGGACCCGTAACCGCGGGACGGGGCCCGATGGGGCATTTGCGGTGGGCATTCGCCGGATTTCACCGATATGCGGCCGCCACGACAACGGCTCGTCCCCTCGAATTGGGGGCGGGCCGGATCACTGTGCCGGTGTGGCTCAGGTCTGGTCCGCGTCCCGGTCGGCGTGCCGTTGCGCCCACAGCGCGGCCTGGGTGCGATCGGCTACGCCCAGGCGCTGGTACACGCTGGTCAGGTGCGCTTTCACGGTCCGCTCGGTGATGCCCAGCCGGCGGGCGATGGTCTTGTTCGGGTGTCCGTCGCCGACCATGCGCAGCACCTCGCGCTCCCGGCCGGTCAGGTGCACGCCCGGTTGTTCGGCGGTCCGCCGGTGGGTGAGCAACACCCTGGCCGCCTTCGGGTCCAGCGGCGAGCCGCCGTTCACCACGTCGCGGATGCCGGCCAGGATCTTCTCCGGCTCGCTGTGCTTGAGCAGGTAGCCCTCGGCACCGGCCTCCAGCGCGTCCAGGATCCTGGCCTGGTCGGAGAACGACGTCAGCACCAGCACGTGCACCTTCGGGTTCTGCGCCACGATCCGGGCCGTGGCCTGCACCCCGTCGGTGCCCGGCATGGACAGGTCCATCAGCACCACGTCCGGCTGCAGCTCCTCGGCCATGGCGATGGCCGTGGTCCCGTCGGACGCCTCGCCCGCCAGGACCAGATCGTCGGTGGTGCGCAACAACTGGGCCAGCCCGGCCCGCACGATCGCGTGGTCGTCGGTGATCAGTACGCGGATCATCGCAGCGGTACCTCAGCTTCCACTCGGGTGCCCTGGCCGGGCGCGGCCCGGACGGACAGGCCCCCGCCCGCCCTGGCCAGCAGGTCGCCGATCGAGCGCAGGCCGAAATGGCCGTCGTCGGACCGCTGGTCCAACTCGGCGTCGTCGAATCCCCGCCCGTCGTCGTCGATCACCAGTGTGACCTTGTAGTCGTCCTGGACGACGCTGATCTGCGCCGACCTGGCTCCGCTGTGCGAAATCACGTTCCGCACCACCTCCTGGGCGGTGCGGAACAACAACGCGGCGGAGGGTAGCGGAAGTTCCTCGGCACCGTCGGCGTCCAGACTGACCTCGATGCCGCTGCGTTCCATCCCGTCGGCCAGTTCGGCCAGGGCCGACGGCAGGCCCTCCTCGGCCAGGTTCGGCGGGTAGATGTCCACCAGCAGCGACCGCAGCGCCCGGATGGACGACCGCAGCCGGGTCGAGGCGTCCGAGATCAGCTCGGCCCGCCGGGACTCGTCCGGCTGCCCGAGCCGGGCCGCGTCCATCGCGTAGGTCAGGCCGGTCAGCTCCTGCACGACGCCGTCGTGCAGCTCGCCGGCGATCCGCCGGCGTTCCGCGTCGGACGCGTCGACGGCGTGCTGCAGCAGCCGCACCCGTTCCTGCCGCTGCCGCTGGACCCGCCGGGCCAGCGACCACGCGAACGGGATCTGCACCAGTTCCAGCGCCAGCAGCGCGCCCAGCGAGGGCGGTGCGAACCGCCGCCACGCGCCCTCACCGGCGTCGGTGACCGCGTCGTACTGGTAGTAGGTCTCGAACAGCAGCGGCTGGCCGGAGGTGCTGCGCACCCCGATGTACACCTCCAGCAGCTTGCCGAAGGGGCGTTCGTACTGGTTCTCCAGTTTGGTGAGGTCGCTGACCTCGGAGTCGGCGCCCCGCTGGCGCAACGCCGCCAGTTCGCTGGTGCCCAGCGCGAACCGCATGCCGACGAGCTTCGGCTCGTCGGAGTACACGATCCGGCCGCCCGCGGTCCACAGCTTCACCCGCACCAGGGAGCTGCCGGGGACCAACACGTAACGGCGCATGGTGTCGTTGAAGGTCTGGAGCGCGGCCGGATCTCCTGTGACGACCTCCGGCGTCAGCTGGGGCTCGACGATCCCGTGCGCGATCACCGAGGTCGTCTGGGTCGCCGCGGCGACCGCCTGCTCGGTACCGGCCTGCCTGGCGATGTAGGCCAGCAGCCCGGCCAGGGAAACGAGCACGACGACGCCTGCCGCGGTGTACCGCGCGACGAGGCCCGCGGTGGACAGCGGCTCGTCGGGGTCACGGCGTCGGCGGGAGAACCACATACCGAGAGAGTAGGGGAGCAACATGTCCATTACGGACCTTGCTCCTCGGCGTAGTACCTACGTCCAATGGCAAGTGGCACCTCCTCGAGGTGAACATCTGGTGTATGCAGCTCCCCCTGGCGCTCCGCGTCGCCGCACCGGCGGCCCGCCCGCACCTGCCCGCGCTGGGGTTGGCGGCGGTGTTGGCGCTGGTGCAGGCGGGTGTGACGCTGGCCGAGCCGTGGCCGTTGGCGATCGCGGTGGACCATGCG